>CALXAA010000001.1 GCA_944386165.1 uncultured Clostridia bacterium
TGTACAATACAGAATTCATTCCTTAGAAGTTGCTTAATACTAAATCAAAAAAAGTCCAATTTTTTGGGTTCAGTACAAATTTGACGATTTAGATGTGAGTTTTTTCTATCTATATTGGCAAAACCACGTTTGTGGATTTGTCATTTCCTATATTTATTATACACAGATTATACGAAAAAGTCAAATAAAATTTATCCTATTTTCTAAAAAATAAAATTTTTGTCATTTATATTATAAAGTAGCTCCTTTTGTTGCGACAAAAAACACCATCATTTTCAGAAAGATATATGTATCTATCTGTTTGATGGCATTTGAACAGAAACGTTATTGGTGCGCCCGGAGGGATTCGAACCCCCGATCTGCAAGTTCGTAGCCTGCCATTCTATCCAACTAAACTACGAGCGCATCTACCTTAATATTATACTGTTAATTTCAAGTTTTTTCAAGTCTTTTTGCAAAATTTCATAAAGACGATGAATTTTTTTACATTTCATCGTCTTTCTATATATAAAATCTAGTTCATCTCCACTTTTCCAACAATCTCATTAATATCCTGAATATTATTTTTTCTCATATAATCTTCAATTTGGTTAATAGTATCAATACTAGTTGTAGGAGAAATAAAGTTACCTGCACCAATAGAAATTGCACTTGCTCCTGCTAACATAAATTCAATTGCATCTTCTCCATTTACAATTCCTCCCATACCTAATATAGGAATTTTTACTGCTTGTGCAACTTGATATACCATTCGTACTGCAACTGGTTTTATTGCTGGACCTGATAGTCCTCCTGTGTTATTTGCTAATACTGGTTTTCTTTTATTTATATCAATTTTCATTCCAAGTAATGTGTTTATTAATGATACTCCATCAGCTCCTGCATCTTCTACTGCTTTTGCTATTTCTGCAATATTTGTTACATTTGGTGTTAATTTTACTATAAGTGGTTTTTCTAGCACTTTTCTTACTTTACTTGTTACTTCTTTTACACCTTCATAAGTGTTTCCAAATGCCATACATCCTGCTTTTACATTTGGACATGATAAGTTTAATTCTACTCCATCTATGTCAAGTGTGTTTAATATTTTGCATAATTCAACATATTCGTCAATAGTGCTTCCACATGCATTTACTATAATTGCTGTATCAAATTTTCTTAAAAATGGTAAATCATTTTCTGCAAAATATTCAACTCCTGGATTTTGAAGTCCTATACTGTTTAACATTCCACTTGCTGTTTCACATACTCTTGGTGGTTTGTTTCCACTTTTTGGTTTTAGTGATGTTCCTTTGGTTATTATTCCTCCTAATTTACTTAAATCAAAGAAATTACTAAATTCTCTACCATATCCAAATGTTCCTGAGGCTACTGTTACTGGATTTTTCATTTCTATTCCGGCAAAATTTATTTTTGTGTTCATTTTTTATTCACCTTTCTTTTATTTATTCTCGATTTATTTTTTCTCGCCCAATTTGAGTTTTGACTACAATAAAAAACTCGTAATTATATTTTTTATATATCTACATCTTTTGCTTGGAATACAGGTCCTGCTTTACAAACATGCCAATATTCTGGATTTTCTGCTGTGCTTTTTGCTGTTTTTACTGCACATCCAAGACATACTCCCAGTCCACATGCCATTCTTTCTTCTAATGAAATTTGACATGGTATTTCTTTTTCTATTGCAAGTTTTTTCACTGATCTTAACATTGGTAATGGTCCACATGCATATATACTGTCTATTTTTCCTTCTTCAATATCTTTTTTTAAGAAATCTATTGCAAAACCTTTTTCTGCATAGCTCCCGTCATCTGTTGTAATTTGCAGTTTGTCTGATACTCCTTTAAATTCATCTTCTAATACTACTAAATCCTTATTTCTGAATCCAAGATATATATTTACATTTTTGTTTTCTGATTTTGCACTTTTTGCTAATTCATATAATGGGAATACTCCTATTCCTCCGCCTATTATTCCTAGTTTTTGGTAATTTGCATATTTAAATGGCCCAAATCCTAGTGGTCCTATTATGTCTATTTTATCTCCTTCTCTTTTTTGAGATAATATTTTTGTTCCTTTACCTTTTATTTGAAATATGAATTCTAATATTCCGTTTTCTTTGTCATTATTATAAATACTAATTGGCCTTCTTAAAAATGGTTCAATATCATCATTTACTCTAATTTCTATGAATTGACCAGGTCTTGCTGTATCTGTTATTTCTTTTGCTTTAACACTATATTTTAACATTTCTGGTCCAATTTCTTGTTTTTTTATTAGCTCTGCTTTAATATTTACAGGCATTTTAATTCCTCCTTGCATAATATAAAATTGTTATCTTATTTTTGTTTTGTGATAACACCTATTTTATTATAATTTTTGAACATAATTCTTCTTTCATTCTTATGGCTTCTGCTCTTGTGGCTTTTGCATAATCTTTTTCTTCAAATTTACCTTTCCACATCTCTGATTTATAAGCACACATTAAACTTCTAGAGGCATTTACAATTCCACCTAATCCGTTTTCGTCAAATCCTAGTGCAATGTCTTCTGCTTTTCCTCCTTGGGCTCCATACCCTGGTATTAAAAAATATGTATGTGGTGCAATTTGTCTTAATTGTTTTAATTGTTCTGGATATGTTGCACCTACTACTGCTGAAATACTACTATAATTGTACTCTCCTCTTAATTCTTCGCCCCATTTTTCCACATATTTTGCAACTCTTGTGTATACTTCTTCTCCATTTTCTAGTTTTACATCTTGTAATTCTCCTGATGATGGATTTGATGTTTTTACTAATATAAATAATCCTTTATTATATTTTTTGCAGTCGTCTATAAATGGCTTTACACAATCTGTTCCCATATATGGATTAACTGTTACAAAATCTATATCATATAATGATTGCTCATTTTCTTCTATTTTGGTTTTTCCTAAATATGCATTTGAATATCCTTGTGCTGTTGAACCTATATCTCCTCTTTTTATGTCTGCAATTACAAACATTCCTTTTTGTTTTGCATATTCACAAGTTACTTTAAATGCTTGCATTCCTGGTATTCCATACATTTCGTAAAATGCTATTTGTGGTTTTATTGCAGGTATAATGTCATATATTGCATCAATTAGAGCTTTATTATATTCTATTATTGCTTGTCCAACTCCTTCTAATGTTTTTGGATATTTATCTTTAACACATTTTGGAAGCATTTCATATCTTGGATCTAATCCTATTACTGTTGGATTTTTCATTATTTTTATTTTTTCTATTAATTGGTCTATTATATTTTTCAATTTATTCAATCCTTTCTTATTTTAAAAGATTATCTTCCCATTCTTTTTGTTTAAAGCCTAATAGTATTGTTTTGCCAGAAACAAAAATTGGTCTTTTTATTAACATTCCATTTGATGAAAGTAATTCTAGCTTTTCCTCTTCTGACATTTGTGATAGTTTTTCTCTTAAATTTAGTTCCTTATATTTCATTCCACTTGTATTAAAAAATTTTTTAATATCTATCTTACCAATTTTTATCCATTCATTTAATTCTTCTTTTGTTGGTGTTTGCTCTACTATATGTCTGTCTTCATATTTTACTTTATTTTCATCTAGCCACTTTTTTGCTTTTTGACAAGTTGAACATTTTGGATATTCAATAAATAAATTTTTTTCCATGTTTTCTTTCCTTTCTATCTCGCGAATTTATGATTTATATACAATCTTTCCTGATACAATTGTATATTTTACTTTTCCTTTTAGTTTTTTTCCTATAAAAGGACTGTTTTTTGATTTTGATACAATCATTTCTTTTGTATATACATATTGTTCATTTGGATCAAATATTGTTATATCAGCTACTTTTCCGACTCCTATTGTTCCTCTGTCTACTTTTATTAATTTTGCAGGATTGTATGATGTAAGTTTTACTAAATCTAAATATGATATATCTCCTGTGTCTACTAAGTTCATTACTTCTGCTGATAAAGCTGTTTCAAATCCTATTATACCATTTGGTGCTTTTGATAAATCTTGTGCTTTTTCTTCTTCTGAATGTGGTGCATGGTCTGTTATTATGCAGTCTATTGTTCCTTCCTTTAAGCCTTCTATTATTGCAAGTCTATCTTTTTCTTCTCTTAATGGTGGATTCATTTTTGCATTTGTTCCAGATTTTTTTACTTCATCTACTGTAAATGTAAAATAATGTGGGCAAGTTTCACATGTTATTTTTACTCCTCTTTTTTTGGCATCTCTAATCATATTTTTTGAAGTTTTTGTACTAATATGACATATATGTGCTCTTACATTATTTGTTTCAGATATTACAATTTCTCTTGCTGCCATTATTTCTTCCGCTTCTGGTAATACTCCTTCTACTCCAAGTTCTTCTGCAACTTTTCCTGCATTTATTGCTCCTTGTGATACTGTTTTTTCTTCACAATGTGATGATACAAATGTTCCTAATCTATCAGCTTCAATTATTGCTTGTCTCATTGTTCTACTGTTTACAACAGGCATTCCGTCATCTGAAAATGCTATTGCTCCTGCTTTTTTCAATTCTTCAAAATTTACTAATTCTTCTCCTTTTTCTCCTTTTGTTACTGATGCATATGGCAATATGTTGCATAGCCCTACTCTTTTTCCTTCTTCTATGATTTTTTGCAAAATAATAGCACTGTCTGGGGTTGGTTTTGTATTTGGCATAGGGCAAATTGTTGTAAATCCTCCGCAAACAGCACTATTTGCACCCGTTTCAATAGTTTCTTTATATTCAAAGCCTGGTTCTCTTAAATGGCAATGAATATCAATCATTCCGGGCATAATATATAAATTTGTACAGTCAATTATTTTATCTGCTTTTTCTTCAATGTTTTTCTCTATTTTTACTATTTTGTCTTCTTCAATTAGTATGTCGAATTTTTCAAATGTATTTGTTTTGTAATCAATTAATGTTCCGTTTTTTAATAATGTTTTCATATCTTTCATTCCTTTCCTAAGGCGACTATTTGTAATTTACAGTATTCATATTCTAGCCTCTTGATTTTACTTATGTTATTCTATCATGTTATAATATCTTTTTCAACTTTTTTATATAAATCTTTTTAATTATTGATAAATTATAAATAGCTTGTAAAAATTGAATATTAATTATTGACTTTTTACTATTTTACACATAAAATGTTTGTAAATATATTTTAATGTTTGGAGGGGATTTTTATGTCTGACTTAGTTTCATATTTATTTGAAACAAAAGCAATTAGATTTTGTGCTGAAAACAAGCCATTTTGGTACACTTCTGGCAAAATAGGTCCATATTTTATTAATACTCATTTTGTATATGGAAGTGAAAAAGATGCTACTGAATTATTATCTTTTATTGATGAATGTCTATCAGATAAGTTATCTTTACCAAATAAGGTATTTGAAAAAGTATTAAAACAATATCAAACTAATACTATTTATAAAGATGTTATTGATACTATGAAAGAATTTATTGAGAAAAATATCAATGTTTCAGAAATAGACTATGTTTCTGGTGGTGAAAGAAGAGATTGGTTTTTCTCTAACATAATAGCACATCTTTTAAATAAGCCTCATTTAAGTATTTACAAAGATTTATCAGTTGTTAAAAGTGATAGTAATTTTACAAATTCAAAAGTAATTACTTCTTTACAAGATAAAAAAGTTTTACATATAGCTGATTTAATTACTGTTGCTTCAAGTTATATTCGCGCATGGATTCCAGCAATTAAGAATTTAGGTTCTAAAATTTGTTGGTCTTGTGTAGTTGTTGATAGAATGCAAGGTGGAAAAGAAAAATTAGAAGCAGAAGGTGTTAAAGCTTTTTCGTTAGTTCAAGTTGATACTAACTTATTCAAAAAAGCTTTTGATTTGAATATCATTAATGATGCTCAACTTTCTATGCTTAATAACTTTTTTGCAGATCCAGATGGAACAATGAAACAGTTTTTAATTGATCATCCTGAATTTATACAAGATTCTTTGAATTCTGATGAAAAAACAAGAAAACGTGCTCAACTTTTGATAGATGGGAACTTATATGGAATAATTTGATAATTTGGATAATTTGGTGCCGGTTCTCTTTTTTCCCTTTTACTTTTGGGCAATTTGGGGCAATTTGGTGCCGGTTCTCTTTTTTCCTTTTTGCTTTTTGAGCTAATATGTATAGTTTTATAAAATTAATTTATAATATTTTAATATAAGAATTGGAGGTGATTTTATGGAATATTATGAAAATGGTGATGCAATTCGTTCTGTTGATACCAATTCTGTACTTACTAATACATTTTTTAGAATGTTCTTAGGATTACTTGCTAGTGCCGGAACAGCATATTATGTTTACAGTTCAGGATTATATATTTCAGTTATAATGAATGGTTATTTCTTTCCTTTGATTATTGCTGAATTAGTAGTTGTTTTGGTTTTCTCATTATTAATCAGAAAACTTTCTCCTGCAATGGTAACTTTACTATTTTTTGCATATGCATTTTTGAATGGTTTTACATTATCAGTTATTTTCCCAGTTTTTGAATTGACTTCTATTGTTTATGCTTTTGCTGGAACTGCTGCTTTATTTGGAGTTTTGTCTTTAATTGGTTATACAACAAAGAAAGATATTTCAAAATGGAGTTCTATATTGACTGTTGCTCTTCTTGTTGGACTAGTTTTAACTGTTGTTAATATATTTGTTGGTAGTTCATTTTTAGATATAGCTTTAGATTGGGCTATTTTATTAATTTTCTTTGGATTGACTATTTATGATATTAATAAGATTAAGGCTATGCAAGATGCTGGTTTTTGTGATGATGAAAAATTATATGTTTATGGTGCAATGCAATTGTACTTAGATTTTATTAATATTTTCCTAAGAATTTTATCATTGTTTGGTAAACGTAGAAATTAGTTTTCTTTAATTAAAATATGGCTGTGCCCATTGGGCATGGTCATATTTTATTTTTTTGATTTTTTTTAGAAAAACTCTTGATTTTATTTTGGTTTTGTGCTAATATATATTAGTGTTTAGTTATATAATTTATTTCGAGGCGTAGCGCAGTTGGTAGCGCGCGTGGTTTGGGACCATGAGGTCGCAGGTTCGAACCCTGTCGCCTCGACCATACGATAGCAATTTTGAGGGAACTCAATGAAATTGCAAAAGTCTGAAAGAGTATTAATCAATGAATTTTGGTTAATACTCTTTTTTTATGCAGAACTCAAAAATTCTATAAAAAGTTGTAATTTTGATTAAAAAAAAATTTTTCACTTATTTATCTTTAATTCTCTAACAATTTATGATAATATAAATTCAAGAAAGGTGGTAATATAAATGGAAAAAATAATTGTGGAAGTTGGCTCAACTTGTACTAAGGTAGACAAATTTAATGGAAAAAATATAGAGAAATTAGAAGGAAAAACAATACAGTTTAAAAAACATTATAACGAAGATAAAAAGTTGAGAGAAAGTGATGTTAATAAATTAATTGAAAATATAAAAGAATTAAAGAATATATCTAAAGACATATATGTATGTGGTACAAGTATTTTTAGAACTTTAAATGATTTAGAGAAAAATAGATTTTTAGAAAAATTTAAAAATGAAACTGGTTATAATTTTAACATCATATCTCAAGAAAGAGAAAATGAGTTGACTGTTTTTGGTACAACTAGATTTGTACAAGATAAAGTTTGTGTTTTTATTGGAGGAGGAGGCTCAACAGAAATATCAGTTTATGATAATGGAATAAAAGAAAGTGTAAATAGTAAAATTGGTGTTATTGATGTAATGCAAAAATTTCCTGATTTAGCTGAAAATTTTGCAACAACTAATCTTGAAACAGTAAAAACATTTATCAAAGAAAGATTAAATTTACCAAAAGAAAAAGCAGATATCTTAATATTAGCTGGTGGAGGACATGAAAAATTTGCAAGATATTCTGGAATAAAATATGAAGAAAATACATTATATAAAGATGATGCTTCATCAATTATGATGGATATAGAAACAAGAAAAAGTGAAACAGAAAGATATTATAAATCAATATCTTTAGATGAAATAAGAACCAGAGTAAATGATCCAGATTGGTGGTATGCCACAAGAGCAATGTGTGCTTTTGTATTAGTAGTTGCAGAAGAAATAGGTGCAAAATATATTGTGCCAACAAACATAGCAATGGTTTATGGAATTTTGGATAAAGGAGATATCTAGAATGGAAGAGTATTTTGATGTTTTAAATGAGAAAGGCGAATACACAGGAAAAATAGAATCTAGAGAAAAATGTCATAGAGAAGGATTATGGCACAAAGCAGTTGTTGTTTTTATAATAAATTCAAAAGGTCAAGTGTTGTTACAAAAAAGAAGTGCAAATAAAAAGTTGTGGCCTAATACATGGGATGTAACAGCAGGAGGACACGTTTTAGCCGGAGAATTTGGTTTTCAATCTATACTTAGAGAATGTGAAGAAGAATTAGGCATTAAATTAAATAAAAATGATATAACTTTCATAGGTGCAGGAATATCAACTAATATAAAAGGTAATATTGTAAATAATCATTTTAATGAATATTATGTAGCAAATAAAGAAATAAATGAAACTAAATTAAAATTACAAGAGGAAGAAGTTTCAGAAGTAAGATGGATAGATAAAAATGAGATTATAGAAAAAATTAAAGATAATTATAACGGAATAACTGATAAAGAAGGCTGTTGGGAATATTTAATTAAATATTATGAATGGCTAGAAAAACAGTAAAAATCATGTACTTTTTTCATGATTTAATGTATAATTTTGAATAACATATATTATTTACTGGGTCTGAAATAGTTTTAGCTTAAGTAGAATCTGACCCGTGTAGACGCAAAGCATCACAAAAAGCCATCCCATCGAATGGCTTTTTATAATCTATTTGTAAATCTATTATAATAATATTTTATATATAATAACTTTAAAATAATCTTGGAGCTTTGCTAATTACTTTTTCTGTGATTTCAGGATAGTATGCCATATATGCAATATGTTTTATTATATACACTACACTATTTAAAATGTTTGACTTTGGAAATAAATATTTTATTTTTTTGCAATTTTCAATATAGGTAGAATCTATATTATGTTTTTTCATTATTTTTTGATATTTATACCATTGTTTAGAATATTTTATATTATGTGCCTTTCCTTTTCTTATAAATTCTGTTATTTCAAAAGCTATTTCTTTTTCTATATCTTTACTTAATAGAAAACTATAAATATCATCTCTTGTACTATATTTTTTGAAATAAACTTTTTTCAAAGTATGATGACATATAACAAAATATTTTATTATAATCTTTAAATATGTACTAAATATCTTATAAGGTTATTATCAATATAAGTAGTATCATAACTAATATTTTTTGTAACGGTTTCTTTAACATATTTCATAATATTGGGATAATAAGTATTACTAAAAAAATAATAGAATTCGGGTGTTTTTTCTCCTTTTAATCCATAAGAAATTTCATATTCTAAGCCATAGTCAAGTGGATTTAATTCACTTATCCCTAATAAATATGCTATATATGAATTACTTCCGCGACCTCGCAAAACATAGTATTCGTTATCTTCTTTTGCTTTTTTGGCAATTAGGTAATTTAATATAAATAAACTTTCATAATTATTTTTACATATCAGTTTTAATTCATTTTCATATCTCGTTTGTATTTGTTTTGGAATTTCTTGTCTATATATTTCTTTTAATCTATTATTACATACATTCTCCATTATTTCTCTTGCGTTTTCTAGTTTGTACTGACATTTTGTCATATATTCTTCCACATTTATAAATTCTTTTAAAAAACATTTTAAATGATATTCTTCAGAGTTTTTACGTTTTGAATTAAAATCACATACTGCAATTAAATTATCTTTATATGGCTCTATTTCTGTTTTTAGCTGATTTATTTCGTTTTCTGAAAAAGCTACTTCTCCTTTAAAATATAGTCTCATATTATTAAATTTGTTAAAATCATAATTTATATTATATATATCATCATTTTTTTCAACTATAATTTCTGATATTTGTCCGTGATAAAGTCTAATTCCACATTGATTATAGTTTTCAAATGCTCTACTTTTATATAACATTTTTATGACATCTTCATCTGTTATAATTGTGACCATATCCATTAGTTCACTTGCATACCCATTTTGTATTAAAACTTTTTGTATTTCAGGGTTATTTAATTCTTCTCTGGTTCCATATGCTATAAACCTATCAAATACTTGCTCTTTTGTCATATCTGCTAATTTGATATTTTTTAATTCATTCTTAACTTTTTCATATGTTATAACATTTTTATTACTTTTTTCCATATTCAAAACCTCCAGAACAAAAGTATAACACATAAAAATTTTTCTGTCTTGTTCTTCTACTACCCTAAAATCTAATTATTAATTTCCTTAATTCTTGCTTCATCAAAAATGTCAAGAATCCTTATCTTCTTTTCTTTTTAAAAGTTAAATGCTTCCATATCTTCCAATATAACAGCTTTATCTGTAAAATCTTTAATTTTTTCTTTATTTTCAGTGTGCATTGGTATAACTGCATTTGGTTTTGTTATATCTATTACTTGATTAAATGCTGTGTAATCTGCGTGACCACTTACATGTAAATTATAAATATCTATATTTAATTCTTTCATTTTGTCCAAAAATTTTTTATAGATTTTTTCTTTTTGGTAACCTTCCCACATAGAATAAACAACACAACAATTATTTAATACTTTGTCTTTTAATCTTTCTATATCTTTTAACATTGATACACGAATATTCATTATAAACTTGCCGTGAAGTAGTTTGCCTGTTTCATTTATTCTTTCTTTAAATGGCTCAATATATTTTTTATATTCTTCTTTATCTCTTTTTATATATACACTACCTGGCAAATATACTCCAACATTTTTTGAATTTAAAGCATTTGGTATTTTTTGTGTTACTAATTGTAAAACATTACTTAAAACTATATCGTGTATTACTGTTTTTCCTGTTTTATTTGCTACTCTTTGCATTGTTGTAACTCTATCAATATTTGTCGTAGACATTAGCATTAGAACTTGGTCATAATTTTTTGTTTTTTCTACAATATCATCTACTAATTCTGTTTCTGTTTTGCTTTTTACCTGTTCTCTTGAAAGTGTAGTTCCTTCTGTTATTAGTAAATCTATTTTTCCTATCTTTTTGAGTGTACTTTCTAATAAAGAACCTTTATACCCGTGATTTCTAAAATCTCCTGTGTGCAATATTTTTTTTCCTTCTGCCTCTATTAGTAGCATAAATGAGTTATATGCACTATGGTCTACTATATATGGAGTAATTTTCATATCTTTTATTGTAATTGTCTTTTCTTCTTCAAGATTTATAGTTTTTCTATGAATTTTTCCTTTATTTTTTGAAAAACAAAATACTGTTTCAAAGATTTTTCTACTTAAATCTGACATATATACTGGCACATCATCTAAAATATCATCTATTCTTCCCATATGGTCTTGGTGATTATGTGTAATAAATACTCCATCATAAACTGGCTTTCCTGTTGTTAAGCCTTCTATATTTTCTAGTCTTTTTACTCCATCTAAGTCATCACCAAAATCTATAATTATTTTGGCTTCTTTTGATGATATTTCTGTGAATACTCCACCTATTTGATTTGTTCCTTTTAAAATTCTTACTTTCATTTTTTACCCCATTTTATTATATAATGTTTTTATATCTATTTTACTTTCTTGTCCTATTGAATAAACTCTAATGTTTTCTTCTTTTATCTTGTTCTCAATATTTTTTTGTAATCTTCCATTTTTTTGGTCATCATCAAAGCCAAAAATTATTAACCCACATTTAGGTAAAATTGACGTTGGAGTTGGAATAGGATTGTCTATAATTTCATCAAAAATCTTATTCAAGTTTTTTATATATTCAGTATAAACATCTAAAATTTCATCATATCTCTTTTCAATTTCGTCATCATATCTCTTAATTTGTCCCACTACATCTGGAATTGTTGTTGATTTTATCTCTCCATTTGTGAAATGTTTTGCCTCAACAAATCTTAGTTGTCTTTCTTCTATTCCGTATAAAAGTATATCAATTCTATTTTGTTTTCTTATTGTTTTATCGCTTTCTATAATTTCTTTTTCAAAGGCAACCTCTACATCTAATACAACATATCCATTTGGTAAATTTGATATAACATTTCCATTTTTACAAATATTAGATACGCCTTTATCTTCTGGCGAAGAATATAATTTTGCTCTTTCTTTTATATTTTCATATCCATCATAAAAATTAGCTATTGCACCTAATTCATTTCCATCTGCTACATATGTTGGATGATATTCTTTTGGTACAAATGCAAACTTTGAATTTGTTATAAATCTGTCTTCATATTCAAATAATAACTTTTTATAGTAGTAAAAGTTTAATCTATTTTCCCTAATAGTTGGATATACTACTCCTTTTTTTATATCTTTTAGTAATTTGTCTTTAAAAAGACTATCATTCTTTAATCTTTTAATAATACCATCATTATATAATCTTCTTTTAAATTCTACTAACTTCTCCATACTAAACTCCTCATTTTTAGTAATATTCTTTTTTTAATTCTTCATCTATTTCTATAAATTTATCAAAATTTATTCTTTTATCCTTTTGGTTACACTTTTTTATTTCCTTAAAAGCATATTCTAATTGAGGATGGACTTGTTCAGTAAGAATAATTCCATTTATCATTTTTATTTTTTGTTTTCTCAATATATCAAAACCTCTTAAATCTGTGCCTTTTTCCTGTGCAGGCTTTGCTTTTTTAGGTTCAATATGAAAATCTCTCATTAAACAAACATAAAAAAATAATTCTGATAATACCCCTAGGGATTTATTATCTTTTACTTTCAATTCTATCACATTCAACGTGTTGCCCTCAATTCCCCATAAATCTATGGCAGACTTACCCCCAGTAAATAATCTTGTATTTTTTGACTTTTTTCCATAGAAAGTTCCAACTGGTAATTGGTGATAAAAATAATTTACATTTAATCCTAATTTTTCATTGGCTTTCTTGGTATGATTTGCTAAAAATATTTCCAACTTAGCTTCTGGGTGTTTAGGTTCTTTTTCTTCATTATTAACAGGTATATTATATATTAAGTCACTATTTTTAAAGTATTTGTTATAAAATTCTTTTGCTCTTTCTTCTAATTCTTTTGACATAACAAACCAATCAAAAAGTTCATTAAAACAATAAACTCTATATAAAAAGCGATTATAATGTCCATTGCTCTTTATATCTTTATCAATATTTACGTCTAAAACAACCTTTTTATATCCTTTTGCTTTGCCTAGTAATGCCCAAGCTTCAAAAGCAGCTCTATTTTCTTGCATATTTGCATTTATACAGCTTGAATTCATTGTTAATATTAAATTGTTATCTTTCTCTGTAAATATCATATTTTTTGGTATATCTATCTTCTTTAATCTTTCTAATTCGCATTTCATCATTTTTCCACCTTTCAAATAATTTTTTTATTACTATATTTTAAAATTAGTATAGCATATAAAAAAATTTTTTTCTACTTCTGCTCAAACTTAAAAAATAAAACTAATCTGCATATTTTCTATTTTCCAACTTTTTTGTTTTGCAACTGTAATTTTATCTCCCTCTTCACTACCTCCAATCAAAAATGGTGAATTATCATTATGTTTTTTCATATTTTCTATTACTAAACCTTTATTGGCATTTGCATAACAATATTTGCACAAATGTCCACATGTATTATATGCACCTATATCATTTCCCATTAGGCAATTACAGCTTTCTCTTAAATTTTTTCTACTATTTGGTGGATTTAAATTACATCCTATAGCTTTTTCAACAATTTCTTTACTCATGCATCCATTACATTTTAAGCCATATTGTGATAAATATGTTTTTTCACAACAGCTGTGAACTACCATATTATTTTCTTTGCCGATTTTACTAAATGCTTTTGCAATTTGTATTTGTTCTTCTTGGTTTGGTAGTTTTATTTCTGGTGCATTTCTTTTTACTTTTTCATATAAATCTAAAAAACTAATTGTGCAATTATGTGTATAATTTTTTAGTTCTTTTGCAATTTTTTCAAAATAGTATATATGTTTATTTACATCAAAATTGTTTCCTATAAATATTGGATCATATCTCCAGCCAATAGCATCTACTCCTATGTGTTCTGATAGTTTTTTAAAGCTTTCCATTACCTTTTCTTTATTCGGTACATTTGGCTCTATGTCTTTTCCATAAGGTGTTATTGTTACAAACCAATATTGTTTGTATTTGTCTATTTCATCTAAATATTTTAACATTGGTTCAGGATTTTTGGTACAAAATGCAAGACAATCTACTACATCTGGAGATAAATTGTATCTTGTAACTTGATTTGGATTATATGGATTTCTTACTAGTACATAGCCTTCTCTGATTCTATTTATTAGCCATTTTGAGTAAAATGCTGGTATGTCTGTTCTACATCCTGTGTTTATTATCATTTTTTATTCTCCTTTTTTATTTAATAATTTATACTATTTTTATTTACTTCTTATTTTTTTAATGTTATACTTATCTTAGATTTGACAAATGATTTGATAGTTTTCCTATCAGAATGAGAGGTTCTTATGATACCAAATAATGGTTTAAATTTTGAAAATCATTTAGATAATGACGAAATAATTGAAAATAATGTTGATGAAGAAATAAATTCAGATATAATTTTAAATTCTGAAGAATCTAATTTAGATGAAAAAATTGTTTCTGAAGACGAAGTGTCTGATAATATTGTGCAGGAAAGTAATCCAAATGCCTTAGAAGATTCTTCTTCAAGCAAAAACGAAACAGTTGAAACTAATTGCTTAGCTTTAACTGTTCGCAAAGATTATAGTTTGTCCATTTTTAAAAATTCAATTTTTACATCTATTCGTATGTCTATAAAAGTTGCTTTTGCTACCTTTATATTAAATATTTTAAATTTGTTTTTTTAATCTCTTGCCTTTAATTTATAAGGTAAGAGATTGTTCTTTTAAAAAATTCTATTAGTTTATTATTATATTTTATTAATGCATTTTTTTGTTTTTCTTTATTTATTTTTATAAGTTGTTTATCTAACTTACTTTGAATTATTGTTTTATAGTCTTCATAAAAATCTACTTTTTCATTATTCTCTACAATTCCAATATATTCTTTGTTTTGAATATATTTATTATAATAAAAATCTATTTCTTCTTGAGTTTTTGCTTTTGGAATTATTTGGTTATAATATTCACTTAAAATTGCA
The DNA here is from genome assembly GCA_944386165.1 of uncultured Clostridia bacterium. Taxonomy (GTDB): domain Bacteria; phylum Bacillota; class Clostridia; order TANB77; family CAG-508; genus CAG-269. The sequence continues at coordinate 15,352 of CALXAA010000001.1, forward strand.
TTTTGAGTATTTAAATATGTGTTTGCTATTTTATTTTCAAAATCAATTTTGATATTTCCTTTTTGTTTATCTGCAAAAAGTTTATTTTTTATTTCTAATAATCTATCAAAATTTTTTATTATATAGTCAGTTTTTTCTTCGAATGCACAATATAATGTATTTTCAAATTCATTTTCATTTATATCAATATTTAATGCTGATTTTACTATAATATCTTCTCCTATGAGATAAATAATCTGTTCAATTAAATTTGTTATTAATGGGTATGAATTAGGACTAATAGTTTTTAAGTTGATACCGTAAATTTTTATATCATTTTTTTCCCTCTTCATTATTTTAGATGACATATATTGTACAATTGCTTCATTTAAACCAAGTCTATTTAATTTAAAATCATTAAATTCACAAAAACCAATTTTTTGTATTTTTCCATTATTCTTTCTTAATACTTGTAAATAATGTATTATTTCATGAATTAATTGTTCATTTGTTTCTATTGATTTTATGTTTTCGTCTATATATATGCTATTATTCCAATATATATAGTTTACTTTAGAAATATTTGATGTAATTTTTGAATAGTACATTTTGCAATTTAGTATTTTGGCTAATATCTTGTTGTATTGATTTTGTAATATGGGAAATGTGGTTGTTATTTGTTCTGTTGCAAAATGAGCTATGTAATTAATTTCTTTATAGTCTAGTTCTCTTATGCTTTCAATACCTAACTTTGATAATCTCTTTTGTGTTTTCAATGCTTTTCCTCTCTTTATTTTATTATTTGTTTTTATTATAACATTACCTTTTTTTATTTTCAATATTTCTTTATTATAAAAAAACATGATAATAAATTTATAAAAATTTAATATCATGTTTTTTATTACTTATTCTAGTTCAAATGCTCCTGTATATAATTGGTAATACATTCCTTTTTGGGCAATTAAATAATCATGTTCTCCTCTTTCAATTATTCTTCCATGGTCTAATACAATAATTGCTTTGGAATTTCTTACTGTTGAAAGTCTATGTGCTATAACTAATACTGTTCTTCCTTCCATTAGTTTATCCATTCCGTCTTGAACTATTTTTTCTGTTCTTGTATCTATACTTGATGTTGCTTCATCTAGAATCATTACCGGTGGGTTATTTATTGCTGCTCTTGCAATTGATATTAATTGTTTTTGTCCTTGTGATAAGTTACTTCCGCTTCCATCTACCATTGTGTTATATCCTTGTGGCAATAATTTTATAAAGTCATCTGCATTTGCAAGTTTTGCTGCTGCAACTATTTCTTTTTGAGTTGCTTTCTCTTTACCATATGCAATGTTTTCTGCAATTGTTCCTGTAAATAAATTTACATCTTGTAGTACCATCCCTAAGGATCTTCTTAAATCTGCTTTTTTTATTTTGTTTATATTTATTCCGTCATATCTAATTTTTCCGTCTTCTATATCATAAAAACGATTTATTAAATTTGTAATTGTAGTTTTTCCAGCTCCTGTTGCTCCAACAAATGCTATTTTTTGTCCTGGTTTAGCATATAAACTTACATCATGTAATACTAACTTATTATCTTCATATCCAAAGTCTACATCATGCATTTCAATATATCCTTTTAATTCGATATATTCAAGTCTGCCATCATGATGTTGATGTTTCCATGCCCATTTTCCTGTATATTTTTTTGTTTCTTTTATTTTTCCATTATTTATTTCTGCATTAACTAATGTAACATATCCGTCATCTACTTCTGGTTCTTCATCCATTAATTCAAAAATTCTTTTTGCTCCTGCAATAGCCATTATTATTAAGTTAATTTGTTGAGATAATTGTGCAATTGGCATTGTAAAACTTTTGCTTAAGTTTACAAATGCTACTATTATTCCTAATGTCATATTTCCCCAACCGTTTATTAGTAATATTCCACCTACAATAGCTATAAATACATATAATAAGTTTCCTAAGTTTGCTAATGATGGCATTAGAATATTTGCATATGAGTTTGCATTTTTACTGTCTTCATATAATTCTGTATTTATTTTTTTGAATCTTTTTTTGGCTTCTTCTTCATAGTTAAATACTTTTATTACTTTTTGCCCACTCATCATTTCTTCAATATATCCATCAACCATTCCTATTGTTTCTTGTTGTTTCATAAAATATTTACTACTTTTGCTAGCAATTTTTTTAGTTGTAATAAGCATTAATATTCCCATTATTACTACCAATATAGATAAATATATATTTGTTATTAGCATTGCTATAAATGATGCTACTACTGTTATAAATAAACTTAATGTTTGAGGTATACCTCTAGAAATTAATTCTCTTAATGTGTCTATATCATTTGTGTAATGACTCATGATGTCTCCGTTTAAATGTGTGTCAAAATACCTTATTGGAAGTTTTTGCATTTTTGCAAATAATTCATTACGGATGTTTCTTAATGTTCCTTGCCCTACAAAAACCATAATTCTATTATATACATATGTTGATACTATTCCTATTATATATATGCAACACATTGTTAATAGTGCTTTTATTAATGGTATAAAATCTGGATTTTCTATGTTTAACATAGGTGTAATATAGTTATCTACTAATCTTTCCATAAAAAGTGAGCTTGAAACATTTGCAAGTGAACTTAAAATTACTAATACTAAAACAATTATAAGTTGTATTTTATAATTTTTTGTTATGTTTTTAATTAGTCTTTTAATTGTTTTAAAATCAAACTTTTTGCTCATTTGCTTCACTTCCTTTCGTTTGAGATGTATATATTTCTTTGTATATTTTATTTGTTTTTAATAGTTCTTCATGTTTTCCTACTGCTTGTATTCTACCATTACTCATAACTACAATTTTGTCTGCATCTTGTACAGATGAAATTCTTTGTGCTATTATTATTTTTGTAGTGTCTGGTATTTTTTCTCTAAATGCTTTTCTTATTAAACTGTCTGTTTTTGTGTCTACTGCTGATGTTGAGTCATCTAATATTAATATTTTTGGTTTCTTTAATAAGGCTCTTGCAATACATAGTCTTTGTTTTTGTCCACCACTAACGTTTGCTCCACCTTGTTCTATTTTTGTGTCATATCCGTCTGGGAAACCTGTTATAAATTCATCTGCTTGTGCTAATTTACAAACTTCAACAATTTCTTCATCTGTTGCTTGTAAATTTCCCCATCTTATATTATCTTTGATTGTTCCTGAAAATAGTTCATTTTTTTGTAATACCATTGATACTTGGTCTCTTAATGTTTTTAAATCATAGTCTTTTACATTTATCCCTGCAACTTTTACTTCTCCTGATGTTACATCATATAGTCTTGGAATTAAGTTTACTAAACTAGATTTTCCGTCACCAGTTCCTCCTATAATTCCTACTGTTTCTCCTGAATTTATAGTTAGATTTATTTTCTTTAATACTTCTTTTTTCTTGTCTTTTACATAACTAAATCCAACATTTTTGAATTCTATTTTTCCGTTTTTTACGTCATATATTGGATTTTCTTTATTTTTTAAGTCTGGTTCTTCTTCTAATACTTCAACAATTCTTTGACCTGATTCCCATGCCATTGTTATCATAACAAATACCATTGATAATAACATTAAACTATTTAACATTTGCATAATATAAGAAAATAGACTTGTAAGTTCTCCTGTTGTTAGAGAACCTGCAACTATGAATTTTGCTCCAAAGTAAGAAATTAGTGTTAAACATGTATAAATCATAATTTGCATTATTGGTGAATTAAATGCAAGTATTTTTTCTGCTCTTGAAAAATTTTGATATATTTCATCAGATATTTTATTGAATTTTCCTATTTCTTTATCTTCTGTTACAAATGATTTTACAACTCTTATTGCCCTAACATTTTCTTGTACTACACAGTTTAAATAATCTATTTGATTAAATACTTTTTTGAATATTGGTCTTACATAATTAGCTATAAATATTAGTAAAAATCCTAATATTGGTGTTGCTACTAAATAAATAATTCCTATTCTTACATCTATTATAAATGACATAATAATTGAGAATAAAATTGTTATTGGGGCTCTTACGGCTGCCCTGATTACCATCATATATGCTTGTTGTACATTTGTTACATCTGTTGTTAGTCTTGTTACTAAACTTGATGTACTGAATTTATCAATATTGAAAAATGAAAAATCTTGAATTTTATTGTAAATATCTTCTCTTAAATTTTTTGCAAATCCACTTGATGCTTTTGCTGCTAGTTTTCCAGAAGAAACTCCAAATACTAGTGATAGTGTTGCGGCAATAATTAGCATTGCTCCAATAATTGCTATTTGTTTTGTGTCTCCATTTGCTATTCCATTATCTATTAGAATTGATAGTAAAAATGGAATTGCTATTTCCATGAATACTTCAATTGCCATAAATACTGGTGTTAAAATTGATACAGTTTTGAAATCTCTAACTGATTTTAACAATTTTTTTAACATTTTACTACCTCCCTTTAATTTTAACCTCAAAAAAAGAGCATAAATTTCAATTGGATTTACACTCCTTGGTTACTCATTGTATTGTTTTATATCACCATTTTATTTTTTTGTCAAGAAAATTTATATAATAAATTTTAAATAAATTAGTAGAATAATTTCTAAAATTAATATTGCTGGAAGACCTATTGTGAATTTTAGTTTTTTTGTTTTGTGCCTGAAAGTATACATTCCTGCTATTGTCCCAATTCCTCCACCTAAAGCTGTAATTAAGAATAATGTATTTTCTGGAATTCTCCATTTTCCTTTTTGTGCTTTTCTTTTATCTGACCACATTACATAAAAACCTATTATATTTATAACAATTAAATATATAATAAAATTTTTTGTTGTAAATAGATTGAATTCTGCAAGGTTTTCCATAATCTTATTCTTTCCTTTCGTTTTTATACATTAAATTTAAATAATACAATATCTCCATCTTCCATTACATAGTCTTTTCCTTCTTGTCTAACTAGTCCTTTTTCTTTTGCTGATACCATTGAGCCTGCTTTCATTAAATCATCATAAGAAACTACTTCTGCTTTTATAAATCCTCTTTCAATGTCTGAGTGAATTTTTCCTGCTGCTTGTGGTGCTTTTGTTCCTTTTTTTATTGTCCATGCTCTTACTTCTGGTTCACCAGCTGTTAAAAATGATATTAGTCCTAATAGGCTATAACTTTTCTTAATTAGTTTGTCTAATCCAGATTCTTCTAAGCCTAAAGCTTCTAACATTTCTTTTTTGTCTTGTTCGTCTAGCCCTGAAAGTTCTTCTTCTATTTTTACACATAATGGAATGACTTCTGCTTTTTCTTTTGATGCATATTCTTTTACTTGTTTTACCATTTCTTCATTTTCTACATTTTGCAATTGTTCTTCTGAAATATTTGCTATATATATAATTGGTTTTGCTGTAAGTAAAAACATGTCTTTCATAATTTCTTGTTCTTCTTCACTAAATTCTAAAGCTCTTACAGGTATTCCTTTATTTAAATTATCTTTTAATCTTTTTATTAAATCTATTTCAAATTGATATTTTTTATCTGCTTTTAAATTTTTTGTTGCTTTGTCAAGTCTTTTGTCTAGAGTTTCTAAATCTGCAAATATTAGTTCTAAATTTATTGTTTCTATGTCTCTTAATGGATTTACACTTCCATCAACATGTACTACATTTGGATTTTCAAAACATCTAACAACTTGTACTATTGCATCAACTTCACGTATGTGTGATAAAAATTTGTTTCCTAATCCTTCTCCTTTGCTGGCACCTTTTACTAAACCTGCAATGTCAACAAATTCAACTACTGCTTTTGTAACTTTTTGTGGATTGTACATTTTTGCAAGGTTATCTACCCTTTCATCTGGAACTGCTACAACTCCAACATTTGGCTCAATTGTGCAAAATGGATAGTTTGCACATTCTGCTCCTGCTTTTGTTATACTATTAAACATTGTACTTTTTCCTACATTTGGTAATCCTACTATTCCTATTTTCATTTTATCACATTTCTTTCAATTTTATTTAGGTTTTTTAAGGCTACCTATAAACCTTATTAATAAATAATAGTAGGCTTCTTTGTAATTTTGAAGCCCACCTCTTTTCTATGTATATTTTATTCAGCTTCAACTGGTGCTTCAACTGGACATACTCCTGCACATGTTCCACATCCTATGCATGCAGATTCGTCAATTACGAAACAGCTTTCTCCTTGTGATATACATCCTACAGGACAGTTAGCTGCACACGCACCACAGCTTATACATTTATCACTTTGTATTCTATAAGCCATATTTTCACCACCTTTCTATATTTATTTATTCATGGATTTATCTTGTTTTTCTAAATTTTCTAATTCATTTAATTCATTTTTATACTCTTTTTCTTCTTCATCCTCATTTTCATTATTAATGTCTTTTATTATTTTTATTTCATTGATACTAAATTTTTTCTGTTTATATATATCTCCATCTTTTATTTTTACTCTTACAACTTCTTTTAATGTTTCTATGTTGTCTACTTCTCCTTCACCTTCAGGTGTACTTACTATTGCACCAATATGTGGTAGTCTTTTTGCTTTGTCTTCATATACTTCTTGTTCATATTTTAGACAACACATTAGTCTTCCACAATTTCCAGAGATTTTAGTTGGATTTAAAGAAAGATTTTGTTCTTTTGCCATTTTTATTGAAACTGTTTCAAAGTCTCTTAAAAATGTGCAACAACAAAGTTCTTTTCCACAAACTCCATTTCCTCCTATTTTTTTAACTTCGTCTCTAACTCCTATTTGTCTTAATTCTATCCTTGTTTTATATACTGCAGCTAAGTCTTTTACTAATTCTCTGAAGTCAACTCTTCCGTCAGATGTAAATGAAAATAATATTTTGCTATTGTCAAATTTACATTCTACATCTGTTAGTGTCATATCTAAATTGTATTCTTTTATTTTTTTGTTACAGTAATCATATGCTTCTTTTTCTTTTTTCTTGCATTCTTCTTCATGCTTTAAGTCTTTTTCTGATGCAAATCTTAGTATTTTTTTTAATGGTGTTGTTAAGTTTTCTTCTTCTATAATTCTATTAGGTATTATAACTTCTGCAATGTCTTCTCCTTGAGATGTTTCAACAATTACATGTTCACCTTTTTTTACTTCTAACCATTTTGAATCAAAGAAATATATTTTTCCTAATTTTTTAAATCTGACTCCTACTATTTTTTTCATTAATTACGTCCTTTCTATTTTTGAAATAAATACCATATATTAAATAATAAGTTATCTATACACATATCATAATTGCTGTTTGCTTTTAGTCTTTTTTTTGTATCTTCAATTATATCTACTAAATTGATATATCTTAAATCTTCTTTGCTTAGTTTTAATGCAAGAATGTTCATATATTCTAGTAGAGAATTTATTTCTTCTTTTTCGTTATATATTTCTTCAGACATTGTTATTATATCTATAAGATCTTTTGTTTTAAAGCTTTTTAATATGTTTTCAACATTTTCATATAGTGTTTTGTTTTTGTTTAATTTAATTGCTCTTCCTATACTTCCTTGTGATAATTCTAATATATTTTTGTCAAATTCTTGATCTGGATATTGTTGTGTTAAATATTTTTTTACTTCATCTAAGTCTAAATTTTCAAAATGCATTCTTGTACATCTTGATTTTATTGTGCTTAACATGTTATATTCATTAGAACAAATTAATATTATTGTTAAATATTCGGGTGGTTCTTCTAATGTTTTTAATAAACAGTTTTGTGCTTCTGTTGTCATTTGGTCACTGTTATCTATTATATAAACTTTTTTGTTTGAATTTATTGGTTTTTCTGCTACTCTTCTTTGCATATTTCTTATTTGTTCTATTTTTATTTTTCCATCTTCTGGTTCTATTATTAAAAAATCTGGATTACTACCTGAGTCAAACTCTATGCATGACTTACATTTGCAATTTTCGTTTTCTGGTTCTAAGCATAAGATTTTTTTTGCAAATTCTAGTGCAATTAATCTTTTTCCTATTCCTTCTGTTCCCCAAAATAAGTAACTATGTGATGTTTTTTTTAATTTGATTGATTTTTCTAAAATAGATTTATTTTTTTCATTTCCTATTATTTTTTCAAACAATTTTATATTCCTCCAAATTTTGAAAGTGGCCAAAATCTAAATTCAACTTTTCCTTCTATTTTTTCTAGTGGAATACATCCAAATGCTCTACAATCGTTACTTGATGTTCTATTGTCTCCTAAACAAAATACACAATTTTCAGGTACTACAAATCCTGTAAATTGACCTTGATCACGTCCTTGTTTCATGTCTGTTACAATTCCATCTTGTAAGTATTCTTCTTCTAATTTTTCGTTATTTATATAAACTGATCCATTTTTTATTTCTACATAATCTCCAGGTAGTCCAATTACTCTTTTTATGAAACTTGTTTTTGATACTTCTAAAACATAATAAGCGAACTTATTGAAAAGACCTTGTGGCTCATAGTCATATATTGCTACTGGATTTGATAAGTCTACTTCATCTTCACTTATATATGTTTTACTTGGTTTCTCAAATGTTATTATGTCTCCTCTTTCTGGTAATTTATTTACTGTTCTTGGCCATCTGTTAAGCCATAGTCTTTCTCCTTCATGTAGTGTTGGAAACATTGATGATTGTCTTACTTCTGTTGGAGTTCCAATATAATATCTTACAACTAGTGCTAATATTACAGCTATTATAAAACATAATGCCCATTCTAGTATTTCTTTTATTACTGTTTTTTTCATTTTTATCACATTCCTTATTTTTTTCTCTTGTTATGAGGTTTATTATATTTTGTTACACTCACATATTATACATTATAATATTTTTTTTTTCAAGTTCAATACCAAAAAAGAGCAACATTTTTTTAGTGTTGCTCTTTATATTTTCTTTTTTTAGTTTCAAATACCTCTGGTGGTATTATTGGATTATATCCTTCTCCATCAAATACATCTAATTCAATTGTTCTTGTTAATAAGTCTGTATATGTATATGATGCTGTTCTATTATTTTCCTCATATTTAACAACAAATAGGTTGCTATATACTTTTTCTATTGTTCCTTCCTTTTCAAATTCCTTGCTCCTACCTAATGAGCCTTTAACAATTATCTTTTGACCAACTTTATCTGTAATGTCTGTTTTTAAACTAGCTATATCAGTCCTACAAATCATTAGATCACCTACTTTGCTTAAGATGCCTAAAGTATATCATTGGATTTACTATTTGTCAAAGCTTGTAATTTTTTGTTTTTTCTTGGTTTCCTTAGGGGCAACGGACTTTGAAAGCATTATTACAAAAGTATTACATTTGTATTACATTTTTGTTACATACTTTTTCTATATAATTATTATTCCTTTTTTTCCTCTTGCACCTAATCCATTTATACCTTTTTTTCCGTCTCTTAATTCACTTTCAAAATCATCTATTGTGATATATTTATTGTTTTCTGTTATAGCAACATTTTTTGCAACAACTAAAGGATCTAAAAAGTCTATTAAAATTCTTGCTGGTGATGAAGCAAAATTTGCTCCTGCTTCCATTAATGCTTCAAAATAACTTTGACATGCTCCTGCAAAAATTACTAGGTCTTTTTTGCTTGTAGCTTCAAATTCTCTTGCTTTTTTTACAGTATTTATAAAATGCCTTGAGTTTCTATAGTTGAGTAAATCACTATATCTAGAATTATTTTTTATCATTCCATCATGTCCAGTAATTACAAGAATATCTGGATTATATATACTTAATAGTCTGTATACGACTTTTGGTTGTTTGTTTTCTGGTATATTTCTTACAATTGCTTTTAAACCCATTTTCTTATAAAACATCATTGATTTTTCTGCATATTTTTTGTCTCCATCTAAGTGCAAAATTTTTCCTGTTTTAATAATTTCTTTTGTTCTTTTTTCTACTTTAGTTTTAAAAATACTGTTAATAATTCTTTTTTCGAGTTCTTCTTCATGTTCTTGCATTTCTTTTTCACTAATAATTTTTAAGTCTTCTATATATGCATCTGCTTCTATTCTGATATCTATTCCTTTTAATATTGCGATTTTTTTATTATTTGAGAGTTTTATTATTCTTTTTACGCAAAAAACTATATCGTTGTTATATGAGTTTCTTGTAACATAATCACCTTTTTTTATTTCGCCCATTTTTGTATTTTACTAGATAAAGTCTAGTTTTACTCCTTTTATTATAATAAAGAAACAATATTATTTCTTTATTATAATATATGAATATTCGACATTTTTCGTTAATAATTTTAGATATTGATTTGTCTTTACTTCCATCAATTTTTATGCTATAATACTTACGACAAATCTAACTTAAAGGAGGCAGTTTATGGATTTACAAAATAAAGAGTTAGCAGAAGACAAAGTTTTAATCTTATATTTATTAAATAAAATAGATGATGGAATAAAAAATGATAATTTATTTAAAATAGTTTCTAGTTCAAAAGAAATTAATTATTTTTATTTTCAAGAGCTTATGGCTGATTTAAAATCAACAAATTTAATTTGTTCTTTTACTCAAGATGAAGAAAATTTTATTAAAATAACATCTGAAGGAAAAAATGCACTTGATTTAACAAAGGCGCTATTACCGGGGCTTTTAAAATTAAAAGCTGATACAATATTTAAAAAAGAAAATTCTAATATTATTGAAGAGTCTTCAGTTGTTACTGAATTCGTTCCACAAGATGAAAACAATTATACAGTTAAATGTAAAATTGTTGAACAAAATGAAACTATTTTTGAACTTTCAGTATATGCAGCTTCAAGAGAAAAAGCAAAGCAAATTTCTGATAATTGGAATAATAATGCAAGCAAACTTTATCCAGAAATATTAAAACTAATTTCAAGTAGTAAAATAAATTCTGAAAATTAACATTTAGAAAGGGAAAAAATGAAAAAATCAGATGCAAAAAAATTTATAGAAATATTAGAAAAAACATATCCAGATGCAACTTGTAGTCTTGATTTTAAAACTCCATTTCAAATTACTGTTGCCGTTATGCTTTCAGCTCAGTGCACAGATGAAAGAGTTAATAAAACTACACCTGCTCTATTTGAAAGGTGTAAGACTATTGAAGATTTTTCAAATATAGATATCCATGAATTAGAACAAATTATTCATCCATGTGGATTTTATAAAAATAAAGCAAAAAATATTAAAGAATGTGCTAAAAAAGTTATAGAAAATTTTAATGGAGAAGTTCCACATACAATAGAAGAGCTTCTAACTCTTCCAGGAGTTGGGAGAAAAAGTGCAAATGTTATTTTGTTAGAAGCTTTTGGAATTGCAGAAGGTATTGCTGTAGATACTCATGCAAAACGTATTTCTAATAGAATTGGACTTTCTTCTGAATCTGATCCTGAAAAAATTGAACAAGATTTATTAAAAATTTTTCCAAAAGAATCTTTAAAAGATATAAATCATCTTTTGGTTTGGCATGGTAGAAATACTTGTGATTCAAGAAAACCCCATTGCGATAAATGCTCAGTAAGTCAATATTGCAATTTTTACAAAAAAAATAATCATTAAATTAGTTATCCTTCATATATTATATATATGGAGGATTTTTATGTGTGGAATAGTTGGTTTTGTAAATTTAAAAAAAGATATTTCTAATTTAAAAAATGTTTTAGAAAAAATGAATAATACATTATCAAAAAGAGGTCCTGATGAGGAAGGATACTATATTGATAATCATGTAGCATTAGGACATAAGAGATTAATTGTAATTGACCCAGAAGGTGGTAAGCAACCTATGAAGGAATCTTTTAGTCAATCTATTTTAATTGATAAACCTAAAACTAATATGTTGATTAATTATAATTCAAATTTTATTATTTCTTATAATGGTCAAATTTATAATACAAAAGAACTAAGAAGAACTTTAGAAGAAAATGGTTTTTCATTTAATACTCATTCTGATACTGAAGTTCTATTAAAGAGTTATATATATTATGGTAATGATGTCGTAAAACATTTAAATGGAATTTTTGCTTTTGCTATTTGGAATGCATCAAAAGAAGAAGTTTTCGTAGCTAGAGATCATTTTGGAGTTAAGCCATTTTTTTATACAATACAAGAAAATTCTTTTGTTTTTGGCTCTGAAATTAAAGCTTTATTTGAATATCCTGGTGTAGAAAAAATATTAGATTCACAAGGAATTTCGGAATTGTTTGGAATTGGCCCTGCTCATACTCCTCGGAACAACAGTCTTTAAAAATATTTTTGAATTAGAACCTGCTCAATTTGCAGTTTATAATAAATATGGTTTACATATTGAAAAATATTGGAATTTGAAAAGTGAGCCTCATACTGAAAATTTTGCACAGACCTGTGATCATTTAACTTTTTTATTAGAAGATTCTATAAAAAGACAATTAGTTTCTGATGTGCCTTTATGCACCTTTTTGTCTGGCGGTCTAGACTCAAGTATTATTACAAAATATGCTTCTGATTATTGCTTTGAAAATAATTTACCTACACTTGATACTTATTCAATTGATTATGTTGATAATGATAAAAATTTTGTTAAAAGTGATTTTCAACCTAATTCAGATAATTATTACATTAATTTGATGGTAAATAAACTTCATACAAATCATCATCCTATTGTAATAGATACTCCTGAACTTGCAAACAGCTTATATGATGCAATGATTGCTCGTGATATGCCTGGAATGGCAGATGTAGATTCTTCTTTATTGTTGTTTTGTAAAAATGTTAAACCTACTGCAACTGTTTCTCTTACTGGTGAATGTGCAGATGAAATTTTTGGAGGATATCCTTGGTTCTTCCGTGAAGATGCTTTAACAAGTGGTACTTTTCCATGGTCAATTGCAATAAATGAACGTCAAACTTTGCTTAATCCAGATATAGCAAAAAAAGTTGATTTGAAAAATTATATAGATTACAGATATAATGAAAGTCTTAAAAAAGTTGAAATTCTTGATACAGATTCTCAAGAGACTGCTGAGAAAAGAAAGATTTCTTATCTTACTTTGAATTGGTTCATGCAAACTCTTCTTGATAGATCTGATAGAATGGCTATGTATAATGGATTTGAGCTTCGTGTTCCTTTTTGTGATTATAGATTAGCTCAATATGTTTGGAATATTCCTTGGGAAATTAAGGCTTTAAATGGTAGGGAAAAAGGGGTACTTAGATATGTTTCTCGTAAGTTTTTACCTTCTGAAATTGTTGACAGGAAAAAGAGTCCTTATCCAAAAACTCATAATCCTACTTATCTTGCAAAAGTTAAATCAATGCTTTCTGATATTATGGCTAAGCCAAATGCTCCAATTAATTCTTTATTAAATAGAGATTATATTATGAGTATTCTTGAGACTGATGGTAAGGCTTTTACTCGTCCATGGTTTGGTCAACTTATGACTCGGACCTCAACTTATGGCTTATCTTTGCCAGGTTAATATGTGGCTTGAAAAGTATGAGCCTAAGATTGAGATTTAATTGTATGAGATTTGATTGTATACAACAAATGAGGTCGCAAACTGCTACCTCATTTGTTTTGAGATTGTATTATCCCCACCAAGCTGGAACCCTTCCTACATCCCATCCGTTTTCATCATATAATATACGGTTTCTTACAGTATATGTCTTTCCGTCTGGAGCTGTATAAGTTCCATTTTGTTTTACATGTTCGTGAGTTTCTTCAAGATAATTTTCTTTTACTTTATGCCCTTTTACCTTTTTACCACAAAACATACAGTAGACACTATCATCATCAATTTTCTTACCACAATACTTGCAAAACATATTTTTCCTCCTTGTCAATTGACTTTCTAACTTAATTTTACTTGCTGTCATCTATATAAACTGCTCTTAAATTAGAACAGGATTTTTTTTTAAAATATATTTATATATTAGCATATTTTAGTAAATATTTCAAGTTAATTTGCTTCATTTTTAGGCAGTTTATTACTATCAGCTATTTTCTTACTTTCTGACTTAACTCTTCTCTCTAATTTTTTTAAATCTTCCGCTGGTTTTAAATTTTCTGGTTTTATTCCTCTTTTATTTAACATATTTCTTACACTTAGGTTATTATCCACATGCTCGTCAGTTATGCTTTCTTCTCCATACATATCTTTTTCGGTTACGTTATAATTCGTCATTTCTGTTGCTAGATTTTTTGCTGCAATAGTTAAAGTCATTAGTTTTATTCTGTCTTCAATTATTTCTTGTTTTCTAGTTTGTACTGCAAAATATGTTTGAGCAAATGCAATTTCTTCTTTTTTAGAATCTCCATTTTGAGCTATTAAGTAACAAGCATATCTTGTAAGCATATAGTCTTGTAAATTTCTTCTTGCGCCTGATCCTATTTGTACCATTTTCGTGACCTCACGAAAATGGTTATCAACTTCTATACCTGCATTTTCACAAGATTGCATTGCTTTTTTTATTGTTTCAATAAAATTTTCCCATCTTTTGTAACCCAATTGAATTTGCAAATCTCTTGCATACCAAAATTCTATATTATCTTTTTCTTCTGTTTTAATAATAGAATCAAACTTTTCTTTTAATTCTATCAGCTTAGATTTTTCAAATTCTATAATTATCACTTCCTTGGCATAATTACTCATAATAACATATTAGTATCTTTTATTGTTTTTTGGTACATTTAATACAATTTTTATGATATTACTGTACTATATATTTTAAAACATTTGTTTGTATTTGTCGAGCATTTTTCCTAATATTTATTTTATCAAAATCCTATATAATTTCACATGCAAAAAAAGCTGAGGCAGAAAAACTTTTTAAAGTGTTCTACCCCAACTATTTACTTTTAACCCTTTTTAATATTAATTCATATAATCTCTTAATTTTTTGCTTCTGCTTGGATGACGAAGTTTTCTTAATGCTTTTGCTTCTATTTGACGAATTCTTTCTCTTGTAACATCAAATTCTTTTCCTACTTCTTCAAGTGTTCTAGCTTTTCCATCATCTAATCCAAATCTTAATCTTAGAACTTTTGCTTCTCTTGGTGTTAGTGTTTTCATTACTTCATTTAGTTGTTCTCTTAGTAATGTATAAGATGCAGCATCTTGTGGTGCTGGTGAATCTTCATCTTGTATAAAGTCTCCTAAATGGCTGTCATCTTCTTCTCCAATTGGTGTTTCAAGTGATACTGGATCTTGTGCTATTTTTTGTATTTCCATTACCTTATCAACAGACATGTCCATTTCTTGTGCTATTTCTTCTATTGTTGGTTCTCTACCAAATTGTTGTAATAAGTGTCTTGATGTTCTTATTAGTCTATTTATTGTTTCAACCATATGAACTGGAATTCTTATTGTACGTGCTTGGTCTGCTATAGCTCTTGTGATGGCTTGTCTTATCCACCATGTTGCATAAGTACTAAATTTGAATCCTTTTGTATAATCAAATTTTTCTACTGCTTTTATTAATCCCATATTTCCTTCTTGAATTAGGTCTAAAAATAGCATTCCTCTACCAACATATTTTTTTGCAATACTTACTACTAATCTAAGGTTTGCTTCTGCTAGTTCTTTTTTTGCTTCTTCATCACCTTCTAGAATTCTTTTGGCTAGTTCAAGTTCTTTATCATATGATAGTAATGGTATTTTTCCAATTTCTCTTAAATACATTCTTACTGGATCATCAACACTAATACCTTCGTAGTCTGTTTCAGAAATTTGGTCTAATTTAAGGTCTTCTACTTCTTTTAAATCATCTATATCTGGTTCTTCTTCAAAGTCATCATTTAATAGACTTACTCCCATTTCTTCAAATGCATCAAATACTTTGTCTATTTGTTCTGGATTTGTATTTTCTAATTCTTTTGCTAGTTCTCCATAAGTTATTTTACCAGATTCTTTGACTTTTTTTACTATGTCTTGAACTTTTTCATTATCTGATTTTTCAGAACTTTCTGTGTTTACATTATTTTCTTGATTATCTGCATTTTCTTTAGCAACCTTAATTTTTTTTGGTTCTTTTAACTCTTCTTTTTTTTCTTCAATTTCCTTATTCACGAAAATTCACCCCTACTTAATTTTGGCTAATGCTATTATTATATTGCTTAGCTCTTTACTTAATTTCTTTTTAGCTTCCCCATCTTGTTCTGTTTCTAATTCTTTTAAAATATATTTTTTTTGACTTTCTAGTCTTTCTCTTTCGTATTTTGAAAGTATATCTTCAACTGCTTTTTCAGTATTTTCAATTCCATAATCTGTTGCCATTACTTCAGTTATATGGTTTTGAGTTTGTTCATCAAATTCATCTATTAGTTTGTTTAAATTTGTGTCTTGTTTTTCTAATTCTTCATATAATTTTATTATGATTTTTTTATTTGTTTCATCTTTGAAATCTTCTGGTTCTATTTTTTCTTTTATTTTTTGAAATACTTTAGTGTTTGCATCTAATAATAATGCAATAATAGTATCTTCTCGATTTTTTAAGTCTTCATCAATACTATTTTCTTCTTTTTCGTTTCTTTTTATTATTTGTGTTTTAACTACTTTTCCTTGTAATAAATTGTCTGCTTTTGAACTTGTATAAATCAACTTATTTACTTCAGCATATATAGCTTCTTTTGATATGTTATAGCCTTTTGCAATTTTTTCTATATAAATTTCTCTTTCCATTGTGTTATCTACTTTTGCAAGTATTTTTGCAATTTCGTTTAAGAATTTAATTTTATCTGATGCATTTTCTATGTTTATATCTTTACTTAAACTTTTTACTTTAAATTCTACTAATGAAATTGCATTGTCCATTGCTAATTTAAATCTTCCTTCTCCGAATTTTAATACAAATTCATCTGGATCTTTTGCTCCATCTATTTGTAATACTCTCATATCACAACCCATTTTTTGTAGAATTTCCATGGATCTTGCAATTGCTGTTTGTCCAGCAGTATCTGCATCAAACCCTAATATTACTTGTTCTGTGCTTTTTCTTAATAACCACCCTTGTTGTTCTGTTAATGCTGTTCCTAATGCTGCAACAACATTGGTTATTCCTCTTTGATATAGTGATATTGCATCCATATATCCTTCTACAATAAGTAATTTTTTACTGCAATCTTTTTTGGCTACATTTAGACCGAATAAATGCCTTCCTTTGCTATATACTACATTTTCTGGTGAATTTATATATTTCGGTTTTGAATCGTCTAGTACTCTTCCTCCAAATGCAATTACTCTTCCTCTTATGTCACATATTGGTATCATAAGTCTATTTCGGTACATGTCTATAAATTGCCCTTTGTCATTTTTTATTACTAATCCTGATTCAAGTATTTCTTTTTCACCAAATCCTTGTGTTTTTAATGATTTGTATAGTTCGTCATATTTTCCGGAAAATCCTATTTTAAATGTTTCTAATGTGTTTTGTGTTAGTTTTCTTTTTTTTACATATTCTTGTGCATTTTTTGCTGTAGGTTTATATAGGTTTTGATGATAAAATTCTGCTGTAAATTGATTTATTTTGTATACTTTTGCTTTTAGTTCTTCTTTTGCATTTTCTTCTGTATTTTGTATTGTTGGTAATTGTATATTTGCTTTTTCTGCTAGTTGTTCAATTGCTTCTTTGAATCCTATCCCTTCTATTTTCATTAAAAATGTGTATGTATTTCCTCCAACTCCACATCCAAAGCAATGAAATATTTGCCTATCTGGTGATACAGAGAAAGAAGGTGATTTTTCATTGTGAAATGGGCATAGTCCAAAATAATTTCTTCCTTTTCGAGTTAAATGTACGTATTGTGATATTATATCTACTATATCGTTGCTTTGCCTTACTTGCTCAATAATTTCTTCACTATATCGTGCCATTTTCCTCCACTCCTACATAACTTTTTCATACACATATATTATTCGACGAATTTTACATAATTCCCTCTTTTTTTGAGAATTTTTTTTTGATTGTAAAGCATATATTATAAAGTAATTAACTTATAATATATGCTTTATTATTTTTAGAGTGAATTCTTTACATGATTCCCATTTTTTTTGCTAATTTTTTTCCTTTTTTAGCTAATTTATCTGTATTCATCATAGAATTATCTTGGAACATCATTATGACTCCTGTTGTTATTAATCCCCCAATTACTAAACCTTTTACAAATTTCATATCTAATCACATTCCTTTCATTTATTTTTAATTCATTTTGAATCATTTTTATTATTTCTATTTTTTTAATTTTTATGTCAGTGGGGACGGAGATTTTGACAATATTGTCAAAATCTCCGTCCCCACTGACAACCCACTGACAAAATTTCTCCATTCCATTGACTTTTCAAGATTTTGCTAGTATAATTCATATATATCAAATTAAAATAAAACACTAGAACGGAGGTCACTATGGCATATAATTTTAAAGAAATAGAAAATAAATGGCAAAAAAAATGGGAATCAGAAGGTACATTTAATGCAAGTAATGATTTTAAAAATAAAAAGAAATGGTATGGATTAATAGAATTTCCATATCCATCTGGACAAGGTTTACATGTTGGGCATCCACGTAGTTATACAGCTCTTGATGTTATTGCAAGAAAAAGAAGATTGCAAGGATATAATGTATTATTTCCTATTGGATTTGACGCATTTGGTTTACCTGCAGAAAACTATGCAATTAAAACTAATGTACATCCAAAAATAACAACTGAGAAAAATATCGCTCATTTTACAGAACAATTAAAATCTATAGGTTTTTCATTTGATTGGTCAAGAGTTATAAATACAACAGATCCACAATATTACAAATGGACTCAATGGATTTTTATCCAACTATATAAACATGGTTTAGCTTATAAAGCAACAATGCCTATTAACTTCTGTACAGGCTGTAAAGTAGGTCTTGCAAATGAAGAAGTTGTTAATGGTGTTTGTGAAAGATGTGGAAGTCCAGTTGTTCAAAAAGAGAAATCACAATGGATGTTAAAAATTACAAAATATGCTCAAAGACTTGTTGATGATTTAGATGACGTAGACTTCTTAGAAAAAATAAAAACACAACAACGCAATTGGATTGGTCGTTCAGAAGGAGCAGAAGTTAAATTTAAAATTTCTGGTACAGATGAAGAACTTCTTGTATATACAACAAGACCTGATACAATTTTTGGTGCAACATATATGGTTATAGCACCAGAACACCAATTAATCGAAAAACTTGCTAATAAAATTACTAATTTAGAAGAAGTAGAAAATTATAAAAAACAATCTGCTTTAAAATCTGATTTCGAACGTGGAGAAATGAATAAAGAAAAAACAGGAGTTGAGATAAAAGGAATAAAAGCAATTAATCCATTAACCAAAAAAGAAATTCCTATTTGGATTGCAGATTATGTATTATCAAGTTATGGAACTGGAGCTATTATGGCTGTTCCTGCACATGATACAAGAGATTATGAATTTGCAACAAAATTTAACTTACCTATTATTCAAGTAGTTGCTCCTGAAAATAATTCTACTGTTGAATTACCATTTACAGATGTTGAAACAGGAATATCTGTAAATTCAGATTTCTTAAATGGACTTCATGTTAAAGATGCAAAGAAAAAAGTTATAGAATATCTTGAAGAAAACAAAATTGGAGAGAAAAAAGTAAATTACAAACTTCGTGACTGGGTATTTTCACGTCAAAGATATTGGGGTGAGCCAATTCCAATGGTATATTGTGAAGATTGTGGATGGGTTCCTCTTGATGAAAAAGATTTACCTTTAACTTTACCAGATGTTAAAGATTTCTTACCAGGAGAAAATGGTGAATCTCCTCTTGCAAGACATACAGAATGGGTTAATACAACTTGCCCACACTGTGGTAAACCTGCAAAAAGAGAAACAGATACAATGCCTCAATGGGCTGGATCATCATGGTATTATTTAAGATATATGGATCCACATAATGATAAAGCTTTAGCATCTAAAGAAGCTCTAGACTATTGGTCACCTGTTGATTGGTATAATGGTGGAATGGAACACACTACACTACACTTACTATATTCAAGATTTTGGCATAAATTCTTATATGATATTGGAGTTGTACCAACAAAAGAACCATATGCAAAACGTACATCACATGGTATGATTTTAGGTTCAAATGGAGAAAAAATGTCTAAATCTAAAGGAAATGTAATAAATCCTGATGATATTTTAAATGAGTTTGGAGCAGATACTTTTAGAGTTTATGAAATGTTTATGGGTCCATTTGATCAAACAGCAAGTTGGTCAATGGATAGTATTAGAGGATGTTTTAAATTTCTAGATAGAGTTTGGAATTTACAGAACATGTTAATTGATGGTGATACATATAGAAAAGAAACTGAAAAGATGATGAATAAAGCAATCAAAAAAGTTTCTCAAGATATTGAGGAAATGAAATTTAATACTTGTGTATCTACATTTATGACTATGATGAATGAATTTACAAAATTAAAAACTATTAATAAAGCTGAATTTAAAACATTTATAACTTTACTAAATCCATTTGCTCCTCATATTACAGAAGAATTAAATGAAAAAATTAGTGCTGATAAACCTATTTCTTCTTATGATTGGCCTAAATATGATGAAGCTAAAACTATTGATGATCAAATTGAACTACCTATTCAAATTAATGGAAAATTAAAGGCTACAATTATGATTGATTTAGATGAAGATGAATCAAGCATAAAAGAAAAAGTTCATGAAGCTATTGAAGATAAAATTGATGGAAAAAATATAAAAAAAGAAATTTATGTTAAAAATAAAATTTATAATATTGTTGTATAAAATTTAAAGGACTCATTTTGAGTCCTTCTTTATTTTTTTCTCCCTAACACAATTTGATAATTTCTAGTAACATATCCTCTAGTAATTTCTAAAGTTATTGTATCACCCACATTTTTACTATAAATATATTCTCTAAGTTCTATCATATTTGAAATAGTTTTTCCATCTATACTTTTTAGAATATCACCCACTTGAATTTCTGTAGATTTTACTGGACTATCTTTGTTTATATGAACAATATAAATTCCCTCTGGATTATTTGCAGATGGTAAAATATATGGAATTACTTCTTGGTCATATGCATAAATACCAAGATATGGCTCATCAAAAGAATTTGTTGATATAAATTTTTCAATAATAGGTTTTACTGCATTTACTGGTATTGCGAAGCCTATTCCTTCTGCAGTTGTAATTTTTACACTATTTATACCTATAATTTCTCCTGTTGAAAGTATTAGTGGCCCTCCACTATTTCCTTGATTTATCGATGCATCTGTTTGTATTAAATCTGTCATATATGAAGTTGTTCCATTTTCTTCTATTTTAATAGTTCTATTTAAAGCACTAATAATACCTGAGGTAATTGTTCTCCTAAATTCATACCCAATTGGATTTCCTATTGCATAAACCGTTTCTCCTGGCTTTGCTTTTGATGAATCCCCAATTGTTGCATATTCTAAATTATTGGCATTAATTTTGGTTATAGATAAATCCATTTCTGAATCTGACCATACAACTGTTCCGTCATAAGTATAACCATTTTCTAATGTCACATAACATGTACTAAGTTTTTCTCCTGTAACATGACAGTTACTCAAAATATATCCATTACTTGAAACAACAATTCCAGTTCCCATACCTAATTCTGTTGCTGAATTATTCGAAAAAATAGAATTTGAATGTGTTTTTATTTTTGAAATACCTACTACACATTTCGATACATTTTCAAGGACTTCCACAATATTACTACTTGTTTCAGTTACAACTTCTGTTGTCTGCTTACTAACTGTTGTATTTAATTTAGATGTTTTATATTCAGATGATAAGTCTATTGTCTGATATGTATAATACAAATAATAAGCTATTCCCAAAATGGTGATTGCAGAAATTAAAAAAAATATCATTTTTTTGAAAAAAGATTTTTTCTTTCTCATAATAAAAAAATTTCCTTTCACATAATTAAAACTTAATTTTTATTAATTATGTACTAAAAGGAAATTTTTAAACAGTTTATATTAATTATTTTATCTCCATTTATTTTTTTCTTTATCTTTTAATTCTTCATAAATGGTGCAATATCTATCATATCTTTCTTCTGAAATTTCACCATTTTTAACAGCTTCTTTTATTCCACAGTTTTCTTCCTTTATATGTGTACAGCCAATAAATTCACAGTTTTTAATTCTATCTTTGAATTCAATAAAACATTTATCTAATTCAGAACTTTCTATTTCATTTATCTCAAAACTAGAAAAACCAGGAGTATCTGCAATAAAAGTATTTTCTTCTATTTCATATAATTTAATATCTGTTGTTGTATTTTTTCCTTTTTTGTTTTTCTTGCTTATTTCTCCTTCTTCTGTTTTATTAAATCCATATATTGCATTAATAATACTTGATTTTCCCACACCTGAATTTCCAGAAAATACACTTGTTTTGTTTCGCAAATTTTCTTTTATTTCATCTATTCCAATTATTTCTTTAGCACTAGCAATTATTGTTTTATACCCAACTTGAGTATATAGTTTTTTTATCTCCTCACAATCGGCTAAATCCATTTTATTAATGATTATTATTGGCTCTATACCTATAAATTCTGCATATGCTAATTGTTTATCTAACATTAATAAATCTGGCTTTGGATGTTTTGCAGATAATATAAATACAATTTGGTCTACATTAGCAACTTTAGGCCTTTTTAATGAATTTTTTCTTGGTAAGACTCTTTCTATAACTGTATCTATTTTGATGTTATTTTTTTCGTTATTACTGACTTGATTTTCACTTAAGATACTAATTTCAACAATATCTCCTACTAGTGGAGTAATTTCTTCATTCTTGAATTTTCCTCTTGCATACGCATTATATTCTTTTTCTTCTGTTTTGATTTTATACATATTGGATATATTTCCAATTATTTTTCCTTGCATCATTTATTACAGATTTACTGCTCTCCTTTTCTATAATTATTTTCTTAATTTTAACATATTTTTAGTAATTAAACAATCTTTAAAATAAAAATTCGAGGTAGAACTTTTTTCGAATTTTCTACCTCAATATTAAATATTTATATTTGTCTATTAAATTAATCAATAGTTAATTCCTGTGTTGTATTTAAATCCATGTCTACTTGAGCTTTTCTAGTATCATCTATATATACTTTTATTGTTATTACTCCTTTTCCACTAACAGGAACTTTTATGTTTGTATCATTTTCATTAACTTGTTTGTTTTCTACTTGTTCATCATCTACTGTTACTCTTAATGTTACTTTTTTTGGTGTATTTTCTTTTTTGTCATCTGTTGTCTCTGTTGTTGATGTAGTTTTATTATTTTCTGTGTTACTGTCTTGGTAACCTGTTAATGATTTAACATTTATAGTAACTGTTCCATTTTTTATTTCTGCAATTTTGTTTACTGTTATTGTGATTGTTGTTCCTTCATCAACAGTTTCTCCAGAAGCAATACTTTGTTTTAAAACTATTCCATTTGTTTTTGTTCTATCTTCTTCATATTCTACTTCAACAACTAATCCTGCATCTTCTAAAGTTTTCTTTGCTGTAGCTTCATCTCTATTATAAACAGATGTTACTACTACTTGTTTAATTCCTGTACCAATGCTTACATATACTTTTATTGTGTCTCCAGCATTTACTTCTGTTCCTTCTTCTGTTTCTTGACTAATTATTATTCCAGCTTCAACTGTTTTGCTTGTTTCTTCGACAATTTCAAGATTTAATTTACTATTTTTAGCTTCATTTTGAGCATCTTCTTTTGTTAAACCAATAAACTTAGGTACTGTTGTTTTTTCTGTTCCTAAACTTACAACAACTTTAATTTCTGTATTTTCTCTTACATTTCTGTTTTCTACATATTGTGGATTTTGAGATATTATTTTTCCTGCTTCAACTTCTGAATTATATTCAGGTTCTTCTTCTATATATATAAGGTTACTATCTTGTAAAATTTGTTTTGCTTCATCTACTGTTTTTCCTACTAGATTTGGTATTGCTACTTCTTTAGGTCTTGTAGCATTTGTTATTCCAATTGTTAACCCTAAACTTAATGCAAATAATATTATTAAACCTATTATTGTTGATAAAACTTTATGTTTTTTGATAAATGCTATAAATTTGTTTTGCTTTTTCTTTTTTTCTGTAGCTTTAGGACTTTTGTCTTCATCTGAAAGAGTTGATATTCTTTGTGTAGGAAAGTCTGCATATTCACTATTATCTACAAAGTTTCCATTTGGTTCTTTTAATGCTCTTTTTAAATCAATTAACATAGCTGTTGCACTTTGATAACGTAAATTTGTATCTTTTTTTAGTGCTTTCATTATAATATCATTAACAGCTACTGGAATTGAAGGGTTAACACTTATTGCTGGTGTTGGTTCTTCTTGCATGTGTTTTAATGCTACAGAAACAGGTGTATCTGCATCAAATGGTACTTTCCCTGTAATCATTTCATACATTACA
Source organism: uncultured Clostridia bacterium (assembly GCA_944386165.1). Lineage (GTDB taxonomy): Bacteria > Bacillota > Clostridia > TANB77 > CAG-508 > CAG-269. The sequence continues at coordinate 39,872 of CALXAA010000001.1, forward strand.
ACTCCTAAAGAATATAAATCAGACTTTTCATCTGTAAAACCTCCACGTGCATGTTCTGGTGAAAAATAATGTACAGATCCTATTGTTGTTCCAAATGCTGTAATTGTTGAGTTAGATACTGCTTTTGCTATTCCAAAGTCTGTGACTTTTGCAACTCCATCTTCTGTTATTATTATGTTATGTGGCTTTATATCTCTATGTATAATATGATTTTTATGAGCTGTTTCTAATGCAGATGCAATTTGTATTGCTATATTTACTGACCATTTCCATGGAAGTGGTCCTTTTTCTTCAACTATTATCTCTTTTAATGTTTTTCCTTTTATTAATTCCATTACTATGTAGTGTAAGTTTCCATCAACTCCTACATCATATACAGAAACTATATTAGGATGTGTTATACTTGCTGCTGATTGTGCTTCTACTTCAAATCTTTTTACAAATTCTTCATCAGTTGTAAATTCATCTCTTAGTATCTTTATTGCTACATATCTATTTAGAACATGACATTTTGCTTTATAAACTGTTGCCATACCTCCACTGCCTATTTTTTCTAAAATCTCATATCTATTTCCTAACAATCTACCTTTTAAATCCATGTATTTTCAATCCTTCCTAGGTATTTTTAATTCAGTTAACTTATATACTTTTTATAACAATTACTGTTATATTGTCCAATCCTCCATGTTGATTTGCTAAATCAACAAGTTTTTGTGGCGCTTTTTCTATGTTTCCTGTTGCTATTTGAAAGATATCTTCTTGTTTTACCATATTTGTAAGTCCATCTGATGATATAAGTATAATATCATCTTTTAGAAAACCTTTTACTGATACATCTGGTTCAACAAAAGCATTGCATCCAAGTGCTTTTAATAGCATATTTTTCTTAGGATGAACTTCTGCTTCTTCTTTTGTAATTGTTCCATCTTTTACTAGTTTTTGAACATAACTATGATCTGTTGTTAGTTTACGCATGAAGTCTTTACGTATTCTATAAATTCTACTATCTCCTATATGTCCAATATATATCTTATTATTATATATTAAACAAACTTCTAAAGTAGTACCCATTCCTTCAAATTCTTTATTTTCTTTTGATTTTTCGTATACTATCATGTTTGCATATTCCATACTACTTGCAACTAATTGAATAAGGTTTTCTCTATCTTTTGGTGTGTCTTTAAAATTATTCTCTACATAATTTTTGGTACATTTAATTGCTAAATTACTTGCAATTTCTCCACCTTTATATCCGCCCATTCCATCTGCTAGAATAAATAATTTTACTTCACTTGATGAATCAGATATATAATATGCATCTTGGTTCATTTCTCTTACTTTTCCTGTGTCTGATTTTGCATAAGCAATTATCATATTTCACCTCATATCTTTCTATATGTTTTTGTTATATCATATATTACTTTTTTTTTCAATATTTTTTATCTTAAATTTTTTCTTCTTAATTGACCACATGCTGCATCTATATCTGAACCTAGCTCTCTTCTGATTGTTGCAACAATTCCATGGTCATTTAAATAATCTCTGAATTTCATAATATTTTCATTTGAACTTTTTGTGTAAGCTCCATTTTCAATTTTGTTTATTGGGATTAAGTTTACATGACATATCATTCCTTTTAATAAATGAACTAGTCTTTTGGCATCTTCTAAATTGTCATTGTTGTCTTTTACTAGTGCATATTCAAAAGAAATTCTTCTGTTTGTTTTATTAATATAGTCTTTACATGCTTTTAATAACTCTTCAATTGGATATAGTTTATTTACAGGCATCATACTACTTCTTTTTTCATTTGTTGTTGCATGTAATGAAATTGACAATGTACATTGAATGTTTTCTTCTGCCAATTTGTATATTTTTGGAACTAGTCCACTAGTAGAAATACTTATATGTCTTGCTCCTATATTTATTCCTTTTTGATTGTTTATTATTCTTATTGCATTTACTACATTATCATAATTGTCTAATGGCTCTCCTATTCCCATAAACACTATATTTGATATTCTTATATTATTATCTTGTTCTACAGCTAAAATTTGTTCTACAATTTCACCAGATGTTAAGTTTCTTGCAAATTGTATTCCTGTTGAGGCACAAAACTTGCATCCCATTTTACATCCAACTTGTGATGAAACACATAAACTGTATCCATGATGATAACTCATTAATACTGTTTCTATTGCATTTCCATCTAATATATCAAATAAGTATTTTTTTGTTCCATCAGAAGATTCTTGTTTTTTTAGTATGTTGAAATTACACATTGTGTAATTTTCTTTTAACTTTTCTCTTAATGCTAAAGATAAATTTGTCATTTCGTCAAATTCTTTTACTTTTTCTTCATATAGCCATTTAAATACTTGTTCCGCTCTAAAAGGCTTTTCTCCCATATTTATAAATTCTTCTTTTAGGCTATCTAAATTATAATCTTTTATATTTTTCATTTTTTTCTCCTAATAATCCAATTTGGCTCACATTTTATAGGAAGATATATTTTTACTTGTTGTCCTTTTACTCCTGGATTAATAAAATAAATTTCTTTGTCTGTTTCAATATCCCATAATTTTTCGATTTTAAATACAATTGGTTCTATTTTGTGTGGAACTAAAATTTCCATTGTGTCTCCAATTTGTAATCTGTTTTTTACTTCTATGATTGATTTTTGACTGTCATATTCCACAACTTTTCCACCAAATTGGTATAACTCATTATATTGATGACCATCATATTCTTGTATGTCTGGATTTTTTCTATCATTAAAATAAAATGTTGTTAATTCTCTTGTTTTTATTTTTTCAATTTCTTTCATGTATTTATCTACATTATAATGTGTAGGATCTTTTTTATAATCATCAATTGCATTTCTGTATACATTTACAATACTTGCTACATAATATTCTGTTTTTAAACGTCCTTCTATTTTTACACTATCAACTCCCATATCTATTATTTCTGGAAGTTCTTTTATTAAACATAAATCTTTTGATGAAAATATGCTTGTTCCATGTTCATCCATTTCAATTGGCATAAATTGTCCTGGATTATTTTTTTCTTCTGCATATAAATTATATGACCATCTGCAACTTTGTGCACAATCTCCTAAATTAGCACTTCTACATGCTAAAAAATCACTTAAAAAACATCTTCCAGAATATGCAAAACATATTGCGCCATGTACAAATATTTCTATTTCCATGTCTTTTGGTTTGTTTTCCATTATGTATTTTAATTGTTCTTTGTTTAACTCTCTTGCCATTATCATTCTTTTGGCACCATTTTTGTACCAGAAATTACATGAGTGTAAACTTACTATATTTGCTTGTGTACTTACATTTATTGGTACACTTGGAGCATATTGTTTTAATACATCTATTACTCCTCCATCTGCCGCAATTATTCCGTCTGGCTTAATTTCTTCTAATTTTTTTGCCATTTCTATTATTTCAGGATATGTTTCATCCCATGCATATATATTTAATGCTACATATACTTTTTTTCCTATACTATGAGCATATTGAATTGTTTTTATTAAGTCATCATCTTGAATTTCCGCTCTTGATCTTAATGATAATGATGCTGTTCCACAATATACAGCATCTGCACCATATAAAAATGCTATTTTTGCTTTTTCGAAAGACCCTGCTGGAGCTAATAATTCTATTTCTTTCACTTTTATTTCCTCTCTTTTTATAAAAAAAATTTTCTCATAATAATATACTACATTATTAGAGTTATGTCAACATTTCAAGCTTCTCTTTTCCAGTAAAATAGATATTGTTGAGCAATTCCTGCTAAATTTCCAAACTTTTCTTTTGCTAACTTTTCTATTTCTTTTTTATTTACTTTATTTTCATCAGGATTTTTTATATAAAGTTCATTCATTACACGTCTAACCCATACATCAATTGGAAATACTTCAAATCTTTTTAATGTAGAAAATAATAATATACAGTCTGCAACTTTTGGTCCTACTCCAGATAAACTTAATAATTGTTCACGAACTTCAAGTGTATTTGGATTATTTTGTAATTGTTCTAAATTTACTTTTCCATCTAAAATCATGTGTGTTGTCTCATATAATCTTATATCTCTGAATCCAGTTCCTAATTTTCTAAAATCTTCTACAGTTACATCTTTTAGTTCTTCTGCAGTTGGAAAAGAATAATATTTTTCTCCATTCCAGTCGATTTCCTTACCATATGCTTTTGAAAGCCTTTCTATTATTCCTTTTATTCTAGGAATATTATTATTCGCAGAAATAATGTATGAAATTATCATCTCCCACAAATCTTGATTCAATATTCGTATTCCTTTACCATATTCTATACTTGTTTTAACATTTTCATCAATCTTTGATAATTGCTCTTTTATTTCATCATAATCTCTATCTAAATCAAAATAATCTCTCACTATTTCTTCTATATTTCCATCACATATGCCCTTAAATGTAACTGTATCTCCACTTTTTTGTACATTCATTACATTATTTTTAAATACCCCTGTATAGCTTCCATCATCTTGTCTATTCCATCTAAAACATTGTCCGCAATCAAATATATCTGCTAGTTCAAAAGAATCTATATTTTCAATTTTGTATTCCTGTTCTTTCATTCTCTTTTTCTATCTCCTCTTTTAAATTTGCTCTTATTAATTTTAATACGGGAACGGAGATTTTGTCAATGGGTTGTCAATGGGGACGGAGGTTTTTGACAACTGACAAAGAGAGACCATTACAGTCTCTCTTGTCTAGGGCTATTCTTCAAGCAGAATTGAAATTGCTTTATGATATTTTTCTTTGCGTTCTATATCCTTTTTAGTAGGATTCTCCATTCTCGTTACATCACTGTTGTGATATAAATCAGCTAGTTTTACTTTTCGTGCTAGTGGATTGCTTTTTAGTTTTCTAATATAGTCCATGTAATCTACAGATTTATCATGTGTAAGTAATTTTAATGCTTCAATTACAGTGTTAGAAAACTCTTTTTCTAACATTTCAAAAGTAATATTAGTATCTTCAACAGTATCATGAAGAAGTGCAACTATACATTCTTCTTCATTTTGCATTTGCTCAGCTATATGAATAGGATGATAAATATATGGTACTCCAGATTTATCAACTTGTCCATGATGAGCATTATATGCAATAATCATGGCTTTTTTTGTTTGATTAGTATATATCATAATGCCCTCCTAAAAAAATGCGTTTTCGAACATAATTATTGTATCATTTTTTACAATATTTTCATACTATTTTTGTTGAAACTTATAATTATTTATCCTTTTTTATTTTAAAAGTTGTCAAAATCTCCGTCCCCATTGGCACGGCAAACTTTTGCATATTTTTTTAGTTTTTCATATGCTAAATAATTTACAGTACCTGCTGGGAATTTTCCATTTTTATCTTTTTTTCCTGCTGGAACTCCCGTTAAAACTTCTATTCCTTCATCAATAGTAGAAACTGCATATATATGGAATAATTTATTTTTTACAGCATCAACTACTTCATCATTTAATTGTAAATTTTCTACATTTTGAATTGGTATCATTACACCATGTGAACCATCTAATCCACGCATTTTACAGATTTGGAAATATCCTTCAATTTTTTCATTAACACCACCAATTGGTTGAATTTGTCCTTTTTGGTTTACAGAGCCTGTTACCGCTATTGACTGTTTTATTGGAATTTCAGATAAACTTGAAAGTAAACCATAAAGTTCTGTACTTGAAGCACTATCTCCATCTACTCCATTATATAATTGTTCAAAACATATACTTGCAGTTAAACAAAGAGGAATCTCTTGTGCAAATAGTTCTCCTAAATATCCTGCCAAAATATAAACACCTTTTGCATGTGTAGATCCAGAAAGTTCAACTTCTCTTTCTATATTTACTACCCCCTGTTTTCCCGTGTAAGTATTTACTGTTATTTTTGCAGGTTTACCAAATGTATAATCTCCTATTGTCATAACTGTAAGTCCATTAATTTCTCCTACTAATGAACCAGAAGTATTTATTAATAAAGTATTTTCTTTTATCATTTCTAAATATTTTTCGTCATATTTCTTTATTCTTTCAACTCTTTCTGCTAATGCTTTATTTACAAAATCTTCTGTAACTATTTTTGATTTAGCAAGTTTTGCCCAAACAGCTGCTTCTCCTACTACTTGGCCTAAATCTGTAAATCTAGTTGACAATTTATTATTATCTCCAGCAATTCTTGAAGCATATTCTACTACTCTTGCCATTGCATCTTTATTTAAATGAGGTAATCCTTCTTGTTCGCAGAAAGAATGTACAAATTGTGCTAATTTGTTTACATTTTCTTCATTTATTGGAGCCGTTTCTTCAAATTCAACTTTTATTTTAAATAATCTTCTAAAATCACTATCCATTGAAAGAAGTGTGTGATATATATTTGCACTTCCAACTAAAATGACTTTTACATCAATTGGAATAGGCTCTGGTTTTAATGAAATTATTGACATTGAAGAACGTTGTTCTATTGTGTTATCTATAGAAATTTCTTTTACTCTTAAAACTCTTTTTAATTCTTCATAGCATATTCCATTTGCTAACAAATCTTTTGCTTGAAATATTATATATCCTCCATTTGCTTTTTGTAATAGTCCTGGTTTCAACATTGTAAAATCTGTTTTAAATGAACCATAATAATTTTCATATTCTAATTTTCCAAATAAATTATTAAATGAATAATTTGAGTCCATTATAACTGGTGCACCTTGTGTTTCACTATTGTCAATAAATAAATTGACTCTATAATTTAAACATGGGTCTGGCTTTTTTTGTATTGGATTTGGTTGTATTTGATTTTGTTGATTTTTATCTTCTTCTAAAAAATAAGACACATTTTTTAATACATCTTGTTTTACATCATTTAAAAATTGATTTATTTTTTTATTTCTTTTATATTTTGATTTTATATAGTTAATATGAGCATTTACAGTTAAAAGAGCAACATTTGATTGCCATTCAGATACTTTTTTATCTGCTTGTCTTTCTATTTCTTTTATTTGTCCAATAGCATCCATTATTTGTTGTTGAACTATCAATGATTTTTCTTCATATTTTTGTTTAACTGATTCTTCTAATTTATCAAATTCTTCTTCAGGTATAACTTTTCCATCAATTACAGGCATCATGTATATACCATTTTGAGCAGACTTAACTTGAAATCCTTCTTCTAAAGCATCTTTGCTTAATTTATTCATTACTATTTCTCGTTTTTCTTCAAATTCTTTTTTTATTAATGTTTTTTCTTTTTCGAAGTCATCAGCATTAAATGTTTTTTTAATATCTTTTTTTACTTCTTTAATAAATCCATCCATGCTTTCTTTAAATTCTTTTCCTTGACCTGCAGGTAAAGAAACTGCTATTGGTTCATTTGGATTTTGGAAATTGTATATATAACACCAGTCATTTGGTACTTTCTTCTTTGGAGCAATGGAATCCAAGTAATTTTTGGTATACATTGTTTTTCCTACACCACTTGGTCCTTCAATATATATGTTATATCCTTTTATAGAAACTTGTACTCCAAATTGTAATGCTTTTATTCCTCTTTCTTGTCCTATTCCATCTGTTACTGGCTCTAATTCTTGAGTTGTTTCAAAATGGAACATGTCTTTATTACATATCATTTTTAAATCTCTATAGCTTAATTCATTTTTATTATTCATTTTTTCCTCCGTATCTCTACTTAATTTTCGAGCAAATTTTTGATTTTTATGATTTTTAAAAACGTTATTTTTTATATCATAAAAAAGTCAAATTTACTATTTTATTTTATCCCTTTTTATCTTTTTTATTTTATATTAGTTGTCTATTTTTGTAAAGCTATTTTTTAAAATTTCGACAAGAAATTTTTTCAAATTTTGCACTAAATTTCTATAAGCTTTTTCTATTGCTACTCTGCTTGAAAATAAAAAAATTCATTTATTATATTGGCACAATTTTTTGAAGCTTTTTCTAAAAATTCATCAAATGTAATTGCATTTTTTCCATTTGGTTTATCAGATATACTTCTTATAATAACAAATGGAATATTATCAAGTTTACAAACTTGAGCTATTGCAGCTCCTTCCATTTCAATTGCATAGGCATCAAATTTTTCTTTTATTTTGTTTTTCATTTTAATATCTGTGCAAAATATGTCTCCTGAAGCAATTGTTCCAACTTTCACATTAAATTTTTGGTTTGGAATGTTTTTTATAGATTGTTTTATTTCATTTATTAAGTTTATATCACTTTCAACAAATTGACCAACATTACTAATATATCCTTTTGGATGATTAAATGCTGTTATGTCAAAATCATGTTGAACTAATTTGTTTCCTATTACAATATCTCCTATTTCTAATTCATCATTACATCCTGCTGCAGATCCAACATTTATTATTGCTTTAGGATTAAATTTATCTATTAAAATTTGTGTAACTCTTGAGGCATTTACCTTTCCTACTCCTGCTTCAACTAATACTACTTCTACATTGTTAATAACTCCTGTAAAAAATGTTAATTCATATATCTTTTTTTCTTCTATTTTTGACATTATATTTTTTATTTCTACCATTTCTTCATTCATTGCAGCTATTATTCCGTACATTTTTTCCTCATTTCCTTTTTATTAGATTTTTTATTTAAAACAAATTTAATATATCTCAGTTGTTTCTTTTTGCAATAATATTATATATATGCCAATGTTTCATTGATCCAGATGCAGTTTTTGCATCTTTTTCAATTTCATCAAATTCAATTATTTCAAATTTATCTTTAAATAAATTAAATACTTGTTCTTTTGATAGAAACACCATTTCTTTTTTGGTTTCTTTCCATGAATCATTTAAACCAAAAAAGTTTCCTACAAAATATCCATTTTTACAAATATTTTGTACTATACTGTTCCACATCTTATAAAAATTGTCCTTTGAGCAGAATGGAATGCTAAAATTTGCAACTATTAATTGTGTCTTTTCTAATTTTATATTTTCAAAATTTTGACATTCAAATCTAAATCTTGTTCTTTCTTCATCATTTAAATTTTTATCTATATATTCTTTTGTATTTTCCTTATCTATTGCTAATACATTCCATCCATTTTTTATTAAATATATTGTGTCTCTCCCTGCCCCACATCCTAAATCTATTGCACTTTCGGGTTTTATATTCATGTTTATAAATTTTTTGGTTATTATATGTGGTCCACTATCTTTTGTGGCTTCATAATATTTTTTTGCATTTTTCAAAATATTATTTCCTTTCCTTTTTAAAAAATATATAAGCATCTTATCATATTTACAAATCATATTCAAGAAAATTAAAATTAAAATTTGTCAGTTTTGTAATTTTTTTTATTTTACCTATTGACAAATTAAATTAATTAGATTATAATAATTCTTGTCATATGAAAAGCCAGTTTAAATATGCAGATGTGGCGGAACTGGCAGACGCACAGGACTTAAAATCCTGCGGGACTTAACCTCCCGTGCCGGTTCGATTCCGGCCATCTGCACCAGAATTAAAAACTATGAAGCGTTGAAATATCAACGTTTCATAGTTTTTCTGTTTACAAAGTAATGCAATAAAAAATATAAATATACTAATATTTTTTCAATTTATCTATAAGTAATTAGTTCTAAAAAGTTTATTCTTATTGAAAAATCGATCAAAATAATATATAATCTTATTGAAATTTAAGTAGCATGGAGTGTGTGTTTATGCAAAATACAGAAACAAATCGAATTGAAAATAAAGAACAACTAAATGAAGATTTTGAACAAGAAGTAATAGCTTTTCTTAACTACAAAGAAGGTGGAATTATTTATGTAGGAATTAGAAAAAACGGACAAGTTGTTGGAGTTCAAGATGTAGATTTAACACAATTACAAGTAAAAGATAGAATAAAAAATAATATACAACCTTCTACTTTAGGATTATTTGATGTAATTGTGGAAACAATAGACAATAAAGAAGTAATAAAAGTAGTAATATCAAGTGGAACTGAAAAGCCATATTATTTAAGAAAAAAAGGCAGAACTCCAGAAGGATGCTATATTAGAGTTGGTAGTAGCAAAGAAAGAATGACTGAAAGAATGATTGATGATATGTATTCCAGAAGAATTAAAAATACATTAAAAGAAATTGACTCTCCAAGACAAGAATTAACATTTAATCAATTGAAAATTTATTATGAAGAACACGGATTAAAATTAAATGATAACTTTTTACAAAATCTTGATTTATTAACAAGTGAAGGCAAATACAATTATAATGCATTTCTATTAGCAGATGAAAATAATGTTTCTATAAAACTTGTAAAATATTTAGGCACTAATAAAATGGATTTAGTGGAAAATCAAGAATATGGATATCGTTGCTTGATTACAGCAACACAAAAAATCTTAGATAGGCTTGATACTGAAAATACAGTTTATGCAAAGATAGAATATAAAGGAAGAAAAGAAGTAGAAAAAATTGATAGTAAAGCACTAAAAGAAGCAGTGATAAATGCTATTGTACATAATGACTACTCTTATGGAAATTCTCCAATTGTAGAATTATACTCTGATAGAATTGAAATAACATCTGCAGGTGGTTTACCACAAGAATTATCGCAAGAAGAATTTTTAGAAGGTGTTACTGCTCCAAGAAATAAGGAACTTATTAGAGTGTTCAAAGATGTAGATTTAATTGAAAACATTGGCTCTGGAGTTTTAAGAATTTTAGATGCTTATGATAAAAGTTGTTTTAAATTTATGGATCATTTCTTAAGAGTTTCTTTTAAATACAAAGAAAATCCATTTAAATACGACACCGAACAAGTAAAACCGAACAAGTTAACCGAACAAGTAAAACCGAACAAGAAAGAAGATAAAATTAATTTGATTTTAGAATTTTGTAAAGAGCCTAAAAGTGTAAAAGAAATTATGGAATATATTGGATTAAAACATAGACCAACATTTATGTATGATTATTTAAATCCATTGCTAGAGAAAGGCAAATTACAAATGACAATTCCAGATAAGCCAAAAAGTAGAAATCAAAAATATGTTATTAAATAAAAGAATAATTAAGCAATAAAAATTTTATAAAAAGAGTATAAAATTATGGATTTAAATAAAGAAATCGAAGAAATAAAAAAATAAAAGAGTTGATTTAGATAAAGCATTGGAAACAAGTTGGACTAGAAAAATATGGGAGAAAAATATAAAAAATGATAGATAACAATAGATTAAATCACTCATTAGCTGTTTCTAGAAAAATGATTGAAATAGGAAAAGAATATAATTTAGACGATAATGCATTACAAGATTTGTTTGTATTAGGATTTAATCATGATATTGGTTATGAAAATGGAAATAATTCTAACCATGGACATATTGGTGGAGAAATATTAAAAAGAAATAATTATAAATACTGGAAAGAAATTTACTATCATGGAGATGTGAATACAAAATATACATCATTATTTTTAGAAATATTAAATAAAGCAGATATGCAAATTGATAAATTTGGTAAAGATGTTGGTTATGATAAAAGACTGGAGGATATTAAAAATAGATATGGAGAAAGTTCTACAACTTATAAGAATGCTGAAATATTGGTATCTAATTTAAGGAGTAAAAAATAGTAATGGAATTATACATGATGAAGAAGTAAAAACAAAAAAATATATTATTGAGGAGTAGTTTATGGATAAATATATAATTGTAACAACACTATGTGATAAAGAAAAAATAGCAAATAAAATAATAGATACATTATTACAAAAAAGATTAGTAGTTGGAAGTCAAATATCTAAAGTACACTCTAAATACTGGTGGAATAATCAGTTAGAAAAAAATGACGAATATAAATTAGAATTTAGAGCAAAAGAAAGTTTATTTACTGAAATAGAAAATGAAATAAAGAAAATACATGATTATGAAGTACCTGAAATATCTTTTTATTCTATATCAAATGCCAATACTGAATTTTTTAATTGGATTGATGAATATACTTCAAAATAGCAAAAAATCAGTAATTTTGACTTTTCTTAAAAAATATGATAGAATATATGTATATTGAGGTGAGAATTATGATGAGTGATGAAGAAAAAATAATATTCGAAAAAGCAAAATCTGCATTAATAAAATTAGGAAAATATAGTGATGATAAAGAGAATAGCGATGAAACAAAAATAAATGATACATTATTAGATCATTTACTGCTTTCAGCGCTTCTTGGAATGAATAGTTCATTTATGAAAATTCATGAACAAATTGATTTTGACTCTTTTGAAGATAGAAAAAAATTGTTTAGAGGAGATTTTGAAGATATAGATGATGTCAGACATATATTATCGCATTTACTTCCTACTTTGCAAGAAAAAGGACTTGTAGATAGAAATGAAATTGCATTAAGTATGATGGAAGAAGTATATAATACGCAAAGAGAGATGGCAATTATACAATGGCATAAAGATAAAGCTAAAGGTATAAAAAGAATGGAACCAATGTCATCAGAACAATGGCCTTTTTTGAATGGAGTTTGGAGACAACATGCTTCTGAATATGTTATAGCTAAATCTGTATTAGATAGTTACGGAATTGATGTTAATGAAGAAGATGTGAAAAAAGTGTGGGAAGAAAGAAATTTTGAATTATTTAAAAGAAATAATCCAGGCTCAATTAGTACAGACGAAAGATAAAATAAGTATTTTAAATGGAGTGGAATAAAAATTTTACCACTCCATTTCTTCATATTCTAGTTCCTCTTCATGTTCAATCTGTTTTATAGGATCAATATAAGTATCATTTTCAAGTTCAAACTTCCTGATTAACTCATCTTCTTCAGAAATAGAAAATTTCACACAAACCCAATGAATAAATTTTTCAACTGTTTTTTGCAAAGTATTTATAACTTTTTTCAAAAAATTATTTTCTTTTTCTAAATTATAGATTCTGTTTTCGTATTTGTCTTGAATTTTAGTTTTTTCTTCCTGTAACTTAAGATTATAGGTATTTTTTAAAATTTCGTATTTTCCTTTAAGTTCAATATTTTCTTCTAAAATAGGTTTAATTTCTTTTTCATATTTTACTGCTTTATCTACAGTTTTCATTTGTCTATTTAAAGTTAAAGTAAGCAAAGTATTTTGCTCTTGTAATTCTTTTATTGCTTTATCTTTAGGTTTTATAATTTGTTCTTGAATTTTCTCATCTCTATTTTTCATTAGTTTTTTAAAACTTGAAATATCAGGAGTATCAGGTAATTCCAGTTTTACATCTTGCAATAGTGTTTTACTTTCTTCAAAATTTGTAATCTTTTTATAATCTTCAACTGATAAATGAACTCTTTCACTTGGATTTCCTCGTTCTAATTCAAAATTATTTGCAACCATATAATTGTAAAAAGCATCTTGTAATTGTCTGTAACTATCTTTTGCTTTCCAAAATTCACTACAAGCAATTTTATCAATAGAATTTCCTTTTTTATCTTTTGTATGAATTACTGGAATAAAAACTAGATGCATATGTGGAGTTTCTTCATCCATATGTACTTTTGCTGATAAAATATATTGTTCTCCTAAATTTTTATATTCGCATACAAATTTATAAGCAGTTTCAAAATATCTTTTAGTTTCATCTATTCCAATACTATTAAAATATTCTTTATCAGAAGTAATAATATATTCACAAGCAATATTACTTACTGTTTTTATTTGTCCTTTTAGATTATATTTTTCTTTTATTAAATCAAACTTTTTTTCATAAGAATGTTTACAATCTTTTAGTGAATAATTGAGATGAGATAATTCTGGATTTATATTTTTATTAGAATAATTTTTATTTCTTCTTTCATTATGACGATATATTCCTTTTAGGTTTTCTCTTTTATATTTTGTGTTTCTAATAATAGCATAACTCATTTATAAGTACCTCCTTTTTAGTCTGCTGAACAAACACTTTATATTCTTAAATTTGTGCTTTTTTTGATTGTGTTGTAACACACTACAACACTTTTTTAGCCTTATGGCAAAAAGTGTTAGTGTGGCAGGGACACCCTGTACCCGTTTGCCTAAAAAACACACTTGGTATTTTTTAGGTTTTAACTAAATATGCTAAAGCAAATTTAGTTAAAAATAGCAACACAAAAATTGATAACCAATTTTTATATTGCTATTTTCACAAAAGTATAACTACTTTTGTGTTTTATATAAGTTGTTATATATTAGCATATAAACTGTTTAAAAATTCAGGAGAATAATCTCTACCAGAATATTTCATTGAATTTTTATTTACCTTATTCTTTATATAAGTATAATTATTATTAGTATTGATTGTTCGTAATTTTTACGATTATGGGTATTTTCTAAATTTACATGTTGTATTTTTGCAACATATATAAGTTTGGGTTTGCTAAAACCTTGTTTCTTTTCATATATTAAATTAACATCTGATAATTGTTTAAATGCTTTTGTAACAGTTTTATCAGATAGATTTAATTTGTCTTGTACTTCTTTTCTAGTAAATATCAAATACACAATTCCGTTTTCATCATGCCAATTATTTTTTATTGATAATGATAATCTATCTAACAAGATATAGCATAAAACACAAACAAAGCCCTGCATATAGTAGAGCTTTGTTTGTGTTATTTCACATCTTTTTTCTTCTAAAGAATTGGAATAGTTTCTTTTTCGGCTTTTCAGGCAACTTTATGAAATCAGGAAAAGGCATAGTTCTTTTTCCATGTTTAACATCATAAATCTCAGCCAAAAATTTAATCATATAGCCAAGATTACGATGGTCGTCATAGAGAAAAGAATTTTGTTTTCTTTCTTCCTCTGTCATGCCATTCCATTTTTTTGCAATTTCATTTGCCTGTGTAGCGAGTTTTTTTCCCTCTTCCTCAAGATGTTCATCTGTTAAACTTTTGTACTGATCAAAGTCGATAATAAATTTTAAATCTTTGAAGAACTCCACCTCGTGTTCCTCATCAAACCTTACAAACTCAAACCGATTCGAATCGTCAACGATAATTACTCCTGTAAAAACCTTTGTAAAGATTGTTGCAGGAATAGGTATATCTGTTTCATTTAACAAGTACATAATATCTTGCATCTGAACATATACTACTTCTTTGCCGTTTTCTGTGTGAAATATTTTCATTAGAAATTCCTCCTCCAATAATCATTGTGTTGTAGTTTTTCATATATGTTAACTCCTAAAGGAGATAAAAAAATTAACATAAGTATCTTATCACACATTTAATAAAAAGTCTACTTTTATTTGACTTAAAACATGAGATTTCTGTAGCGTATGTAGTAATACAATTGATATTTACATAGGTTTGTAGTATAATAACCATATATTCTTCGGAATATTTAGTATGCATCACAAAAAAGTTAAATTATTGTTCAGATATTTAACTGTTTGTGGTAAAACCTGTAATAATTATTTAAGGAGGTTTCACATGAGTAGAAATACTTTTGAACACATGCCCAAGGCAGAGCGGTTAATTGAGTTTTCAGAAGATGATTACAGAGAAAATCATAGTGTCACTCATTTTGATGAAAGCTTGATTAGGAGTAAAGACTGGGCAAATTTTGAAAAAAATGCACTGGTTATTACTAAAGGTAACACTATTTCCCAGTATGCAGAAGAATTTCCAATTGTAATATATCGTTGTAATGGAAATGCAATGGCAAAACCTGTTAGTAGACTTAATACTTTCATTAAAAGTATCACTGTTTCTACTGCAGACTATGGAAAATGTTTTGAACTCGAAAAAAGAGAGATGAAATGTATAAATACTGGACATGATACTGTAGCTTATTACACAGACAACTCAGGTACAAACTTTGCTATTACTCAGAATGACATTTTTAAATTTCTTTTGAAAAAGCCCTATCTCGTTATCTCAGAAGAAGGCCTGTTAGTTTTCTTTACTGATAAAAAAATTTTGGTTACTAGTGATTGTAACCATTATGCTTGGGTTAAAGATATTAACACCGACACATGCATTATCAAAAGTATAAATGTTTGTGACGGATACTGTATTGTGAATTTGGAGGATACTGAAAAAAGAAAGTTTTCCTATAAACTGCAGTTTTCCGTTGATATGTTAGCTTATGGAATGATTGATACTAGAGCTACTAAAATCTGAACATGATAAGAGGGTGCCTTTATGAGGCATCCTCTTTCATTAATATTGACTTTTTTGATAACTAATTGTATACTAGAAATATAAACTTTCATGAAAAGAGGAAATAATGAAAACAAAAGAACAAAGATTAAATGAATTATATAGTAAAGGTTTAGTAAATACTATAAAAGGTCTGTTTGCTGGCAAAAATGTTAATATTGATGAAGATTATTATGTATTAATGGCAGATTACATAGATTCACTAGATGAAGTAAAAGATAGTATGCTACTTAATCCAGTAGAGATTTTAAATAATTTACCAAATTTAGTTTCTAATATACAAGAAACAAATTTAAATGGAATTTATGGAATTACTGATGAAAATGGAATTCGAATTAATAAAGCTCTAGATTATGAAAGCAAAAAACTATATTTTTTCCATGAATTAACACATGCTGTGCAAACAAAACATATAAATGATCAAGAACATTGTGGCTTTTACAATGGTCATGATGGAATGTTTCTTACCGAAGGAGCAACACAATATACAGCAGAAATATTATACCATGTTTCTAATGGTACAAATATAAATTATAGAGAGCAACCTTCAACTGTACGAGGAGATTCTACTAGAACTCCATATAGTCCTTTGAGTGAATACCAATATAATGGAAATATATTAATGTTGCTTTGTAAAACAATGGATTTGCCTTTGCCACAGGTTTTAGCATTAGGATATAAACAAAATGGTAGAGAAACATTAAAAAGTATATATGAGAGTATGGATGGTAATAAAGGAAAATTTGACGAATTAATGCAAGATTTGGAACAAATATATTCTATAGACAAATTAATTATTGGTGGATTACGGTAATTACTTACAAAGTCAAACACCACAATTGTTTGAAATGCCTGATGGTACTTTATTTAGAGCAAATTTAGATACATATCATAAATTAATGGATAAAGTTGAAATGGACTTAGCATCTTCTTTCCTAAACAATCATGATACAGAGTATATTTTACAAAATTATTCTGAATTTGAAAAATATTTAACTACCCCTAATTTGAAAACACAGTTTTTATCAGCTGTTCATGAACTAGAAGAATTATCACATGGAAATAACTTAACTACTGACAATAATGTTATGCAATTATCAGATTTTTTAGATGAAAAAAATACAGTACCTGAAATACCTAAAGTGCCAGAGTTTGAATTGCCTAATGATTTTACTATTAACGAATTTGGTGAAATAATTAGACCATCAAAAGAAAAAAGTGAATTTCAAAAAGAAGATAAAAATTTAAATACAAACAGTTCTCCATTAACTTTAAGACAAAAAATAGCTCAATTTTTTAGAAAAAATACTATGCTTATGAAACTTCCTTTTATTGAAAAGTTTGTAAATAAGCAATTAAATATTTTACCTCCAGCTACACAAGATATTAAAACAGAAACAAATAATAACTCAGTAAGAGAAAGTTTTGTTAATTGGCTTTCTAATAATGGTGAGTTTAGAAATTTACCTCCTGTTCAAAGTATATCAGATCCAGAAAAAATTGCTAAGATGCAAAAGGAAATAAATCAATATAAGCAAAATACTAAAGATGATGGAAGAATATAAAGATTTTTATTGAGGTTTTTTTATGATATATACAAGCAATTATAATTCTCCTATTGGGAAACTTTTACTTGCTAGTAAAGGCCATCAATTAATAGGTTTATGGATAGAAGGTCAAAAATATTTTTTGCATAATATAAAAGAAGAAATGCAGAAAAATGATGATGAAATGATATTAATAAAAACTAAAGATTGGCTAAATAAATATTTTAATGGAGAAAAGCCAAATATTTCTGACTTAGATTTAGCACCAATTGGAAGTGATTTTGCAAAAAATGTTTGGAAAATATTATGCAAAATACCGTATGGTCAAGTTACAACTTATGGAGAAATCGCAAAGGAAATGGCAGAAATAATGCATAAACCAAAAATGTCTGCACAAGCTGTTGGTGGTGCGGTTGGTCATAATCCAATTTCTATTATCATCCCCTGCCATAGAGTAGTAGGAACTAATGGTAGTTTAACTGGTTATGCAGGTGGAATAGATAAAAAAATTAAATTATTAGAACATGAAAAAGTAGATATAAAAAATATAAAGGCAGGAAAATAAGCTCCTGCCTCTAATTTTTTACTTTACTCCATCTGTCCATTTGCAAAATCCAATTTTGTAGTTATTAGTTCCATCTACTTGATATCTTACCATTGCTCTATCATTAAAAATCCCAAAACAATCACATTTTTCTCTTGGATTTAAACTTCCAATCTTTTTAGTACAATCTGTATCAGCATATACATTTTCACTCGTACTTCCATTTTGATATGTCCTCACAGGTTCATCACTCCCACTTTCTATATTATTATCAATTGGTTTATCTTTCATATAATTTTTTACCATATTTATAAATTTATCCCAGCCATTATCTAAGGTTCTACGTGGGCAATATTTTCCAGAAAAGTCTTGATGTTTTTTTACTTTATCTATTCCCCATCCATATTTTTTTAGTAAAATTGCTGTATATTCTGCAGCTAATCTTTCCGCTTCTTGAAATTTTTCTCCACCTGACTTAGAATAACATATTTCTATAGCAATTCCTTTTCTGTTTCCACTTCCATTGCTTCCATCTCCCGCGTTCCAAGTGTTTCTGTTAAATTCTACTCCTTGGACAACTCTTTCATCATCAACAGCACAGTGAAATGATACTTTATTATTATTTCCTATCATATAACTTATTTCTGCTTTTGCTGATGCATCATTTTCTGTATTATGAATTACAATAAATTCTGGTGTCATTTCATATGGGCATTTTATATTATATTTCTCTTTTGGAACTAACAGTTTAGTTATCTGCATTTGCATCATCTCCAATCCTGTCTTGTTCTGAACCTGAAAAGTCATTTTCTTTTATTGCTTTTTGATATAATTCTTCACTGTATTCAATAACTTCTTCAATAATATTATCTTCCAAATTTAATCACATTCCTTCCTAAAATATTTCTATAGCATGTAATTAAAGCTTTCTTATAAATAATATTATTTTTATCTCAATTTTGTTACTGTTTTAAAACATTATTACTTCACTGTTCTTTTTAAGCCATGTGTCTATTTCTTTGTAATTGCTTATATATTTTGATACTAATCCATAAAAATCATTATTATGATATTTATATTTCATATGACATAATTCATGAACTATTATGGCATCTATTTTGTCTTCTGCAAGCATAATTAATCTTGATGAAAAATATACATTTTTTGTGCTTGGCATGCAACTTCCAAATCTAGTTGTGGCATCTCTAATTTCAAATTTATTATATTTTAATCCTGTAATTTTACTCCAATATGGTAGTCTTTTTGCTATTAATTCTTCTGTATTGTTTTTAAATATATTTTTAATCATTTTATCTGCATATGTTTTTATTATGTTTTGTTCAATATTTTTTGGAACTGATATAATTATTTCTTTTTTCGTTTCTTCTATTTCTATATTTATTTTAGGTATTTCTATATATTTTCTTATAATTGAAAATTCATCACCTTTATAATATATTTTTTCTCCATTTTTCCATTGTTTTATTGAACTAATTTCTGAAGATAAAATGTTTTTGTATTTTTCATAAATACTATTTTCTTCACCTTTTAAAATTTGTTTTAATGAAGCCATTGATAATCTTTTTGGTTTTGTAATATTTAAAGTATTTCCTTTAAAATATATTTTTACTGATTTTGATGTTTTGTAATTTTTTATATTAACTGGTATTTCTTCATCTTTTATTTTTATGTATTGTTTTGTCATTATAATTTGCCTCTCTTGTTATATTTCAATTAGTCCTCCATAGTCTATTACATCTAGACCTTTAAATTCTACAATTTCTTTTTGTTTGTTCTTAATAAATTTTCTTATTTTTCCATTTTCATCTATTTTATTTAAATCTCCAAAAACAATTATTTTATTGCTGACTTTTGAGATACATCCTCCTATAAATCCTCTTTTATTGCTATAATTGTTTCCTTTTAATAATTTTATGTCTAATTTTTTATTTACATATAATGTGTCTATTCCATGGAATGTTAAAATTTTATATAATCCTTTATCTGTTACTATTGCTGAATTGTCATCTATTACTGCTATTGAACAATTTGTATATCCTTGTGAGGTATTTATTAGTTCATATCCTTTATTAATTAATTGTTGTTTTAAAATACTGTCTGTATAGTCTAAGCTATGGATTGCCTTTTTTCCTATTATACATACATTGTATTTAATGTCTTCTGGATAATTTGCTTTTAGTTTTTCTGCTCCACATATTAGTTTGGTATTATGTTTTGAAATATTTTCATATTGAGTTGGCTCTATAATTATTTGTTCTCCTACTTTACAAGCAAATATATCAACATGTGAAGATATTTCTTCATATACATCTTGTATTGTTTTTAGCTCTATTAGTTCATATCCAATTTCTTTTAGTTTTTGTTTTTCAATATCTCTCATTCTGTTATCTATAATTAAAGTTTTGTTAGCCATTTTTATTTCCTTTTTATGATATTTTTTCTATAGTAATTTTTCCTAATTTTCCACTTCTAAAATCATCTAAAATTATTTTAGAGGTTTTGTCATCATCTATTCTTCCTCCAGATGCTACGGCTCCTCTTTTTTTGCCAATTAGTTGCATAATCTCATAAATGTTTTCATTTTCTGGTTGGTCTTGATTTAATATTTCTTCTATTTGTTTTTCGTTAAGTGAATATCTTTGAACTAAATTTTCTCTATAATTCTCTAATAAAAATTTGGTTAAAGTATAAGCAATTTCAGTTAATTCTAATATGTCATCTTTGATTGTTCCTGTTATTGCTAAATGCATTCCTACTTCTTCACTTTCAAATTTTGGCCATAATACGCCTGGAGTGTCTAATAGCTCAATTTTGTCGTTTATTCTTATCCATTGTTTTTGTTTTGTAACTCCTGGCTTATTTCCTACTTCAGCAGATGTCTTTTTTGCTATTCTGTTTATAAATGATGATTTTCCTACATTTGGAATTCCAACAATCATTACTCTTATTTTTCTGCCTATACGTCCTTTGTCTGCTATTTTTTTTAGGTCTTCTTCCATTTCTTTTTGTATTAGTCTGATTGTTTCATTTATTCCTTTTCCAGTTAATGCATCTACTAATATTGCTTTTTGATCTTTTTTGTTAAAATATTCTAACCACTTTTGGTTTTCTTTTTCGTCTGCTAGGTCGTATTTGTTTAATACAATGACTTTCTTTTTGTTTTGTGTTATTTGCTTTATGTCTGGATTTTGACTTGAAATTGGTATTCTTGCGTCTAATATTTCTACTACTATGTCTACTAATTTTAAGTCTTCTGCTATTTGTTTCCTTGTTTTTGCCATATGACCTGGAAACCATGATATAACAGCATGTGCGAAATTTTCATCCTCATTTTTTTTATTCTCTTTTTTTTGCATTAAATCACTTCCTTATATTCGTTTTTTATACAATTCTTGTCTATTATATCATAATTATGCTTTTTAATAAAGTCAATTGCCAAATTACCTATGAGTTTTTTGTTTTTTGGATTTCCTAAGATTTCAATATTTCTAGACACTTATATATAATTTTATTAGAATTAAACTTGTTTATTGTATTTACATTTTAATACTTTATATTTTTAAATTCAATATTATTAAACCTAAAATATTAATATTTTTGTATGTGTGTCAATGATATGAAACAAGTTATTATAAGTTTTTAGTAATATATTGAATTTACTTCTTTTAAAATATCATTAATTCTTTTCTTTTATTTTGGCGTTAAATAACCTAATACTACCATTGGAATTCTATTATATTTTTTTAGATGTTCTGCTCCTTGTTTCTTTAAATCTTCAAAACTATAAAATTTTAAACAACTATAAAAATCTATTATTATCATTTCTATGACTACTTTCTACTTTTCCATT
This sequence comes from uncultured Clostridia bacterium, assembly GCA_944386165.1. Lineage (GTDB taxonomy): Bacteria > Bacillota > Clostridia > TANB77 > CAG-508 > CAG-269. The sequence goes on from CALXAA010000001.1 coordinate 62,058, forward strand.
ATGCTCTGTTGTTCTTGGTCTTATCTTATGATGCTTTATTTTTATATTGATAAAATCTTTCGTCCTTTGGCACGTTTTTTTGTCTTACATTCATTTGGTACATATTTCACATCTATTTGCCACTTTTTTCCAATTTTTTTGGTGTATGATATTCTTTATCTTGTCTTTTTGATGTCCCTTTTATTTCTGGATTATTATAGTATCCTATTCTTCTCAGAATTCTATACAATTAAGATGGTTTCCTTGTATATCATTTATTTATTTTTAATTTATACTATATTTCATTTAACGTTATATGTGGATTTCTTCTTATTAAATCTTTTATCAATTTAATTTCTTTTTCTTCATGTTCTCTTGTTTTCTTTTTATATGGTAAATATCTCTTTATATTTTTTTGATTTTGTGTTACAATATCCATATATGATTCAGGTTCTTTCGTATAATTTGTTTTTTTGTCAATTCAATTATACTACTTGAATCACTTTTTCTATTATTTTCATTTCACATCAATTGTAACACTACAATAAAGCTAAAATATTAATATTATAGCTTTATTAATATTGAATTTATAATAAAAAGTATTAAAATGTAAATACAATAAACAAGTTTAATTCTTATAAAATTATATATAAGAAATATTGAAATATTAGAAAATCGCAAAAGCCAAAAAGCTAATAGTTTTCCTGCCAATTATTGACAAAATGGAAATATTTTGATATATTTATATATCATAGCAGAACAAAGCTATTGTGTATAATAACTTTCGAGAAAAGTACAAGAGGAGGAGCTCTAATGATTGGATTTGATGAGCGTTTTTTGAAGCCAAAAGAATCTTATTTTTTCACAAAATACGACAAAAACTTTATTCTTGTTGATACATTGGAACTTGGATTTTATGACAATATCCTGAATTTTGAGTCAGATGATGAATCAATCCGGTTATTTATTAGTGCAGTAAAATTACTAAAGAACACACTTAATGTTCATCCTTTTTACAAGCCAATTATGGATTTAACTGTAGATATGGATGGTAGATTTGTTATTTCACCTAATATGAATTTTCCTCTAGATTTATCTGTTGATCTTTGGGAGGAAGCAATAAAAAGGAAAATGCCTAAGTATTATGGATGCCCTTGGGTTTTGGGAGACCAATATCAATATTATGCATTCTTAGTTTACTTAATAAACAGAATGGTTAAGTTTGGCTGGAAACTTGAAGATGCCATAGATGCAGTGGTTAATAATTCCAATAAAATACGACAAAAAGAGCCTGTACTTGGAATGACCACTAATTACGAGGAGTTTTTAGGTTTATACAATCTTACAGTTACAGCTAAATATTTGCGAAATGGTTCATTCTCAAATATTCATTATATTAGTGCAGGTTACGGAAAACATCATGATACTCATTCATTGGCAGACTTAAGGCCATATATTATTGAAGATTCCATAATATATGGTTCACGGCGTAGTGGGGAATATTTCACAGTACCGTGGATTGTACTTGAAATATAATATTTTATATCTCGAAATAGTAAGAAAATAAGGTGAGTATTGCGTTTGCAATCCTCACCTTATTTATATGATTCAGAATCATATTAAATAGTATTTTAGTATAATTCATAAATAATTAAAACATGAATATATTACTTTTAATACAAAATCCGAAATATTTCAGATTGAGAAATATTTAAATAAAAATTTTACTAATAACATTTCTAAAGCTGATAAATCCAAACAAGTTGTTAAATCTCCTTATGAATCTGCATCGATAAGTAATACTTTTTTCCTTCTTTTCCAAGTGCTAAACCTAAAGAAAAAGTGGTAGTTTTTTACCAACTCTACCTTTCCGATTTGCTATAGCAATAAACTTACTCAGTTATTTTCTCCTGACTCTGTATTATATGAACATATTCATTTTTTTCTTCTTTTAAACATTGTATATAATCAAATACAGATTCATCTAAAGCAATTAATATTGTATCTATATCTATATTGTTAGAGTTATATGGCTTTTATTCTAATAATAATCCATTTACTAAAACCATATCTTCCATTTCTAATATAACATAATCTTCTAATTCTATATCATCTTCGAATAAGAAACAATATGGTGACTCATTTAAAATATTATAAACAACATTCATTAATTCTGTAACAGCAACTAGATATTGTTCATTTACAAAGTCCTCTAGCTTTTCATTTTTATACAAGCTAATCTTTTCTTTAACATCTCTAATATCTAATACTCTCTTTGTTGCATATAATAAAATCTTTTTTAATAAAAATTTTTCTTCAGTTTCATATATCATTTTTTGTACATTATATACTTTTCTTAATTCTTTTTTTTGAAATTTCTAAATTATCTTCTTTCATTTTTGCCTCTCTTTCTTGGAAGAATAAAAAAAGAAGTTAATTCATTTCCAAATTAACTTCTAATTGTCTGATATTATTTCAATAACTACATTTTATATTAAATTTAATCAAATTGCGAAAAATGATAAAATAAAAAAAGCCTTATTTTTCAATGGTTTGAGTATGTTTTCGCATTTGCCGTATCATCACAATTAAGGTTGATTTTGTGATAACTTTCTTCGTTATTTGCCATCTATTTTCTCCTCCTCTTCTTTTATATCAATATGAAGATTTATATCTTCTTCTGTTGGTAACATACTCATTATATTATCTGGTAATTTTTCTTTTACATTTTTTGTAAAATTACTTCCATATGCTTTATTTTCTGAAACAATTTTTCCCAATCTAAAGTATAACATGATTAGATTACTATTTACTTCTTGCATTGTCTTAAATTGTGTATTTTTTATATCTTCTTTTATTTCATTTATAACATTTTTAAAGTCCTCTTCTATCATTAAATTTCATCTCCTATTTTTATGTCTTTATATTGCCATATCTGAAATAACACGATAACCAACAGATATAATTGCAACCAAATTGTATATTTTCAAACTACTCACTAACACTTAATGCAAAAATATGAAGACCTGCATTTTTTCTAAACCCGTCGAATTCGACGGATTTAAAATTCGGATTATATATTTGTTCCCATGTAATCAAGAATTAAACATTTTTTGCAATAAAATCAACAACATCACTTTCATCTTCTTGTATTTTTTCTTTATCTTCATCTGTTATATCTGTAAAATACTTGTTTAATTTTTTATTAATTGATATTGTATTTAATGGATATCCTGTATTTATTTTGTTTGATGGTTTGTCAACCATGTAAAAATCTTCTTTACTCCAAGTATATGTACTTTCTTTTCCATTGTTTATAACTGCCATACCATATACCCATTTACAGGTTAATTTACCATTTATTCCGTATTCTTTAACTAGTTTTAAATAATGTTCTATCATTTCATCATCTGATAATCTTTTTCCATTTACACGTCTTACATACATTCCAGGTTGCTTTTCTTCTGGTACATTTTCTAAATATAAATTGTCATCCATTGCAAATACTGGAATATTTACCGTTTTTGAATATGCCCTAGCTTTTATTAATGCATTTTCTATTGCATTTTTCCCATTTTCTTCAATTTTTACTTCTTTATCAATATCATTGGGTGTTATTACTTCTATTCCTTTTTCATATAGTCCTTTTGAAAATCTTTTTGCTTTACTTGGATTTCCTGTTGCAAATAATATTTGTTTCATTTTTTGTTTTCCTTTCTTCTCATAAAATATTAAAGCTTAATACTATACTATAATAACATAAAAACAAGCAGTTTTCAACTAACTACTTGTTTTCATAATATAATTTCTAATTTTCTTCATATTGATTATCCGTTTCTTCTTGTATTTCTACTACAGTTGTATTTGAATCGCTATTCTCATCTATTGTATTAAATGAAATTAATCCTACAATTGCAAAAATAATGTAAAAAATAAGTATTATAATTAACAGAATTCCTATTCCCTTTAATATTTTTATCATCATTCCTGCTAGTTTCTGAGTATTAGTATTATTAATTTGTGGCTCTATATTTTCGTCTTTAACTAATTCATCTAATGTGATATTAAATATTTCACTCATTTTTACTAATTTATCCATCTCTGGTGTAGTTTCTCCTAATTCCCATTTACTTACTGTTTGTCTTGCAACATCTAATTTATTTCCAAGTTCTTCTTGAGATAATCCTGCTGATTTTCTTAAATTAATTAACTTTTCATTAAATTTCATATTATTAATTCCTTTCTTAATTTTTATAAAGAGACTCTTTAATTAATTAAGATTATTATAACAATTTTTTGCACTTATATCTACCATTTGTAACTGGAAATGTGTCACTTAAACATAACATTAAGTAATTTAACTATTTTTTAATAGAATTTGTATTGATTTTTATCATCACGTTTATCTCTTTTTTCTAGTTCTTTGTCATATTCACTATTTTCAAAATACCAGTCTGTATTTTTGTTTTTTGGTGCATTCTTACTTTTGGAGATAACTGTATCAAATAGGCAAAATATTACAAGTAAAATTGCTATAAAGTCACAAATTAAATTTGCACTCATATCCATTGTTAATGTTTCACCTTTAAACAAATTAATTACTTCATTGAAAAAATGTTCTCCAAAATACATTCCATATACTAACGTATAAACAAGTGCTCCAATTATCTTTCTTTTTGCAACTAATACTATACATATTATTACTGCAAATGAAATTATAATTTCTAAATTTAAATTATAAGAAACTATTCCTATTAAATCTATTGAATATTGTGTACAAACTGCAACTATTGCTCTAAACAGCCAAAACATGATCATAAATATTAATATTAACAGTGTAGAAAAATCCATTTTTCCACCACCAACCTTTTAGTTTTAATCTTCATCCATAAAGTTGAATTCATCTTTATATTTTGCTTTGAATATTTGAAATACTTTATTTAATATTTGTTCGTCTTCAACTCCAACATAAGATTCTTCTTCTGCATCTTCATCAGTGTCTTCTAGTTTTAAAATTACTACTTCTCCCTCTTCTTCTTCTCCATCACTTGCTACAGGTAGTAATACTACATATTCTTCTCCTTCTAATTCTACTAAATCTAAAAATTCAAATTGAACTACATTTCCATCTTCATCATTTAATTCTATTATATTATCTAATTCATCATTTTCCATATTTTGATCCTTCCTTTCTAAAATAACCTTTATTTATACTAATTTTTAAAACTAATTATTTATTCTGCTTAAGTATGTTTCTAAAATATATACTGCAGAAATAGTATCTACTAAATTTTTCTTTTTATACTTATTAATTTCTAACAAATTCATTGTTTTGTGTGCGGCAACTGTTGTTAGTCTTTCATCAATTGTTTCTATTTTCATTTTATTGTATTTGCACTTTAATTTATGAATGAATTTGTCTGTAATTTCTGTTCTATCTGATTCTGTACCGTTCATGTTTATTGGTCTTCCAATAACAATAGTATCTATTTGGTATTGTGCAAATATTTCATCAAGTCTTTTTAGGATTATTTTGTCTGAGCCTTTATTATTTATAGTCTCTAATCCTTGTGCTGTAATATTTAAAGGATCAGTAATTGCAATTCCAGTTCTGGAATCACCATAATCTATTCCTAAAATTCTCATCATAAAAAATATAATTTCCTTTCATTTAGTCTTCTAAATCAATAAAATTTCTAACCATTTTTTCAAGTAATTCGTCTCTTTCTATTGCTCTAATTTTATTTCTTGCATTATTATGACTAGTAATATATGTTGGATCTCCTGATAAAATATATCCAACTATTTGATTAATAGGATTATATCCTTTTTCAACTAACGCATCATATACTTCTCTTAGTATCTCTTTAGCCTTTTCATTTTTTTCCTTTTCGAAATCGAAACTCATTGTTTTATCAAAATCCATAATATAGCCCTTTCTTTTATAAATTGTATTTTATTAGATTGTTGTTATACTATTTTCACTTTTTTCACAACTATCTATGTATTGTTCAAGTTTTTTTAGTACTTCTTCCATTCCTGTTCCTTTATAGTATGTTGTTATTACAAAATTTAATTTTGGACTTACCATTTGTGGTTTTTTTGATTTTTTATTTGTTTTGTTTTTTCTGTCCATAGCTTCTAATTCAACTTCTTCAAAATTATCTTTTTCTGATGATATCTGCATTTTTTCTAATTCTTGTTTTATGTTTTCTATGTAACTTATTGCCGAATTTGGGTCTACTCCAGAAAATACTATAACAAATTTAGGTCCCATATATCTTATAAAAATATATTCATCTACTATATTTTTCTTTATATAATCACTAATTTTTATAATTGTTTGATTTCCTAGTTCTCTAGAATATTTTTCATTAATTTCTTCTATATTTGTTATTCTAAACATACATACTGCTGAAGTAGTATATTTGTCTATAATTTTTTTTCCTTCTCCATATAAATATTCCTCAGAATATAATCCTGTAAATAAATCTTTTCTAACAATAGATTCAAGTGTTTTTTGGTGTACTACAGATCTTAAAACAGATACTATATTATCTTTTATTACTTCAAATATTGTTGTGTCAATATTGTCAAAATCATGTGGCACTCCACTTTCAATTATCCAGTACCCAATATATACATTATCTTCATATATAGGGAAAAATATTGCTGATTTTGCTCTTGCAAATTCTGATTCTTGATATGGCAATTTTTCACTATCATTATTAACTGTTATATATTTGGGTGTTGCTGTTGCAACACTATCTTTAAATATTGGAACATCTTGCAATCTTCTTAGTGTATCCCAATGCTTTTTATCAACATTTGATGCTTTTATTTGATATTCTGCTCCATCAAAAACTACTATAGTTGAATACTTTATTTCATATTTTTCTATTAATATATCATTTATTTTTTGTATTTTCTCGTCTACTGAAGAAGTTTCTCCAACAGTACTTAAAAAATCTTGTAATACTCTTAAATTATTAGCTTGTCTATTTAAGGCATTAAATTGCTCAATTTTCTTATGTATTGTTATATTATAAATTAGTAAACCAATTATTATTGCAACTAATATTATTATAATTATTGTCACCCGTTTTCAACCTCCAATACTAATAATTTCTTTTCATTTGATTAAATGTGTTGCTTTTCATAGATGGCGGAACATATTTTCCATTTCCTTGTGGTCCTCTTTTTTCATAAACCATTGTAGCTAATTGTTTTAGACTTTGTAATAATTCTTTAGAGTAACCTTTTAATGAGACATCACAAACTACTAGTCCATCTAAATATCTTAAATATGTTTTTAGTTCAAATGGTACTGTTATACGTTTTACTGTTCTTCTATTAAATAATTCTTTTCGAACAGTCATTCCAGCATCATTATATATTGATATTCCTCCTACTAATAAATCTTCATTTAGTTCTTTTGTTTTAATATATTTATTTAAAACAACTCTTGCTTTTGATTCATTAAATATTCCTTTATCACTTAACTTTCTTAAAAATGCTGTAAGCGGTTGAATTGTAAGTATATCCATTGATTGAACTAAATAAATTTCTTGTGCATATTTAAAATATCTTTCTGGAGTTGAAAAATCACAATCCATCAATATTATATTATGATTCCTTAGTAATGTTTGTATTATTGGTTCAACGTCATTCATTTCTTCTATATCAAATGCTGATGTATAAACTGTTAAGTCTTTATGAACTTCTACTCCCTTCGCAATATTATTTGTTAAATTTGAAAAACATTCATTGGCTCTAACTCTTAGGTTTTCTTCATTTTTTGTATATATATAATATGCATTTCTGTTTTGTGTTAGGTCTAAAATTGCTGTATTTACTCCATTCATTGATAGTATTTCAGCAACATTGTTTACTAAAAATGATGTTCCGTTTTTACTTGTTCCAACAAATGCTACTAATTTTTGTTCAGAAGATATTATATTGTCTATATCTAATTCTTCATATTGTTTTTCTGTATAGTAATTTTCGTTTCGAGTATAGTTATCACTATAGTTTTGAGTATTTGTTTCAAATCCTGGCAAAACACTGTTTTGAGAATCGTCTTCTTCTTCTTCATATATTGTGTTTTTACTATGTGATGTTTCTTCAAATCCTGGTAATATTGTTTCTGTATTATCTTGTTCAATATTTGGTAATAAATTTTCTAATTCATCATCTTCTGTTTGAGTATTTTCAAAACCAGGTAATATTGTTTCTTTTTCGTTTATATTATTGTCAAATTCTGATAAGTTGTCCTCTTCAATTACTTCTGTTTTTCTTGGACGTCCTCTTTTTCTTTTTGGGGTTTGTTCTACAGGCTCTGTAACAATTTTCTTTGGTCTACCTCTTCCTCTTTTTACTGGTTGTTCTGGTTTTTCTTCTATAGTGTTTTCTACATTGATATCTGTTATTTCATCAATGTCACTAGTGCTTTCAATTGGGGCAAAGTCATTAAGTTCATCAAAGCTATCATCTTCTACTTGATTATTAATTGATTGTATGTTGTTTGTAATAATCTTTTTTTGTTGATTAGAACTCATAGCTGATGGTATAACTACAGGTTCTTTCATTGTACTGGTTGAACCATTTCCTAGCATTATTTCACTTGTTCCAGATTTTTCTTCTTGTTTTTTATCTTGTTTTCTTTTTTGCCTTGTTTCTCTACTTGAAAATCTTACATTGTTTGACATTCTACCATTGATTGAATTAAGTTGTATATATCTATTTGATTTTTCTTCTAAAACAGCTTTTATGTTTAATGGTAGGAATTGGCATATTATTTTTAGTTGTTTATCATTGTATTGACTTGCTATACTATCAAAACTTTCTACAATTTTTTCTTCATCAGCACCAATTTTCTTATAATGTGCTAGTATATTTTGAATTTCTAATTCACTTACTTCATTTTCGTCATCTTTTTCATAATTAACATCTTTTGCATCAATTTTATAGTAGATTTTTGCTTCTTTTTTAGAACGTGGTCTGTTTATTAATCTACATACTTCATTAATACTTCTGTCACTTCCTAAAATTGCATTATAAATTCCTATACCAAATAGTTTTACAAGTAGTTCTTCTCCTTTTTGTCTTCTTTCTTCACAAATTAGTATTATAGGAATATCTTCACCTTTTAAATTAGATGCTTCATCACTAATGCTATCTAGTCTTCCAAATATGAAGTTGTCCATTTGTTCATAATCTGCATTTACATATTGTTCTAGGTCTTCACTTATCACTACTCTATCATATGTTTTGTCTCTTTGTAATTCTTTTAATATTGCATTAAAGTAATATACATTTTTGTATGTTATTATTTCTTTGAATTCTTTTTGATATTGATTTACAATTGTTTCTGACATTTTTTCATTGCTTACTGCAAATAAAACTCTCATTTGTTACCCCCTTCCAAATTTTACAATAATAGCAAAGGCTAATGGTAAAATTTGACATATTACTAAAATGGTTATAAAAGAAACCATCATTACTAATCCTTTTTCTTGAGTATCTAATTTTCTTATTCCTATAATATATTGATATATTGCGCTTATTGCTATTCCCAGAAAGCATAACGGAATACTATATATTCTTATAATATTTAAAACATATGCCGTTATTCCATATGCATCTGATCCATATTTTTCTTTATAATCTTCTATTGATTTTGCTGCATTTTCTTTTATTTCTATTAATTTGCTTTCATTTTCTGTATCAATTATATCATTTTCTGCATAAACTTTAGTACATGTAAATACAGAAAATATTACCATTAGTATTGCAACACTCGCAAATATTTTTTTCATATCATTATATATCCTTTCTAACTCAATTTTACCTATATATCATACACTAGAATTAAAAAAATAGCAAGTTTTTTCTTGCTATTTTTTATATTTTTTTATATAAATATTCCATATAGTTATAAACTTTTTCTGCCCACCCTGTATCTGTGGCATATTTTTTGTTTACTGCGGAAACTGTGTTTCCGTTATAATATGTACCTACTGCTGTTTCTCCATTGCTAATTGCTGTTCCTTTTGGATTTAAATAATATTTAACTAACATTCTTGCAATAAAATCAATGCCTTCTGCATATGTTTCAAATGTGCTTGCACTGTTATAAGGACTTGAATCATAAGCTCTATATCCAAATAAATTATTTTTGTTTTTTGCAATTCTTGATGTTCCCCATCCACTCTCATGTATTCCTATTGCCGCTACAAAAATTCCGTTTATATTATATTGTTTTTCAATGTAATAAAAATATTCTGCATTACTACTAAATATTCCATTTACATCCTTGGAATCCGAAAGTACTTTTTTAAATTGTTCTAAACTTAATCCACTTGGTTTATTAAGAGCCATATCAAATGAATATATTATATTTTTATTTAAATCTTCGTCTATAAAGTTTGGATTTGAGTATATACTTGCAATATTTTGAGATTTTACCCATCCTTTTTTGCCATTTATAGATATTTTACACCAGTCTCCATCTATTTGTAATACTTTTAATTGTGTGTTTTTTGATAATGTGGTTATTTTGGTACTTTGTTCGTTGTTTTCTGCCATAACTTCTGCTCTATCTGATGTAATATATACCTCGCTTCCTTCAGAAATTTTATATGCTGTTTTTGTAGTTGATGTTCCAACTTCAACTATTTTGTTTACCACTCCAATGATTGTTGTAGAACTTATTTCTTCTTCATGTATTTCTCCGTTTTCATCTATTGTTCTTTTCTTTACTACCTGCTCTTTACCTGTTCTTCCTTCCTGAACGACTTGCATGGTTCCTACAGGTAATTCATCATTATTTTTATATTGTGTTATATATTCAACATTAATTTCTTCTGTTATTATTTGTTCTGTATTTTCTTTTGTATTTTGTTGAATAATTTTTTCAATATCGACTTTTTCTGCATTAGATATTTTTACATATTCTACTTCACCACTGTTTGCAAATACTACTTTTTTATATAAATAGTTGTACAAAGTAAATATTAATATTATAATTACAATAAATATGATACTAATTAAAGCTTTTCTTTTTTCTTTTGAATTCATTCTTTATTACAATTAGTTTTTAACTAATTATTCTCCTTTCGTGGAAAATAGCCTTTTATAATATAATTTTAGTATTTATATCATTTTTTGTCAATTATTTTTTTCTGGAAAATTTTAATATTCTATTGCTTAATATCATATTTTATAATATCATAATTAAAATTGTGTATTTTTACAAAGGAGGAGATTTTATTTGAAAAAATTAACCAAAAGTTCAATTTTTGTAATAACTTTTGCTATTTCTATTTTTTTGCTAATTTATCTTTGTAATATTGTTTATACAACTTTTTTAAATAAACTTTACATGGAAAATTATTTTCAAAATAATACAGTTTTTAGTATAAATAAAATTGTTCTTTTTAGTAGCGCCAGTGGTGATTCTGTTGTTAATTCAAATAATACTACTACTATAAACAATTTAATTCAGTATACTGATATTGCTATTTTTATTGATAATAATGCTGGTGAATATACTTTAGAAAATACTTTAAAATCTGTATCTATAGAAAATCTTTCTATTAATACAACTCCAAAAGTTGGAAATGCAAATATATATTATAAAGGGTTAGATTCATTTTCTACTCCTCAAATTTCTGAAAATAATATAATTGACACAAACTTAAATTTTGAGGTTTCTTCAGAAGATACAATTGATTATTCAAAACCAATATTATATAATAACTGTGCAAATCCAATTACTATTAGCTATGTAAACTCTAATTTAATTGATAATTACACAATTAATACTGAAAATCAAATTGCTTATGATGGCTCTCTTTTAAAAGATTGTAATATTGTATTAAATGATTTAAAATGTAGCTTTAGTTTTTATATTGTAATTGAAAATAATCTTGGATATAAATATAGATGCCCAGTTTATATTGATATTCCATTATCAAATGAGAATACCTCTATTTATGATGGCACCTATATATATACTTATAATCCAAATTATGAATTTTATTTATATACAAATTCTAGTGAACTAGTTTCCTAGGATTTTTTTATGATATTTCTATAATATTCAGCAATTAATTCGTCAAGTTCAATGCTTAATTGATAAATTATATTATAATCTTGTCCTGTAACAATACTTTCATTTAATTTATCTCGTAATTTACAAATTTCATCATTTAACATACAGCATCACTCCTTTTTTTACATTTATTTATCTGTACATTAATAAATTAACATATTTTTACATTTTAGTCAATAAAATGTTTCATTATTTTTACTATTCGTATTACAATTTTGTATAATATATATAATTTTTTGACATTTTATTATCAGTTATTACATAATTTGTCAAAATAACTATTACTTTTTAGTTACATTTTTACTTTTTTATTACAGAAATTACCATTTTTTCTTCTTTAAATACTTCTTTTAGTATTTGTTCTACATAATTCTCGTTTATAATTGGAATCTCTTCTAAATAATCAAAACTATTTATAACTTTAAAAAAGTCTGATAAAAACATTCTAGCAATTTCTCCTGCTTCATTGAATTCTCTAACATATGAACCATATATTGTTTTTTTAGTTCTTTCAAATTCTTCTTTATCTATCCCTTTTTGCTTAATTTCATTAATTGTATTTTTGAATTTTTCATAAACTTTTTCTGGTAATTTAGATTGTCCTGTAATTAAAATATGTGAATATCCTGCTCCAAATTCATAATCTAAACTAGGTGTTGTAAATAAAATTCCTTCATTATATAAATCTTGATATAATTTTGAACTTTTTCCAATTATAATGCTTAGTAATATTTCAATTGCTATGTGTTTTTTTACTTTTTCTTTTTCATTTACTATTTTGTCTTTAATTCCTATAGTAAATAATGGTTCACTTACATCCATTTTTTGTTCAATTTTTTCTTTTACTATACTTTCTTCTTCTTCTGGATAAATTCTCTTTATTTCTCCATTTGCTTTTTTATCTATTAGCCTATTTTTTATTTCTTGTAATAATTGTTCAGGTTCAAAATCTCCACATACAACCATTGCCATATTTGATGGATTATAAAATGTGTTATAACATTTATATAAAATCTCTTTATCTATATGACTTATAGTTTCTATTGTTCCTGTAATGTCTAATTTTACTGGATGATTATGGTACATTGCTTCTAATGTATTTAAATATACTTTCCATTCAGGATAATCATCATACATCATTATCTCTTGTCCAATTATTCCTTTTTCTTTTTCAACATTTTCATCTGTAAAATATGGGTGTTGTACATAATCCATTAATTCATCTAATGCTGGGTAAAAATTTTCTGTACATTCAAATAAATATGCTGTATGGTCATTTGTTGTATATGCATTTGCTTCAACTCCTAGAGCCGTTAATGTGTCTAAACTATTTACTCCACTTTCTTGTTCAAACATTTTATGTTCTAAAAAATGTGCAACTCCCTTAGGGACTTCTGTTACTTGTTCCTCTCCTGGAACAATAAATTTACTATCATTAGATCCATAATTCGTTCCCCATATTACATATTTTTTTTGAATTCCCTTTTTAGGAATAATCATTATAGTTAATCCGTTTTCTAGTTTCTCTATATATAACTTTTCTTTTACTTTAGAATTTTCTATTATTTGCATTTTTTTCTTTCCTTTCGCTTTTTTTATTCAAATATTCTGCTTCATTTTTCTTATAATTCTTTGTTTTTTAAAAAGTAGATTGTATTTATTTGAGCATCATTTGCGATTTTAATAATATTTTCTTTTGATATATTTTGTATTTTTTTAATATATTCTTCTAGTGTTATTTTATTATTTGTAAGTTCTTGTCCAAAGAAATATGTTATTTCTGTATCTTGTTCATCATCAATACTTTTTATTGATGATATTATTCCTTTTTTGGCATTTTCAATATCTTCATCTGTAAATATTCCATTTTTCATATCTTCTAATTGTTTTTTTATTATTTCAATTGCTTTTTTATAATTTTTAATTTCTATTCCACATCTTATAAATATATTACTTTTATATCTTACATAACTTGAACTTGCTGTATATGCTAAACTTGCTTTTTCACGAACTTCTTGGAACATTTTTGAACTTGCAGATCCTCCTAAAATCGCATTATATAATAGTGCATCATATTTTTGTTCTTCATTTTTCAAATCTAAATCCATTCCTATTACAACTTTTCCTTGTGTTACATCCATTTCTTCAATAACTTCTTTTTCTTCTACTTTTTCTTTTTTCTCAATACCATTTATAATTTTAACTTCTCTATCATTAAGTTTTTGTATGTTTTCATTATTTTCTATAATATTTAATGTGTTTTGATCAAGTTTTCCTGATACAAATATATCTATTTTACATTCAGATATCATTTTTTGATAATATTCATATAAATTTTTTGCATCTAAACTTTCTAAATCTTCTATATAACCATATTTATATAATCCATATGGTTTATTTTTATACATTTCTTCTATACATCTATCAAATGCATATCTTGCTTTATTATCTGCTTTTCCTTCAATAATTCTTTTTATATTATCTTTTTCTTGTTGAACATATTCATCATTAAATTTTTCATTCTTTATTAGTGGATTAAATACTATTTCTAATAATTTTTCGACACTAGTTTTCAACATATTTTCATCATTTTGTGGAATAAAATTATCGTTTATTGTTTCCATATAAAATTTTAATATATCATTATCTCCTGTTTTATCTAAGCCATTGTCAAAGCTTGCTCCATACATCTCTTCTAGTTGTTTATTAATATCCGTAGATGTTGGCATATTCATGCTTCCCCTTCTTAATACGGCTGACAATAAAGAGTTTTTAGTTACATTTTCTCTTGTTATTGGCATACTTAAAAATACTGCTACTAAATTTGTTTTAAATTTTTCATTTTCTATAATGTGTATTTTTATTCCTTTTTTTATTTCCTTTTCTGTGTATTTCATCTTTCTTCCTCCATTTCTTTTATAGTATAATACTTTTGAATATAATTATTCAAGCTTTTTAAAAATATATTTTCATTTTAACTCCCATAAAAAATAGTGCATAATAAATTTTTATTTGCACTATTTTTTTTACTATTATGAAACTCTTAATGTTAAGCTAAAGTTAGCCCATTTAGCTCCACCTGAATCTATATTTGTAGAATATCTAAACATACATCTAACAGCTGTATAATTTCCTCTTGGAGAAGCTGATACTGATTTAGAGAAGCTTCTATCTGCTCCAAAATTCCATGTGAACTTACTAGATTTTGCTGACCATAATGTATACCATGATGAACCTTTTTTTCCTTCTATTTTCATTTCAAAATATCTATCTCTATACATGTTATATGCTCCCATACTATATGAGCCTGTAATACTTGAAATATAAACACTTCCTAAATTTTTGGTAGAGCCACATTGTATCCAATTTGAAGATAGAGCATTTTTATTAGAATAGCTTCCTGTATAAGTTATGGTTCGGCTTCCTCCGCCGCCTCCTCCACTTCCTCCTCCACCAGAGGTACTGTTCTTTTTCCAAATTGCATATAAAGTTACATCTGCATCTACACTATATGTTCCTTGTGGTTGATATTTAACACTTCCGCTTGAACTTGTAGCCCAGCCTTGGAAAGTATAATTACTTCTTTTTGGTTTTACTGAACTTAATTTTAAATTTACTCCCTGTGCTTTGGTTTGAGAGCTTGGTGCACCAGAACCTCCATTTGCATTATATGAAATTGTGTATTGCCCTTTTACTGTTATTGTACTTGTTGCTTTAATGTTTCCACTAGGATTTTTTGCTGTGATTGTTACTGCTCCTGTTGAAACTGCTGTTACTAATCCTGTATCACTTACTGTTGCTACACCTGTATTTGATGAGGTCCAAGTTACTTTTTCATCTGTATTTGAAGGATTTACTGTTGCTGTTAATTGTACTGTTTTTGAATATGTTCCATTTCCAATATAAATTGTTGCACTTGCAGGTGTTACTACTATACTTGTTATTGGTGTATAACAAAGTACTGTACATGTTGCTGTATATCCATTTGCTGTTTTTGCTGTGATTGTTGCCGTTCCTCTAGAAATTCCAGTAACTAAACCTGTATCACTTACTATTGCAATATTAGTATTACTACT
The DNA here is from genome assembly GCA_944386165.1 of uncultured Clostridia bacterium. Taxonomy (GTDB): domain Bacteria; phylum Bacillota; class Clostridia; order TANB77; family CAG-508; genus CAG-269. The sequence continues at coordinate 78,228 of CALXAA010000001.1, forward strand.
ACTCCATGTTACTTCACTTCCAATATTTGCTCCTTCTGGAAGTACTTTTGCATTTAATTGTAATGTTTTTGTTCCATTTAACTCTATTGAGGCTGTTGTTGGACTAAGTTCAATTCCTGTTGCTGTAGTTTGAACTGTTACAACACAAGTGTCTGTTTTATTATTTGATGTTTTTACTGTTATTACCGCTGTTCCATTTGTTACTCCTGTTACTAGTCCATTTTCATCTACCATTGCAACTCCTGGATTACTACTTATCCATGTTAATTCTGTTCCTTTATTTGCAAATTCAGGATTAATTGTTGCTGTTAGTTGTAAAGTTTTATTTTCTGTTCCTAAATCTATTATTTCATTTGTTTTATCTAATTCTACACTTAATACTTTTATGGTGTTTACTTCTACTACTTCTACATTACATATTGCTGTTCTACTTACTCCATCTTGTTCCATCGTTGCAACTATTTGTGTGGTTCCTAATTCTTTTGCAACTACTTTAACTTTTGTATTTGTTGTTTCATCTTGTTCAATAACAGCTACACTTGTATTTGATGATAACCATGTTATTTCTCCTTCCATATTTGTAATAGCTGTTATTTCTTCTGTAGAACCAAGTTCTAATGATGGAATTGAATTTGGCTGTAATTTGAAAACATAATAATCTTCATCTGATTCTAATACTGTTCCATCTCCTAATATTATGTATTGTCTTCCTGGTTTTCCATTACTTAAAAAGGTTACTAAAAATGAGTCTTCATATATGCCTTTATCTAATATATAATTTTCGTCTCCTACATTTCCGTCTAAATAGTATTCTAAATTTTCTTCTTGTAGAGTTTCAGCATTATTTGCTCCTAATGCTGAAACTGCAGATGCTTTTAAAATGTTTTTTTCTTCGCTAATTTCTGTTTCTTCTTTGGCAGAGTTTCCTCGATTTATAATACCATTTTCTCCAGTTAAAAATGCAATACTAACTGTTAATAGTATTAATAAGACAACAACTGTAACTACTAGGCTTATTAAAGTTATTCCTCTATTTTCTTTTGTTTTTTTCATAAAATTGCTCCTTAATTCTTTTGAATATTATTTTTTCTTAAATTTTCACTTGATATTATTTATGATATCATAAATTTTTTTAATAATCAATAGATAATTTTTGCGAAAAAATTAGTTTCTACATTATAATTTCTATCATTATAAGTATTTTTATGTTATTAGATATTTCTGTCTATATGTAAAAATTTTCTAATAAATTTAAAAACCAATATTGCTAAACTAAGAAATCAACAAAAAAACTTGATTTTTCCTATTAAACAAAAAAACCAAAATCATTAAACTTACTTTGTCTAATAATTTAGGTTTTTGATTTTGTTTTTCATTTATATTTTAGAATTTTCTTTTTCTAGCTGCCTCTGATTTTTTCTTTCTTCTTACACTTGGCTTTTCATAGCATTCTCTTTTACGTACTTCTTGTAGAACACCATTTCTTGCGCATTGTCTCTTAAATTTTTTTAGCGCTTCTTCTATATTTCCATTAACTTTAATTTCTGACATTATTAATTCCCCTCCTTCCGGCGTTTAGAACACTGTATGTGGGATTTCATCCTTTATACGCTAACTATTATACATTATTTTCCTGTACCTTGTCAAGCCTTTTACAACAATTTCTAAAGTTTAAATTCTAATATATTAAAATTTATCATTGTTACCATTGTTTTGTTATAAGTTTTGCTATACATCATATGGTATTACTTTATGTACTTTTAATGATTTATTTACATCTATAATTCTTTGGTTTGAAGATCCTCTGAATTTTAAATTTAAATCTTTTTTGTCTTCTTCAAATTTTCCATCTACTACTACATCTATATATGACATTAGTTCTTTAGTTTCAGGCCAGTTTTGAAACATATTTTCTGTTACATCTTTGTCAAAAGTATATCCTGTATAACACCATATATCTTTTTCAGGAAATTTTTCTTTTACTTTTTTTAATAATGGTAGAAGTCCTTTTTGGTTTTGATATTCTAATGGTTCTCCTCCTAGAATTGATAATCCTGATACATATGAATGATTTAAGTCTTCTAATATTTCATCTATTTCTTTTTCTGTAAATTCTTTTCCATAATTAAAGTCCCATGCTTGACTGTTAAAACATCCTTTGCAATGATGATTACATCCACTTACAAATAAAGATACTCTTACTCCTTTTCCATTTGCTACATCTGCTATTTTAATATCTGCGTAGTTCATTTTTGGTTCCTTCCATTTCTAATTTAAAAACTAAGTTTGGGTTTTATACATACCATATCTTTCTCTACCTAAAGCTGTATAAAATGCTTGTTTTAACTCATTGTTTTGCTGAGCTACATATACATATATATCATCATATACTTCACAGTCATTTTGACTTATAACACTAGTATAAGAAGCATAATATTTTAATGTATAATAATATATTTTGTTCTCATTTTCATCTAGGGCATTTTGTCTATTAAAGTCTAGATTTAATCTTCCTGCTGATTTAGCTGGAATATCTGTATCACCAATGTTGTTTCCATCTAATAAGTACTTGTCTCCTATTCTATGGTAAAATCCGTCTTTTCCTATAATAAATATGTTTTCTTCTCTTACAACTTCTTTACTATCAGAATTATTAACTATTGTGTATCCATTATAAATTTTTCCACCTATGTCTAAACCTTGAACAAAGCTAATTAATGAAATGTTTTTCATAATGTGACTCCATTCTTCTTCTGACAATTCTGGCATTTCAAACTGAACACTTTGAGCTGAGTTGTAATTTGCTACGGCAATAGCTAAATTTGTTCTAATTTTATTTCTAATGATTTGCAATCTATGTTGGTTAAAATTGGATTTTACACTTTCAATGTTATTTGCAATATTGCCATTTGGATCATTAAAATCAAATATTTTTGTTTCATCTTCTCCACATACATTTGTAAAAATGGTATCGCCATTACTGTCTATTGTAAAATCCATAGCATCTTTATACTCTAAGTCTTTTAATGCACTTAATTCTCCATTTTTTATTTTGTTTGTAAATTCATATGCTTCTATATAATATCTTTTGGCAAAATCATTATTTGTTATTAATGCATGGTAAGTGTCAAATGTTTCATTTGGTACTTCTGCTGTTCCTTGTTTATGTTCTACCATTTTTCCATTTAAAAAGTAAAATACTCTTTGATTATCTTCATCATAGTAATATTTTGTTCCATTAAATCTAATGTATGGATATTTTTTTGTAGAACTTAGTCCATTTATGTTAGGTAAATTTTCATATAATGTTTCATTTTCAATTGTAATTCCATTATATTTTACAGTTGTTCCATCATATTCAATTCCATCTATTAAATATCCTGATTCATTATAGTACTTGTCATTTACCATACCTTGAATTGTTAAATAGTTATCAAGCGTATATGTTATTACTACATCAATAGAAGCTGTTTTGTATTGAGCACTATATGATATATATGGTTTTAATCCGTAAATATTTTCTCCATCTTGATTTAGTCCTAAATAGTTTTGATTATTATAATTCGAATAAATATAGAATCCATCATACATTGTATATACAAGTGCTGGTATATATTGATTCATTTGTTCTTCTGTATATCCATTTAATCCAAATACAGATTTTAATGAGGTTTTAAATGTCTCAACTGATGCTTCAATATCTCTTAGCTTTGAATTTGCTAAATCAGATGTTGAACTATTTATTGTATTAATTTGAAATGCCTTGATTGCATCACTAGTTGCTGCTGTTAATCTTGTGTCATATTCTGTTTGTATTTTTATTGTCTGTATTTGATTTTGAGTGTAAACAGAAAGTACAATTGAAATTGGTAATATTATTATTACAAATATGATTGCTAAGTCTTGAATTTTCATATGTATTCCTTTCTTTTGTTCTATAATTTTAAAGCACTTTCTTTTACTATATAATTACTACAAATATCACTTTTTGTCAATAGAAAAGAATGGATAAAATTATCCATTCTCAAAAATTTTATCAAATTCTTCTCCTTCGATTTTTTCTTTTTCAATTAGTATTCCCGCAACTACATGAAGTTTGTCAATATGTTCTGTTAAAATTTCTACAGCTTTATTATATGCTGTTTGTATTATTCTTTTTACTTCTTCATCTATTAATGCTGCTGTTTCTTCTGAATAATCTTTTGTTTGTGCAAAATCTCTGCCTAAGAATACTTCGCCTTGTCCTCCACCAAACATAACTGTTCCTATTTTGCTACTCATTCCATATTTTGTAACCATATTTCTTGCAATTTGTGAGGCTCTTTCAATATCATTACTTGCTCCTGTTGAAATATCATTTAATACTATTGCTTCTGCAACTCTTCCTCCAAGAAGTGAAACAATGTTTTCTTCCATTTCTGTTTTAGACATAAATGATTTGTCTTCTGTTGGTCTATACATAGTATATCCTCCAGCCATTCCTCTTGGTACTATTGATATTTGATGAACTGGGTCTTGTGTTGATAAATATCTGCTTACAACGGCATGACCTGCTTCATGATATGCTACTAATTTGTTTTCTTTTTCGCTTCTTACTCTAGTTTTCTTTTCAGGTCCCATAGTAACTTTTACCATGGCATCTTCAATTTCTTTCATTCCAATTTCTTTGTAATTTCTTCTTGCAGCAAGTAATGCTGCTTCATTTAATACATTTTCTAAATCTGCCCCCGCAAATCCTGAAGTGTTTTTTGCAATTACTTTTAAATCTACATCATCAGCTAATTTCTTTTTACGTGCATGAACTTCTAATATTTGTTCTCTTGCTTTAACATCTGGACTAGATACAACTATTTGTCTGTCAAATCTTCCTGCTCTAAGTAATGCTTTATCTAATACATCTGGTCTATTTGTTGCTGCTAAAATTATAACTCCTTCATTATCTGAGAATCCATCCATTTCTACTAATAATTGGTTTAATGTTTGTTCTCTTTCGTCATGTCCTCCACCAAGTCCTGCACCTCTTTGACGTCCTACAGCATCAATTTCGTCTATAAATATTATACATGGTGCTGTTTTTTTTGCTTGCTCAAACAAGTCTCTTACTCTTGAAGCTCCAACACCAACAAACATTTCTACAAAGTCTGAACCACTTATTGTATAAAATGGTACTCCAGCTTCTCCTGCTACTGCTTTTGCTAAAAGTGTTTTTCCTGTACCTGGTTGACCAACAAGTAGTACTCCTTTTGGAATTCTTGCTCCCATATCTGTGAATTTCTTTGGATTTTTTAGAAATTCTACTATTTCTTCTAATTCTTCTTTTTCTTCATCAACACCTGCTACATCATCAAATGTTACTCTATTTTTTTCTCCTGCATTTACTAGTCTTGCTCTGCTTTTTCCAAATGACATCGATTTTGATCCGTTTTGATTACTGCCACTCATCATTATAACCCAGAATATTAAGAATATTATAAGTAGTCCAAATGGTGTTAAGAAGCTAAGTGCTGTAATCCAAACAGATTCTTTTTCTTCTTCTAATGAAAATGCTCCTGATTTTAAGTAATCTTGTGAATATGTCATAAAGCTATCTAAACTTGGTATGCTTACTTCTTTTTCAATTTTTGAATCTTTCATTTTTACTGTTGCTAAATTACCACTTGATGAAATTACTATACTTTCAACTTCTCCATTTTCAATACTTGTAATTAATTCTGAATAGGTAATTTGTGAACTTTTATTTTCAATGATTGATGTTAATAATACAATTACTATTACTCCTATTATTAGCCACATTGCTAATGTTTTTATACTCTTTTTCAATTTACCACTTTCCTTCCTAATTTCATTATATTGCTTGTGTAATAAGCTCTATTCTTCATTTGTGTAAATTTTACAATTTGAACTATAACATAACTCATTTTATTTTTCAATAGTTTTTTTATGTTTTTTTTGTGTCTTTTTTGTTACATTCTAATGGCTTTATTAGGGATATTATTCTTTTACTATATTTTTATAAAATAAATTTTTTTGTCTTTTATCATCACTTTTAAGTTTTTATTTGGCATTAAAAATTTGTTTCCTATATTGTTTTTACATAATTTTATAATATCAACTATATTTATTTTCTCAATTCCTTGTATTGAGCCAAAAATATTCTTTACTACTAATAGTATAAGTCTACTTTTAATTACATTATCTAGTATATTAAATTCTTTTAATTTTATTTCTATTTGATTTTCTTGTTTTGATATAAGTAATTTTTCATATTCTTTTTGTGTAATTTCTGAAATGTACTCATCTTCACTTGATATTACTTCAGATAATCTTTCTATTGTTTCTACAATATTGGGATTAAATTGTTCTTTTATATATGGAATTACTATATTTCTTATTTTATTTCTTGTGTATGAGTTTTCAAAATTTGTTTTATCGATACATGGATTTAACTTATTTATTTCACAGTATTTTTCAATTTCTTCTCTACTACACTCAATTAATGGTTTTATAAACTTGTTATCTCTTATAGGTGATATTCCTTTTAAGCCAGAAACTCCACTTCCCCTAAGAATATGCATTATTATTGTTTCTACTTTGTCATTTTTATTATGTGCTGTAGCAATTTTATTCGAATTTGTTTTTTTTAAAATTTCTTCAAATGCTTCATATCTTGCAATTCTTCCAGCTTCTTCTACTCCTATTTTTTTGCTTTTTGCAATTTCTTGCACATCTATTGCTTTTGTATAAAATTCAATATTGTTTTTATTACAGTAGTTTTCTACATATTTTTGGTCATTAATTGCATCTTGTCCTCTTATCATATGATTTACATGTACTACATAAATTTCGAAATTCATTGTTTCTTTTAAGTCTTTTAATATATCTAGCATTGTAATTGAATCTGGTCCTCCAGATACCCCTAGTACTATTTTATCTCCACTTTTTATTAGATTATATTTTTTTATAGTTTCTATTACTTTCTGCTTCATTTATTTTCTCCTTGTATTATTATTAATAAAAACTTTATTAAAGCATAATAATATTAATCTGAATTTTTTGTAGATTAATATTATTAAACTTATTACATATTTTAAATTAATTATCAAATCTTCTTTCAATGTTAACAAATTTCGTATAATTTCCCATCCAATACAATTTAACGGTTCCTGTTGAACCTCCTCTTTGTTTTGCAATTATTACTTCTGCAATATCTTTTTCTGCACTTTCTTTATTATAATAATCATCTCTATATAAAAACATTACTATATCTGCATCTTGTTCTATAGCTCCAGATTCACGTAAGTCTGAAAGCATAGGCCTATGATCTTCTCTTTGCTCTACTGCCCTAGACAACTGTGATAATGCTATAACAGGAACATTTAATTCTTTAGCAAGAATTTTTAATGATCTACTTATTTCTGAAATTTCTTGTTCTCTACTTCCTCCACTTCTTCTATTGCTTCCTGCTATTAATTGCAAATAGTCTATAACAACAAGCCCTATATCTTTTTCCATTTTTAGTTTTCTACATTTTGTTCTAATCTCCATTATTGAAATTCCTGGTGTGTCATCTATATATATTCCTGCTTCTGAAAGTGGACCAATTGCTTCTGCTAATTTAACCCAATCTTCTTCATCAAGTTTTCCTGTTCTTACTTTGTTACTATCTACCATTGCTTCACTACATAACATTCTGTTTACAAGTTGGTCTTTTGACATTTCCAAACTAAAAATAGCTACAGGTACTTTTGCTCTTAGTGCTGCATTTGTTGCTATATTTAGTGCAAATGCTGTTTTTCCCATTGCAGGTCTTGCTGCTACTAAAATAAGTTCTGAACCATGTAGACCTGCTGTTTTGTCATCTAAGTCATAAAATTGTGTTGGAACTCCTGTTATATGTTGTTTTTGATTGTATAATTTTTCTAAGTTTGTGAAGCTTTCTACTAATACATCTTTAATTGGTGTATAGCTTTTACTGTTTTTACTTTGCATTACATCAAAAATTTTTCTTTCTGCACCTTCCATTATGTCTTCAACATCTTCACTTTGATTATACCCTAAATCTATTATTTCATTTGCTGTTTTTATTAAACTTCTTAATACTGATTTTTCATCAACTATTTTTATATATTTTTGTACATTTGCAGTTGTTGGTACTTTATCTGGTAGACTTGCTAAATATTCAAATCCACCTACTTGTTCGAACTTTCCCATGGATTCTAGTTCATCTTTTAATGTTATTATATCTATTGGTTCTGATTTATTATATAAATTTAGTATTGCCTGATATATTGTCTTATTATCTTCTCTGTAAAATGCATCTGCTTTTAAAACTTCTACAGCAGCCATTACAGCATCACTATCTGTTAACATACTTCCTAAAACAGCTTGCTCAGCATCCTCATCATGTGGTGGTACTTTTCCTAATTCCATTTGTTGCCCCTTTCCTTAGAATGTTTTCCTAATTTATCAATGAAATTTTTATAATAAGTTTTAACCAATTACATCTACTTTAATTTTTCCTATAATGCCTTCAAATAGTTTTATTGAAACAGTATGTGTTCCTAATGATTTTATTGTTTCTTTTAAATCAACCTTTTTTTTGTCAATTTTTATATTGTGCTGTGTTTCAAAAGCATCAGCTATGTCTTTAGCAGAAACTCCTCCAAAAATTTTCCCGTTTTCTCCTGCTTTTACTTTTATTTTTAACATGATTTTATTCATTTTTTCTGCTAATTTTTTTGCTTCTTCTCTTTCTGTATCTTTTTTAAATTTTTTTGAATCGTTTTGTGCTTGTAATTTTGCCATGTTTTCTGCATTTGCTTCTACTGCTAGTTTTTTTGGAAATAAAAAGTTACGAACATATCCATCAGATACATTTATTATTTCATCTTTTTTTCCTACTCCTTTTATATCTGCTTTTAAAATAACTTTCATGATTATCACTTTCCTCTCAGGTTATTTTTATTCTTTTTCTTCAAAATATTCATTAATTTTTTCTATTAATTCTGTTTTTGATTCTTCAATTGTTTTATTTTCTAATTGGGCTCCAGCTAATGTAATATGTCCGCCTCCTCCTAACTTTTCTAATATTAGTTGGACATTAATATCTCCTATTGAACGTCCACTTATGCATATTTTCCCATCTTCCATAGTTCCTAAAACAAATGATGCTGTTATATTACCAATAGTTAATAATTCATCTGCTGCTTTTGCACATATTAAACTTGTATCTTTTTCTTTAACTTCATAAGTTGAAATTCCAATACCATCTCTTACTATTTCTGCTTTTCTTACAATATCTGAAATTTTATTATAACTCTCCAAATCACTTTGAAACCATTTTTTTACTTTTATTATATCAACTCCACATCTACGTAAATACGCCGCTGCTTCAAATGTTCTTACTCCTGTTTTAAATGTAAAGTTTTTTGTATCTGTCATTATTCCTACATATAGTCCTTCTGCTTCTGTTTCTGTTAATTCAATATCCTTTTGCGTATATTGAATAATTTCTGTAACTAGTTCAGCTGCAGATGAGGCATATACTTCTTGAAATGTTAGAATGCTATTATCTATAAAGTCTGCACTTCTTCTGTGATGATCAATTACAACTATTTTATTTGTTTTTGTCAACAATTCAGGTTCTTCTACATAAGATTTTTTTTGTGTGTCAACTATTATTAATAGTGTTTCACTATCTATTTGAGAAATAGCTGTTTCTTTATTTATAAATACTTCTTTATATTGATCTTGAATACTTTCAAATAAATCTTTTATTGATGGAGTATCTGTATTTGTTACTATTTTAGGTTCTTTTCCTAAACTAACTGCAATTCTATAAATTCCTAATGCTGAACCTATTACATCTGTGTCTGGATTTGTATGTCCCATTATCATTATTTTATCATTTTCTGATATTAATTCTTCTAATGCATGTGCTACAATTCTTGCTTTTACTTTTGTTCTTTTTTCTATTTCTTCTACTTTTCCTCCAAAGAACAAATATTTACCATCTTGTCTGATTACAGCTTGGTCTCCACCTCTACCTAATATTACATCCATTGCTGCAGATGCTGATTTATATACTTCTTTTTCTGTTTCTCCTTCATTTGATATTGCTATACTTAATGTTAATTGTATTTTGTCTTTTCTAACTAAGTTTTTTACTGAATCTAGTATTGCAAATTTATCTTCTTTTATTTTTTCAAGATTTTTTTGTTCAAATATATATACATAAGTATCTCTGTCTGACTTTACTAAAATTCCATTAGTTTGATTTACCCAATCATATATTGTTTTTTCTAATTTTGCCATTAATTGTGTTTTTTGTTCTGCATCAACTCTTTGTGTTACTTCTTCATAATTGTCTATCATTATGATTCCAACACAAATTTTTTGATCTTCATTTTCTTTGGTTAGTCTATATTTTTCAGTTTCATCAATAAAATATAGAATTATCATGTATTCTGCAGATCTTCTTCTGTCATATTTTTTTGATTTCGCAAATTCTCCTTGTACTGTATAAATTTTTTTACCAATTTCTATTTGTCTTGTTACAGATTTTCTTTTTGGATTTTCACTTTTTTCAATCTCATCTTTTACATCTATAATTAAATCATCAAGATAATTATTTATATCAATATCTGCAAATTCAGTAACAAATTTTGCACTTTTCCAAACTATATTTCCATCTGTTTCTAATATTACAAGTGGAATTGGCGAATTTATTAAACTACTTTTTGCAGCAGAGTCAACTGTTAATATTAAGTCTTGCAATTGCTCTGATATTTCACTTTTTCTTTTATTGTTTGTAAAATAAGTGTAGCTTATAATAGCTATATATACTATTAGTGATGGAATGATTAGTTGTGGCTTAATCACAGATATTAAAACAAATAATATTAATATAATAACTAAGTATACTTTTGTTCTTGAAACTAAATTATCAAATACTTTCCTATTGTTATTTTCAGACATATTCTCTCCTTTTATACTGTTTAAGTATAACTCTAAATATACTATTTGTCAAGTGTTTTACGTTATCTTGGATATGGAAAAATACATAAAAAAAGCATTAAATAAAGATTCCTTCTTTAAAATGCTTTTTTCGTTAAATTTTTAAATATGCATAATTGCTGTTGCTATTTGGAAATATACTAAAATTGAGAATATATCAACAAGTGTTGTTATTAAAGGTGTTGCCATGATTGCTGGATCTAATTTTAATTTTTTTGCAAACATTGGTAATAAGCAACCAAGTGCTTTTGATAATGCTACTGTTGCAATTAATGTTAATCCTATAACAATAGCTAATTGTAAATCATTATATTGAATCATTATTCTAATACCATTTACAATTGCTAGAACAACTCCTACAATAATTGATACTCTAAATTCTTTCCATAGGGCTTTAAATAAATCTTTTAATTCTATTTCATCAGTTGCAAGCCCACGAATAATTAATGTTGAACTTTGCGATCCACAGTTTCCTCCAGTTCCCATTATCATTGGAATAAATGCTACTAGTAGTGGAACTGCTGCAAATGCTTCTTCATAATTTGTAATTATTCCTCCTGTAATAGCAGATGAAAGCATTAGAACCAAAAGCCAAACAATTCTATTTTTAGCATGTTTAAAAACTGATGTTTCAAAATACCCTTTTTCATTTGGACTCATAGCCGCCATTTTCTCAAAATCCTCTGCTGTTTCATCTTGTAATACATTAATAGCATCATCAACTGTAATAATTCCAACTAATCTATTTTCTGTATCTACAACAGGTAAAGCATACATATCATATTTATCAAATAATTTTGCAACATCTTCTTGATCCTCTAATGTATTTACTGAAATTACATTTGTGGTCATTAATTCTTTTATAATTTGCTCTTTCTTAGAAATTAATATTTCTTTTATATTAATCATTCCCAATAAAACTCTATTTCTATTTAAAACATAACAATTATAAATTGTTTCAGAATCAATACCAATATCTCTAATACGTTGTAATGCTTGTTCGACAGTCATTGTTTCTTTTAAATCTATAAATTCTGTTGTCATTATGCTTCCTGCACTATCTTCTGGATATTGTAATAACTCATTAATTATTTTTCTATCTTTTGCGTTTACAACTTTTAAGATTTTCTTTACTACATTTGAAGGCATTTCTTCAATTAAGTCTACTGTATCATCCATAAAGAGTTCATTTAAAATTCCTTTTAATTCAGCATCTGTTAAATCCTGAATTAATTTTTCTTTCATATATGGCTCCATATATGAAAATGCTTCTCCAGCTTGTTCTTTAGGTAAGATTCTAAATAATTTTACAACACTTTCTTTATCAAGTTCTTCCAGCAACGGCGGTATATCAGCACTGTTTATTTCTTTCAGTTTTTCTTTTAATACATTATATTTCTTTTCTTCTAATAATTTTGTTATTTCATCTTTTTCCATCTGATATACCCCCTTTTCTTTTAAATTTTATTCAACAACTTTTTTCCATAATCCATGTTTATTGCAATAAGCATAAATTACTGTTCCTTGATGATAACAGAATTTTGCAACTGCTTCATCTCCTGGTTTGAAATATACAGTTTTTTCTTTGTTTTCATTTTTGAATGTTACCCATTCAATGTAATGATCGTCTTCCATAACATGATTTACTTTAACTAAAATTTTATTATCTTTTACCTCATATGTTGGTACATGTTTTTCTACTGCAGCATCTACTGAGTTTGGAACTAGTGTTTTCATTTCCTCTCCACAGCATTGGATTCCATCTTTGCAATTGCAGTCCTTTATAACTTTTACAATTGCACCACAATGTGTACATTTTTTGATTACTAATTCTTCCATAATATAACTTCCTTTCTTTTTTATTTTTCACCAATTATTTTTATGCAATACTTAATATTTTCCAAAAATAAAAAATATGGTGAATTTCTTTTCCACCATATTTTAGCATATACAATATAAAAAAACAATGCTTAAATTTATTTTAAATCTTTTAAAGCCTTTTCTGTAATTTTGTTTTTATCAAAAATTCTAATAATTATTAATGCTAATATTGTAACAATAAAAGTAATTCCGTATATTAATAGACTAATTTTCCAATTTCCTTCTGAAAAATATTGTCCAGCAATTGTAGATGATATTACAGATGGAAATCTACAAAATGTAGCTATTAAAATAAACCTTATAGGTCTAATTGGAAGTAATCCTCCAACATAAATCAAAATATCTTTTGGAATTCCTGTTATTGCAAAACATATTGCTAATATAAATTCTATGTTTTTAGGGTTTTGAAAAATTTTACTTTTTTCAATTTTATCTATTTTTTCTTTATCAAAAGATTGTTCAATAAATTTTCTGCCAAATTTTCTAACTAATAAAAATATTATTGTTGTTGTTAATGCTACTGAGAAAAATATAAATATTGCTCCTCCTATAGCTCCATAGCACATTCCTGCTAGTATTTCTAAAGGCTCTCCTGGCAATATTACTAAAAAGATTTGTGCAATTTGTAATCCAAGCAGTATTAAAAATCCCAATATTCCACTTTGTTCAATTCTTGCTTTAAAAGCTAATTGCCCTTCATGTGTTGATAAATCCTTCATTACTGGGAATAAATATATTATAATTCCTATTATTAATAATATTGCAACTATAAACATTATAATTTTAAATATTTTTGCCTTTTTTTTAATCATAAATTATTCCTCTTTTATATTGTAAAACATCTAAATATATCTTTATAGTAGCATATCTATTCGTATTTTTCAATACAGTTATTTCTTAATATTTTATTGATTTTTATCTATTTGTATTTTTTAAAATAATGTTAAATCGAAAAAAGCCATAAAAATTTTTCATGACTTTTTCAAACGATTTTTCCTCCACCTACAACAATATCACCTATGTAAAATACTGCAGATTGTCCTGGAGTAATTGCTTTTTGAGGTTCTTCAAATTCTACTTTAATATATTTTCCTTCTTGTTTAATTTTTGCTTTAGCTTCTTTTGACGAATATCTTATTTTTACATTTACTTCTAATGTATCTTCAATTTCATCAAATAATAATAAATTTATATCTCCTACAACTAGTTCTTTTTTATATAATTCGTCTTTAGTTCCAACTATAACTTCATTTCTTTGAGAATTAAATCCTAACACAAATAGTGGCTCTGAATATGATATCCCTAAGCCTTTTCGTTGTCCTATTGTGTAATTATATAATCCCGTATGTTTTCCTAGTATTTCTCCTTTTTTTGTTACTATATTTCCTGTTTTAGGTTTTATATCAGAATTATTTTCTAGAAATTTTTTATAATTTCCATCTGGTATAAAACAAATGTCTTCACTATCCTCTTTTTCAGCAACATTTAAGTTGTTTTTCCTAGCTATTTCCCTAATTTGTTCTTTATTTTCAAACTCTGATAATGGAAATATTACATGTTCTAGTATTTCCTTCGGAATGTTCCATAAAACATAACTTTGGTCTTTTTTTACCACATTTGATTTTTTTAATACCCATTTACCATATTTTTCAGAGTATTCAGTTTTTGCATAATGTCCTGTAGCAATATAATTACAGCCTAATTCTTTTGCTTTTTTCCACATATACCCAAATTTCATGTATCTATTACATTCTATACATGGATTTGGAGTTTCACAGTTTGCGTAGCACTTTATGAAATTTTGTATTACATTTTTTTTGAATTGTTCTTTGCAGTCAGATGTGTAATGTGATATTCCTATTGAATTACATACATTTTTAGCATCTTCATTTGCATTAGAATTATTTTCTCCAAATAGTTCTAATGTAATTCCTATTGGTTCATATCCTTCTTGCTTCAGTAATAATGCAGATACACTACTGTCCACTCCTCCACTCATTCCAACTAGTACCTTTTTATTTTCCATTTTTTATTCCTTCCTTAATACTTACTTTTCAGTCTTATTTATCATATCTTCTACTGTGTGCCATGCAAGTAAAGCACATTTTACTCTTGCTGGCATATTTGAAATATTTCTAAATGCAATGGCATCTTCTAATTTTTTTAATTCTTCTTCATCTGTTGTTTCTCTTTTAATCATTTCTATAAATGTTTTTATAATTTCTCTTGCTTCTTCTATTGTTTTTCCTTTTAAAGTATCTATCATTATAGATGTTGAAGCTTGTGATATGGCACATCCATGTCCTGTAAATGCCATATCTTCTATTTTATCTCCATTTAGTTTTAATTGAATTTCTATTTCATCTCCACAATTTGGATTATTACCCATTTCACACAAATCACATTTATTTAATTTCTTTTTATTATATGAATTCATACTATGTTCCATTATTAAGTCATTATAAATATTATTTAAATCTTCCATTTTTTCACCTTTCTATTGACATTCAATTTTTTCTGTGACAATATATTTTACGTAAAATTTACATTTAAGCTAAATTAGCATAAATGCATAGATTAGCAAGAGCATAAAGCACAGAATCTCTTGCCATTCTATGCACTTATGCTGAGGGATAGATAGTCCAACCAACTGTAGTTAAATATATCATTTTTATATTAATTTGCCAATGTATTTTCAAACATTTTTTCGCTATTTATTTATATATTTCTTAAACATTTCATAAGTTTTATTTAAAGCATGAACAAGTCTATCAACATCTTCTTTAGTATTATAAAAATAGAAACTTGCTCTACATGTTGAATCAATATCCAAAAATCTCATAAGTGGTTGTACACAATGGTTTCCTGAACGAATACATACTCCTTCTGAATCTAATATACTAGCTACATCATGAGGATGAACTCCTTTAATGTTAAATGAAATTACACTTGAATGATTTTTAGAATTTGGAGTTATATATAATGTTAAATAATCTAGTTTTGATAATTCCTGTTTTGCATATGAAACTATTTCATCTTCTAATTCTTGTATTTGATTATATCCAATTTTTTCTATATAATCAATTGCTGCTCCTAATCCTACAACACCTTCTACATTTTGTGTTCCTGCTTCAAATTTATATGGTAAAGGTGCAAATGTTGTTTCCTGTTCATACACATATTCTATCATTTCTCCACCCATTAGAAATGGTGTCATTTTATCTAAAATTTCTTTCTTTCCATATAGCACACCAACTCCAAGGGGAGCTAACATTTTATGTCCTGAAAATACTAAAAAGTCTGCATCTAAGTCTTGTACATCAATTTTCATATGAGGAATACTTTGTGAAGCATCTACTACAACAATGGCTCCTTTTTTATGTGCACATTCAATTATTTTTTTTACATTGTTAATTGTTCCTAAAACATTTGAAACATGTGTAATTCCAACAATTTTTGTTTTGTCTGTAATTTTGTTTTCTATTTCTTCATCAGATATCTCAAAATTTTTATTAATATACATATATTTTAATTTACTTCCTGTGGCTTTTGTTATTTTTTGCCAAGGTACTAAATTAGAATGATGCTCCATTATAGATATAACTACTTCATCATCTTTTTTTAAGTTATCCATTCCATAAGAATATGCTATTAAGTTTAAACTTTCTGTTGCGTTTTTGGTGAATATTACTTCTTCCGTATGTTTTGCATTAATAAATTTTGCAATTTTTGCCCTTGTATTTTCATATTCTTCAGTTGCCTCAACACTTAATTCATATGATCCCCTATGTGGATTTGCATTTTCCTTTTCATAAAATTCTTCTATTGCTTTTATTACTTGAATTGGTCTTTGAGATGTAGCGCCACTATCTAAATAAGCAATATCACGATTTAGTAATAGCGGAAAATCTTTTTTTATTTCTTGAGCTTTCATAAACCCTCCCTATTATTAAATTAAAACCTCTTATTTATCTATTTGAAAGAGGTTTTTTAATTTATACTAATCTAATCTTTCATCTATTTCTTTTAGAATTTCTTCTTTTAAATTATCATCTTTTATTTTTTCAATTATATTGTTAAATTTAGACTTTACAATTAATTTAACCGCTTCTTTATAACTTATTCCTCTTGCCATAATATAAAATAATTGTTTTTCATCTACTTTTCCAGAAGATGTTGAATGATTTCCTTCTACATCTTCTTCTGTACATAATAACATTGGTAATGCAATTGATTTTGCTTTATTAGATAACAACATACAACTTTCGTTTTCATTTCCTTTAGCTTTTTTAGCTCCTTTTTTAAAATCTATAGTTCCCTTAAAATTCTTCTTTGCATTGTCTTTTAAAGCACCTTGAACATCTATATCAATATTTGTTTTTTCTCCTTTTAATTCTGCAATATAATTTATGTCTTTTATTTGATTATTTCTTCCCAAATAAATTGTTTTTAAATCATTACTTGCATTAGTTCCAATTATATTTGAATAATAATTTGATACACTTGTTTTTCCACCAATATCAATAATTGTATATTTTACATTTGAATTTTGATAAAGTGTATTTTCTATTGCTTCAAAATTATCTGTATTTTCATTTAACATATTAACTATTGTAACATTTAATTGTACATTTTCTTTTGCTGTTGTTCTTACAATTCCATTATGAAAACATGTTCTTGATGTTTTTGACTTATATATAATTGTGACATTTGTGTCATTGTTTGCTATTATTTCTATTTGATTTATTAAATTTAAATTGTTATCATCAAAATTATATATAATTTTAATATCTTCTTTTGGTTTTGTTGTTTGTATTCTTATTTTGTTATTTGCTTCCTCAAATATAAGTTTTTCTAAAATTTTACATGTTCCATAAGTTAATTCCTTATTTGAGACTTCATTATCTATTATACTTTTATCATTTATAATCTCAACATTTTTAAATTTTCGGATTTCTTTTGGCATTTCAAAAAGGACTTCTATATTATTTATTGCAAAATTTCTTGCTGTTCTTACTGGTGTATTATTTAATTTTAATTTTTCCATATTATCCAATAGCCCCCTCTAATTCCAAATTAATTAAATTATTCATTTCTACAGCATATTCTACAGGAAGTTCTTTAGAAATTGGATAAGCAAAACCTCTAACAATCATTGCTTTAGCATCTTCTTCAGACAATCCTCTTGACATTAAATAAAAAATTGTTTTGTCACTTATTTTTCCTATTTTAGCTTCATGAGAAAATTCAACTTCATCTGTTTTTATGTCGTTTACTGGTATTGTGTCAGATTTAGAAATATCATCTAACATAAGAGATTCACAACTTACACTACATTTAGAATTTTTAGCATTTTCATTTATTCTAACAAGTGATCTATATGTGCAAGCTCCACCATCTTTTGATATTGATTTAGAATTTATTACAGATGATGTATTTGGAGCATTATGAATTACCTTAAATCCTGTATCTAGGTTCTGTCCTCCTCCTGCAAATGTTATTCCTGTATATTCTGTTTTTGATCCTTGTCCATTTAAAATACTCATTGGATATAACATTGAAACTTTTGATCCAAATGAACCTGTTACCCAATCCATTTGAGCATTTTTTCCAACAATTGCTTTTTTTGTATTTAAATTCATCATATTTTTAGACCAATTTTCAATTGTTGAATATCTTAAGTATGCATTATCTTTAACATATAATTCTACACAACCAGCATGTAAATTAACTTTATTATATTTTGGTGCTGAACATCCTTCTATAAAATGTAAACTTGCTCCTTCATCAACTATTATTAATGTATGTTCAAATTGTCCTGATTCTGGAGAATTTAGTCTAAAATATGATTGTAATGGAAAATCAAGTTTTACTCCTTTTGGTACATATACAAAAGATCCTCCAGACCATACGGCAGCATGTAATGCAACAAATTTATGGTCACTGATTGGAACACATTTCATAAAATGTTTTTTTACTATCTCAGGATAATCTCTTACTGCAGATTCCATATCAGTATAAATTACACCTTGTTTTATTAAGTCCTCTTTCATACTATGATATACAACTTCAGAATCATATTGTGCTCCAACTCCTGCAAGCGATTTCTTTTCTGCTTCTGGTATTCCAAGCTTATCAAATGTATTTTTTATATCTTCAGGAACATCTTCCCATGAACTGTTTAATTTTGATTTTGGCTTAACATATGTTGCAATATCATCCATATTTAATTCTGATAAATCTGGTCCCCATGTTGGAAGTTCTAATTCTTCATACATTTTTAGTGCTTTTAATCTTATTTCTAACATCCAGTCTGGTTCGTTTTTTAACCTTGAAATTTCTTCTACAATCTCTCTGTTTAGTCCTTGTATTTTAATTTCATAATCATCTTTGTTTTTTATATCATATATATTTCTATTTATATCTTCTACTTGAGTTTTCATTTTTTCCCTTTCATTATAAATTTTTAAATTGTGTGTATCCATTTTCGTCTATTTCTTTTGCTAGTTCTGCTGTACCTGTTTTTACAATTTTTCCATTTATTAATACATGTACAAAGTCAACATCTAAATGATTTAAAATTCTTGTATTATGAGTTATAATTAAAACTGCATTTTCACTTGATTTATACATTTCTATTCCTTTAGATACTATTTTTATTGCATCTACATCTAGTCCTGAATCTGTTTCATCTAAAATTGCAAGTTTTGGATTTAATATAAGCATTTGTAAAATTTCATTTTTCTTTTTTTCTCCACCAGAAAATCCAACATTTAAATTTCTTTCAATTAATTTTGGATTCATGTTTAATTCTTCTGAAAATTTCTTTACGGAATCTTTAAACTCAAAAATTTTTACAGGTTTATTTGTAATATTATTTTTAGCTGTTCTTAAAAAATTAATTGTTGATATTCCTGGAATTTCTTCTGGCATTTGAAATGACATAAATATTCCTTTTTTTGCAATTTTATCTGTACTTAGGTCATTTATGTTTTCTCCTTCAAAATCTATTTGACCACTTATTTTTTTGTATTCAGGATTGTTTAATATTACATTTGCAAGAGTCGATTTTCCTGCTCCATTTGGTCCCATTATAACATGGACTTCTCCTTTTTTTATGTTTAAATTTAATCCTTTTAATATTTCTTTTTCTCCTGCATTTACATATAAATCTTTTATTTCAAGTAATTTGTTTTCCATTTTTTGTTTCCTTTCTATTATTATATTTTTGACTTTACGTCTGTTCTTTTTATACAGCTTCTACATTGTTCATTATTAATATCATAATTACAATTTAAACTTTTTAATCCTAAAGCATTATGAACATATTTTGCTAATTTATTAATCGTATTATCACTAATTGTGGATTTTATTTTTTCTGCTTCGCTTTTTGCTTCTTCTTCATCTAAATTTAATACATCTTTCATAAATAAATAAGTAATATCATATGCTTCTAAAATTTTTTTTGCCAAATTTTCTCCTTGTTTTGTTAATTCTATTGTTCCATATGTTTCATAATTTATTAGTTTTTCTTCTTTTAAAATATTAATTGCTTTATTAACACTAGGTTTACTACATTTCATTTTTTTGGCTATGTCTGTTACTCTAATCTTACCATTCTGCTTTTTTAAAATGTACATGTTTTTTATATATTCTTCCGATGATTTTGATATCATATTTTTCTCTCCTTTTGCTAATTTTTTTTGCATTAGCAAATTTTGTTAACTACGGTTAACATTGTACCATTTATCCAATTGTTTGTCAAGGCTAACTTCTAAATTTCATAAAGAAAAAAAGATTTACTAAGTATCTAATTACTTAATAAATCTTTTTTTGGATAATTTAATAATTGTATTTTTGTTTATTTTTATATTCTACCCAATCACATATAATTATTTTTAAAACTGTTGCAACTGGAACTCCTAAGAACATTCCAAGAACTCCAAAATATGCTCCACCTAATGCAACTGCTCCTATTACAATTAATTGGCTTATATCTAAAGAGCTTCCTAATATTTTTGGATTTATAATGTTTGAATCAATTTGTTGTAATATTATAACAACAATTGCCATTATTATAGCTTGTGATAACCCTCCAGTTATAATTGTTATTAATACACTTATAGCAACTGCAAATATTGCTCCAAAATATGGTATTACATTAAATAACCCTATCATAAATCCTAAAAGAACAGAATATTTTACTCCAATAATAGACATTGCTATTGTAACAAGTACGCCAACTACTACGGCATCAATTAATTGACCACTAATAAATTTAAAGAATACTTCATTAGTTTTATTGAAATATTTGTTAATTGTACTACATATTTTTTCATTAAATAGTGCCATACATAACTTATTCAAAAAATTTACTATTTTTGTTCTTTGAAGTAAAATGTATACTGAAACTACTATTGTTACAAACGCATCAAATACTCCACTTGCAACTCCAACAGCACCCTTTATATATTCTGTTATTTTTTCATAGTTTATATATTTTGTCAAATCAATTTCTTGTAGACTTTTACCTAAACCTTTTATTGTTTCTACGACTTTTTCGTTCTTTAGTATTGAATCTTCAGGTAAAGAGTTTAACTTATCCATTGTAGAATTCCAATAAGTTTGAAAATTATTTACTAATTCTACTATACTATCTGTTACTATTGGTAAAATTACATTTACAAGTAAAATTATTAATAATATTGCAATAGTAAATGTAAGTAGTACACTTATTCCTCTAGCTCTTTTCCTTATAAATTTTTTCTTAGATTTTACAAATTTTTTTTCAATTCTTGATTCTGGTATATATAGAAGATAAGCTAATAATGCTCCTGCTAAAAATGGTGATATTGCTTCAAAAAAATTTCCTATTGCATTGCCAATTGCCGTAAAATTATCTAAAAATTTATATACAAGTATTATTGCAACAGCAAGCATAAACCAGTACATCCATTTTGAAAAGTTTCTTTTTATTTCATTCATATAATCACTCCTTTTGCTAGTAATGTTTTATAGATTTATTTCTAAACCAATAGGACAATGATCACTTCCAAGAACTTCTGAATATATTGTTGCCTCTTTTATATTTTTTTTAATATCTTTTGATGTAATAAAATAGTCAATTCTCCAACCTATATTTTTTTCTCTAGCGTGTCCCATATATGACCACCAACTATATTCTTGCTTTTCTGGATACAAATATCTAAAACTATCTGTAAATCCTGCATTTAGAAGTTCTGTCATTTTTTCTCTTTCTTCATCTGTAAATCCTGCATTTCCTCTATTTGTTTTTGGATTTTTTAAATCTATTTCTTCATGTGCTACATTCAAGTCTCCACACATTATTACAGGTTTTGTTTTATTCAAATTTAGTAAATATTTTCTTATTTCATCTTCCCAAATCATTCTATAATCTAGTCTTTCTAATTCTCTTTTTGCATTTGGTGTATAATTTGTTACTAAATAAAAGTTTTCAAATTCTAAAGTAATTATTCTTCCTTCTTTATCATGCTCTTCTTTCCCTATACCATATGTTACATTTAATGGTTTCTTTTTTGTAAATACTGCTGTTCCTGAATATCCTTTCTTTTCTGCACTATTCCAGTAACTTGTATATCCTTCTATTTCTAATTCAACTTGTCCTTGCTGACATTTGGTTTCTTGTAAACAAAAAATGTCGGCATTTGCCTCTTTAAAAAAATCTAAAAAACCTTTTTTTAAACAAGCTCTTATTCCATTTACATTCCATGATATAAGTTTCATATTTTGCTTTCCTTCCTAATCTATTGTAAATATTTTATAACTACATATTTATTATAACACATTTTTCCTTAAATTGTAAAGTTTTAAGGAAACATTAAGAAAGATTAATCATTGCAAAATACTACAAAAAAATAGTAAGAGACTTTTCTTACTATTTTTTCAATATCTATTTAAGTTGTTTCATAACTTCTTCTGCAAAGTTTTCTTCTTTTTTCTCAATTCCTTCTCCTGTTTCAAATCTTGCAAATTCTACAACTTTTGCATCTTTTAATATATTAGATACTTTTTGGCTTGGATCTTTAACAAATTCTTGGTCAACTAAGCAAATTTCTTCATAGAATTTATTAATTCTTCCCATAACTATTTTTTCTGCAATTGCTTCTGGTTTTCCTTCATTCATTGTTTGTGCTTTTAAAATTTCTTTTTCTTTTTCTAATCTTTCAGCAGGAACTTGTTCTCTACTTACAAATTCAGGTCTTGCAGCAGCAATTTGCATACATACATCTTTTGCTAATTCTTTATTTCCTGATGTCATATTTACTAATACTGCAATTTTTCCATCTCCATGGATGTATTTTTCAATTAATCCATCTGTTGTTTCAAATCTTGCAAATCTTCTGATTGAAATATTTTCTCCAATTGTTGCAATTTTTCCAATTAATGCTTCATTTACCGTTTTTCCTTCTTCAAATATTGCTGGTTCTTGAAGTAAGTCTTCAACTGTTTTTGGGTTATTTTTTACTACTTGTTTTGCTATATCCATTACAAATGTTCTAAATTCTTGATTTTTAGCTACGAAGTCTGTTTCAGAATTTACTTCTACTATAGCTCCAACTTTTCCATCTTCTGAAATATATGCTTCTACCATACCTTCAGCAGCTACTCTTCCAGATTTTTTAGCAGCTTTTGCTATTCCTCTTTCACGTAAAAGTTCTGATGCTTTTTCTAAGTCTCCATCTGTTTCTGTTAAAACTTTTTTGCAGTCCATCATTCCTGCACCTGTTCTTTCTCTTAGTTCTTTAACTAATGCAGCTGTAACCATTTAAAATTCCTCCTTTTATATTTTTGTTAATCTGTTTTTACAGATTACTTTTTATTAAAATAGAGTAGAGCAGTTAAAGCCCTACTCTTATTTAGTGGTAAATCCACTTTTTTACAAAATTATTCTTCAACTTTTTCTTCAGCTTCTGCTACAACTTGTTCCATTGATGTTGCTTCTTCTGTTGGTTGTTGTTCTTCAGATTCTGCTGTTTCAAAGCTTTCTCCTTGTTTTCCTTCGATTATTGCGTTTGCCATAACATCTGCTATTAAGCTTACAGATCTTATTGCATCATCATTTCCTGGAATTGGATAATCTAATTCTTGTGGATTGCAGTTTGTATCTACAATTCCTACAACTGGAATGTTTAATTTTTTAGCTTCTAATATTGCTATTCTTTCTTTTTTAGGATCTACTAAGAATATAACTCCTGGTAGTTTGTCCATTTCTTTGATTCCACCAAGATTTTTTTCTAGTTTTTCCATTTCTTTCTTTAATAAGATTACTTCTTTTTTTGGTAATACATCAAATGTACCATCTTGTTCCATTTTTTCAAGATCTTTTAATCTTTGAATTCTTTTTTGGATTGTGTCAAAGTTTGTTAGCATTCCTCCTAACCATCTTTGATTTACATAGTACATTCCGCTCTTTTCTGCAGCTTCTTTCATGCATTCTTGAGCTTGTTTTTTTGTTCCAACAAATAGAACTGTTTTTCCTTCTTCTACTTGTTCTTTGATGAATTCATATGCTTCATCAATTTTCTTTGAAGCTTTTTGTAAGTCGATGATATGGATTCCGTTTCTAGCTTGGAATATGTATTCAGCCATTCTTGGATCCCATCTTCTTGTTTGATGTCCAAAATGAACACCTGCTTCTAGTAATTGTTTCATTGCAACTACTGACATTTTTAATTCCTCCCTTTTTGTTTTTTTCTTCCATAAAGTCTCATCATTTACTCGGACCTTATTTAAAAGGCACTTCCCCATAAACTACTCTTTATGTGTTTTTTACGTACAATATTATATCACTTTTTTCTGATATGTCAATACTTTCCATAAGAAAATTGCTTATCTAATTATAATTAAAATATATTTATAATAAAACAAGCAAATATTTTAATAATTATTATTTATTTTTTTATAATTTAATATATATTTTTTACAAAAAATATTCAAAAAAATTTGAGTAATAAATTTCAATTTTAAATGTTAAATTATAATTTTTGTTTTATTAATTTGGATTTCTTATTTACCTAGCTTTTTATCTCTTACTTTAATATAAAAAGTTGTTTTTGTGTTACAATTTTTTCCATATATTAAGTATATTATTTTCTTATTATATTTCTTTTATTCTTATTAATTTAATTATTTTTTATTATTATTAAGATAAATTAAATTTTATTTTTCTTTATTTTATTATTTAATTTAATTTTTTTTATTATTAATTTATTTATTAAATTTTATTTTTAATTACAATTATTTTTTATATATTTTTATTATTTAATAATTAAATATTATTTTTTTGATAAATTTATTTATTTAATTTAAATTATATATTTTATTTTAATATATTTTTTTAAAATTAATTTGCAAATTATTTTTTATTTAATTAAATATTTTTTTAAAATTTTTTGTATTTTTTTAAAGTTTATTTTTTACACATATTTTCTTATAATATATTTTACAATTTTGTTTATTAACTTATCATTAGTTGCTATCTCCTTAAGCTTACATACATAATGAATAAATTTACAAAAAAATAATAAGTAAATTTATTACTATTTAATATTTTTAATAAAATTTTATTTATAATAAATATACTTATTATTAATTTGAATAATATAATTTTATTTAACACATTTTTCTAATAATTTTATTTTTATTTTTTCATTTGTATTTATTTTTGCATTTATTCCTATTGGAATTACTGTTTTATTTTCTATATGTCCAAAATTTTCAGATTTTATTATTGGACCTTTAAACTCATTACCTATAACGTCTATTAATATTTTTTCTAAAGTTATTCCACTTTCATGAGTATAATTTCCAAGCCAAATTCCTTTTATTTTTTTAAATATTTCATTTTGTTTCATATAATATAGGAAATTACTTACTAAAGCTGGTCCTGTTTCAAATCCTAGTTCTTCTAAAAATAGTATCTTATCTTTAAAGTCTATATTAAATTTTCCTGCTACCATTGCTCTTGTTAGACTTAAATTTCCACCTATTAGTCTTCCTTCTGCTATACCTTCTTTTATTGTTTTATAGCCTTCAGGAGTATTTCCAAATTCTAAACTACCATTTACAAATCTGTTTAAAGCTTCATTTAAGCTATATTCTGTTTCATCTGTTGCTATTGTTTTAAAGTTTGTACCACTAAATGTTACTAATCCTGTTTTTTCAGTAATTATATTTGTTATTGATGTGATATCACTATATCCACATATTATTTTAGGATTTTGTTTTATTAATTCAAAGTCTAAATATCCAAATGTTGAATTGCTATTTTCTCCACCTTTTGCACACCATATCATTTTTACTTCTTTATCTGCAAACATTTCATTTATGTCTTTTGCTTTATCTTTTGCTGTTGCACTGTATTCATTTGTGTTTGAAAACAAATTTTTTGAAAATTTAACTTTAAAGCCTAAATCTTCTATTATTTTTTTTGCTTTTTTAATTTCTTCCACATTGTCTCCAATTATTGGATTTGATGGTGCTACAATTCCTATTGTATCACCTTTTTTTAATTTTTCTGGTATTATCATTTTACCTCCTTCTTTCTTGTTATTTATTATATAATATAAATTATTTTAAAATTAATTATATATATAATAAGTGCAAATAAAAAACTTTTTTAGAAAATATTATCATAAATATTATGAAATTACAAATATAAATTTTAAAATTCCTATTACATTTTCTATTTAAAATACAAAAAGTCCTTACTTGCCTAGCATTTCATTTTATAGTGCAAAATCAGCAATTATATTAAAGTTACAGTTATTTCCATAAATTATACATATTAAATCTAAAGTTTTTTTATTTTTTCTTATATTATCTTTTAATTTTCTTGTT
Organism: uncultured Clostridia bacterium; assembly: GCA_944386165.1. Lineage (GTDB taxonomy): Bacteria > Bacillota > Clostridia > TANB77 > CAG-508 > CAG-269. Next base: position 105,006 of record CALXAA010000001.1, read on the forward strand.
ATTTTTTATTATCTTATTATTAAATTTTAAAAAAATAATTTTTATTTTTTAGTATTTATTTTAATTCAATATAAAAAACTAGACAATAAAAAATGTCTAGTTCAAGTTTTTGCTTTTTTAAATAATTCAATTAATTCTTTGAAATTTACCACATTATAGTCTGAAATTTCATTTATTTTTTATATATTTATTTTCACTTATATAAATATTTATAGTTTCTCTCCTTGAAACTGTAGCAAGAGCAAGTTTTACATTTTGTTTTTAAATATTCACAATAATTTAAATATATATCACCTGAATTATTATCTTTAAAAACATTATCTCTTTCTATTAATATTTCTTCTGCTCTTTTAGTCTCACCAAGTAAAAATGCCAATTGAACATCTATATTATTATTTATTCCATTTGAATCTATTAGTGTTCCATCTAAATCAAAAATTACTAAATTTACATTAGATAAATTTTTTAAATCCATTATTAAAAATCTCCCTATTACTTCAAAATTATATACAACAACATTTTTTATATTTTGTCCTTTTCTTTTGCCATTTGCTTAAACAATTTTATTTTCACCTACTTTTTTTATAAATGCTTCTTCTGATGATAGTTTCTCACCATTTTCTGAAGTTTTAAATTCATCTATTGTCTCATCTACAATCATTTTTCCATTTTTTATAGCTATAATTCTATTACATAGATTATCAATTTCTGTTAAATTATGACTTGAAATAATAATTGCTATCCCTTGATGTGATAATTTTTTTATTAAGTTTCTTATTTCTATTATTCCTTCTACATCTAACCCATTTGTAGGCTCATCTAATATTAATAGTTCTGGATTATTAATGATTGCTTCTGCAATTCCCAGTCTTTGCCTCATTCCTAATGAATATGTTGAGACTTTATCTTTTATTCTGTTTTCTAATCCTACTATTTTTGCTACTTCATCTATTCTACTTTTAGTTATTCCTTTATAATTATTTGCTGTTATTTTTAAATTGTCATATCCTGATAAATACATATATGCATCTGGATTTTCTACTATTGCTCCAACTTTTTCTATAGCTTTTACAAAATTCTTTTTAATATCATATCCATTTATAGTTACTTTTCCTTCAGTTAAGTTTATTAAACCTAAAATAGATTTTATTATTGTTGTTTTTCCAGCTCCATTTGGTCCGATTAATCCAACAATTTCTCCCTTATCTACTGAGAATGAAATATTTTCTATAATTACTTTTCTTTTTACTTGCTTTTTTAAATTTTCACATACTAAAATTTTCATTATTTACACCCCTATTCATTTTTTACATCTTTTTTTTGAAATATTATTAATGATAACATATCAATTAGAATTGCAAAAATAATTAATATTATTGGTGAATATACAATATTAGAATAATTAAATATAATATATATTCCTAAAGAAATTAGAATATTTAATGCTATATTACTTGTAAATGAACTAATTAGTATGCCTATAGCAATTAATAATATATACAATGATATTTTATTAATTGTTAAATTTATCATATAATAAGCTAAGTTCATAACATTGATACTTTGATCTGCTTTATTATATATTATTGCATCTAAACTATAACTATCAAATCCAAATATTAAACCACCAATTGTATATTGTAATAAAACCATAAATACTATAATTATAATTACAATAAATATATTTGTTATTATTTTTGAACACATAATCTTTGCTCTTTTATGAGGCTTTACAAATAAGTTTTTTATTGTTCCTTTACTATATTCTTCAGAAATAATTGTACTAGATATTGCTATAACTATAAAAACAAAAATGATATCAAAATTGTCAAAAATTTTCATTAATATTATTCTTGCATCTTTTGGCACTGGAGCATTTGTACTTTCTGTGTTTAATAATATATTATATTGAATATTATTTTCATAAGCATATTTTTCAAGTGCCATTCTTTCAAAAATTTCTTCATATTTTTCATCATCTATGTTTTTTTGATACTCTAAATATGATTTATCTCTTTCATATCCTTTTTCATATTGTTTTACGATATCATCAACTTTTGGATTTGTTATTTTTTGAGACATGCTATAACCTACTATCATTAAAATTCCTATAAATACTAATATGTATATATTTTTTCTTTTAAATATTTTTATTAATTCATTTTCTATTAATTTTTTCATTTTTTCTCCTTTATTTTCTGAATAAATATTACCATATGTATTTAATATTTTCAATTGAAATTTCAGTAATGAGGAATAAAAATTTTTCGCAATAAAAAAGTAGAAAAGTAGAATGAAAAGCCATCATTTGATACAATAAAGAAAAAAGATTGTAACAAAGAATGGTGATTTTTATGAACAGAAGAGAAAAAATAAAAAAGGAAATAGAAATATTTTCAGATGTAGTAAAAATAGTAAAACAATATTTTCCAGGATTAAGCAAAAAGCTGAATGAATTAACAGACACAAGACATCAAAGTTATGTTGAATATCAAATGTCAGTAATAACAATAATATTAGAAATAGAACTAGAAGAAATACCACATTATGATACGATAAATAATGTATTTGAAAAGATAAATATAGAAGAACTAAGAAAAATACAAAAATATATGGTAAATAGATTAATAAGAAGTAAAATGTTTTATAAATACAGATTTAAAGGAAAATATTTTCAAATAGTAATAGATGGAACCAATATGATGAAGTTTAAAAAAAGACATTGTAAGCATTGCTTAAAAAGAGTGCATAATGAAGGAAAAGAATATATGTGGATAGTATCTTTTAAAATAACGGCGAGAAATAGTAAAGAAATCATAAATTTTGGAAGGCAGAGATGGAGAATAGAAAATGAAGGATTTAATATACAGAAAAATGGAACATTTGATATAGAACATGTATATTCACAAAATTACAATGCAATAAAAGCACATTACTTTTTTATACAATTTGCACATACAATAAGGCAATTATTAGAAAAAGGTATAAAATATATAATTGAATTAAAGATAAGCAAAAAAGAAGTAAGTGCCCTCTTAACACAAGCACTTACTCATACAATAGCAAACCTAACCGAAAATAATAAAATACAGTTAAGATTTGTTCTTAAATTAAGTATATAATAAAAATAAAATAAATCAATAGAAATCTCAAAAAAATATATTTTTTGAGGTAAGGATTATATGTGAAAATTACAGAAGATACTCTAAAAAAAATTCTTAAAAATCTTAGAAATTAAGAATGATGAGAAATAATTTTAAAAACTTAAAATTTATTCCTCATTACTGTTGAAATTTTGATATATTTGCATTTTTGCCCAAAATATGTTATAATTAGAAGTGTTAGCATTTATTGTGAATAAAACAAATTATAATAATGAAACATTGAAAGGATGTTAATTAATGGGATTAATAGTAGTAATATATATATTAGTATTTATAATTTTCGCATTATGTGCATTTGCTGTTATGCAGATAAAGCTTGCAGGAATAAATGTTAAAGATTTCTGGAGTTTTATTGAAGCAAACCAAATTTTAGATAAATTATATGAGTTTTCTCAAAGGTACAAAACATTAACACCTCAGCAAAAAGTTGTTTATTTAATGGAAGCAGAAAAAGTTTTTAATGCTTTTGATAAGATTCCTAATATTATTTGGGAAGATGAATTTAAAAAATATGATGAAGTATTAAAAAAATATAAAGAGATAAAATTAGAAAAATGGATATCAAATTAATATCCATTTTTTTATTTATAATGTTGTTAATTTAAAAATAAATTCTTTATTTTTTACAATTTCCCCATTTAAAATATCTTCTGCAATTTTATCTTCAACTAATTCTTGAATTGCTCGTCTTAAAGGACGTGCTCCATAATTTTTGTCTATTTTAGTTTTTGATATATTTTCTGCAACAGATGGATCAATTTTTACTAAATATTTTTTTTCTTCTAATCTTTTTTCAACTTGTTTTAACATTATTTTAGTAATTTGTAGTATTTCATTTTCTTCTAATGTATGAAATACTATTATTTCATCTATTCTATTTATTAATTCTGGTCTAAATTCTTTTTTTAATTCTTTCATTATTTCATTTTTCGTGTCTTCATATTCTTTTCTATTTTCATTTTCAAAACCTAATATTTTTTTATCTGTAATATATCTTGCTCCAATATTTGAAGTCATTATAATAATTGTATTTTTAAAATTAGTTTCTCTTCCTTGGGAATCTGTAAGTCTTCCATCTTCTAAAATTTGTAAAAGTAAATTCATTACATCTGGATGGGCTTTTTCTATTTCATCAAATAAAATAAGTGAATATGGCTTTCTTTTGACCTTTTCTGTTAATTGCCCTCCATTATCATGTCCTATATATCCAGGAGGTGCCCCTATTATTTTTGATACAGAATGTGGTTCCATATATTCAGACATATCAAGTCTTATCATTGTATTTTCATTGTCAAATATATTTTCTGCTAATGCTTTAGATAATTCTGTTTTTCCAACACCTGTTGGCCCTAAAAACAAAAATGAACCTATTGGTCTTTTGGGGTCTTTTAGTCCTATTCTTCCTCTTCTTATTGCTTTTGCAACAGCTTCTACTGCTTCATTTTGTCCAATTACTCTTTTATGCAAATTTTCTTCTAAATGTTTCAATTTTTCATTATCATTTTCATTTAACTTTTGAACTGGTATTCCTGTCCATTTTGAAATTACTTCTGCAATGTTTTCTTCTTTAATTTCTGTAATATCTATATTTTTTTGAGTCTTCCAATGTTCTAAATTTTCATTTAATTTAGTTTGAATTTCTTTTTCTCTATCTCTTAAACTAGCTGCTTTTTCAAATTGCTGACTTAAAATTGATTCTTCTTTTTCTTTTTCTATTTTTTCTAATTCTTCTTGCATCTTTTTTATTTCCTCTGGTTCAATATATTTTTTTATTCTTGTTTTAGAAGCTGCTTCATCAATTAAATCAATTGCTTTATCTGGAAGAAACCTATCTGTTATATATCTAACAGATAGAGCTGTTGCTGCCTTTATTGCGTCATCAGTAATTTTTACATTGTGATGTGCTTCATATTTATCTCTAATTCCATATAATATTTCTATTGTTTCCGCTTCTGTTGGCTCATCTACTTTAACTATACTAAATCTTCTTTCTAAAGCAGAGTCTTTTTCTATATATTTTCTATATTCTTCTAGTGTTGTAGCACCTATTAATTGAATTTCTCCTCTTGCTAATAGTGGTTTTAAAATATTTGCAGCATCAATTGCTCCTTCTGCTGCTCCTGCTCCAACTATAGTATGTATTTCATCTATAAATAATATTATATCTCCTGCTTTTCTTACTTCAGCTAATGCTTTTTTTATTCTATCTTCAAAATCACCTCTATATTTTGTTCCAGCAACCATACTTGAAAGATCTATACTAACAATTCTTTTTTCTCTTAAATTCTGAGGCACATCTCCAATAATAATTTTTTCAGCCAATCCTTCAACTATAGCTGTTTTTCCTACTCCTGGTTCTCCAACTAAACATGGATTATTTTTTGTTCTTCTAGATAAAATTTCTATCATTCTTTCAATTTCTTTTTCTCGTCCTATAATATTGTCAAATTTTCCTTCTTCTGCTTTTTCTGTAATGTCTTCTCCATATTGATTAAGTATTGGCGTTTGAGAATTTTGGTGTTTATTATTTGAAGTTTCTTTATTGTTTTCATTATATATTTCTTCATTTATTACTTTTGCAATTTCATTATATATTTGTGGTATTTCAACATTTAATTCTATTATAATTTTTACTGCAATACTATCTTCTTCTTTTAGAATTGCTAATAATAAATGTTCTGTTCCTATATAATTATATCCTATTCTTTTTGCTTCTAAAAAAGCATTTTCTAGGACCCTTTTGCTTCTTGGTGTAAATCCTAAAGATTCTTTTATTTCTTTTCCATTTCCTAACATTTCTTGAATCTCTTTTAATACTTTTTCAGATGTAATTCCTTTGTTTGTTAATACTTTAGATGCAATTCCTTCACCTTCTTTTACTAATCCATATAAAATATGTTCTGTACCTATATAATTATGGCCTAATTCAATAGATTTGTCATTTGCAATTTCAATAACTTTTTTCGCTCTGTTTGTAAATTTATATAACATTTTATTTTCCTCCTTAAATGTTATTTTTTCTTTTTATCTTTTGTTTTTGTCATTTTAGCTAATTCTTCCGCCTTAATTTTTTGGTCTGGTAATGGTATCCAAGCAAAATAAGATGATACAAACTCTCCGTATTGAGTCGCATCTTCTCCTACTTCTGGATGAGTTTGTTTTTGTTTTTTATCCATAAAAAAGCACTCCTTTCATATAAGGTATGTGCTTTTTTTCATTTTTTATTCAATTAATCTTTTATTCCAAATAATAATTTAACTATGCCTCTTAAGCATTTTGGAACTTTTTTTACTACTATAGTCATATGTACCTCCTTTTTTCCTTTTTAGCAGAGTAGCCATAATATTCCTACAAGTATTACTATTACTCCTATTAAAAAGAGCCACCCAGTTATTGGAAGGAATAATGCTAGTAATATTCCTATTCCTAGTCCTACTAGACATACTCCAAATGTCTTTTTTAAAATTTTCATTATGATTTCCTCCAACTTTTTATATATTATATTAATTTTTATTTTAAGATGTGATTTATGTAGAATTATATTTTTTTATTCTCAAATCATATTAATAGACCTTTATTAATATTATTATTTGAAAGGTTATTTTATATGAAAAAAATTAAAACATTTATATTTAATACATTAATATTATTATTTAGTTCAATAATTTTACAAATAATTAGTACATATTTTAATGTTTACATATCTAATTCTATTGGAGAAGAAGCTGTTGGAGTTTTTGCTCTAGTTATGTCTGTATATACTTTTGGAATAACTTTAGCTTCAGCTGGTATAAATATCGCTACAACTAGAATTGTTTCAGAAGAACTTGCAGCAAATAATGAAACTGGAAGTAAGAAAGCTGCTACTAGATGTGTTCTTTTTAGCTTATTTTTTGGAATTTGTGCAAGTTTTGTTTTTTTTATTTTTGCTGATTTTATTGTATTAAAATGCTTACATAATCAAATTAGTAAAAATGTAATTTATTTAATTTGTATTGCATTACCATTTATTTCTATGTCATCAGCTATAAATGGGTATTTTACAGCTGTTAGACGAGTATATAAAAATGCTGTTTCTAAATTTATTGAGGAACTTGTAAAAATTATATTTACTGCATTTTTATTAAGTTCTTTTATGCCCAAAACCATTGACTTTGCTTGTTATTCTTTAATTTTGGCAGATGTAATTTCAGAAGTAGTTTCTTTTTTAGCTTTGTTTGTTTTTTATAAATTTGACAAGCGAAAAAATTTATTAGAATCTAGATATAAAGATTTAGATTCTTATAATAAACGTATTTTGAGAATTACTATACCAGTTGCTATAACATCTTATTTGCGTTCAGGACTTTCTACAATAAAACAATTAATAATACCTTCTAGTTTACAAAAAAGTGGAATGAATGCTTCAAATAGTTTAATTTCTTATGGAATTGTTAATGGTATGGCAATGCCTATTATTATGTTTCCTGTTATACTAGTTACTAGTTTTAGTGGACTTTTAATACCTGAATTTTCTAGATTATTAGTTGAGAAAAAATATAATAAAATAAAAAAAGTATCTATTTTTATTTTGAGTTTTACTTTTATTTTTGCAATGTTTATTACTATTATAATTTTTACTTTTTCTGATTTATTGAGCACTTTAATTTATCAAAAACTAGAAATTGCAAAATATTTGCGTATACTTTCTCCTTTAATAATTATTATGTATTTAGATATTGTTATTGATGGCATTTTAAAAGGGTTAGATGCTCAGGTTTCTGTTATGGCTATTAATGTTTTTGATTGTATTATTAGTATTGGTTTTATTTATTTTTTTGTACCTGTTTTGGGCTTTAGTGGATATATAATTTCTATTTTTATTAGTGAAGTTGTTAATTTTTCATTGAGTCGGAATAAAACTTATTAATATTTTAAAGAAGCAGAATAAAAATGAGTAGAATCCTTTTTGGCAATATGATATAATTTTAACAAATTTTTGTAACGAATTTGAATTTCATACGTCATATATGCAAAGGAGGATAAAAGTTATGCAGGATATTGAAAAAATATACGAAGAATATTTTGAAACAGTAAACAAATACTTATTCTGTTTAACTCATAATAGCGATATTTCTGAAGAACTTACCCAAGAAACTTTTTGCAAAGCAGTAAAAAAAATTAATACATATAAAGGCGAATGTAAAATGTCAGTATGGTTATGTCAAATTGCAAAAAATCTTTGGTATGATCAATGTAGAAAAAATAAGAAGTTAGTAAATACAAAAGAGTCTGAATTATTAAATATACAAGTTTTAAACTCATTAGAAGAACAAGTTATCTCAAATGATGAAAAAATAAGATTATATAAAAAAATGCAAAAATTAGATGCTCAAACTAGAGAAGTAATGTATTTACGAATAACAGGAGAATTAAGTTTTAAAGAAATAGGGATTATTTTGAATAAAACAGAAAACTGGGCTAGAGTAACATTTTATCGAGGAAAAAATCAATTAAAGGAGGTTGATTAATATGAATGAAAAAAAAGATTGTAAAATTGTTCAAGATTTATTACCTAATTACATTGAAAACTTAACAAGTGAAGAAACTAATTTATTTATTAAAGAACATTTAAAAGAATGTACTGAGTGTCAAAATATACTAGAAAATATGCAAAAAGAATTGAATATAGATAATATGAAAAGAGAAGAAAGAGAAGTAAAATACATAAAAAAATTTAGTAATAAAATGAAAATATTAAAATTAATTATATTAACTCTAATCATAATATATGTTGTAATTGTAATAGGAAGAAGTTTCATTATGACTTCACTTTCTAAAAAAGCTAAAGAAAATTTATTAAATAATAATTATTATGCTAAACTATATTCATATCAAGGAGATTCATTAACAATAACAGAAAGTTATAATAAAGGAGAAGATTATTTAACTACAAAAACAAGCTATGTAAACGGTAATCAAATTCAAAAATTAACTTATTATAAAAAAGGAACTGAAGAATTATTTTTAACAGATTTAGATGGAAAAAAATATATACAAAATCCTGAGTCTATGGTTGGTAGTCATGTAGTACCTGAAATATATGTATCATGTGGATTTTTAACAAATATGCAAGAAGCTTTTATTACAGGTATAGATAAAACCTATTGTAATACAAAAGAATGTTATGTTTTTAAGGGAAATGATTATGAAAGATATGTAGATAAAGAAACAGGGTTAATTGTAAGAGCTATAGAAAAATCAGATATAGATCTATTTTCTAGTCAAATTGATATGATTATAGATTATGAATATAAATTTAATGTTGTACAAGATAGTGATATTGTAAGACCAGATACAACAGGTTATATTTTTAATGAATAATTTCACAAAAAAAATATTTCACCATATAATGTTATGGTGATGTTTATGAATATTGTAAATTATGATAGAACATCTGCAATTTCTTATGCAAAAAAATGGATGGTATTATAATAATGGATATGATAAATCTCCATCTTGGAGTGGTGTTGAATTTTTATATAAGTTTTTAACTACAAATAATGGATTTGGTCCTCGAGGAACTGAAGTTTTGCAGGATAAAATTGAAGTTGGTGATATTGTTCAACTTTCATTTAATGGTTCAACTTTTGAACATAGTTTATTTATAATTAATATTACAGGTTCTTCTTTAAATGATATAGCAATTGCAGCACATACTTATGATGTATTAGGAAAAAAGGTTGGAGAATATAATTTTAGTAAATATAGATTTATTCACATAGAAAATGTAGGGATATAATTTGTTTATCCCTACATTTTTTGTGTACAAAAATATTAAATTAATTCAATAATTGCATGTAATTTTGTATCATCTTGACTTTTTATTACAACAATATGTTTATTATTTACAAATGCATATTTACATTTAACAGTTTCCCCTAATTTAATTTCTTTTTTATATGAAATTTGAAAAAAATCAAATTCTTTTGAATTAAAATAGATGTCATCTGGTAAAGCTTCATTTGCCAAATCTAAATAGTTGATATTATGCATATGTTTGTTTACATCAATATCTCCTCTTTTTACTGTATAATCAGCCTCTCTTTCATAATGTTCTTGTTCTTTTAACTTTTCAAACACTTCATCTGGTCCAAATGAAAATTTTTCTAATTCTGGTTTATATTTTGAAAGAATTTCTTCATTTACTCTTTCTAATTTTTCTGTATCCATATTTATTAAAACCCATTTTGACATTGCTTTAACTATAATGTTTCCTTGTTCATCTTGAATTTCAAAGTCACGAAAAGCATAGAACTTTTGAGCATCTTTTGACCATGTTCTTGCTAATATTTTTTCTGCATAAATTGGTCTCCTTATAACTTGAACTTTCCAATCAATTAATACCCATGTTAAACGTGTTTTATCCATTGTAGGAATTCCGCAATCCTGCAATATTAGAATGCACTCCTCCAATATCTTCAAATATCCCAAGTAATGCTTTATTTGTTATTTTATTTTCTTTTCCTATTTGTGATAATTGTACATAATATTCTCTTTCTACTACCATTTTGCGCCTCTTCTTAAAATTTAATACCCTGGTTTTTCTAATAATTTAAACATATTTTTCTTATATTTTTCAACACCAGGTTGATTAAATGGATTAACTCCTAAAATCATTCCAGACATTGCACATGCTTTTTCAAAGAAATATATTAAATGTCCTATTGTTTCTTCATTTAGTTTTGGTATTTCTAATATGATATTTGGTACATCACCAGATGAATGTGCTTCTATTGTTCCTTCCATTGCTTTTTTATTTACATAGTCTAATGTTTTTCCTGCTAAATAGTTTAAACCATCTAAATTGTCTTCTTCTTCTTTCATTGTAATATCTGATTCTGATTTTTCAATTCTTATTACTGTTTCAAATAAGTTTCTTCTTCCTTCTTGAATATATTGTCCCATAGAATGTAAATCTGTTGTAAAATCAACACCTGTTGGGAATATTCCAAGTTGGTCTTTTCCTTCACTCTCTCCAAATAATTGTTTCCACCATTCTGTAAAGTAGTGCATTTTTGGCTCATAATTTACTAGTATTTCAATGTTTTTATATAATTTATATAAAATATTTCTTACAACTGCATATTGATAACATGCATTATATTTTAAATTTGAATCTTCGTATTTTAACTGAGCATTTATTGCCCCTTCCATTAGTTTGTCTATATTAATTCCAGCAACAGCAATTGGTAATAATCCTACTGCTGTTAAAACAGAATATCTTCCTCCAACATTGTCTGGTATTACAAATGTTTCATATCCTTCTCCTGTTGCTAATGTTTTTAATGCTCCTTTTTCTTTATCTGTTGTAACATAAATTCTACTTCTAGCTTCATCTAATCCATATCTATTTTCTAATATTTCTCTAAAAATTCTGAATGCAATTGCTGGTTCTGTTGTTGTTCCTGATTTTGAAATTACATTTATAGAGAAATCTTTAGTTCCTAGTACTTCTATTAAGTCATTAATATAATTTGGACTTAAATTATTTCCAACAAATAAAATTTGTGGAAATTTTCTTTTCTTTTCAGGCAACATATTATAAAAAGTATTTGTTAAACTTTCTATAACTGCTCTTGCCCCTAAATATGACCCTCCAATTCCTATTACAATTAATACCTCTGAATCTTCTTGTATTTTTTTTGCAGAACTTTTGATTTTTTCAAATTCTTTTTTATCAAATTTTGTTGGTAAGTTTAGCCATCCAACAAAATCAGATTCATCATTTGCCCTATCATGTAATTCTTGATGTATTCTTTCTACTTGTTCTTTGTATTGCATTATAGTTTTTTGTTCAATTCCTGAATATTTTAAGTTAAGCTTTAAATTTAACATAAATTTTACCTTCTTTCCTTTTTAACTTTTTAATTCATCAATAATAACTTTGTAGTCAGATGCCATTAAAATTGCTGTTCCTGCAACTAATATGTTTGCTCCGGCATATTTAACTCTTTGAGCTGTTTTTAAATTAATTCCACCATCTACTTCTATATCAATTTCAATATTATTTTTGTCAATATAACTTTTTAATTCATCTATTTTTGCAATCATTTCTGTAATTAATGTTTGACCACCTTTTCCTGGTTCTACAGTCATTACTAAACACATATGTATATATGGTAAATATTTATAAACTTCTTGTATTGGAGTATCTGGCTTTATTGCTATTCCAACTCTCGCTCCTTTTTCTTTTATTAACTCTATATTTTTCATTACTTCTTCTTCATTTTTACATGCTTCTAGATGAAATGTAATTATATTTGGTTCATTTGCCGAAAATACTTCTATTCCTGTTTCTACATCTTCTACCATTAAATGCACATCTAATGGCAAATTTGATATTCTTCTTATGTAATTACTATATTCTATCATCTTTTTGTAGGTATCTTGTTTAACAAATTTTCCATCCATTACATCTATATGAAAATAATCTGTTTTTGATTTTTCTAGTAGTAGAAATGTTTCTGCTTCATTTCCGCTCTCTACTGATAATATTGATGTTGATACTTCTACCATTTTTTTCTTCCTTTCTTTTTAACATACTCATTATATATTATTTTCCAGAAAAAGTCTATAATAAAAAAATAAAAATACACAAATAGTTGTACTAATCTGTTTAACTATTTGTGTATTAATAAATTTATCCTATTTAATGCATAATTCATTATTATCACAGTCTACTTTTACAGTTGTGTTAGGTAATATTTCTTGTGATAAAATCTTTCTTGCAATTAAAGTTTCTAGTTTTTTCTGTACAAATCTCTTTAGTGGTCTTGCACCATAAACTTCATCATAACCATTATCTATTAAATAATCTTTTGCTTTTTGTGATAATTCTAGTTTAATATTTTTATCTTCAAGTCTGTTTTCTATATCTTTAATTAAAAGTTCTAGAATTTTTGAAATTTCAGTTTTTCTTAGAGGTTTATAAAATACAATTTCATCTAATCTGTTTAAAAATTCTGGTCTGAAACTTCTCTTTAATAATTCATTTACTTTTTGTTTTGCTTCTTCTGAAATTTCTCCATTTTCTTGAATTCCTTCTAAAATATAGTCTGAGCCTAAATTTGAAGTTAATATTATAATTGTGTTTTTAAAGTCTACAGTTCTTCCTTGAGAATCTGTTATTCGTCCATCATCTAGTACTTGTAATAGAATATTGAATACATCTGGATGTGCTTTTTCTATTTCATCAAATAGTACAACTGAATATGGTTTTCTTCTAACAGCTTCTGTTAATTGTCCGCCTTCTTCATATCCAACATATCCTGGAGGTGCTCCTATTAATCTTGATACTGAATATTTTTCCATATATTCAGACATATCTATTCTTATCATATTGTGTTCATCATCAAATAAGCTTTCCGCTAATGATTTTGCAAGTTCTGTTTTACCAACACCAGTAGGTCCTAAGAACATAAATGAGCCAATTGGTCTACGTGGATCACTTATTCCTGCTCTTGAACGCATTATTGCTTCAGATACTTTTTCAACAGCTTCATCTTGTCCTATTACTCTTTTATGAAGGACTTTGTCTAAGTTAAGTATTTTTTCTCTTTCTCCTTCCATTAGTTTTGCTACTGGAATTCCTGTCCATTTTGAAATTATTTTTGTAATTTCTTCTTCTGTTACTTTATGTCTTAATAATCCATCTTCTTTACTTTTTTCTGCAATTTCTTCTTCTTTTTGTAATTGTTTTTGTAGATCTGGAATTCTACCATATTTTAATTCTGCAACTTTGTTTAAGTCATAATTTCTTTCTGCTTGTTCCATTTGTGCATTTGCTTGTTCAATTTCTTCACGTAGTTTTTGAACTTTTCCAATAGATGCTTTTTCATTTTCCCATTTTGCTTTCATTGCATCAAATTTGGTTTTTAGTTCTGCTTTTTCTTTTTGAATATCTGCCAAACGTTGTTTAGAGATTTCATCTTTTTCTTTGCTTAATGCTGTTTCTTCTATTTCTAATTGCATAATTTTTCTAGATACTTCATCTAGTTCTGTAGGCATAGATTCAAGTTCTGTTTTTATCATAGCACATGCTTCATCAATTAAATCTATTGCTTTATCTGGTAAAAATCTGTCTGAAATATATCTATGTGATAATGTAGCTGCTGCAATTAGTGCATTATCTGATATTTTTACACCATGATATACTTCATATCTTTCTTTTAGTCCTCTTAATATTGAAATAGTATCTTCTACTGATGGTTCATCTACCATTACTGGTTGGAAACGTCTTTCAAGTGCTTGGTCTTTTTCTATATATTGTCTATATTCATTTAGTGTTGTTGCTCCTATACAGTGTAATTCTCCTCTTGCTAGCATTGGTTTTAATAAGTTACCTGCGTCCATTGCACCATCTGTTTTTCCTGCTCCAACAATTGTATGAATTTCGTCTATAAATAATATTATTTTTCCTTCACTCTTTTTTACTTCTTGTAAAACAGCTTTTAATCTTTCCTCAAATTCTCCTCTATATTTTGCTCCAGCAACTAAAGAACCCATATCTAGTGAGAAAATTGTGCAATCTTTTAACCCTTCTGGAACGTCTCCTCTTACTATTCTTAGTGCTAACCCTTCTGCAATTGCTGTTTTACCTACACCTGGTTCTCCTATTAAACATGGATTATTTTTTGTTTTTCTTGAAAGTATTCTTATAACATTTCTAATTTCAGAATCTCTTCCTATTACTGGATCTAGTTTTTGTTCTCTTGCAAGGCCAGTTAAATCTTGACCATATTTTTTTAGTACATCATATGTGTCTTCTGGATTATCATTTGTGATTCTGACATTACCTCTTACATCTGCTAATGCTTTTAAGAATTCATTTTTGTTAATACCATATTTTTTTAACAAGTTTTTAATGTTACTGTTGGCATTGTCAAAAATTGCAAGCATTATATGTTCAACAGAAACATATTCGTCTTTCATTTTTTTTGCTGTTGTTTCTGCATCTGCCAAAACTTTATTTACATCTTGAGAAACATATATACTATCACTTTGTATAGCTCCTCCTGTCATTTTTGGCATTTTATCTATATATGTTTTTAATTCATTTTCAAATCCTTCAATTGTACTTATTTTCTTTAGTAATTCTTTAATTAGGCTATTGTCTTGGTCTAATAATGCATATACTAAGTGTTCTTCTTCTACTTGTGCATTTTGGTTTTCTGTTGCTAGTGTTTGCGCATTTTGTATAGTTTCTAATGATTTTTGTGTGAATTTTTGTATATTCATAAATATTACCTCCTATCTATGATATATTTTTTCTACAACGTATATTATATCATTATATTTTAGCAGTGTCAATAGTGGAGTGCTAATTTTATAATAATTTTTTGAATTTCTATATTGATAGTTTATATATATTTTAATTTTCAAATCGATTTTTACTCTTCACTAATGCTTAAAACGCAGTGGTATTGCTATTTTGAGCAAAATATGTTATAATATATGTATACCGTAGTTTTTTGAAACTCAAATCCAATTGTTAGGAGTTTCAAAAAAGAGAGCAAACATTTTTTGACAACAAGGAGGAACACAACTATGGAAAACACGATGAAGAAGGCTTTGGGTACTGTGTGGAATTGGTGGAGCAGCAAAGGGGTTCCGTTCATTCGGAACTATATTTATCCGGGCATTGATGCCATTTTTGAATCATTGATCCACGCCTTCAAAATCAGCTGGGTCAGCATTCTGTGCCTATTCTGCCTGTACTATTTGTGCAGAAACGGCTATCTTGATGAGGTTCCGGCCATTAAGTGGCTGGTTGAGTCTGCTGTTAGGCTCATTGACTGGGTTTTTGGTGTGATAAAGGATTTCCTTGGAATTACAGTCAATGCCCCGGTATCTCCTTTTAGCCTCTTTAGGCCCCTTCAAGATTGGCTGAAGTACATCTTCGCCATCTAAATCGCTCTCTGCCGTGTCTGGTACTTGTACCAGGCACGGTCTTTTTATATTGCATTAATTATATATTAAAAAATCCTTGTAATTGTTGAAACTTCAACTTCTATTGTCAATATAAATTTGCTATTTATTTAATTAAAATAATCAAAAAAACAATTATTATTGAACGAAATATCAATTTGAACTCGAAAAAAGTCAAAATTTCAAAAGTTTTTAGACTATAGACTGAAAAACTTTACATTTTTTAATAAATATGTTATCATTAATATAGAGGTGAATAATATGATCAAAAGAGAATTATATTTAAGTAAATTAAGAAACTCTTATGATAGTGAACTTATAAAAGTAATTATGGGAATAAGAAGATGTGGAAAATCTGTATTATTAAAACAAATAATTGAAGAAATAAGAGAAAGAGGTATAAGAGAAGACCATATTATATATATAAATTTTGAAGATTATGATTTTATAGAATATACTCAAGCAAAAAAATTTAACAATTACATAAAAAGTAAAATAAAAGATAAAAACAAATATTATTTATTTTTTGATGAAATTCAAAATGTTCAAGACTTCGAAAGAGTAATAAATTCCTTTAGGGCAACGATGAATGTAAGTATTTTTATAACAGGTTCAAATAGTAAATTACTTTCTGGTGAACTTGCAACAGTTTTAACTGGTAGATTTATTAGTATTAAAATGATGCCATTTACTTACTCAGAATTTTTGGAATTAAAAAAAGAAAAAAATGAAGAAATTACAGAAAAAGCTTTGGAAGAATATATTGAATGGGGTGGAATGCCATTAATTTATAACACAAATAACGAAATGGAAAGAAAAATGTACTTAAGAGACTTATATAATGCAATTATTCTAAAAGATATTGTAGAAAGAAATACTATAAAAGATATCAGTCTATTAAACAGAATAATTCAATTTATGATGGAAAACATTGGTGGAATTTTATCTTCAAACTCAATTGCCGGATATCTAAAAAATGAAAAAATAAATACAACTGTTGATACTGTTATGAATTATATAGATTATATTACAACTTCATCAATATTTAATAAAGTTAATAGATATGATATAAGAAGAAAAAGTGTAATGTCAACTCTTCAAAAGTATTATTTAACTGATTTAGGTTTACTTACTTTAAAGAGTTCACCAATTGAAAAGAAAATTGGTGGAAGATTAGAAAATATAGTTTATAATGAATTGATAGCAAGAGGATATGAAGTGTATATAGGAAAAACTGATAAAGGTGAGGTTGATTTTGTTGTAGATAAATTTGGTGAGAGAGAATATATACAAGTAGCAGATTTCTTATCAAGTGATGAGGTTATAAAAAGAGAATTTGGGGCTTTCAAATATGTAGCTGATAATTTTCCAAAATATGTTATAACTATGGATAAAATCAATTATAGTCAAAATGGTATAATTCATTTGAATTTAGAAGACTTTTTATTAGGAAAAATAAAATAGAATTATTTGATTTTTACTGCATCAAAGGCAAATTAAATAGCCTCTATGAATTTAATATGCTAAGTTCTGTTTTCTTTGAAACTGAGTCTGGAAATAGTCGGGCAATCAAAAAAGTAGCTGTAAGATTTAATCTCTTAAATCTTACAGCCTCTTGGTTTTTGGTGAGCCAGAAGGGATTCGAACCCCCGACCCTTTGCTTAGAAGGCAAATGCTCTATCCAACTGAGCTACTGACTCATGTGACTTAACACTTAAATATAATAACATATTTTTAGTATTAAGTCAATATTTTTGACAAAAAATTTATATTTTTTAGTTTGATTCAACTAATATATTTTCACTTTCTTCTTCATTTTCTATGTAATTTTTTTCAAGTAATTCTGGCTTTTTTAAGTATTTGGTTAATTGTTTAAATGATGAAGCATAATAGTGTCCATCACATATTCTTTCATCACCAACAAAAGCTATTGTTATACATTTTTCTTCTTTTATTTCATCTTCATCATATATGTAACTTTTCTTTTTCTTTCCCATTGAAAAAAACAAACTTGTTGTACCAAAATTATATATGTGGTGATAAATACTATCTATTCCAAGTGATCCTACATTTGTTAAAAATACACTTGTATGGAATGGGCTTGCTTTTATTATTGCTTTAGGCATTATTCCATGCTTATCTAAAAATCTTAAAATTTTGACTGTCCAAAGAATCATTACATTTGGTATTAAATTTAAAATTTTTACTACTTTGTCCGTCTTATTTACCATTTCTTTATCTTTATTTTTTTCGATTGTTGCATCTAATTTTTCTTTTATTTCAAAGATATTTTCTGTCCCATTAAATGGAATTTTTATAACTGTTTCTTGTCCTTCATCTGTTAGACTTTTCTTTATTGAAAGTGAAACATTAATTTCATTTCTTTGGTATGTTGTTCCATTCATAACAAATCTATTTAGTTTTGGTCTTTCTTTTATTATCCTTACTAAGCCTGCATATATGATATTCATATATGACATTCTTATTCCTTCTTCTGCCTTTTTGCTTATATATTCATCTATTGCTTTTAATGGTATATCTTGTTTAAAATATACTTGAGCATCATTTCTTTCTAACATAATACTCGGAATGACTCTAAAAAGTGGTTCTAAGTTTTTTACTTTTTTTCCATCTGCTCTATGTCCAAACATTTTTTCCCTCTTTTTCTTTTACATGCCTAGAATTTTTGCTTCAACATTATACATTTTATATTTATTTGTTGTTTCATCTAGCTTAAATTCTATTAATGTGTTTTCTAATGTTTCATCGTTTTGTCTTAAATCTGTTGTAAAATATAATCTTATTTGTGGAATTTCTAATTTATTTTTTACTATTTCTTTAAATGTTTCTGCTGTGTGTCTGTCATCCTCACAAACAAGTATTAATTGTGGCATCATTGAAAATCCAGAATCTCCTGGAATAAAATTTTCATAAAATTCTTTATACATCATCATCTTATCTACTAATTTTTTCTGCCATTCTGGTTCTCTTCTAATAACTTCAAAAACAAAGCTTATAGATTTATTATTTTTCTTAAGTTTGATTGATCCTCCTGTTGCTTTAAATGTTTTTCCAGATATTTTGGCTTGAATAGCTGGTTTTACTACATAACTGTCAAAAGCTTGAACTTTTCTCATATATGCAATTATTGTTTGATTTCCAGCTAGTCTCTTTTTTATCATAGGAACTGGTTTTACATTGTCTGTAGGTTGCCATTTACATTCTATTTCTTTTGAATTTAATAGGTATTTTCCCATTTTTTCAAGACAATATATTCTATATATTCCTTTTCCTTCTTCAGATGTAAAATAATATCTTGTAAGTATTTTTGATTTTACAAGTTGGTCTAATTTATTATTTAATTTATCTTGTGATTGTGGATTTATACCTTTAAATTCAAGTAATTGATATATTTGTCTTGATGTTATAAATTCAAATTCATTTACTATTTCAAGTATTGCAAAATGTATATCTGTGATATGTCCTATATTTATTTTATGTATTATTTGATTCATAGATACATATCCGTCTTTTCCATCAAATGTTTTTATTTCTCCTTCTCTTATTGCAAATGGTGATACTTTTGCTTTTATTTCATTATCTTCTACCATTTTAATTCCTCCTCTTGTTAAGATATATTATTATCTTAACATTTATACTCACACATTTATTATACTGCTAATCTACTTTTTTTTCAACTATTAATTCTTTTACTTCTGAATCTTTAAGATATCTCCATTCTCCTATTTTGATGCTTTTTACATCTATATTTCCTATTTTACTTCTGTGTAATGCTAAAACTTTTTTTCCTATTGATTCACACATTTTTCTTATTTGTCTGTTTTTACCTTCATGTATTGTTATTTCTAATCTTGAAATATCTTTTTCTTCATCTGTTTTTAATATTTTGACTTTAGCTGGTTTTGTTATATAGTCTTCTATTTTTACTCCTTTTCTTAGTTGTTCAACTTCTGTTTTATTTACTATTCCTTTTAGTGTAACTGTGTAAGTTTTTGTTATTTCGTGTTTTGGATGTGTTACTTTATATACAAAATCTCCATCATTTGTTAGTATTAATGCTCCTGATGTATACATATCTAATCTTCCAACAGGAACAATTCTTTCTTTTACTTTTACTAAGTCTAGTACTTTATCTCTTCCAAATTGTTCTTCTGCTGTTGTTACATAACCTATTGGTTTATTTAATAAAATATATATTTTTTTATTTTCTCTTTTTATTTCTTTTCCTTCAAATGCTACTATATCTTTTTGAGGATTAATTTTTGTTCCAAGTTCTGTTACCAAATTATTATTAACTTTTACTTTTCCTTGTAAGATATATTCTTCACATTTTCTTCTTGATGCAATTCCACATTCTGCTAAATATTTTTGAAGTCTTTCTTCCATGTTTTATCACATTCCTTTTTTTGTTATGGTACTATTTTTTTTATTTTCGCATATTATATATTAATTCCTTTTACTTTTCTAAAAGGCTTTATATAGATTTCTCCGGCAAGGTTCTCTTGCCGGTTTAATTATTATCTAATTTATTTAATATATCTCTAAAATATTCTGGTAATGGTGCTTCTAAATGTATTTCTTTTTGCGTTATAGGGTGCTTAAAGTCTAATGCCTTTGCATGTAAACATTGACCAATTATGCCAAATTCATTTTTTCCATTTGAATATGTGTAATCTCCAACAACAGGAAAACCTATATGTGACAAATGTACACGTATTTGATGTGTTCTTCCTGTTTCTATATTTATTTCTAATAATGTGTATTTATTATATCTTTTTATTACTTTTATATGTGTAATTGCATTTTTCCCATTTTTTACAACTGCCATTTTTTTTCTGTCTGTATTACTTCTTCCAATTGGCATATTTATTGTTGCTTCATTTTCTTTTAAAACACCTCTAACTAATGCTATATATGTTTTCTTTACTTCATGATTTTTTATTTGTTCACTCATTTTAACATGTGATTTATCGTTTTTGGCAACTATTAATAATCCAGATGTGTCTTTATCTAATCTATGTACTATTCCTGGTCTTATTTCTCCTCCAATTCCAGATAGACTGTCTTTGCATCTAGATAATATTGCATTTACAAGTGTTCCATCAGGGTTACCATTTGCAGGATGTACAACCATTCCTTTAGGTTTGTTTATAACTATTATATCACTATCTTCATAAATTACATCTAGTGGAATGTTCTGTGCTTTTAATTCTATTTGTTTTGGCTCAGGAATTTCAATAGTTATTTTATCATTATTTTGAATTTTATATGATACTTTTTGTTTTTTTCCATTAACTAATATGTTTTCTTCTTCAATTAATCTTTGGGCTGATGTTCTTGTTATATTTTCATCAATTTTTGCAATATATGTGTCTAAACGTTGTCCCTTATCTTCTTCTAAAACTATATATTCTTTCATTTATTATCCTCTTCTTTTTCTTTGTTTACTCTACTTAAAAAATTAATTTCTACATATAATTTGTCTGCTACTGCTTGTACAACATTTTTTAATAAATACTGTTCTTCTGTCATTCTGTCTATATGAGGAAATTCTTTGCGTATAAACACATTTTTTATAGATACTTCTATATTTGCACAAAATCTGTTATATGCTTTACTTAATTCAAAAAATTTTATAGTTTCAGATATTAATTTTCCTATGTCTCCGATACTATATACTTGTTTTAAAATACATATTACCATTAAATATGCAATATGTGATTTATTATATTTCTTTTTTTCTGGCGCTGGCATTATTCCTAATTTTACATAGTTATTTATCATAGTTTTTGTAATAATTTTTTCATCTCTATTTACATTTAAAATTCCTAAATATTTTTCTAAGTAATTTACTACTTGGTCTAAATATAAATCTATTTCAGGTAATTCATTCCACCTTGGGATATGATGTTTTATTACTTTTTCTATCCTTTCTTCTTGTTCTTGCATTTTTACACTTCCTTTTTGCATCTATATTTATTCAAATTTCTCATTTAATTTTTCTCCTTTGCATTTTATAAGAAACTTTAGAAACAAGATTTGTTGGTGCAAGTTTTGCTCCTATTTTTGCAAGTTTAATTTTCCAACCAGGTACAATATAAAATTTACCTTTTAATAATTTTTCAACTGCGTATTTTGCAACATATTCACTACTTAATCCTTTTAAAGCAAACTCAACATCAGCTACTTTATTAAAGTTTGTATTAACAGGACCTGG
The DNA here is from genome assembly GCA_944386165.1 of uncultured Clostridia bacterium. GTDB lineage: Bacteria > Bacillota > Clostridia > TANB77 > CAG-508 > CAG-269. Next base: position 127,377 of record CALXAA010000001.1, read on the forward strand.
ACATAAAATACTTATTTGTACTTTTGAATTTTGTTTTTTAAGTTCAGTTCTAATAGATTCTGAAAGTCTTACAACATAAGCTTTTGTCGAATAATATGTTGCCATAAGTGGTCCAGGTATAAATCCTGCAATTGATGCAACATTTAAAATTTTACCACTATTTTTTTTCATCATCTTTTTTAGATATAATTTTGTTAAAATATGATATGCAATTACATTTGTTCTTATCATTTGTATGTCTTTTTCTAAACTTGTATCTTCAAAATGTCCACAGTCTCCAAATCCAGCATTATTAACTAGTATATCTATATCACTATGGTCTTGAAATAGTTTTTTACAATTTTCTTCATTTGATATGTCCATTGAAACTAGTTCAACATTTGTTTTTATTTGTTTTTTGGTTTCTTCTAATCTCTCCAAATTTCTTGCAACTAAAATTAAATCATATCCTTTTTGACTTAAGTTAATTGCTATATCTCTACCTATTCCAGAAGAAGCTCCTGTTATCAATGCTTTCATTTATTATTTCCTTTCAGAAAAAATTAAAATCCTTTAGAAAAAGTATCTCTAAAAATATTTACAATTACATTTACAACTGCATTTGTATTATATAAATTTATAAAGAAATTTCGTGTAGTTGGTATAATTGCCAATATGCATATAATTACTAATATAATTGCAACTATTATTAGTATTTTTTCTAATTTTTCCTTTGATATTTTTATTTCTTTTTGCACAGTAGTGGTTCTAGGTTCATCTGTTTTTTTTGTTATTCCATTATATAGTTTTTTTAAAAATGTTATTCCACTTCCATATTCTTCATTTTCTTGTAATGGTTCATATTTATTAGAGATTCTTTTTAGGTCATTTTTTAATCTAATATTTTCTTGTTTTATTTTGTTGTATTCTTCTATAGATATATTTTTTTCTTTTAAATGATTATCATATTCTTTTCTTTTAAAGTCATTTGATAATACTTCATATGCTTCATTTATTTTCATCATTCTCTCTTGACTATATGCTGATGATCTTAAATCTGGATGATATTTTTTTGCAAGAGTTCTATATGCTTTTTCAATTACTTCTTTTGAAGCATTTTTATCTACTTCTAATATTTCATAATAATTACTCATATTTTTTCTTATGTTAGTTTTTCCCAACATCTCCTCCATCTTATTATATTCTACCCTAAAACATTAAATTTAGCAAGTATTTGCTTGTTATTTTCGAATTTTTATGTTATATTAAATTTATTATGGAAGAAAGATTTAAACATTTAAATAATTATTTGAAAGAAAAATTTGGTGAACGTACTTTAAAAATATGTATAGATGGTGATTTTACCTGTCCAAATCGTGATGGAAAACTAGGGTTTGGTGGTTGTATTTTTTGCAGTGAAAGAGGTTCTGGAGATCATATTAAGTTGTCTAATAATATCACAGAACAGGTAATAAATTATTTTAATAGTTATAAAAGTAAAAGAGCAAACAAATTTATTGCTTATTTTCAAAATTATACTAATACATATTCTTCAATAGATATTTTAAAAAGCAAATATGATTCTGCTTTAATTGATAATAGAATTGTTGCATTAGCAGTTTCTACTAGACCTGATTGTATAAATGAAGATGTATGCAAATTATTAAAATCCTATACAGATAGATATTATGTATGGGTTGAGCTTGGATTGCAGACATCTAATGACCAAACTTCAAAGTTAATTAATAAATGCTGTTATTCAAAAGATTTTACTAATGCTGTTAATTTACTTAATAAATATAATATTGATATTGTAACACATATTATGGTTGGTCTTCCAAATGAGAATTTTGATGATATAAAAAATACTGTTTATTTTATTAATAAGCATAATATTCAAGGTCTAAAAATCCATTCTACTTATATTGTAAAAAATACCATATTAGCAGATATGTATTATAAAAAACTATATTCTCCTATATCTCTTGAATATTATTTAAACTGTGTTTGTTATATTTTAACACATATTAATCCAAATATAATAATTCATAAAGTTTCTGGTGATGCTCCAAAAGATTTACTTGTTGCTCCAGAATGGAATTTACACAAAAAGTGGATTTTAAATGGTTTGGATAAGAAAATGAGTGAAGAAGATTTGTGGCAAGGAATGAATTATGAAAAATTATAAATCCATAAAGTTAAATAACCTTATGGATTTTAATTTTATTGTTGAAGCTCATTTTTATCTTGAATTTGACTAATTTGCTGTTTTAATCTTTTTATTTTTCTTTCTTTTTCAGGAATAAATTTATGATTTATACCTTTTAACTTTTTATCTATTGTTTTTGCTCTAACTAATCTTTTTTTCTCTTTTTCTTCATATTTTAATTGCTCTTGCAATATTTTTAAAGCAATTGAATCTTTAATTACTTTACCTTCTGGATTATAATTATATAAAACTGCTAACTTATTATATATATTAGTTAAATATTCCATAGCTTCTTCTCTTGTAATTTTACAAATGTGAACTTCTCTATCTCTGCCTTGTCTACGATTTACATATAAACTGTCTGTTAATCCAAAAAATTCAGAAACATATTTTGAAGATAAATTATCTCTATGTAATGTTGAACATAAAAATATTTCTTGATTATCAGGATTTTTAAAATGCCTTTCTATGTGTTTTTTTATTCCCTCAAAAACAATAATTCTTGCAATTCCAATGCTCCTATTATGAGGATTTGTTAAATATGTATCTAGTTCAACAGAATTTTTTGTATTTGCTGTATAATATTTTTCTTCTTCAAATTCTGGTTTTTCATGAATTTGTAATGCACCCTTATGTATCAATTCTGCATATTCTTTTTCATCTTCCATAAATGTTTCGTAATCTTTGATTGTATCATCTGGTTTACTTTGTTTTGTTCCAAATTCTGCTTCAATGTCATCTAGTGTTATCCAATAAAACATTTCATATTTTTCTTGAATTTCAGAATCATAATTATTTTCTATAAATTCTGCCATATATTGATTTAATTTTTCTCTTAATTCACTTTTCTCATGATATCCATTTTGTTCAATTTCTGTTCTTAAATATTCATATAAAGTAGTTTGTGATACCTTATTTTTATTATTAAATTCTTGTAATATTCTTTTTTTGGCATATTCAAATGCTTTAATTTTTATTATATAGATTTTTCTTAAATCTTTTTTATATTCTAGGTCTGATTTATATTTTGATTTTATATATTTTTTATAATTTTCACCATATTTAAAATATTTTGTTATATCATTATATGTGAAAGGCTTTTGTCCTTGTGTTATATATGTTGTTGCCTCAACATTTCCTTTTTCATCTACAGCAACATAAACAGAATTATCTTCTGAATGAACATATTCTGATATTCCTTCTCTTCCCGTATCAAATAATTGACCTTCTCTTCCTTCTTGTTTCATTACTTCTAGACTTATTTGTTCAAGTTCAACTATTTTGTCTAGATATTTTTCCTCGTTATCTTTTGTAAGTTCAACTATTTTAATCATTTTTTTACACCTCTTAGGTTATTATTAAGCCGTAAAATATAATTATATTTTGCTAAGCTGTTTGTTTTAGTTTATACTGTTTCTTCTGTTGTACTTTCTGTTATATTTTCTGTTGTAGATTCTGTTGTAGTTTTAGTTATTACATCTTTTGCCAAGCAATTGGTAAACATATCTATTGCATTTGTAACATTATCCATTGTCCATTCTGTTCCTACATATATGTGTTCAAGATTATTACAATTATAGAACATTTCATACATAGTTGATACTTTTTGTGTATTGAAACTACTTAAGTCTAATTCTTTTAAACTTGTACAACCGCGGAACATTGAACTCATATCTTCTAATTCTCTAGTAGTAAATCCTTCAAAATTGATTGTTTCTAGTTTACTACAATTTTCAAACATTGATTTCATTCCCTGTACATTTCTTGTTACAAAATGACTTAAATCTAAAGTTGTAAGATTACTACATCCTCCAAACATATAATTCATATTAGTTACTTTACTTGTATCTATTTTACTTAATTTTATGTCTTGTAAATTGCTACAATTGTAAAACATATATCTCATATCTGTAACTTTGCCTGTATTAAAATTGTTTAGATTAATTTCTGAAATAGTGTTACATTCACTAAACATATTCATCATAGTTGTAACATTTGATGTGTTAAAATCACTTAAATCTAATTCAACTAAACTATTACATCCACTAAACATATAGCTCATGTCTGTACAATTTGATGTATTAAATTTACTTACATCTAGTATTTGTAATTGTTTACACCCAAAAAAGATTTTTCCCATATTTGTTACTTTACTTGTATCAAAATTTGTAACATTTAGTTCTTTTAATGAACTACAATTATAAAACATTTCTGACATATTTTCTACATTGCTTGTATTAAATCTACTTACATCTAAACTTGTCAGACTACTACAATTATAGAACATATCCATCATATTTGTAACATTTTTTGTATCAAAATTTCCTAATATTAATTCTGTTAAATTACTACAGTTATAGAACATGTTACTCATACTAACAACTCTACTTGTACTCATTTTTTCTAAATTAATACTTTCAATATTTCTACATTCATAAAACCAATAGTCTGTATTTGTTGGAACAATTTGATCTATTACATTTACACTTTTTATATTGTTTCTATATTGATACCAAGGTGGTAAAACTGAAGTTCCAAATACTTTATTTTCAATATTTTCTTCAAAAACTATATTATTACTATTTCTATTAGTTTTTTGTTCAGTAGTTGAAAATGTTAAAGTTCCATCATTATATAATGTTGCATAAATACTTGTAGCATTTGGATCATCTACCCAAATGTTGTTGTTTCCTATATCAACTTCATTTTTCTGATTTAATTTAATAACTAAAAATGTTATTGCTAGTCCTATAACTATTAGCATGATTATAATTATAGCAATTAGTGCAATTAAAGTCATTCCATTATTCTTCTTTAGTTTTTCCATTTTTTACTTCATTCCTTATTTAATATATTTAGGTTTTTTTGGTTTTACCTATAAACCTTTATATCTTTAAAATTTTACATACCATTAAGCTCATATCATCTTTTGTTATTCCATAATTGTTATCTATAGCTTCATTTAAAATTATGTCTGCAATCTTTTGAGCACTTGTAGTTTCAATATCTTCTAATAAATATTTAATCCATAACTCTTTATTTTTATATTCAATATTAGAATCAATTATTCCGTCACTACACATTACTAATAAATCTTGATTTGCTATATCTTTATCATATGTAGTTAAATTTATATTTTTTAAGATACCTGCTGGTAAACTTAAAGATTTTACAATTTGAACATTTTTACCGTTTTTTACATATGTTGGACATGCTCCATTTTTTATAAATTCTAGTTTTCCATTAAATAGATCAATTATTATGATATCTAATGTAGCAAATATTTCTTCATTAGCATTCATAATTGTTGTATTTATTAAGTCTATTGATGTATTTTTGTCAAACCCAGACATTAATAATCTTTCTAACATTTTTATTGCAATTTGACTACTTTTTCTTGCCTCTGGTCCTGATCCCATTCCATCACTGATTGCCAATAAATATTTGCCATCACTCAGCCTTATTTGTAAACAACTATCTCCTGATACAGGACTTCCATTCTTTACTTTTGATGCTTGTCCTATTTGTAATAAAAATTTGTCTTCTGACATGTAGCAAAAAGCTCTTTTTCCTAGTTTATTTAATTTTCTTGTTTTAACATCATTAACCATTAATTTTTCAGCAAAAATTTTTTCTAAAACGTTTTTTATTTTTTCTGTATCTTTATTTTCACTTGTTTTGCTATCTTCTTTTAGAAATATTTCTATAAATGTTCTGTTTTCTTTTTTATTTACATTTAACTCATCAACTAGTATTCCTTTAATTTCTAATGCTACTATTGCCTTCTTCTTTTTATCAACATATAAATCGTCTTCTTTTGTTTCTTTTTCTATTTTTACTGCAATACTAGAAATTGCTTTTGAAACACCGTCTAGCTGAGCTTGTACGCTTTGTTTATTTTGTTTTACTTTTTCTTCCCAAATAAAATTTGATTTACTTGTTTTATATGCATAATTAATTCCTTTAACAATTTGTTCTACTTCAGATTTTATTTTTTTATTTTCTGTGGCAATTATGTAATTATTGTGCTTTGCAAAAATATTTATTAAATCTTGATTTTCTATTTCTTGTTTTTCAAGTAAAAGATTAAATATATCATCAATTATTTCACTTTTTGTATTAGCAATGTCTTCATATAAAATATTGTCTTCTAAGCCTTCTAGATTATTTAATAATTCTGTTATAAATGTTTGCTTATTTTTTTGTTTTATTTCTTCTTTTGTTTTGTTTACTACTGGTTCATATGTTTCTGCAATGTCTTTTATTGTCTCAGAAACCATATTTAATTGTTCTATTGCTTCACTACTTGGATTTAGCCTATTATTAACATATATAGGTAAAAAGTCTTTTTTTGTATTTAATCCTTCTATATCTATTCTAACCCATCTAGGAACTAATAATAAACCAATTGCAGCAACTAGAACTTCTTTGAACATTATAAAGTTACTAGTATCTCCTTTTGATATATAAAATAATATTCCATTACCGACTAAAAATCCTATTATAACACCTATTTTTCCAAATCTGTTAAGTAATCCTGCAATCATGCCAGAAATTGCATATTCTGCGACAATTATTGGCTCATTTTGTGAAATTATTCCTAGTGTTACACCAATTGTTACTCCAGCAGTTGTTCCTACTAGTATGCCATTTCTCCAACCTAACAATAATACAATAAATATACTTAAAATATTTCTTATAGATAATCCAAATATTGATAAGTTGCCTAGTGCTGAAATTGCAACAGATACAAGCAAACATGCTCCTATAATTTCTTCTATTGAAAAAGCTTGTTTTTCTTTTATTTCATGAAATACTGGTAATGCATTTACAAATATTTTATAAAATACTACAGAAATTATTGCAAGTATTACATGTAGTAATAAATCTCCAATAGTAAATTTTGTAAGGATAAGTTTGGCTATCATAACAATAATTACACTGAAAAAAATATGTTTTGAAATCTGAATTTTTTCACTTTTATATTCATCATTTTCTTTTGGTGGTCTTATACATAATAATATTAATAACATTAAAACTATTAATATATAATTTAATGCTCCAATTACACCTGTTCCTATGATATTTCCTATAAGTCCTAGTATAACTACAATTATTGCTGGTACTCCACTTGAAAAACAAGCTCCTACTATTGCTATACTAAATGGTGAAACATCTTGTTCCATTCCTACAATAGATATCATAAATGTCAACACATATATAACTATATTTTTTAGACTAAACAAATTTTTTAGTATTTCTTTATTGTTCATAATCATCTTTTAACACCTCATGTAATATTTTAATACTTGTCTTATGTGTTTTTTGTCTTTTCTTGTAAACAAATACAAAAAATTTTTTTACATTTTATGATACATTATTTTATTTTTTTAATAGATAAATTATATTAATTGTATTTACAACAAAACTTACAAAAAGTAATAATGCAATAAATACATTGTTTTTTATGTTTTTTTCTATATTCATTTCTTTATATAAAACATCAAATTTATTTTTTGTGTCAAAATATGTATTATCTAATTCTAAAACTTCTTTTAAATAATGATAAAATATTGTACCTGTGTCTTCATTTGTGACTTCATTAATCCATAGATTTTTAGTAAATTTAATAAATTCATTTCTTGTTTTATTTATTTTTATCCCTTGTCTAAATTTAAAATTAATCTTTTTTAAATATATTTTTGTATATAGTGCTAAAATATATGTATAAAAATATTGTTCTTCAAATTCTTGTGGAAATATTGTGTAATTGTTAATATTACAACTTGAACTAAATAGTGTTACACTTTGTTTTGTTACTCCTAATTTTGCATATTTCCATTTTGATATTATTTTCATATCATCTTTTGAATAATCTACACTATTATCACTTGGTAATACATTTAAAAATTTATAATAATTTTCCTTTATTTTGTCAAATTCATTAACATTGTTCCAACCATCTTCATCTATACAAACATATGAATAAGTTAATGCTCTTTCTGTATCTATATCAAGTTTAATAGATTCAATTGTTGGTCCTATTATTTCTTCTATAAATTCTTTAAAATCTTTTACATCTTCAAAACAATCTGCTTGTACTCTAATTTTATCATAGTTTTTTATGTTACTAAATTCTTGATTTATGTCTCTTAGTTTATAGTTAAAATTTAGCAAATCAGAAAATTTGTTACTATCTTCTATATGTGTTTTAATACATAAAAAACAGATTCCTGTATTAAAACAAATTATTTGTATTTTAGGTATTTTAAAGAATATTCCGTTTTTCTCTTGTATTTTTCCTTGAATGTCTTTTCTAATTGTATATTCAAACATTGTACAATTATTTTTTGCTAGTATTGCTGCTCTTGTTTCAATTGGTAATTCTTGTAATTTAGATATTTTTGTTCTACTCAAGTTAAATGTGCCGAACATAAAATTTCTTGCTCTATGTGAAAAATAAGTATATATATCTAAATCTTTATCTTTTTTAAATATTTTTAGTTCACAGTTTTTGTCTTTTAATAGTTTAACTAAATATTTTATATATTTATTTTCTTTTACTACATAAGGGTATATGAAATATGTATATTGATACTTGGTTCTTAACTCCATCTTTTGTTTCCTCTCTTTTTTTATTCTTCACAATAATAATTAATATTTATATCTTCTCCTAAGTGCCATTTTCCTATAAAATTTATTTTTAAATAATTATCTAAATTATATTCTGGATTAATAATAATTTTTCCATCTTTATCTATAGATCCCCATAAACCATTTTGTTTTACTGCAGCGAATCCATATTCGTTCTGTTCTGTAGCATCATCATAGATATAGTCAACTATAACATTTCCATTTTTGTCTACATATCCATATTTTCCATTTTCTTTTTTCAAAAATAGTGTATTATCTTTTAAAGCTTCACTACTTGAAATTTCTTCACAATTTAAGTTATAGTATTTATAATCATCGTCAATTCTCATTCTTATATAGTCTTTTGTAATATCTATTAAGATTCCAGTTAATTTTACATTATAGTTTTCATCTATAATAGATGTATTATATTCCTCATCTTCTGCTAAATATAAATTTGTGTCTTCATTATATACTATTCCTGTATATGAAAATGGTAGTTTTTCTTGTCCGTTTTCATCTATAATTCCATATTTGTCATTTTGTTTTGCAATATATATTCCTTCTTTTGCTTGTTTTAAATCTTGATATTTTGCTTCTATTGTTACTTCTCCTGATGTATTAATTTCTCCATACATATTATTTAAAACATATATTACTCCTCTAGTTGTGTTTGATTTTATATCATCAAATCCATCTTCTACAATTGTTTCACTTTTTGAATTTATAAGTTTTTCTTTTCCTCCTTCTATAACCAAATAATTATCACCTAAATATACTTGTTTTATTTCATCATATTTATTTTCTAATATTTGTTGTTTTGTAACACTTACAACTCCATATTTACCTTGTGAATCTATTGTTATATATCCATCTTTGTATGTTGTTCCTAAATTTTTTATTTCTGAATAAGCAACATCTATTAAAATACTACCTGTATTGTTTGCTAAACCTATTTGTCCGTCTTTTTCTATTAATAAGCTGTTTTCTATTCCTTCAATTACATTAATATTATCATACTCACATGGTAGTAATTGTTTACCATTTAAATCTATTAATCCGTATTTTCCATTTTGCATTACCTTTAAAACATTTTTTTCATACCATATATTGTCATTTTCATCTATATTTTCGATTGCTTGAATTTGTTCATATTGAGTAAATATTTCTTCATTATTTTTATTTAGTGCTTTTGTTTTATATGTTCCTGTTTCATCATTTATATCATAAGTACATAAAAATACGTCTTTAGTTTGGTCTGGGATAACTATTAATTCTTGGTATGATGGATTTATTACAGTTTCACCATCTTGATTTATTACTCCCCATTTATTTGCTGAAAATACTGCAAAATATTCATAGTCTCTATTTAATTCACTTCTACGTGCTAGCACATTTTTTATTATTAAAACAAACATAACTATAACAACAATTGCAATAATTACTGCAAATACTTTTTGGTAGTTTAATTTTCCTTCTGTTTCGTATCTTTTTCCTTTACTCATAATTTTCCTCTTTCTTTTATTTATTTGTCAAATTTATTTGTGTACTTTTTAATTGCATACAATATATCATAAATTTTTAATTTTTACAATATTTTAGGCGAAAAAAAGGACTTGAGAAGTTCTCAAATCCTTTTTTATTAATCTATATATTATACAGCTTGTTGTCCTTCAGCATTTTCTGTTTCTACTTTTTCTTCATTTCCTTCTTCACTTATTAATTCTAAGCTACATACAGAAACTTCATAGGCTGTTTTTGTTTCAACTGTTCCATCTTCATGTTTCTTTTCATATTGTCTAGATTGAACTCTTCCTATAATTTTTACTTGAGCTCCAACTTCTATGTTTTGGCAGAATCTTGCATTTCTTCCCCATGCTATTGTTGGGATGTAGTCTGATTTATTATATGCTCTGTTTACAGCTAATAATAAATCTGCAATTTCTCTTCCAAATGGAGTTTGTCTGTAAATTGGTTTTTTACAAACGAAACCTATAAGTACAACTTCATTTGTCATTTCATCTTTTTTGGCGATTTCTCCATTTTCTCCTTCTTGAGCTTCTGTTTCTGGTAATTCTTGAACATCTTTAGCAAAAACAGTTAATACTAGTTTGTTTTTTTCGTTTTCAAAGCTGTTGTATGATCTGAATTGTCCTTTAATTAATAATTTTTTTCCTTCTGATAATGTTTCATCTGTAATTAGTCTTTCTGAAATTGTTATTGGGATAATATCTTCATTTCCACTTAAACGTGGTACAGCTAATGAAAATCTGTAAAATTTCTCCCCATAAATTTCGTGGCTAAATGTTTTTTCGCCTGTAACTCTTCCAACTAATGTTAAGTAGTTGTTTTCTAAATAATTTGTATCCAATTTTATTTCCTCCCTATCTTTTTATTTTATCAATTGTAAATAATCGTCTTGCGTTTTTATTTTTAAAATTTTCTACATTTCTAATTATACTACACTTTTTTGGTTTTGTCTACATAAAAAGTTAATTTTTTGAAAAATTTTTTAACTTTTTTTCTATTTTTGGGCATTTTTACCACTAAAATTATAAATTATGCAGTTCTTTTATGATAAAATTTATAATTTTATTATAAATTTTAGAATTTTTTTCATAAGATATTTCTATTTTTCTTTCTTGATTTTCTATTTTTTTATTATTTGCTTTTTCAATTTCTCTTTGAATACTTACAATTATATAATCATCTTTAACACTTGAAATAGATATAGTAGCTTTTGAATTAAATCCGTATGTTATAATTTTTATTGGCTTTTCTAGTTTTACTTTTTTTAATATTTGTATTTCAGTATCTGCATTTACTATAATGTATTTTGTTTCGTGGATAATTTCAATTAGATATTTGCACTCAAGTTCACTTAAAATTATATCTTTATTTATAATTATTTCTTCAAATTTTATATTTTTTAAATTTATAATACTTTTATTTGTAATTTCTATAAGTTCATAGCTTTTATCTAAATTACTTTTTATTTCTTTAATATCTCTTTTTTTTGCAATTATTCCAATTAATGGCATTTATTTTCTCCTTGACCTTATTTATGTATTTTTAAGTACAAATTATTAACAGTCCTTTTAAGTTCATTTTACCCTTTATATATGATTTTATTCAGCTTTTTGCTGTACTTGTGTGCCATTATTGTTTATTATATAGTTATCTTTATAAATTAAATCAGATACTTTTACAAACTCATATCCTTGTTGTTTTATATTTTTTATTAGTGTATCTAAGCTATCAGCAGTATGTTCTGTTCCATTATGACTTAATATAATTGCTCCATTTGATAATTTGCTTTTTATTCTATTCCACATTTCTTCACAGCTTAATCCTTTATAGTCTAATGTATCTATATTCCATTGAATTGGAAAATATCCATTTTTTTTAGCTGTTTCTATTACAGTATCATTATATTCTCCATATGGTGCTCTATATAAATTAACTTTTTGATTGGTGATTTTTTCTATTTTACTTACACTTAATTTTATTTCTTCTAAGTTTTTTTCAGAAGATAATTCATTTACATGTGGATGTGTATTGCTATGTGATCCTATTTCATGTCCTTCTTTTGCTATTTTTTCTACCGCTTCTGGATATTTGTCTACCCATTCTCCAACTACAAAAAATGTTATTTTTACATTGTTATTTTTTAGTGTTTCTAATATACTGTCTATATCATCAGCATTCCAAGCACAATTCATTGTAAAAGCTATCTTCTTTTCTTCTGTTTGTACATTATATATTGGTAAATTTTTTTCTGCTGCTGATGTTTGTATTATTTTGGTTTTGTCCATGCTTGCTATTACTACTAACACTGCTACTGTTAGTACTGAAACTATATAAGTTTGAATTTTTTCTTTACTAAATACTAAAAACATTTTTACCCTCCTGTTTTAGATATTTAATTTTATGCGAAATTATAAGTTTTATTCAAATTTTTATAGAAACAAATATGAAAAAATGAGGATTCCTTATTTTTAGGATATCCTCATACTCTTATATAAATTTTTCAATATATTCTATTAAAAATAATGGAATATTTATAATTTTTCCGTCCTTTTTTAGATTGTTCATTGAAAATCTTATTGATAAATCATTATTAAATTTTTCATTATATCTAGTTAAACTAATATTATTATTTGATTTATTTGCTTTAACCTCAATAGGTATTATGTTATTTCTATATTGAATTACAAAGTCTATTTCATGTCTATCAAATGTAAAATAATTAGGAACTACATCAAATATAATACATAACATATTTAATACATAATTTTCAGTAAATGCCCCTTTAAATTCTTCAAATAGTTTATCTCCTTCTACAACTATCCTACTATCTAAATTTGACATTCTTCTAAGTAAACCAACATCATTCATATAAATTTTAAATGAGTTTAAATCATTATAGGCTTTTAATGGAAAGTCTGTTTTGGTTACATTATATACTTTGTAAATCAAATTTGCATCATTTAGCCAATTTAATGAATTTTCGTATTCCCTTGCTCTTGCTCCTTCTTTTATCGTTTGATATAAGAATTTTTTATTTTCTTTCGCTAATTGTGATGGTATACTATTCCATATTAAAGATATTTTGTTTGCTTCGCTATTTTGAGTGTGTTTTGAAAAATCACTTTCATATGCTTTTAATATGTTTTCTTGTACAGTATTTACAAGTTCCATATCTTTTTCTTTTACCCATACATTAACTGCTTCTGGCATACCTCCAATTATAAAATATGCTTTTAATTTTTCTTCTAATTGATTAAAAAATATATCTGGAATATTTTCAACCTCTTTTATTGACTTCATGTATTCTACTAGATTCTCACAATTGTCTGCTATCAAAAATTCACTAAATGTCATTGGGTACATATTTAAAAATTCTACTTTTCCTACTGGAAATGATGTATGTGATAGTCTAATCCCTAGCAAACTTCCTGCACAAACTATATGATACTCATTTGCTTCTTCCTGAAAATATTTTAAACTGTTTAATGCATTTGGGCATTCTTGGATTTCATCAAAGATAATTAATGTTTTTTCTGGTAGTATCGCTTTTCCATAGATAAAGGATAATTGCTCTAATATTCTTTTTGGATCTTTGGTATTATTAAATAGATTATATAAGTCTTCATCATGATCAAAATTGAAATATGCTACTCCTTCATAATTTTCTTCTCCAAATTGTTTTAAGATATATGTTTTCCCTATTTGCCTTGCACCTTTTAAAATTAAAGGCTTTCTATATTTACTTTCTTTCCATTTTATTAATTGGTCTAATATAAATCTCTTCAATTTAACCATCTCCTATAATTAATATATCATAATCATACATTAATTATACTACTTTTATCACATTTTTGCAATGTTTTTTATTTGTTTTATCACACTTTTGCAAGTGTTTTTGAGATTTTTATCACATTTTTGTAATCTTTTAATTTTATTATAACATTTATAACTTCCATTAAATCTCCAAGTTCTTCAATACTATTTTCTTCTATAAAATCATTAGCTTCTTCTATAACTTTTCTATTTAATTCTTTTAAATATTCTTCATCATCTAGAATTCTGTACTTACACTTTCTACCTATTTCACTATCAATTTCTTCAGGAATTTTATCTCTAACCAACTTATTATAAGTATATCTAAAGCTATCACTTAATAAAGCAATTTTTATTCCTACAACACCATATTCGTTTTCTTGTTTTCTCGAATAAAATTGATACATTGATTTTGTCTTTCTTTCTATTTCTTCTTTATCATTATAAATCTTTTTAAATAAATTTTCAAAAGATTCATCTTTATATATATCTAGTACTTCTACTAATATTTTTTCATGTAAATCTGGTAATTTTGAAAATTCTATTTTATCTCCAATTTTTACTTTTTTTCTTTTTTCATCATATAATCTAAATTCTATTGTTTTTGTTCCATTTTTTATTCTTTCAAAAGGAGTTTCTTTTAGCTTCATTTTATGTATCATCTTTTTTTGCCTCTTTTCATAGCTTTTTATTATTTTAATATTTATCAATTCTATTCATTCTCATTTAATATCATAGATATATCCTACTTCTTTATATTTTTTCCTTCTTTTCTTTTGTTTTTTAATATTTTCATTTCTTCAGTTTGGCCTGTTAATTCATTGTTTTCATCTACAATACCTATATATTCCATTATCGTTCCTCCAATTTATTGCAATTATACTATAATTTTGTAAAAATAATCAAGAAAAATTAAAAGCAGGTGTAAACCTGCTAAAATTTATATTTGATAAAATAAAGTTTTAAGCAAGAAAAACTTTTTTAATCAAATGTTATAAATAATAATATATTAGAAGAATATAATGGATCTTTTTTAGTATTATTACATTGGTATAAATATGTATTGTCTTTAAATTTATCTTTTGTAATATATTTAAAAGTTTGAGTAAAAGTATTGGCATTGCCAAGTTTTCCACTCGTTATGATAAATATACCATTTTTGTATTGAATGTCCATAATTTTAATATATTGCATTTCTTCTAGATATATCCTAATATATGATTCAACTCCTTTTTCGGATTTTTCTATTAATTCATCTAAAGCGTATTTATTTTCCGAAATAACTATAAATTTCATATCATCAATTGTAGGTCTTTCTATTACCATACATCCATCATTTATTGCTTCTTCTTTACTATATTCTTTTGGTAATTTACTTATTGGTGTAATACCTTTTATATTAAATACAGATGTATCTATCTTTATTTTTACATCATCTCTTAGTAATGTTTTGTCAAATACAACATACAATTCTGTTCGTAATTTATCATAATTTGGATTTTCATTTGGCACTAAAGTTATATATGTTGTTTCTTCATCTGCATTAATTTCTGATATCACTAAATCTCTTCTATAAAGATATGGCTCTGTTCCTAATCCTGCTGTAATAATCATTATTAAATTTTTTTGAAAATCTATATCTGAAATTTCTGGTAATTCATTTACCATTTTCTTATATTGTTTATACGTTTCTTCCTGTTCTATTACTTTATAATATAACTCCGTTTCTTTGTCATAAATCATGTCATCTAAAATATCATTTGAATAAATTTTACCTAATTCTGATTCTCCATAGTAAAATAATTCTTTTAATTCTACTTTATCAGATTTTTTTATATATTCATTATAAATTATATTACTAGCCACAGCAATTCCCGTTGTTCCTATTATTGCAATAACCAACATTGCGACAATTCTTAAGAATCTACTTTCTTTTACTTTTTCTTCATTTTCTATTTTAAATAATATTGCTTTATAATTGTTTTCTTTTTTATAATTAAAAATTTCATTCTTATTATTTGACATTTTTCTCACCTCCTAAATACAATGTTTTAATCTTTTTAAGCATTCTATATAGACTACTCTTTATAGTCATTTCATTTATTTTTAATTCCTCTGATATTTGTCTGAATGACATGTCTAATATAAAATAAAAATAAAATATCTTTGCAACATTTTCATTTATTGAACTTATATCTTTTAAAATTCTATCAATATTATCTTTTGTAATGAATTCTAATTCTATATCTATACCGAGAATCTAAATTTATAATATATTCTTCATCTTCATTATTATCTTGAAATATAGAAATATTTTTTGATTTTTGAGATTCATTGAAATATTGATTTATTTTATTTTTTGCAATAACAATAATATAAGATTTATAGTTTATTACTTTTTTCTTTTTCTTTAATTGTTTATATACTTCTATATATGTTTCTTGTAAAATATCATCTATATCATTAATGTTACTACATTTCGAACATATATATGTAAGTGTATTTTTATATGTTTCATTATATATTTTTTCAAATTGTTTTAATATTCTATTGCTATTCATATTATTTTCCCCTTTCTAATTATAAAGAGTAAAAATAAAGTAAAAAAAGTTTCATTTCTTTAATTTTTATCTATCAATAACCATGTTATCATATAATTTTTCTAGAATTTTAAACATAACTTCTTTCATTTTGGGTTTGTTAATAACAGTATATCCAAAATAAGTCGATAGGGTTGCATTTTCTGCCTGAAAATACATTTTTGTTATGCTTTGAAATATATTTGTCCTTATACAATCTATAGTTTGATGATATCTTTTTGAAATTATAGGGTATATTGTTTTATTTAAATTAATATCATATTTTACATTTTTATAATAACATTCATATATACAATCATGCAAGTATTTCGTACCTATATATGAAAAATTAAAATGTAACATTTCTAATTCCTTTTTTATTTTTTCTTTTATCATATCAGTTTTACATTCTTTTTCCTTCATTCTTACTAAAATATCAATTTTTTCAATAATAAAATCTATACTATTACTTTTTGCACAATAACTAAAAACATACTTACTATTTATTACTTGTGATAGCTTTTTACAATTATCAATAATTACAATAACTGATAAGTTATATTTAGATAAATTATTTTTAGAAATAAAATTAATTACATCTATACCTGTCATATCTGGTAATTTTAAATCTAAAATTATTATATCTACTTCTTTTTTCGTTATGATATTTATAGCTTCTATCCCTGTTGAAACAGCGGCATATAATCTAATGTTTAAAAATTTTTTACAAACTGAATTTATTAAAAAATGAGATTCTGTTAAATCATTTTCTACTATTAATAAATTTTGCATAATTTTCCCTCCTACCATAAAGATAGAAATTTTTTTAAAAAAAGTTTCATATTTTTAATTTTTTTAATTTTGATTTAATTTTTTTTATTTTTAAACTATATTAAAAAATTTGTGTTATTATATTATTGCTTTAGGCAATGTCCTATTAGCAATAGATAGGGAAGATACAAACAACATGGAGGTTAAATCATGAAAAACAAAACACGTATTACAAGCATTATTTTGACCATTCTAATTGTAATAACTCTTATTCCCAACGTTTCTGCTATGGCTTCTAATGGCACAAATTTAGACTTGTTCAAAGATGTTTTTAGCATCTCTAATAAATCTCAAATTTATCATCAAATGACGTTAAGTTCGGATATCTGTGGTTGGAATCAAATGAAGTCAACTACTGATGTTATCTACCAAGGGCAAAAGGTTGGTACGGTTTATGCTGGTGAAGGTGTAACTGTAATATCCTGTAGCCTTAATGAAGCTTTAATTGAATACAGTGGTTCTAACAAAGCTAAAGTTGGCTCCGTCCCTCTTTCTTCTCTAAAATACAAAGGATGTTATCCTAATACCGATATTGGCGTAGTTCTTAATAATTGTACAACGTACTACACTCCTGGTACTTTTGATTCAGCATCTGGTACTCATGTAGCTGGATCCTTGAGTGCTGGTGAAACAGTTGCTATACTAGCTGAAATCAATGGTTGGTATTATGTTGAATATAACATCTCTGGTGGCATGAGAAAGCGGGCATATGTTAATTTTCATTATGTAGGAGCTAAAACTGGCTACTCTGAAAAAATCCCTTATCACTATGGCGACAAAATCTCCCTCACTATAACCCAAAGCTATACCGTATATGCTGGTCCAAATCCAGCTTCGTATCCGAATATTGGTTCAATTGATTCTCGTGATAATGGAAAAGTTTTTGGTTACAGAACATTTCAGGATGCCAATGGAAACAGAATGTATTATATCTCTTATCCCACTACTAATGGCGTTAAATATGGATATATCCGTTATTAAATTATAATCTTACCATTAGTATAAGTATTAATTTCAATCTTTTTCCCTATCTCGAAAGGGATCCCTAATTAGGGATCCCTTTTGAATTTTTACAAATCTATTTTTTAATAAAATAATTATAAAAATTTATCTTTTGGTTTCAAATTTTATCACAATAATATAATTAAGTTACTTTATCAACTAATGACTCTTTCATTTGAAAATACTTTCTTATGCACCTGTTTTCTTTGTATATATATTTATATAAAAATATTAGAGTAATAGGAATCGGTTACATATTATAATTTTTTATATTTCTGCTTCTATTACTTCACAGTTTTCTACACTAATTTCTGATAAGTTTTTGCTATCTGGCATTCCATATAAATGAGCTTTTAATACTTTTGCCACTCCACCATGTGCTACAATTAAAATTGTTTTGTCATCATATTTTTGTTTTGTCTCTTTAAGGAATTCTAGAATTCTTTTTTCAAAATCATGTAAGTTTTCACCTTTAGGTATATTATAGTTCAAATCATAATCCCATATTTTCTTTTCCATTTCATCTGTTACTTCACAGCCCTCATATTCTCCAAGTTTTCTTTCTCTAATTCTTTCATCTGTTATTATTGGAACATTTCTGCCTTCATTTATTATTTGCGCAGTTTGTTTTGCTCTGTTCATTGGAGAACAAATTACTAGATCGTACTTTATATTTTCTAAAATCTTCTTTGTTTCTTGAGCTTGTTTTATTCCTGTTTCATTTAAATCTTTTTCAGTTTCTCCTCCTTGCATTTTTTTCATTAAATTCAAATCGGTTTGTCCATGTCTTACATAATAAATTCTCATATTCACATTCATTCCTTTCTATCTTTTTTTATCTTTTGTCTTACATATTCATACATAACAATTCCTGCTGCAACAGATGCATTTAAACTTTCTGTTCTTCCAAGCATAGGAATTTTTGCTTTCTCATCAGCCATATCTTGAATTTCTTTAGAAACACCATTTGCTTCGTTTCCAATAACAATAATTTTTTTATTAAAATTAATATCATATATACTATTTTCTGTTTGTAAAGATGTTACCATAAGTTTAAAATGATGTTTTTTCATTTCTTTTATAGATTGTATTAAGTTTTCAGTTTCAACTATTTTAATTCTAAATATGGCTCCCATAGTTGAACGAACTACTTTTGAGTTAAAAGCATCAGCTGTTCCTTTTGAAACTACTATTTGATTAAGACCTATACTATCTGCTGTTCTTAAAATTGTTCCTAAATTTCCTGGGTCTTGTACATCATCTAATGCTAATATTATGTCTTGAGTATAATCAATTTCATTTTCTTTGCTATTTTTTTCGATTATGGCCATTATTCCTTGTGGATTTGTAACTTGTGTTATTAAATTAAAAATTTTATCTGTAACATATATACACTCATATTTTGCAATTTCAAGCATAATATGTGTTGGAATTTCATATGTTTTTGTTGTGTCATTACAAATAATTATTTGTTTTATTTTTACATTCTCTTTTACCGCTTCTTCAACGATTTTTATTCCTTCAACAACATATTCATTATATTCATCACGGTATTTTTTGTCTTTTAATTTTCTTATATGTTTAATTAATTCATTATCTTTACTTGTAATAATTTGCATCATTACCTCCAAATTTATAAATTATTTTTGAGTTGAAATAACATCTTCCAAAAATTTTTTTACTTCTTTAAGCATTGGCATTCCTGTAGAATTATCTAATGCAATAGTAATTTGAGGTTTAATTCCTTGAGAAAATCTTATTTTGTTTTTGTATTTTTTTACTAATTCATTTACATCTATATTTAATTCTTTAGCTTCAAAAATAAATACTACAAAGTTGTGTTTTCCTTGAACTTTGCTTATATTTAGTTTCTTACATAAAATTTTAATTCTTGCAATCTCAAGTAAGTTTTCAATTTCTTTTGGCATATTACCAAATCTATCTATCATTTCATCAATTACATTTTGAATATCTTCTTCATTTTTACATAAAGCAATATCTTGATATATCTCAATTTTTTGACTTGAATCTGAGATATATTCATCAGGAATAAAGCATGTTGCGTCTAAATCAATTTGAACATCAATTTCTGGTTTTATTTCTTGGCCTTGCATTTCTTTTACGACTTCATCTAATAAATTGCAATATGTATCATATCCTACTTGTTCTAAATGTCCACTTTGAATTTCACCAAGTAAACTTCCTGCACCTCTTATTTCTAAGTCTCTCATAGCTATTTTAAATCCCGAACCAAACTCTGTGAATTGTTTTATTGCTTTAAGTCTTTTATCTGCAACTTCTGAAAGAAGTTTATCTTTTTTATATGTTATATATGCATAACCTTGTCTATCAGATCTTCCAACTCTTCCTCTGATTTGATATAACTGTGCCAATCCCATTCTGTCTGCATTTTCAACTATTATTGTATTTGCATTAGGGATATCTATTCCAGATTCAAGTATTGTTGTACAAACTAATACATTTGTTTTTCCTTCAACAAATTCTTCCATAATGTTTTCTATTTCTTTTCCTGTCATTTGTCCATGAGCATATGCAACTTTTGCTTCTGGCACTAAATTTGATATTTCATCGGCCTTTTGCATTATTTTTTCTACATTGTTGAATAAATAAAATACTTGACCATTTCTTTCTAATTCTTTTGTAATTGCTTCTTTTATTACTTCTTGGTCATATTCAAGTACATAAGTTTGTACAGGTTTTCTATTATATGGAGGTTCATATATTACAGACATGTCTCTTACTCCTACAATTGACATGTGAAGTGTTCTAGGAATTGGTGTTGCAGTCATTGTTAATACATCTATTGTTTCTTTATATTGCTTGATTTTTTCTTTATCTTTAACTCCAAAACGATGTTCCTCATCTATAATTAATAGTCCTAAATCTTTAAATTCCACATCTTTACTTAAAATTCTATGTGTTCCTACAATAACATCAACTTCTCCCAATTTTAGCTTTTTAATAATTTCTGTTTGCTCTTTTTTAGTTTTAAATCTATTTAAAACTTCAACTTTAACTCCAAAATTTGACATTCTATCTCTAAATTCTTTAAATTGTTGTTCAGCTAAAACAGTTGTTGGTGCTAAATATGCCACTTGTTTTCCACTCATAACAGCTTTAAATGCAGCTCTAATTGCTACTTCTGTTTTACCATATCCAACATCTCCACATAGAAGTCTATCCATTGGTTTATCTTTTTCCATGTCTTTTTTTACTTCTTCAATACAACGTAATTGGTCATCTGTTTCTTGGTATGGGAAGCTGTCTTCAAATTGTGTTTGCCATGGAGTGTCTGGCGCAAAGGCATATCCTTTTGCTTTTTCTCTTCTAGCATATAATTCTATTAATTCTTTTGCTACTTGTCTTAAATTTTTCTTTACTTTAGCTTTAGTATTTAACCATTCTTTAGTTCCAAGCTTATTGACTTTAAGCCCGCCTTCATCTCCTCCAATATATTTTCTGACACTATCTAATTGGTTTGTAGGTACATATAAAATATCATCACCATAATATTTTATTTTTATATAATCTTTTGTCGTTCCATCTGCTGTAATAGTATTTACACCTATAAAAATTCCTATACCATAATTTTTATGTACTACATAATCACCTATTTTTAAATCTGCATATACTACTTTTTCTCCTTCTTTGAATGCTGATGATTTATATGTTTTCCTTTTTTCTCCTTCAATTAACTCTTGTGAAGTAATAACAACTTGATTAGTATCAAAACATTCAAATCCAGATGATAGTTTTCCAACACTTACTGTTACTATAAATTCATTGTTTTTTCCTATTATTGTTTGATTTAATTTTTCTTCAAATTTATTTAAAATTTCTTTTTCATTTAATAATGAACATATTTTTTTTGCTTTTTCTTTTGTATCTGATAATATATATATATTCTTTTTAGCCATTTGGTCTTTGAATATTTCTTTGAAAAATATTTCTATTTCACTTTTTACGAAATTTTTTTCTTTGTATATCCAATTAAATTTTTCTGCTTGTTTTTTTACTTCATTATCAAATTTTTCTATATAAATAATTTGTTTTTTATCTAACTTTTCTTCAAATTGCTCAAAATTACAAATATTTTTCAATGCATCTGGTGCAATTTTTTCTTTTTCTATTAGTAATTGTATAATGTTTTGGCAATCATTGTTAACATTTATTGCTCTTTGTTTTATTTTTGTTTCTTCATCTATTATAATTAAAAATTTATCTGTTAAATAATCTACAATAGTCTCTTGCTCCTCATAAAATGCATTAAAATATCTGTCACATTTACTTATATAATTTCCTTCTTTAATTGTTTCAATATCTTGTTCTATTTGATTATGTAAAAAATCTTTATATATTGTATTTCTTATTTTTGAAATAACTTCATCAATTGGTTTTTCCAATAAATATTCATGTGCTGGATAAATTGTAATTTTTTCTATATTTTCAGTAGAACGTTGACTTACAATGTTAAAATATCTTATTGAATCTATTTCATCTCCCCAAAATTCAATTCTAACTCCTTCTTTTTCTGTTAGTGATATATCAACTATTCCACCTCTTACACTAAATTGACCTCTTCCTTCAATTAAATCACATCTAACATATCCTAATTCTGTTAATTTTTTCTTCAAGTTTTCTAAATTTGTAATTTCTCCAACTTTGAAATTCAAAATATTTTTATAAAGTGCTTTTTTACTAATCATTTTTTGAAGTGCAGCTTCTATTGTTGTAACTACTATTCCTGTTCTCATTTCTTGAATTTTGTTTAGTGTTTCTATTCTTTCATATGGTAAGTCTTTACTTTCTGCTACATAGTCGTATGTTACAATTTCTTTTTTTGGCAGATATAGTACTTTATCTGTAAAATATTTAATATCTTCTAATAATCTTTTGGCTTGAATTTCATTATAAGTTATTACACAAATTGGTCTTTTACAAAACTCTTTTGTTGCTGAAATCATTTGAGCCATTCCCACGTCTGTTAAGCCCGATATAGCTATCGGGCTTTGTTTATTTTGTATTGAATTAATATATTCATTAAATTTAGGATTTTTTCCTAATTCTCCAATTATTGTATTCATTTTTATATTATTCCCTTCACAATATAAAATAGCTTTTAAAGTTTTTATCTACCGTTCATCATCTTGTAAAATGAATTGGCCTTCTTTAGTTTTAATATATTTTCTGTTTGTTTCTATATCAATATATTCCAACATTTTTTCAAATTTTACTTTAGTTTTTCCTTTTTTATATATAATTCTTTTTTTCTGTAAATGCTCAGGAAATTTTTGCATATCTGTTAAAAATACTAAATGCTTAACTAGTTTGTGTCTATAATCTGTTTCTCTAATTTGTGTAGATATCTCTTCAATTTCTCTTTTTTGATCTTTTGATAGAGGAGTTAAAACATGTGTTGCTATGTATCTTCCATTTACAATAAAATCATCTTTTCCTGCATATATTGGCATTATTTTATTTCCTTGATGTGCTTGAGTAAATTTTTCTACTAAATCCTTTTTTATATGTAATCTTAGAGGCATATTCAAGTCTGGCAAATCTATTCCAATTAAAACATAATCACTCTTTTTGCTTTCTTGTATAATTCCCCAATTTGCAGACATATTTTCATTATTATATAAAAGGCCTAATAATGCTAAAATACTACTATCTTTTTGACCATATATATTTTTTTCTAAATTTTCTAATCCCATATATAAAGTGAAATCTTTTGCAAAATTATTTTCTAAACCTTGTAAGCCTCCAATTCCAGAAAAATACTTGTTATACTGCTTACCAAATTCGCCTTCTAATTTTTTAACAGTATCACTTATATTTACACTAGTTTTCTCTTTTGATATTTTTCTACATTCTGTATAAACATCTGCTGTTTTTATATGTATAGCATTAAATTTTAATTTTAGCGCATCAAATTTTTCTTGAGAAATTCTTTGGGATAATTTTCCTTTTTGTACTATATTTTTACTATCTAAATTTAATTCATACATAATAAAATATGATTTATATATATTTATAGTTTCTTTTACTAGTCTATTTGTCCAAAATGCGTAAAGTGCAGATAATGTATAAATACTCAATTTTTGCAGAGTTTCTCTATTAAATAATGTTTCAAAAGCACCATCTTCTTTTATTGGCATAATTTTGTCTAATTTTAATTTTTTTATTTCAGAATTTTGCTGTTTTATATATTTTTCTAATACCCCAAATTTATTAAGATTTTCTCCAACAATAATTATTGAATTTATATATTCTTCTTTTATTTCTTTATCTAGTAATTCTTTACTTGACATTTTCTCTAAGAAAAATCTTATTTGCTCAAATTCATTTCTTGCACAAAACAATCCTTTTAGATTATTTAATTCCTCTCTTGTTCTTTTTTCTGTACCTATACGCATAAGTAATTTTCTATAATTTTCTTTATTTCCTGTACTATATTTTATAGCTTCTGCTTCTTCTTGAGAAGTTTCTGAAATAAATTTTCTAACACTAATAATTGCTTCTAAAACTGCTTGTTTAATCGCTTTTTGAGGATTTAAACTATAATCAATAACATTTGTAATTTTAATTTTTTTACCACTTCTAATTTCCTCAGAAATTATTTCATTATATGTTTTTTCCATTAAGGTTCTGTCATTAAGTAATTTTTTTATTGCATTTCTTCTAATTACATCACTTTTAAAATCTGAAAAATCTATCATACTTGTTATTAATGTTTGCATTGATGTCTTCATTTTATAGTAAATTTCATCTTTTGTTGCTGATGGATTTTCTTCATACATTTTTAAAATTAAATTTCTAGCTGTTTCAGACATTTTGTCAAAATCTTCTAAACTTGCAATTGCTTTTGTCTTTTTAGATAATTCCATTGCACTTTTTAGCCATTTGTTAAATTCATTCTGCATTATTTCATCTCCTATATTTTAACTACTAATTTGTTGAATTTTGAATTGATATAATTAACAAGTTTAGTCATAAATTCTTCAGGTTTAATTTCTTTTTTTGATACCATATCTAATCCTTTTTCCCAGCTTGCTGTAAGTTTTGCATTTAACATATCTGGCATTGAATAATTTATTACATCATAAATTGCTTCACCTTTTTTTGTTGGTGTAACAATCTGTGTTTTTGTATTTATATCAATATATTTTATCTTTTCTAATTTTTTTATTATCTCTCCTCTAGTAGCTGATGTTCCTATTCCTACTCCTTTAATTTGTTCTCTTAGCTCTTCATCTTCTATTAGTTTTCCTGCATTTTCCATTGCTAATATTAAAGAACCAGAATTATATCTTGATGGTGGTGATGTTTCCGCTTCTTTTAGTTCATAATTTTTTACTAATAATTCTTGGCCTTTTTTTAAGTTTTTAAATGCATCTAAATTATTTTCGGTTTCTTCATTTGATTCTTTATTTCCATTTTGTTCATTATTAACTTTTTTGGCTTGATTTTTTAGTACTTCTAAATACCCTTGTTTAATACATACCTTTCCACTTGCAATAAATGTTTCGTTTTCAACATTTATTGTAACATTGACTTTGTTGAACTCTGCAGGAGGATAAAATATTGCAATAAACCTTTTTACAATAACATTGTATATTTTTTTCTGTAATTCTGGTAATTTATCATAATTTTCAAACCCTTGACCTGTTGGAATTATTGCATAATGGTCTGTTATTTTGCTGTCATTTACATACTTTGTTTTTGTTAAATTTGTAGAATATTTTTCTGTTACCATCTTTTTTAATAATTCCTGAACTTCAGAATCTTTATATCCTTTTACTAATCCATTTAAGTTTTTAGAAATTTCCTTTGCAACAGCTGTTGATAAGACTCTTGCATCAGTTCTAGGGTATGTAACTAATTTTTTTTCATATAAATTTTGAATAATATCTAATGTTTCATCTGGTTTTATTTTGAATTTTTTAGTACATTCATTTTGAATTTCTGCTAAATTAAATAATAATGGTGCATTTTCTTTTTGTTTTGATTTTTTTAGTTCTGTAACAATAGCCTTTTTTCCTTCTAAGTTTCTTACAAATTCTTTTGCATCTTTTTCTGTTTTAAAACCACTTTCATTATATATTTTTGGGCTTTCAAAAAAGGCGGATTTTTCATTTACTTTCCATTCTGCTTTAAATGAATTATTATCATTTTCAAATTCGCCTATTATTTTATAATATTTAGTTTTAATAAAATTTCTTATTTCTCTTTCTCTTGCAACTATCATTCCTAAAACACAGGTCATTACTCTTCCAACAGAAATTGAAACTTTGTCTTCTTTTATTTTTGATGCAACTCTTCTTCCATAAATTATTGTTAATAGTCTTGAAAAGTTTATTCCAATTAAATAGTCTTCTTTTGCTCTTAAAAAAGCTGAATCTGCTAGACTATCATATTCACTTTGACTTTTTGCTTCTCTTATTCCTCTATTTATTTCTTCTTCTGTTTGTGAATCTATCCAAACTCTTTTTATTTGTGCTTTTGGGTTAGGTTTTGCCATCATGTATACAAGTCTTTGAATATATTCTCCTTCTCTTCCAGAGTCTCCTGCATTATATATTTCTTCTACATCTTCTCTTTGTAGTAGTTTTTGTACTATGTTAAATTGTTTTTGTACATTTGGTATTATTTCATATTTCCAGTCTGTTGGTATAAATGGTAGGGTGTCTAATCTCCAAAATTTAAGTTTTTCATCATATACTTCTGGATAACTCATTGTTACTAAATGTCCAACACACCATGTTATTATCCATCCATCAGATTCTATGTATCCATCTTTTCTATTGTTCTTTAGTTTTAGTGCTTTAGCAAATTCCATTGCTACTGATGGTTTTTCTGTTATTAGTAGTTTCATTTAAGCTCGTCTCCTTTCTGTTTGCTATGAGTAAAAATCATAAACTACTAATCATGTTCTGCTGTATTAAATGTTTCATCTGAAAAGAATTCGTATAAAGTTATTCCAAGTCCTTCACAGATATGGAGTAAAGTGTCAAGCTTTATCAGATCTGTTTTTCCACTTAAAAATGTAGAAAGTGTTGACATTGGCACACCAGACATTTGAAACAATTTCCACATACTCATGTCATTTTTTTTCATATAAAATTTTATTCTTTGTCTAACAGCTTCTGACAATTGCATTTCTACCTCTCCTTTCTCTTAACCTTGAATAATATTATATAAAAATTTAACTGAATTTTAGTTCGGCTAATTGAAAGTTGAGCAAAATATTTCAATTCTTCGAACTATTTTTTCATTTTTTCTCTAACAAGTGTGATAATTTCATGAATTGCAATAAAAATTAAAAATATTCCGAAGAATTTTTTCAATGTATTCACTTCTGTGTTAACTGATATAATAGATCCTATAATTGCTCCAATAATTCCCCAAAAGGATATTAAGATTGCAAGTTTTATATCAATATTTTTATTTCTATAATTTACAAAAACTGCAGAAATTGCTGTTGGAACAAAATATATTAAATTTGTTGCTTGCGCTATATGCTGTTCAAGCTGTGCAAATGTCGTAAGCAAAAATATTAAAATTGTTCCTCCTCCCATTCCTATTCCACTAAATATTCCAGAAAATGCACCTATAAAAACTTCCAACATATAAACCAACCTTTACAAAAATAACATTCTATATGCATAATATAAAATAAATATCAAAAAAATAATTTTTAAAATATAATCTGGTACTTTTTTTAAAATTTTAGCACCAATATATCCACCAGCAATTCCTCCTATTGCACATAATAATCCAGTATCCCATTTTATGTAATTATTTTTATAGTAGAAAAAACTACTAGCAATTACCATTGAAAGCATACAAAGCAATGATGTTGCTCGTGCTTTCTTAGGTTCAATTTTTAGTAAATATATAAAAGATGGTACTAGTATCATACCTCCTCCTGTTCCAAATAAGCCACAAATTATTCCTGCAAATATTCCTATAATAGCTTGTTTTAAATTATTTTTATCAAAAATTTTTATATTATATTTCATAACTACTGTCCTCAATTAAAAAAATAGAAAAGAAAATTATCACTTTCTTTTCTATTTTTTCCAATTTATTATTTTATATTCTCATCTTTTATATAGTATTTTGTTCCTACTCTTTCATTTGGCAAATATTGCTGTTCAACCCAATGACCTGGAAAATCATGTGGATATAAATATCCTTCATTATATCCTAATTCACGCATTTTTTCTATTGGTGCATTACGAATATGCATTGGAATTTCTCCTGTGTCATTATTTGCAACATCTTCTAATGCTTTATTAATTCCTAAATAAGTTGCATTTGATTTTTTGCAATTTGCTACATATACAGCTGCTTCTGCAAGTATAATTCTTGCCTCAGGCATTCCTATCATGTGTACTGCTTGCATTGCAGATGTTGCTATTACTAATGCTTGTGGGTCTGCTAGTCCAACATCTTCTGAAGCACAAATAGCTATTCTTCTTGCTAAAAATACAGGATCTTCTCCCCCATTTAGTGCTCTTGCTAAATAAAATAAAGTGGCATCTGGGTCAGAGCCTCTCATAGATTTTATAAATGCACTTATATTGTCATAATGAGTCTCTCCATTTTTGTCAAAAATTGCTTTTCTGTTTTGTATACTGTTTTTTATTACTTCATCAGTTATATGTATATATCCATCAGAGTCCATATTTGTGGTTAATACTGCAACTTCAAGACCATTTAATGCTGTTCTAACATCTCCATTTGCAATATCTGCAATTTTTCTTAATGTTTCATCTTCTATTTTTATTTGATATTCTCCAAGCCCATCTTTTCTTACTAAAGCATTTTTTAAAATTTGATAAATATTTTCTTCTGTTAATGGATTTAATTTAATTACCATAGACCTTGAAATAAGAGCTTTGTTTACTTCAAAATACGGATTTTCTGTTGTTGCTCCAATTAATATAATTGTACCATTTTCTACATATGGTAAAAGTGCATCTTGTTGTAATTTATTAAATCTATGTATTTCATCTATAAATAATATACTTTTACCTGCAGGATTCATCATAAAATTACGTGTTTCTTCTACTATTCTTTTTATATCTGCAACTCCTGCAGTTACTGCATTTATTTTATAAAATTTATATTTTGTTGTTTCACTTATTACTTTTGCAAGTGAGGTTTTTCCGCATCCTGGTGGTCCAAATAATATAATACTTGATAATCTGTCTGCTTTTATTGTTCTATATAATATTTTTCCTGGGCCTATTACATGTTCTTGTCCTACATATTCTTCTAATGTTTTAGGTCTCATTCTAAATGCTAAAGGTTCATTTGAGTTCATTTTTTATCTTTCCTTTTCATATTTTTAATAAAATTATAATCTCATATATATTTTTTGTCAAGATTTTTGCGAACGTTTTTTTGTAAAAGTATTGACTTTTTGTTTTTTTATATTTATAATACAAAAAGTTAAGGAGGATATTATGTTTGCATATATAAAAGGAATTCTTGAAATTAAAGAAAGTAATTATATTGTTATAGATATTAATGGTTTAGGATATAAAATTTTTATGTCTCAAAATAATATAGATAATATTGGAAATATTGGTGATTCTATAAAAGTTTATACATATGTTAGAGTTAGGGAAGATGATATTAGTATATATGGATTTATAACTCAAGAACAACTTAAAATGTTTGAACTTCTTATTTCTGTTAGTGGTGTTGGTGCAAAAAGTGCATTAGTTATGATTTCTTGTATTGAGCCATCAGAGTTTGCTATTGCGGTAATTTCAGGTAATGTAAAAGTTCTTACAAAAGTTCCTGGTATTGGAAATAAATCTGCTCAGAGAATTATTTTAGAATTAAAAGATAAATTAAAAGAAGAACAATTAGAAAATGAAACATCAAATAATTTGAAACAAAAAGAAAAAGATAATAGCGAAAATATTAATGAGGCTATTTCTGGACTAATGGTTCTTGGATATTCTAAAAGAGATATTGAAAAAGCTTTTGAACATCTTGATGTAGATAATCTTTCTATAGAAGATTTGATTAAAAAAGGATTAGTTTTATTGTCAAAGAAATGATAAAAAATTAGTTACAGTTCTCAACTATTTTTAAACAGCTGTGAACTGTAACTTTTTTATAATTAACTTATTAATCTCCTATTTCCATACCCTGAGATTCATTAGCTTTTTCTTGCTGATTATCATAATATTGAACTAATGAATTTACTACTTCTGGATCAACATGAGTTGCTAAATATTCTTTACCACTTTCTCTATTATATTCTTTTCTTAAATTTTCAAGTTGTTGCATTGGATTATATAAGTCCAATAATACTTCGCTATTTTCTGTAGCTCTATACCAAGTATTATCTGATTTTACATTTGTTCCATTACTAACTTGCTCAATTATTGAGTTTGTTTCACTATCAATTGTTTTGATTGTTCCATCTTGAGTAAAAATTATTCCAAAATCATTAAGCTTTTGTCCTGTTTCTTTATTATACTCTGTTTTATACAAATTCTTCATATAATTAAGCACATCTTCTTTTGTTTGAAAACCTGCTATATCATTTTTTATTTGTTGTATCATTTCTTCTCTTTTTTGTTGCTCAGCTTCTTTCATAGCATTTTCATTAGCTTGTTCTTCAATTGATCCAATATCAATTTTTAATCCATTTACAAACATTTCTCTATCACTTTGTCCTTGTACATGTAAATTAGTACCATTTTCTAATTCAGAAGTATCTACAATAACATTACTATTTTCATCTTGTGAAACTCCTTCAATTCTACCTGAACCTTCTCCTAATTTATATACTGCAGAGCCAAGCATAAATGTTGCTCCAATTCCTGCAACAAATCTTAAAGCATAGCTTTTTAAAACCTTATTTTGTAATTTTTCACTTTCTTGTTTAGTTAGTTTTCTTCCTAATTTATCTTCTAAATCATGTTTTCTTTTATGATATGTTCTTGTAAAAAAGCCTACATTTCTCTGGCTTTTTTGTTTTTTTCCCATATTTTTTTCCATTGTTAATTAACCCTCCAATAATATTATAACAATTTTAAAAAAGTAAGTCAATAATTTTGAATGTATATTTTTAGTCTTGTTGAGTACACTAATTTTAAAAATTTTCTTGCTATACTCAAATAAATTGAATTAATA
>CALXAA010000002.1 GCA_944386165.1 uncultured Clostridia bacterium
ATTTACTTTTGTGGCTACTGTTTTTTGGGCATTTTTATTTTCTAACTGAACATCTGTGTGTGTGTGTGTGTGTGTGTACAGCCACAAGGGTTTCAAGGTTTGTGTTTATTTTCATTTGTTGTCCTCCATTTTTATCTTAATTTTGTGTTTTTTCTACATTTTTTATAATTTATTCTTTTTAATTATATATTTATCTTTTTTAATTGTCAATTGTTTTGAACAAAATTTGATTTGGAACTTTTTGAGATTTTATTTTTATCTTCTTTGTCTATTTCTAAAACTTTTTTTGAAATTTCTCCATATCTTTTTATAATTTCTTGTTCTTTGTTCTTATCATTCATTACAAATTTCTCCATTCTTTTTAATTACTTCTGCTCATCATCTTTTTTCTTTATTTGATTTTGTGACTGATTGTTTCTAATTGTAATTTTATTGCTAACTTTATGTCTTTGTACTGCACTTGTTTTGTCATAGCATTTTTTCATAAACTCTTTTGTTTTCTTTAGTGTTTCGAGTTGTTCTTTATATTGTTCAAAGCCTTCTCTCCATTTACAATTATTGTTTATTTTATTAAGTATTTTTTTATAATCTTCTAAGCTTTCGCAGTTTTTTATCATATTTTCTATTTCTGCTTTGTTTGCTTTTGCACATTCGTCTTTATCTACTATTATTATTGGCAAGTATAAACCATATTCTTTCCATTGTTCTTGAGCTTTAATTGCTTTTTGCATATTTGGAATTCTTCCATTTTCTTTGAAAACTATTATGTAGTCTGGTTGCTTTCTCTGTCCTTCTTGCTCTCTTTTAAATACCATTTCATTATATGTTACTCCAATTCCCATAAATTCTGTATTATTTATTTGATTTTCTGGCGAATAGTATATTTCATTTGATCTTGCTTTTGCTTCTAAATATTTGGTGCTTGAGAATATGTCTGTTGGACCCGATAATAGTAGTGCATCTTCTGACATTTGTGAAAATCCATAACATAAATGTGGTATTTTTGCTGTTCCTATCATATCATTTGTTATATAACTACAGCAAAATCCTCTAGATGTTAAATTGTTTCTGTTCCAGTCTTCTGCAAAGTTTTTTGGTATGCTTTTTACATATGGTGCAACTGATGTTATTATCATTCTAAAATTGGTGCCAACTTTTAGTGTTCCTTCTATTTCTCCTTTTTCTAAATCTTGTGGTTGTAATAAATTTTTATTAAATTGCTTTCCATAGTCATGTTTTAGTTTATTTTCAATGGCAACAAGGTCTATTAATCCTTCTTCAAGTCCTCTATCTACTGAATAGTATTTCTTTAATAAATTTATGTCATTTGTTGCCATAATTTTTTTTAATGCTTTAACATAAATTACTTCATCTGAGTTTTGGTCTAATGTTTCTATGTCTTGTCCATATTTTTCTATAATCTTTTTTGTGCTTTCTAAGTCTTGTCCATATAGCTTTTGCAAAATTGCAAATCTTATTTGGTCTAAGTCGTTCATCTGTAAAATTTGAATAAGTGTTTCTTCATCAAGAGAGTCTATGTCATCATTCATTATTTTGTCACATATCTCTTTTTTGATTTGTGAATAGTTTTCTAAGTCTTTAACTGTCTTTATTCCAAAATAATTGGGTGATTGCATTACTTTTATTAATTTTTCTATGTCCACTTCATGTTCTGATATATTTCCAATTAATTCTTGATATTCTTTTGAATTTAATTGGTCTAATATTCTACTTAATTTAATGTCCCAATTTTCTGCATCTTTTGAAATAGTGTTAAATATTTTTTTAAATATTTTCCATCTTTTATTGTCTTTTTTTAGTTCAATTATGTTCCTTTCTACATCTGGATAACATATTAGTTGTTCGAATTGGTCTTTGTTAAATGATGTTATTATATCTTTATCTAACATGTTAAAATTTATTGTACTATAAAGTTCTGAGTTTTTCTTTTCCATTTCTTGTAATATTTGAATTTTTTGTTCTATATCTTCTGTTATTCCTTCATATTCCAATATTTCTTTTCTATATTTTTGTATTGCTTCTAGTTTTAATGATTTTCTAATGTTTATTGATAGTTTTCTATCCTGAATTTGTAGCATTGCTTTTAATTTGTTTTCATCTTCTTCAAGTGTTTGAATAACTTCAATTTTTGTTATTTCATCTTTTATATTTTTTAAGAATTGTATTTTTATGTTATCATCTTTTATTGATAGAATTATTTTTAATTTTAATTCTTCATTTTGTATTTTTTCTAATACTTTTACTTTATTTTCGTCTATTTTAAATTTGTTCATTACAATATTATATATTTCTGTTTCTGATAAGTTGTTTTCTTGTATTAGTTTAAGGAGTATTTCTTCATATGAAATAAAATTTATTATTTCTTCTACTGGAATATTAAGTTCTTCAATATATTGAAGTTTTAGTTTATCACTTTTTAGTGTTTTTATTATTTCTTTTTTTTCTTCTATATTTTCTATTTTGTCTATTAGTGACTTTTTTATTAAATCATCTTTTATGGTTTTTATTATTATTTTTTGAAATTCTTTAGGTATTTGTTGCAACATTTCTAGTTTTATATTGTCATCATTTAAATAACTTATGGCTCTTGCTTTATATTCACTACTTTTTAAAAGTTTTATTACTTTAATCTTATTTTCGTCACTTTTTAAACCTTTTACTAGAGCACTTTGCTCAGGTTCTTCTAATTTTTTTATTGCTTGAATTCTTTTTCCTTCATCTTTTATGGAATTTACTATTGTTACTTTAGCAGGTGAATCTAATTGAGGGTCAATTAATTCCATTTTTTTGTCATCATTTTGTATACTAGTTATTAATTTGAGTCTTAAAAAATAATTAACTGGTGTACTTAATATTTTTTCTTTTGTTTCATCATTCATTAATGCGAAAAAATCATCAATATAATAATAATCTATATTTCTTAATATGTAATATATTTTATTTGTGTCAAGGTCTTGTACTTTTTGACCAATTTCATTTAATATTTTTTTGAATTGATTTGCTAATACATGGTTAGAATTATTACTAGTTGAATATTCTATTGGGTCAATTTCTTCTATTCCTATATATAAACTTAGTTCATTTAAATCACTTAAAGTTAGTCCATCATTTAATTTCATTAATTTTTGTATTATATAATTGATTTGGTTGCCAGTTAATTGTTCCATTTTGCTCCCTCCCTTAATGCTTTTTTATATAAATATTATATTCATTCCCCCAAAAATAGTCAAGGGAAAAAAAAGAACCGGCACTTTTTTACCCCGCAGAAAAAAAGACCGGCATTTTACCGGTACTTTTCTATTTATTTTACAATTGCTTTTCTTCCTGGATATTGTGCAACTTCTCCTAATTGGTGTTCGATGTTTAATAATCTGTTATATTTTGCAACTCTATCTGTTCTACATGGTGCTCCAGTTTTTATTTGTCCTGCATTTGTTGCTACTGCAACATCTGCTAGTGTTGTGTCTTCTGTTTCACCACTTCTGTGTGATACTACTGCTGTCATTCCATGTTTGTTTGCAAGTTCAATTGCATCTAATGTTTCTGTTAGTGTTCCTATTTGGTTTAATTTTATTAATATGCTATTTGCTACTCCTAAATCGATTCCTTTTTGTAGTCTCTTCATGTTTGTAACAAATAGGTCATCTCCTACTAATTGGATTCTTGATCCTAATCTATCTGTTAGTTTTTTCCATCCTTCCCAGTCTTCTTCTGCTAGTCCGTCTTCAATTGAAATGATTGGATATCTGTTTACTAGGTCTTCTAAGAAGTCTATCATTTCTTCTTCTGTTTTTGTTACTCCTATTTTCCAGAAATGATATTGTCCTTCTTTTCCTATTTTCTTAGCTTCATCATATAATTCTGTAGCTGCAACGTCTAATGCTAATGCTACTTCTTCTCCTGGTTTATATCCAGCTTTTTGAATTGCTTCCATTATTAATTGAAGTGCTTCATCTTCGTCTTTTACATTTGGTGCAAATCCACCTTCATCTCCAACTCCTGTTCCTAATCCTTTTGATTTTAAAACAGATTTTAAGTTATGATAAATTTCAGCACACATACGTAAACATTCTGTAAATGATTTTGCTCCAACTGGCATAATCATAAATTCTTGTACACTTAGTGTTGAGTCTGCATGTTTTCCACCATTCATGATGTTCATCATTGGAACTGGCATAACTTTTGCATTTGGTCCACCAATGTAGTTGTATAATTCCATTCCTAATGATGCAGCTGCAGCTTTAGCACATGCAAGTGATACTCCAAGTGTTGCATTTGCTCCTAATACACTCTTGTTTTCTGTTCCGTCTAATTCAATTAGCATTTTGTCTATTGCTACTTGGTCATAAACATTCATTCCTTCTAGTTTTGGTGCTATTATGCTATTAACATTTTCAACAGCTTTTAATACACCTTTTCCTAAATATCTTGATTTGTCTCCATCTCTTAATTCAACAGCTTCAAAGCTTCCTGTTGATGCTCCAGATGGAACCATTGCTACTCCATGTGATCCATCAAATGTTGTTACTTCAACTTGTACAGTTGGATTTCCTCTTGAATCTAATACTTCTAAAGCTTCTACGCTTTCAATTTCTAAATATTCTTTCATAAAAATTACTCCTTTTTTTAAATTTTCTGACTTAAAATTTGATTAACAATTTTCTTGTTTTCTTCTTGCTCTACAATATAATCTACTCTTTCTTTTTTGCCAATATCTGTTGTATCATATTTTACAACATTGACTTGTCTTTTTAAATATATTCCAGTAATAT
Organism: uncultured Clostridia bacterium; assembly: GCA_944386165.1. Classification (GTDB taxonomy): domain Bacteria; phylum Bacillota; class Clostridia; order TANB77; family CAG-508; genus CAG-269. The sequence continues at coordinate 4,794 of CALXAA010000002.1, forward strand.
ATTTTTCTGATTTGGATGTATTTTCATTAAAATTATCACAATAATTTTTATATGCTCTTTTTTCTTTTTTTCCACATGGTTCAATGTCTAAATATTTTTTTCTCCAATATATGTGATGGTCAAAATATTCTTCTTGACCTCCTAATAGATTATCATAATTGAAATCATAAGTTATTCTATCATTTTTTATTGAAATTGTTAAATTAGACCATACTTTTTGACCTGTTTTTTTAAATTCTTCTCTAAGCTTTTTTATGTCATCATATAATAATTCTACTAATTTTAAATATTCCTCTTCTTCAATATTATATCTGTTTGGGATTTCATATACATTAATATATTTCCTTTTTAAAATTCCTTTTGGCATAAAATAAAAGTACATTTCACCAATTTGTATTTTACCAAGTTTTTCTATTATTGATGAATATAAATGTAATTCATCCCATTTTCCTGGAACTATATTAAAGAGTTTTTTTTGTATATTTTCATATATTTCTTTGATTTTTTTTGTATTATTAATCACTTTTATCCATCCTTAATTTATAACAGATATTTTAACTGCAATTTACCTATTTTTCTAAAATGCTTTCACCTGTCATTTCTTTTGGTTTTTCAATTCCTAACAATTCTAACATGGTTGGTGCTAAATCTGCTAACTTTCCAGATTTTACTTTTAATGACTCGTCTTTGGTTACAAGTATTAATGGAACAGGATTTGTAGTATGTGCAGTATGTGGTTCACCTGTTTTATAATCTATCATTTGCTCACAGTTTCCGTGGTCTGCTGTTATAATAAGTGTTCCATCATGTTCAAGTATTGCATCTACAACTTTTTGAACACATTCATCTATTGTTTCTACAGCTTTAATTGCCGCTGGTAAACTTCCAGTGTGTCCAACCATATCAGGATTTGCATAGTTTAATATAATAGCATCATATTTGTCTGCATTTATTGCTTCTACAACTTTTTCTGTTACAATATATGCACTCATTTCTGGTTGTAAATCATATGTTGCAACTTTTGGTGATGGTACTAATATTCTATCTTCTCCTGGATATTGTTTTTCTTCTCCTCCATTAAAGAAAAATGTAACATGTGCATATTTTTCTGTTTCTGCAATTCTTAATTGTGTTAAGTTATGTTTGCTTATAACTTCTCCAAATGTATTAACTAATGGTTCTTTTTTAAATGCTATTTGAACATTTGGCATTGTTTCATCATAACTTGTAAAACATACAAAATATGTTTTTATTTTTTCTGTTTCAAATTCACTAAAGTTTGGATCAACAATGGCTCTTGTAATTTCTCTCGCTCTGTCAGGTCTAAAGTTAAAGAAAATTACTGAATCATTATCTTCAATTTTTGCAATTGGTGTGTCATTGTTTACTATTACTGTTGGTTCAACAAATTCATCAAACACTTCTTTTTGGTAGGAATTTTCAATTGCTATTGTTGCAGATGTTGCTTTGTTTCCTTCTCCTTTTACTAATGCATCATAACATTTTTTTATTCTGTCCCATCTCTTGTCTCTATCCATAGCATAATATCTTCCTGATATACTTGCTATTTTTCCAACATTTTTTTCTTTCATTTTGTCTTCTAGTTGTGCAATATATCCTTCTGCTGATGCAGGAGGTGTATCTCTTCCATCTAGAAAGCAATGAACATATACATTTTCAAAATCTCTTCTTTTTGCCATTTCTAGTAGTCCATACAAATGTCTTATATGACTATGAACTCCTCCATCTGATAATAATCCTAATATGTGTAATTTAGAATTATGTTTTTTGCAATTTTCTATTGCTTCAATAAATTCTGGAATAGCAAAAAAGTCTCCGTCTTCAATAGATTTTGTTATTTTGGTTAATTCTTGGTAAACAATTCTTCCAGCTCCTATGTTTGTGTGTCCTACTTCCGAATTTCCCATTTGCCCTTCTGGTAGTCCAACCTGTAATCCACTTGTATACATTATTGTATTTGGATATTTTTTCATTAGTTTATCTATATTAGGTGTTTTGGCAAGTTTTACTGCATTTCCATCTGTATTTTCATTTATACCAAAACCATCTAATATCATTAGCATTACTGGTTTTTTCTCCATCATTTTCATCCCTTTCTTAATCTCTATTTGTCATAATTTACTATTTTGGCAAATTCGTCAGCTTTTAAACTTGCTCCTCCTACAAGGCCTCCATCTATATCTGACATTTCAAATAGTTCTTTTGCATTTGATGATTTTACACTTCCACCATATTGTATTATAACTCCATCTGCTTCATTCTGTCCATATAATTCTGAGATTTTTTTTCTAATTTGTGCAATTGTTTCATTTGCTTCTTCTTTTGTTGCTGTTTTTCCTGTTCCAATTGCCCAAATTGGTTCATAAGCTATAATAATGTTTTCTAAGTTCTTGCTTTCTATTCCTTCTAGTGCTTTTTCTATTTGGTTTGTAACTATTGATTCGGTTTTTCCACTTTCTCTTTGATCAAGTGTTTCTCCTATACAAATTATTGGTTTTAATCCAACTGATAGAGCTGATTTAACTTTTTTATTAACTGTTTCATCTGTTTCTGCAAAATATTGTCTTCTTTCAGAATGTCCTATTATAACATATTCTGTTCCTATTGATTTTAACATTTGTGCAGATACTTCTCCAGTAAATGCACCTTTTTCTTCCCAATGCATGTTTTGAGCACCAATTTTTATATTTGTTCCCTGTACATGTAATAGAGCATAAAATAAATCTGTAAATGGTACACATAAAATCACTTCATTTTTTGTATCTTTTACAAGTGGTTCTAATTGTTGTATGAAATTTATTGCTTCATTTGGAAGCATGTTCATTTTCCAGTTTCCAGCAATTACTTTTCTTCTCATTTTTAACACATCCTCTCTAAGCATAAAGCATTATTTTTTTTCTAATTATCTGTAATAAAGCTTCTTTTGATTTTTCGGTATAGTCATTTATAAATACATAATCAAATTGTTTTTGTAGTTCTTTATTGTTTTGATATTCTTTAATATGTTCTTCTATTTCTTGTAATCGATTTTTCTCTACTTGAATTGGTAAATTTCTGTTTTTTAATTCCTGTTTTGCTCTTTCAACTTCTTTTGGAATTATATAGATTGAAAATACCTCTTTAGCATTTTTTTTGAATTCATATATTGTATTGTAATGGACTTCTGTAACTTGATTTTCATAAGATTCTAATTTTTCTTTTCTATATCCATATTTTGCTCCAAGAAATTCAAAATTAACTACAATTTCATTGTTTTTGACCATTTCATCAAATTTGTCATTTGTGACAAATTCTTTATCTATTCCGTTTATTTCATTTTCTCGCTTTGCTCTTGTTGTTACTATTGCTAAATTTTCAAATCCTAGTTCTTTTGATATTGCATTTTTAAAAAAGGATTTTCCTGTTCCAGTTATTCCTGATAATGTTACTATCATATTTAATCCTCTCTTTGAGTATTTTGCTTATTTATATTATAATAAATATTTCTAACCTTTTCGAATATTTCTTCATAATCAAAGTTTTTAGGAAATTTTGTTCTTCCACTTTTTAATAATTTAAATGTTTCTTCTAAAGGAAGCCATACATATCTATTTATTTCCTCTTTTTGGATTGTAACTTCTGATGAATTTCTTTTTAGACAAAAAAAAGTTATAAAGAAATTTTTAATTTTATTAGAACTTTCGAAACCAAGAGGAACTCCTCTAGGAGTTAGTTTTACAACATTCATTGATTCTTCTACTCCAATTCCAAGCTCCTCTTTTAGTTCCCTTATCATAGCTTGAGTTTCAGTTTCGTCATTATCTAAGTGGCCTGAACACAAATCATTTTTTCCAGGAGTAAGTCCTTTATTAGCTCTTACTTCTATAAGGACTTCTCCTTTTTCATTAATAACAAAGCATGTAACACCATTAAGCCAATCAGTTTCATCTAAGTTTTTTTCCTCAGTTTTTTCTATTGTTTTTTTATAGTTTCCATCTTTATCGTATACTTTGTATTGTGTATTTCCCATTTTAAAATTTACTGCCTTTCATTATATACTCAAACTATTAAAAACATATTAATTAAATTTTATTTATCCATTAAACATTCAATTCCTGGTAATTTTTTACCTTCTAAGAATTCTAGAGAAGCTCCTCCACCTGTTGATACATGTGTCATTTTATCTGCTAACCCTGCTTTTTGTACTGCAGCTGCAGTGTCTCCTCCACCAATTATTGTTGTTGCATCTAATTCAGATAAAACTTTTGCTAGAGAATTTGTTCCTTCTGCAAATAAATCAAATTCAGCAACTCCAACAGTTCCATTCCAGATAACTGTTTTTGCTTTTTTTAGTTCTTCTGTGTAAAGTTCAATTGTTTTTGGTCCAATGTCTAATCCTTCCCATCCATCTGGTATTGATTCTCTATCAACTACCATTGTTTCAGTATTTGCTGAAAATTCTTTTCCTAATTTATTGTCTATTGGTAATAACATTTTTACATTTTTAGCTTTTGCTTTTTCCATTAATTCTTTTGCTAAATCTATTTTGTCATCTTCACATATAGAATTTCCTACTGAGTATCCTAATGCTTTATAGAATGTATATGACATTCCTCCTCCAATTAATAGTTCATCTACTTTTTCTAATAAACTATCTATTACTCCAATTTTGTCTGATACTTTTGATCCTCCTAAAATTGAAATAAATGGTCTTTCTGGATTTTCTAATGCATCTCCTAAGAATTTTAATTCTTTTTCTATTAAGAATCCTGATACTGCTGGTAAGTAATGTGATACTCCTTCTGTTGATGCATGTGCTCTATGTGCTGTTCCAAATGCATCATTTACAAATACTTCACCAAAATTTGCAAGTTGTTTTGCAAATTCTGGGTCATTTTCTGTTTCTTCTTTGTGGAATCTAACATTTTCAATTAACATTACTTGTCCTGGTTTTAAGTTTTCAGCTAATGTTTTTGCATTTTCTCCAATAACATCTGTTGCCATTAATACTTCTTGTCCTAATTGTTTTGATAGTTCAGCAGCTACTGGTGCAAGAGAGAATTCTTTTTTGAATTCTCCTTTTGGTCTTCCTAAATGTGAACATAATACTATTTTGCATTCTTGTTCTATTAAATATTTGATTGTTGGTAGTGCTGCTACTATTCTTCTATTATCTGTTATGTTTTGATTTTCGTCCATTGGAACATTAAAGTCACATCTAACTAGTACTCTTTTTCCTTTTAAATCAATATCTCTAATTGTTTTTTTATTCATTAAAATTATCTCCTTTTTTTAGATATTATTGATGATCTACTTTAGACATATAACATGCTAAGTCAACTAATTTGTTTGAATATCCCCATTCGTTGTCATACCATGCAACTAATTTTACAAATGTGTCTGTTAACATTATTCCTGCTGTTGCATCAAATATTGATGTGTGTGGATCACTTAAAAAGTCTGATGATACTACTGGTTCATCTGTATATTCTACTATTCCTTTTAATTCATTTTCAGATGCTCTTTTTACAGCTGCACATATTTCTTCATATGTTGTTGGTTTTTCTAAGTTACATGTTAAGTCAACAACTGAAACATCTACTGTTGGAACTCTGAATGACATTCCTGTTAATTTTCCATTTAATGATGGAATTACTTTTCCAACTGCTTTTGCAGCTCCTGTTGATGATGGAATTATGTTTGCAGATGCAGCACGTCCACCTCTCCAATCTTTTTTAGATGCTCCATCAACTGTTTTTTGTGTTGCTGTTGTTGAGTGTACTGTTGTCATTAATCCTTCTTTTATTCCAAAGTTATCATTTATTATTTTTGCTAAAGGTGCTAAACAGTTTGTTGTGCATGATGCATTTGATACTATATTCATATCTTTACTATATGTTTCATTATTTACTCCCATTACAAACATTGGAGCATCTTTTGATGGTGCACTTATAACAACTTTTTTAGCTCCTGCATCTAAGTGTGCTTGTGCTTTTTCCATTGTTGTAAATACTCCTGAACATTCTAATACATATTCTACTCCTAGTTCTCCCCATGGGATGTTTTTTGGGTCCATTTCATTAAATACTTTTATTGTTCTTCCATTTGCTACTAAGTTTCCGTCTTTTTCTTCTACTGTTCCTTTAAATCTTCCATGTACTGTGTCAAATTTTAACATATATGCCATATAATCAGCTGTTATAAATGGATCATTTACTGCTACAATTTCAACCTCCTCTTTTCCTAGTGCTGCTTGAAATGCAAGCTTTCCTATTCTTCCAAATCCGTTAATTCCTAATTTTACTGACATAAAATTTCCTCCTTTTTTGAAATTAGTTTTTGTTAGACTAATTTCCTTTTTATCTATTATTTACCTTTTTAGGCAACTTTATTCTATAACAAATGTACCTAATTTTCAAGTATTATTTTAAAAAATTATGATTTTTTATTAAATATTTTTTGTATATTTTGTTTTTTATTTTGTAATAATAAAGGAAAAGATTTTTGAAAATATTTATTTCAATTATTTTCTAATTTAAGAAAGGATTGTGATTTAAAATGGATATTAATAAAAAAGTTTTAAATGAAGTTAGCAAAGGCTCTAAAATGGGGATGGATGCTATTAAGTTTGTTTCTGATAAAGTTTCAGATAGTAGGTTTCAAAATGTCTTAAATGTTGAGTATGGAAAATATAAAAATATTTTTGAAAGAGTAGACCAAATTTATCCTAATTATGATAAAATAGATGATCCTCAAGAAACTAGTACTATGAACAAAATGATGACTTGGTATGGTGTTCAGATGAAAACTATGACAGATAAAAGTAATTCTAAAATTTCTGAGCTTTTACTTCAAGGTACTAATATGGGTATTATTGAGGGGAGAAGACTTCTTAATAATAATCCAAGTGTTGATAATGAGGTTAAACAAATTTTGAATGATTTTGTTACTATGCAAGAAGATAGTGTTGAAACTTTGAAAAAATATTTATAATTAAACAGCAAAAAGGACTCAAGCAATTGCAAGAGTCCTTTTTGTTAGAATTACTTATACATTATTAGTTTCTGCATAAGTATTTTGATATGCCCTAAACATTTGGTATAGTTCTTCTCCGTGAACTGTTTCTTTTTCCAGGAGAAGTTTAGCAAGTTCATCTACAAAAATGCTATGTTTTTGCAAAATACGAGTTGCTTGTTTTTCTGATTCACAAAGCAGTTCCTTTGTTCTTTTGCCCAAAAGGAAAGAGTATTCACCAGAATCAAGGTATTCTCTATACTCACCTTCCATAGAAATTGGACCAATAACATCATCCATTCCATATGAAACTAACATTTTTGTGACAATGTCAGTGGCTCGCTTTAAATCATTGCTTGCACCTGTAGAAATATCTTTAATAAAAATTTTTTCAGCAGCTCTTCCTCCAAGTAAAGATACAACTTCTGCTAGAAGTTCTGTTTTGCTAATGAAATTTTTATCTTCAGCTGTTTCGTACCAAGTGTATCCTCCAGCATCTCCGGCACCAATAATAGAAATTTCTTTTACACTTTTTTGAGTTTTCATAAAAAGACTAACAACTGCATGTCCAGACTCGTGATAAGCTATAAGTTTACGCTCTTTTTCACTTAAAATCTGTCCACTTTTTTGAAGTCCTACAACTATTTTTTTCAGTGCAGAATTAATGTCTGATTTAGAAATTTTTTCATGCATGTTTCTAACAGCCATAATTGATGCTTCATTTAGTAAATTTGCAAGTTGTGCACCAGAAAAACCAGAAGTATTATGTGCAATTTTTTTAAAGTCCACACTATCATCAATTTTTTTGTTTCTAGAATGAATTATTAAGATTTCTTCTCTGCCTTTTATATCAGGCAAATGAACTAAAATATGCCTATCAAACCTTCCTGGTCTTAATAATGCTCTATCTAAGCTATTTGCCCGATTTGTTGCTGCAACAACAACAATTCCTTCTGTATTTTTTGTCTCAAAACCATCCATTTCTATCAAAAGTTGTTCCAGAGTTTGGTTATGTTCAACAGAATTAGAATCCTCTATTCGTTCTGAACCTATAGCATCAATTTCATCAATAAAAATGATACATGGTGCTTCTCTTCTGGCTTGATCAAATAATGTTCTAATTCTTTGCGCACCAACTCCTACATATTTTTCTACAAATTCTGCCCCAGATGCATGTATAAATGCAACTCCTGCTTCTCCAGCTAATGCCTTTGCTAGAAGTGTTTTACCTGTACCCGGTGCACCAGAAAGTAATATACCTTTCGGAATTTTAGCTCCCATTTCTTGATATTTTTCAGGATTTTTTAAAAAGTCTACAACCTCCTCAAGCTCAAATTTTTCTTCATCAAGTCCTGCAACGTCACAGAATTTTACATTGCTTTTGGATTGTTCTGTTTTTGTTTCTTTTACTTGTGTAATTTCACCTCTTGGCAATGTATTTTGTTGATTGTTATAACTCTCACATTGCTTAGTATCGTTCTTATCTTCTTTTTTTGTTTTGAAAAAATTATTTACATATGCAATAAGAAGTATAATTAATACTATTGCCAATACACATGATATGTCAGAAATAAAGTTAAATATAGAATAATCATTATCTATTTTATTAATTTTGATTTCTTGTCCATTTTCAATTTTTTCTTGAATAAACTCATAAAAAACACCTTGATTAAAAAGAGTTACTTCATATTCTTTTCCTGTTTTGGCTTTTAGTCTGACTTCTTCTGAATTATTTATATAAAAGGTAATTTCAGAAATATCTCCTTTTTGAATCATGGAAATTGCACTACTATATGACAATTCTTCAATTTGAACATTTTGATAAGATATTTTGTTTTTTATGTTGCAAAAAACAAATGCAATTAAAATAATAATAAAAATTATAGAGCCAAACAACCGCAGATATTGATTTTTATTATTTTTGTTCTGTTTAAACATTTGAGTACCTCCATTTAGTGCATGTTCTATTTTATTTTCAACGTTCGTACCTAGCTATTATACTACAAAATTGCTGTTTTTTCAATAGATAATTCTAAAGAGGAGTAAAAAAGAGAACCGGCACTTTTTTACCCGTTCTCTAAATATTCAACATATTCTTCTAAGCACATATTTAGTTCATTCATTTTTTTGGCATGTTCTTCTCCTACATATCTCCAATGCCAAGATTCATATGCTATTTTTGTTATGTCTTCTTTGTCTTTTGGATATCTTAATATAAATCCATAATTTTCTGCATTTTCTAGTAACCATTGATATTCATCTGTATCTGCAAATGTGTTGTCTACATAATTAAAGTCTACTGCTAAGCCTAAGTTATGGTCACTACTTCCTGGTTTGTTTATATATTCATCAGTTAATTTTTCTGCTTCTTCTTGAGTTTTTCCTTGTTTTAAGTATTTATTTATACTATTTTCATATAATTCTTTTTGCCTTGCTACACTTCTATATGATGATTGTACCCATATACTTGTGTGTCCATCTTTTTTCATGTCATTTATCATATCTTTTAAGTATTTTATTGCTCTTGCATCAAATTGCCTTGTTGAGTCAATATCTGCTAATTCTACTTCAAAGTCTTCTGGAAGTATATGGTCATAATTTGCAAGTCTGATTCTCCAATCTGTTGTAACATCTACATTTGGAGTTTCGTTGTTTTCATTGCCTCCGACCGTGCTACTTGTATTAGTAGAACTTGTATTTGTAGTGCCTGTACTACTTGTTGCTACATTTGTTTGACCTGTTGTGTTTTCACTTGTGCTCTGAGTTGTTTCCTCTGTTTGTTTTGATATTTCACTATTTACTTCTTGGCTATTTTTTGAGTTTGCCTTATTAATTATAAAAAATATTACAATTATTGGTAGGATTATTACAACAAAGACTTTTTTCTTGTTTATTTTTCTATTTTGGATTTTATATGTATTATTTGAATGTTTTGCTTGATACCTTATTGGTCTTCTTGCTGAATAAACATTCTTTTTTGATGTTTTTTTCTTTCTTGAATTATAATAATTTCCCATAATAACTCCTAATATATATGACACTCTATTTATTTAGAATTGCCGTTGTTTTATCTATTATGCTTTTTTCATCAAGTCCATAAATTTTTTCAAGTTCATCTACACTTCCGTGTTTTATAAACTCATCTGGATATGCAAAACATTGTAAATTGATATTTTCTAATTTATTGTCAGATATTAATTCTTTTATTGTTGTTCCTAGTCCATTAATTATTGTTCCATCTTCTATTGTAATTACATTTTTTGTTTTGTTTATACTTTTTATAATTGTTTTATCATCAAAAGGCTTTAAAAATCTAGCATTTATAACTTCTACATCTACATTTTCTTGAATTTCTTGTGCAATGCTCATTGCTCTTGCAACCATTTTTCCTATTGCAATTATTGTTAATTTAGACTTAACACTTGTTGTTTCTTGTTCGGATTTAGTTGTAAGCTTGTCTTCTTCAATGTTATCTACTATTTCTTTTAATATTTCTGCTTTTCCAATTTCAATTTTCTCATGTTTAACAAATTTTATTTTACTAGATTCTCCTCCTCTTGGATACCTAATAACAACAGGCTTGTTTAATTTTACAGCAAATTCAAGCATGTCTTCTAATTCTTTGAAATCTTTAGGTGCCATTATACTCAAATTTGGAACAAGTCTAAAAAATGCCATATCTAATGTTCCTTGGTGAGTCTCTCCATCTGCTCCAACAACACCTGCTCTATCAACACACATAATTACTGGTAAATTTTGCATTGCAACATCATGTATAACTTGGTCATATGCTCTTTGAAAAAAAGATGAATATATTGGAACAACTGGAATCATTCCTTCTTTTGCCATTCCTGCAGCCATAGTTATTGCATGTTGTTCTGCTATTCCTATGTCAAAAAATCTATCTGGAAATTTTTGCTGAAATAATGCAAGTCCTGTTCCATCTTTCATAGATGCTGTTACTGCAACAATTTTGTCATTATTTTTTGCAAGTTCTACTAGTTTGTTTCCAAAAACTTTTGAATAATCTGTTTGTTTTGCTTTTTTTAATTTTCCTGTTTTAACATAAAAAGGTGATGTAGCATGAAATTTATCTGGATTTTGTTCTGCTATTTGATATCCTTTTCCTTTTTTTGTTAATACATGGATTATTTTAGGACCTTCTATTTGATTACTTACTTTTAATATACTTTCTAATTTTTCTATATTATGTCCATCAACAGGTCCTAAATAAGTAAATCCTATGTCTTCAAAAAACATTCCTTTAACTACAAGTTGCTTAAATGCTCTTTTTATCCTTTGAATAATTTTCACCAATTTACTTCCAATTCCAGGAATAGCATTTAATCTTTTCTTTATTAATTTATTTGTTCTTGTATATAATTTTTTTGACCTTAATGTACTTAAAAATTGATTTAGTCCACCTATATTTTTTGAGATACTCATTTCATTATCATTTAATATAACTGTTATATTTGTTTTACTAAATCCTGCATCATTTAGAGCTTCTAATGCCATGCCTCCAGTTAGTGCTCCATCTCCTATAACAGCAATACAAGCATTATGTTTTCCTTGCAAATCTCTTGCTCTTGCCATTCCAAGTGCTGCTGATATAGAAGTACTACTATGCCCTGTATTAAAACAGTCTGATTCTGATTCATTGGTTTTTGGAAAACCTGCAATTCCATTTAATTTTCTAATATTTTTTAAATCTTCTCTTCTTCCTGTAATGATTTTATGTACATAGCTTTGGTGGCCAACATCCCAAACAATTTTGTCTTCTGGCACATTAAATATAGAATGCAGTGCAATTGTTAATTCTACAACTCCTAAATTTGATGATAAATGTCCTCCATTTTCAGAAACTATTTCTAATATATATTTTCTTATTTCTTCTGCTAATTCTTTTTTTTGCTTTAGTGTTAATTTTTTTATGTCTTGTGGTGAATTTATTTGTTCTAACATCATTTATTCCTTCTTTTTGTTTTGCTAAAATTAGTCCCCTAAACATATTCCAATGTTTCTTGCTGTTTTAACTAAATCATCATCCATTGTAACTTTTCTAAGATTACTTTCTGCTGTATTTCCAGAAACAGCTCCTATTTTTGTGTTGTTTCCAACAACATCTTCTAATGAAACAGAATCTAATTTTCCATTTTTTATAACAGCTAATACTCCAAATTTTCCTTGAAGAGCAAGTTCCATTGCTTTTGCACCATATTTTGTTGATAATACTCTATCAAATGCTGTTGGAGTACCTCCTCTTTGCATATATCCAAGTGTAGTGTTTCTTGCTTCTAAACCTGTTAATTCTTCAAGTTGCTTTGCAACAATTTGACCAATTCCACCAAGTTTTGTGTTATCTACACCTGAACCATTATTTCTTGTATTTTGAATAGTTAGTTGTCCTCCCTTTGGAACTGCTCCTTCTGCAACAACTACTACACTAAATCTTTTTCCTTTTGCTATTCTACTATTTATTTTTTCTACTGCTTTGTTTATGTCAAATGGTATTTCTGGTATTAAAGCAATATCTGCTCCACCTGCAATTGCTGATTCTAGCGCAATCCATCCTGCATATCTTCCCATAACTTCTAATACCATTATTCTGTGATGTGTTTCACCTGTTGTATGTAATCTATCTAATGCTTCTGCAGCAACAGATACTGCTGTATTATATCCAAATGTAATTTCTGTACATGCAACATCATTATCAATTGTTTTTGGAACACCTATTACATTTACTCCTTTTGTTGAAAAATCTCTTGCAGATTTTAATGTTCCATCTCCACCTAATGTAAATAAACAATCAAACCCATCTTTTTTAATGTTTTCAATACATACATCTGATAAATCTTTATATTCAATTTCACCATTTTCATTTACTACTTTATAATTAAATACATTTGCATTTGTTGATGATCCTATTATTGAACCACCTTTTGCAAGTATTCCTGATGCTGGTTCATCATTTGCTGTACTTAATTTTTCATAATCATTTTTTAATAAACCATTATATCCATCTATAAATCCATAACATTCAACACCATTATTTTCTGCAGTTTTTACAATAGCTCTTATAACTGCATTAAATCCTGATACATCTCCACCATTTGCTAATATTGCTACTTTTTTTATCATTCTAAAAAACCTCCATTTTTATTTAGATTAATCTTTGTGTTTCTTTAGCTATCATAAGCTCTTCATTTGTAGGAACTACATAAACTTTTATTTTTGTGTCTTGAGCTGAAATTTCTTTTTCTTCTCCTCTTACATTGTTTGCTTCAACATCTATTTTTACTCCCATAAATTCAAGTTTTTCACATATTCCTCTTCTTATATTAATTTGGTTTTCTCCAACTCCTCCAGTAAATACTATATAATCTATTCCATTCATTGCTACTGCATATTTTGCAATATATGATGCAATTTCATATTTGAATTTTTCCATTGCAATTCTTGCTCTTTCATTATCTCCATAAGATGCAGATTCAATTTCTCTAAAATCTGGTGCTAAACCTGAAATTCCTTGTACTCCTGATTTTTTATTTAGAACATTTTCAATTTCTTCAGCACTTAAATTTTCTTTTTTCATTAAGAATGTTATAACTGATGGATCCATATCTCCTGAACGTGTAACCATTGGAATTCCTCCAAGTGGTGTTAGTCCCATACTTGTATCTACAGATTTTCCTCCTTCAATTGCACATATACTTGAACCTTGTCCTAAATGACATGTAACTATTTTTAAATCTTCTATATTTTTTCCAACTATTTCAGCTAATCTTTGTGATACATACATATGTGATGTTCCATGGAATCCATATTTTCTGATATGATATTTTTTGTAGTATTCATATGGAATTGGATATATATATCTTTCTTTTGGTATTGATTGATGAAATGCTGTGTCAAATACTCCTACCATTGGTTTTCCTGGCATAACTTTTTGACATGCTTCAATTCCTATAATTCCTGCTGGATTATGTAATGGTGCTAAATCAATACATTCTTTTAAAACATTTATAACTTCATCTGTTATTACTACAGATTTATTGATTTTTTCTCCTCCATGTACTAATCTGTGACCAATTGCTGAAATTTCATCTAGACTATCTATTACTTTGTATTCTGGATTTACTAATTGTTTTAATGTAAAATCTATTGCTTCTTCATGGTTTAATGCTGGATGTTTTATTTCTATTTTTTGTCCATTTACTTTATGTGTTATAAATGCTTCTTCTTCTCCTATTCTCTCATATTTTCCAGAAGCTAATACTTCTTCATTTTCCATATTTATTAATTGATATTTTAGTGATGAACTACCACAATTTAATACTAATATTTTCATTTTTTATTCCTTTCCTATAATTTTTTCTGTTTCTCTAGCAATCATGAGTTCTTCATTTGTAGGGATAACATATACTTTTACTTTAGATTCTTCAGAAGATATTTCTGCTTCTTCTCCTCTTACAAGGTTAAGTTTTCCTGAAATGTCAACTCCAAATACACCAAGTTGTTTGCAAATTTCACTTCTTGAAAAAGGTGATTTTTCTCCAACTCCTGCTGTAAAAACTAGTACATCCATTCCTCCCATTGCAACTGCACATTTTGCAATATAACCTGCAATTGCATAATGATAAGCATCTAATGCAAGTTTTGCATGTTTACCACCAGCTAATGCTTCTGCTTCAATATCTCTAAAATCAACTGAAACCATTGACATTCCATATACTCCTGATTCTTTATTTAAAATGTTTTCCATTTCATCTGCATTTAAATTTTCTTTTTTCATCAAAAATGTTGCAACAGATGGATCTAAATCTCCTGAACGTGTTCCCATAGGAATTCCTCCAAGTGGTGTTAATCCCATACTTGTTTCAACAGATTCTCCTTTTTTTATTGCACATATACTTGCTCCTTGGCCTAAATGGCAAGTAACTATTTTTAAATTTTTTATATCTTCTCCTATTATTTCTGAGGCTCTATTTGCAACATATTTGTGTGATGTTCCATGGAATCCATATTTTCTAATATGATATTTTTCATAATATTCATACGGAATTGGATATATATATCTTTCTTTTGGTATTGATTGGTGAAATGCTGTATCAAATACTGCAACCATTGGCTTATCTGGAATAATTTTTTTACATGCTTCTATTCCAAGTATTGCTGCTGGGTTGTGTAATGGAGCTAAATTTTCGTTTTCCTTTATTCCTTGAATTACTTCATCTGTAATTAAAACTGCATCTTTAAATTTTTCTCCTCCATGAACAACTCTATGTCCTATTGCATCTAGTTCTTCCAAGCTTTTAAATACTCCATAGCTTTCACTTGTTAATCTTTCTATAACGAATTGAATTGCTTTTTCGTGATTTTTTGCTGGGTATTCGAATTTGTGTTTTTCTCCATTAACTTTATGTGTTAAAAATGCTCCTGGTTGGCCTATTCTTTCATAATATCCTTTTACAAGCATTTCTCCTGTTTGAGTGTCTATCACTTGATATTTTAGTGATGAACTTCCTGAGTTTAAAACTAGTATTTTCATAAATCTCTCCTTATTTTTGATCTTGCGCCTGTACTGCTGTTATTGCAATAACTCCTGCAACATCAAATTCATTACATCCTCTTGATAAGTCATTTACTGGTTTTGCAATTCCTTGGCAAAGTGGACCATATGCTTCAGCTTTTGCTAACCTTTGTGTTAATTTATAACCTATATTTCCTGCTCCTAAATCTGGGAATATTAATACATTTGCTTCTCCTTTTAGTGGGCTTCCTTTTGCTTTAAATTCAGCAACTTCTGGTACAATTGCTGCATCTAATTGTAATTCTCCATCAACAATTAAGTCTGGTGCTTTTTCTTTTACCAACCTAGTTGCTTCTATTACTTTTTCTGTTGACGCAGAATGTGCACTTCCATATGTTGAATATGATAACATTGCAACTTTTGGTTCTTCTCCTACTAGTTGCTTAAAGCTTTTACTTGAAGATATAGCTATTTCTGAAAGTTTTTCACTATCTGGTTCTTCATTCAAGCCACTATCTGCAAAAATAAATGTTCCATTTGCTCCATATTCGCAATTTGGAACTACCATTATGAAAAATGCTGATACTAATTTTGTTCCTGGTGCAGTTTTTAGTATTTGTAATGCTGGTCTTAATGTATCTGCTGTTGAATGTGCAGCTCCTGAAACTAATCCATCTGCATCATCTAATTTTACCATCATCATTCCAAAATAAATTGGATCCAAAATAATCTTTTGAGCTTGCTCTAAAGTCATTCCTTTTACTTTTCTTAATTCATATAATTGATTTGCATAATCTTCAGTTTTTTCTGATTTTAATGGGTCTATTATTTTGGTTTCTTTTAGTTCTATATTATTTTCCTTAATTTTTTTTGAGACTTCTTCTTCGTCTCCTATAAGTATTACTTTAGCATATCTTTCTTTTTCTACAATTTGAGCAGCTTTTAATATACGTATATCTGTTGCCTCTGGTAATACTATTGTTTTTATTTCTTGTTTTGCTCTATTTTTTATTTCATCAATAAATGACATTTTTCTACCTAATTCTTCCTTTCTGTTTGTGTAAAACAAACTATTTATCAATGTTTAATATATCATATAAACTTTAAAAAAACAATATTTTTTAATATAAATTTAAAAAAGGTCAATTAGCAAATTGACCTTTTAGAAATAACTATATCTGTTAGGGTTATTCATATTGTTCATGTTCATATTCATTGTTCCATAAAAACCAGATGTAGATATTGTAATAAATTTAATTGAATAAATATCACAATATACTAAACTATCACTTTCAAGTGATCTTAATAGTATGTAACTTGCTCCAACATCTTCTAAAATTCCTATTCTATCTACCATATTGTTTGTTCCAATTAAAAATTCTACTCTCATTAGTCTTCCTATATGTTCTCTTAGAAATGCTGGTGTATAAATTGAATTCGTTAGTATTTCTGGAGAATTTTGATTTATGTTTACATTTCTGTTCTCCTTTTTTTCTTGATTTGTGTTTTCTTCACTATTTGCCATAATATCACATTCCTTTCATTTATTATTTCATAATAATTATATGTTTGGAAATACCAAAATGTTACTATTTTTTTAAGTTTGTGAATATTTTTCCGTTGGTCTATAAAAACAATGGTCTCCAAGTCTTGTGTGAATAATTCCTGAACCATTTGCTGGAAAATATGAGCTACATGTTGGTCTAAAGGGATTTAAATACCATAAGCAATCTCCTATTTCATTTAATCTGTTTCCAGATAAAGCCCAGTCTGCAATATAATAATGTTCATCTGTTGGATTCATATTGTAAATATTTTGAGCATTATATTGACCCCTTATAGTTTCTCTTGCACAATCATATTGTCCTTCTTGAAATATTATATTTCTTAAATTTCCTCCTTGTGATACTCTTGCATATTCTCCTTCTGTGGCATTTACTCTGTTCATTACAGAAGTTGCAACAGCTTTCATTCCATTATCTCCTTCTCCTCCTGCTTCACATTGTACTATTCTTGCTAATAATTCTCTTTCTGAATAAGCCATAAAAAAAACACCTCATAATATTATATGAGATGATTTTCATATTTGATATTAAGTTCTAAAATTACTAATCACGCACAAATTTGTCCTTTGTATATATTGTAATCTCTAATTACTTTTCTAACATACATATTTGTTTCTTTATATGGAATATTTTCAACATCAGAAGCATCAGATTTTATTATATTTTGACCAATCCATTTATCAACATTCCCATATCCAGCATTATATGCAGCCAAAGCAAGTTCATTGTTTCCATATTTATTTAATAATATTGAAATATAAATTGTTCCTATTTCAATATTTATTTCTGGTTCAAATATATTATCATCTGTTAAATTAATATTATATTTATTTGCTACTTCTTCAGCTGTAGATTTCATAACTTGCATTAATCCATTTGCATTGCTTTTTGAAATTGCATTTTCATTAAAATTACTTTCGTTTTTTATTATTGCAAAAATTAGTTCCTTTTCAACACCATATTTTTTTGAATATTTTTCAACATATTCACTATAATCTGTTTTATATATTGCTTTTAGAATAAAAATTTTTATAATATGTACTAATATAATTAGTAATATTACAAAAAATAATATATTAAATATTTTTTTATTTACTTTTGTTACCAAGATTTCCTCCTTATAAAATGTTTTTCTCATCATACAAGAATTATATACATTTATCACGAACTTCCTGTATTCTTTTGTTTATTTCTTCAACATTTACTCCTTCTATTTCTTCTGAATCTGATATCTTATATTTTTCTTTTAAACTTATAATTCTTTTTACACTCCTATTTATTCTACCTATTTTAATCTTCTGACTTTCTACCATTTTGGTAATTTTCTCTATAGCTCTTTTTTCTTCTTTTTGGTTAAACCTAAAAACAATTACGTCATTTCCAGCTTGAAATGCTTTTTCGATTGCAGAACTTGCACCAAAAAGAAATTTAATGGCTTTCATTTTTAAATCATCTGTAAAAACTACTCCATTAAATTTATATTTTCTTCTTACATATTCTATAATAAATTTTCTTGAGAGTGATGCAGGATATATTCCTGTAATTTCTTTTATTACCAAATGACCAACTAATAATGCATCAGCACCATTTTGTATTGCTTGTGTAAATGGATATATGTCTTCTTGTTCTAATTGTTCTAAATTTTTATTTACTATTGGTAAAAAACGGTGTGAATCTATTTTTGTTGAACCATGTCCGGGAAAATGTTTTATTACTGAAATTATTCCACTATTTTGCATCTCTTTCATTGCACCTATTCCGAATTTTACTACATCTTCTTTATTTTCTCCATAACATCTATCTCCAATTGGATGATCGTCACTAAATTTTTTTATATCTAGTACTGGTGCAAAATTTAAATTAAATCCAGACTTTTTTAATATTTCTCCTGTTATTTGTGCTGATTTTTTTACATATTCTTTACCACCAATTGTTGCAATTTTATTTGCTGCCGGAAGGTTTAATAATTCTTTTGGCATTCTATTTACTCTTCCACCTTCTTGGTCTATTGCAATAAAAAGTGGTATTTTATTTTTTTGGTTAAGTGTTTTTAACTCTCTAATTAGATTTAACATATCTTGATAGGTGTTAAAGTTTTTTCTATATAGTATTATTCCTCCAATTTTATACTTTGTAATTAATGTTTCTATTCTTTCTGTAATATAATTTGTGTCCATTCCAACCATAATCATTTGACCGATTTTTTCTTGGATTGTTAATTTATCAATATCCATAAGTTTATATTCCTTTTTTATATTTTCTTTAGCGGTTTTATATAATTAGTTCTACGATTTTTGGTAAAAATATTATTAACCCTATAATTATTGCACCAATTGCAGAAACTAATACTGCACTTGCTGCAACATCTTTTATGAATTTTGCTTTTGGATTTATTTCTGGCATTACTAAATCAACTAGAGCTTCTAAAGTGGTGTTTATTAATTCTTCTGATATTACAACAACAAATAGAAGTATACAAATTATCCATTCTATTTTGCTTATTTTAAATATAAATCCCATTATTATTACTAAAATCATAAATAAAACATGAATTTTTAAGTTTTGTTCTCTTTTAAATGCTGATTTAAAACCGCAAAATGCATACTTAAAACTATTTATGAGTTTTTTTCTTTTTACTCTTACAAATCTTTTAATTGTTGCTCTTTTTTTCATATTTAATCTTATCCCTTCCATAAGATTCTAAGTTGTTTAAAAATCTTTGTTGTATACAAATATATCATATTTAGTTTAAAAAGTCTATGTTTTTTATGAATAAAAGTAATATGTGTTATAGTCTTATATTAATATTGTTGCTATTTATTTCAATTTCTGAATTTTCATTTAAATTCTCAAAAATTTTTATCATTTTGCTTTTTTCTATTGCAACACATCCTGCTGTTGGCTTTCCACTACTACAATGTAAAAAAATTGCACTTCCGCTTTCCTGGAATGTTTTCTTTGTTTGATATTATTTCTATTGCATATTCATATTGCTTTGGATATTCTACTAAGTGTTCTGCACTATTCCAATCTTTTTCTTGTTTTTCGATATCTACTAATTTGTTATAATATATGGAATTTACGTCATCTACCCAATATAAACTAGGTATAATTTGTATATATTTTATATTAAATGGAATTTTTATTTCTTCTTTACTATGTATTCCAAATGCTACTCCTAATTTGAATTTACCACTTGGTGTTTTTCCATCACCTTCTTTTTTATCATTTGTAATTCCATTTCTGCCAACAAATGCATAAGTATCATCTATTTTAAGATTATTTTTGTATATACATAATTTTATTTTTTCCAATATTTCTTCCCTTTCTTTTTTTAAAATTATACTATCATAATATAATTTTATTTTCAATATTGAAAAATTTACCATTTATTTATATAATATTTTATATTATAATTGTTTTAGAGGTAATGCTTATGAAATATAATGTGGAATATTTAAAAATTATTGATGATATACTTAAAAATGAAGAGGTAAAAAAATTGAGACTTTACAAACATCATTATTCTTATACTAGATTAGAACATAGTTTGTCAGTCTCATATTATTCATATTTAATTTGCAAATTTTTGCATCGTGATTACATATCTGCAGCTCGTGCTGGTTTATTACATGATTTATTTTTTTATGATTGTGAAAACAAAGAAACTAGGCCAAAAAATCATATCAAAAGTCATCCTTTGGTATCTTTAGAAAATGCAAATAAATTGTTTTCTCTTAATAAAAAAGAACAAGATATCATTTTAAAACATATGTGGCCTATTACTAGAAAAACTCCTAAATATATTGAAAGTTTTGTAGTTACTTTTGTAGATAAATATTGTGCTTTTAGAGAGTGGTCAATTTTCTGTATTTTTAAAAGCCAATTATTTGGCGTAGTTCCTGTTCTACAAGTTTTAAATCTCTATCATTTGCAATATTTATAACATTTATATTTGGGTATTTTTCTTTGATTTCATCTGCCATTTTTAAATATTCCCTTTGTTGTGCTATGCTGTTTTCAGCATCAAAACTAGAAGTGTTATATAATGCTTTACCACTTCTATCTAGCCTTGTTTTATATAAGCTTTCATCTTTTAAATATAATGTTATATAATAAATTTCAAAATCTAATTTACTGAATTCTTCTAGTAATTTATTATATATATCTGTAAAAGTATATTGTTTTTTTCCTAGTCTACAAT
The DNA here is from genome assembly GCA_944386165.1 of uncultured Clostridia bacterium. Taxonomy (GTDB): domain Bacteria; phylum Bacillota; class Clostridia; order TANB77; family CAG-508; genus CAG-269. Next base: position 26,110 of record CALXAA010000002.1, read on the forward strand.
AATTTTCTTCTGTAAAAAATGTTCTGTCAAATACTAAATTAATATTTTTGTTTTCCATTTTTTTAATATATTCTAATAAATTTTCATACATTTCTTTTGATTTTTGTTTTCCTGTTGGAGAACTATCTGATGTACCACATAATCTGTATAAATTTGTGTAACTTAATGAATATCTAAAAAAATCTGTTATTGTGGTTTTTCCTGCTCCTTGTGGTCCTTCTACTACAATTAATTTTGAATTTGCCATTTTATCATATTCCTTTCTTTTAAACTTTATATGTTATATCATATTAAAAATAAAAAATCTATAAAATTGGCAAATCTTTTTTCAATTTATACAACATATATTATACTATTGTTTTTGAAGTAATGTTGCATCTCTTCTCTTAAAAATTTTTCGCCTTCGAGGCGTACATATTCTTTATACATATATTTTCCTTTTCCTCTTCCTGTCATTAAGTTTTTATCAAATAAGTCTATGGCATTTGGAAAGGCTTCTGTATTTATTGCTCTATGAACATAACTATATGTCATAAATATTATTTCAAAAAAGGCTTCTTTTTTTACTTTTTCACTTAAGTTTTCATATAAATATTTTATTAATTTGGAATATAATTTTTTCCAATTTTCAACTAATATTACTGGTGCAATTAATATTCCCACTGTATAATCCGCTTCTGCTAATTTATTTATTGCTTCTACTCTTTCTTTTAGTCTAGATGTTCCAAATTCAACCTTGTTTATAATTTCTTCTGGATTTACACTCATTCTAATAATTACTTTTTTATTATGATTTAATTTAAGTAAATCATCTACCATGTGGAACTTGGTTGGAAAAGTAAGTTTTCCGTTTTGGGTTATTTGCAAAATTTTCAATTGTCCAAACTAGATTATTTGTAATGGTATTTTCTAATATCAAATCACTATTGCTTCCTATTTCAAAAACTAGTTCTTTTTCTGATTTTTCTGCAGTTTTAATTATTTTGTTTAACATTTCTTCTCTATTTACAAATAATCTTAAATATGCACATTTGTTATAATTACATACTAAGTAGCAGTACATACACATCGCTGTACATCCAGATGATGTGTATGGTACTAAATAGTCTGATGTTTTATGGTTTTCTACAAATTTATGCGTTTTTCTTACTCCAATTATTAAGTTCCTTTTCATTTTTGGGAATTCAGTATTCTGCTTTTTTCTCATTTCTTCAATATTGTTATGATTGTCTATAATTATTTTAGGAACATCTTTATATTTTTCTAACAATTCTTTTCCTAATTCATAGTTTTCAATATTTTTTTCGCAATATAAAGCATCTGGTTTAAACATTTTTATCACCATTATTTATATTGTTCAATTTTGTTTAAACTATACTCAAAATTTAACTTCATTATTAAATTATTAGTTTGTGGTTTTATTATATTTATTTTTTGTAGATGATAATTTCTTAATTGACCCGAATATATTTCTTTAAGACCTGTTATTTCTTTAAAGTTTTCTGGTCTTATTAATTCTGGTAATACTGTATCTATATATTCATGTACAAATCCACCCCAAAATGGATTATATGGATTTAATCTTCCAAAACTATACATTTCATTTAATTCTTTATCTAATGAAATTGAAACATGTGAAAACTCATCTTTTGTAAAACCTTTTATGATTTTTGATAATGTCGTTCCAGAATGAGTTAATACAATATATATTTTTTTCACTATTATCACCTACTTCCATTTATATTTCTGTCAAATTGTACATCTGTTGCTATAAAATAAATTCCATAAACTAGGATTAACATTCCTAATATAATAAACATATTTCTAATAATTTCTTCCATAGTTACTGCAATTGCAAATAAACTGCCTATACTTAATATAGCTGGAATACTTACAAGTACTGGTATTAACATTGGAATTGCAAAATGGAAAAATAATTGTTTAAATATTGTTTTATTTATCTGCAATTCATCCATTCCTAATTTTTTTGCAATTTCTAATATTCTTCTATCAATTTCTTTTTCTGGTACTTTATTTATTGTTAAAATAAAAGTGTTGTTTTACCACTTCCACTTGCTCCCATTATTCCTATGAATTCTCCTTCTTCTACTTCAAAACTGATACCGTCAATTGCTTTTGTTATATTGTCTTTGTTACCATAGTATTTTTGAATTTGTTCTACTTTTAATATTTTTTTCAAATAAATCACTCCTCTTCATATTTTATTGTTAATTCAATTATACTTGGTTTTTGCTTTTCTTCATATAGAAGTAGTTTAAATTTATCTTACAATTTTGTAAGATTGGCCAAAAAAAGAACCGGCACCAAATTGACCAAAAGGGTCAAAATAGAACCGGTACTAAATTTCCTAAATTTCTTAATCAATTTTTCCGTATTCTTCTATAAAGTCTTCATAATTCATAAACCATGTGCCAATTTTCATTACATCATATCCATTAGTTCTATTAAAGTCAATTACTTTATAGCCTAACCCTAAATATTCTTTGCTTCCTCCATCTCTGTAAGTGGCACTGTTTATGCAAAATATTGGTGTTTCATTGTTTTTTACTCTGTTGTAGTCGAATATAAAGAATATTATTCCTAAAGCTATTATTATTGCTAATACAATACATAAAATTTTAGTATCTTTTTTCATAACACAACATCTCCTTTTTTATTATTATTTTTAATGTATCATAAAAGGAAAAAATATTCAATAAGTTTTGTAAAATGTAATATAATTTTAATATATTGAAAAAATCTTGATTTTTTGCTATAATTTCACTTAATATATCTCTTTTGGATATATTATATTTTTAGGGAATAATGTCCAATTATTTTTTTGTCAATGATTTTTACTACTAGGAGGTATAATATGCTATTTGAAGAAATCACCCACAGCAATGATATTGTACAGGATATTCGGAATATCTTTTCAAATGAAATTCATACTTTGGTTTTTTTGAGCCAAGAAGCTTTTGAAGAGTTAAGAAAAACAAAAAGTATTTATGAGACAAATACTCATCTTGACTATTGTTATCATTACAAGGAAGATCGTGTAATATGTTTAGAAAAAAAATCAAACGGCAAGGCTTCTTTTTTTGATAAAACAACTGATATAATGGGATTCGTTTGTGAAACTGGTAATCTATATATGTTACTATATTTTCGTTCGGTTTATGTTAACATTGATTGGATTGATGATTTTAAAGTTAGGAATACTGCTTTCTTAGCTACTACAGATAAAACAAAAAGAATAGTTATTTTGAAGTAATTACTTTTTCCCTAAAAATATATTAGCTAGTTTTAGTCTTGTTGATTAAAACTAGCTTCTTTATTTTATTTTTTTAATTGTAATCCATCTTTAAATGCTTCTCCAACTCTTTCAGTCACTTTATAGTATCCATGTGTATATGGGTCAAAACTAATTGCATCAACTAAAGAAATATCTACATTGTCTCCATTCATAACACTTTCATCAGCAGATACATTAACTATTTTGCCTATTACACCACATCCTGTTTCATCTCCTTGATATTCTATAAATTCACATTCCATGCAAATTGGAAATTCATTTATAATTGGTGCATCTACATTTTCTGATTTTGTAACTGTAAGTTTTGTATTTTCAAATTTATTTCTTGTATTATTTCCAGATACTACTCCAAAATAATCAGCTTCTACAACATGTTTTGCGTCTGCAATACTTACTGTAAATGCTTTTCTTTCCTTAATATTTTTTACTGTTTTATGTGTTTCTGTTAAATTAAGAATTACTTTATCTCTGTCTAGCATAGTTCCCCATGCTGCATTCATTACATCAACACTTCCATCTTCATTATAAGTTGCAATCATTAATACTGGCATTGGAAATATTGCTTCTGTTGTTTTAATATTTTTTCTCATAAAAATTTCCTCCTTTACATTTTTATGTCTAAATAGTATCACAACAATAAATTTTTTTCAATAAAATTATCTATTTCCTTTTATGTGAATAGATGATATAATGGCAAAGTACTACTTTTTATTAGTATATATTTTAAATTTTTTATAATACTAACTTAATAAAAGGAGAAATATATGAGCAATTATGAAAAAAATGAATTAAAATACCTAGAAATTTTGTCAGAAAGATTTCCAACTGTGCAAAGTGTATGTACAGAAATAATTAATTTAGAAGCAATTCTTAATTTACCTAAAGGAACTGAGCATTTTTTAAGTGATTTACATGGAGAATATGAATCTTTTTTACATATTTTAAAAAATGCATCTGGAGTTATAAAAACAAAAATAGATGATATTTTTAAAAATGATATGACTCAATCTGAAAGAAGAAGATTTGCTACTCTTATATACTATCCAAAGGAAAAACTTGAATTAATAAAAAAAGAAACTGCAAATTTAGGTGAATTTTATAGAATAACTTTATTTAGATTAATAAAAATTTGTAAAGTTGTTGGTTCTAAATACAGTAGATCTAAAGTAAGAAAGGCCATCCCAAAAGATTATCAATATATAATAAATGAACTTTTACATTCTAGTCAAGATACTTTTGATAAAGAAAGTTATTATGATAAAATTATAGACAGTATAATTTCTCTTGGTAGAGCTGATGCTTTTATAATTACGATATCTTATTTGATTCAACAATTGGCTGTAGACCATATGCACATTATTGGTGACATTTATGATAGAGGCCCTGGTCCTGATATAATTATTGATGAACTTATGAAATATCATTCAATTGATATAGAATGGGGAAATCATGATATTATATGGATGGGTGCTGCTGCTGGAAGTGAAGCTTGTATTTTTAATGTTATTAGAATATGTGCTAGATATAATAATTTAGATATTTTAGAAGAAGGATATGGAATTAATATTAGGACTATTACAGAATTTTCTATGGAAGAATATGGTGATAAAAATTCAGTAATATTTAAGCCTAAAAATGTTGACGAGAAAAATAGTCAGTTTGACCAAATTATTATGGAAAAAACTCAACAAGCTGCAGCTATAATTCAATTTAAGCTAGAAGGTGCAATAATAAAAAAACATCCTGAATATGAAATGGATGATAGACTTTTACTTGATAAAATTAATTATAAAAAAGGTAAAATTTATATTAATGGAAAAACATATGATTTAGTCGAGGATTACTTTCCAACAATTAATCCTAATAATCCTTATGAATTAAGCATGAAAGAAAAAGATGTTGTAAAAAAACTAGTAAAATCTTTTAAAAATAGTGAAAAACTACAAAGACATATCCAATTTTTATATTCAAAAGGAAATATTTATAAAGTATTTAATGACAACCTTTTAATACATGGTTGTGTTCCTATGGATTCTGCTGGAGAATTTGTTAAAGTTAATATTACTGGTAAAGAGTTAAAAGGAAAAGAATATTTAGATTATGTTGAAAAGATAGCACGTCAAGGTTATTTTGAACCTGAAGGTTCAGAAAAAAGAGAAAATGGAAAAGATTTTTTATGGTATTTATGGTGTGGTAAAAATTCACCTATATTTTGTAAAGATAAAATGAAAACTTTTGAAAGATATTATTTAAATAACAAAGAAACATGGGAAGAAATTAAAAATCCATTCTATAATTTTGAAAATGATGAAAATATATCTATTAAAGTTTTAGAAGAATTTGGTATAGACTCTAGTAAAGGGCATATAATTTGTGGACATATTCCTGTTAAATTTAAAGCTGGTGAAAGTCCAATTAAAGCTAATGGAAAATTATTTATAATTGATGGAGGCTTATCTAAAGCATATCAGAGAACTACTGGAATTGCTGGATATACTTTAAGATATAGTTCATATGGACTTACATTAGTTGCTCATGAACCTTTCACTTCAAGAGAAAATGCTATTATTAATGAAACAGATTTACATTCTGAAAGGCAAATTGTTGAAAAGGTTGAAAGGAAACTAATCAAAGATACTGATAAAGGCAAAGAATTAAAAGACCAAATTGCTGACTTAGAGAAGCTTTTGGATGCTTATAAAAATGGTTCAATAAGCGAAAAATATATTTGAAAATTTGGTCAATTTGGTGCCGGTTCTCTTTTTTCCCTTGTTGTAAATTTAGTGCCGGTTCTATTTTTAGCAATTGCTAAAAATAGAATCGGCACTTTTTTCAACTAATATTCTTTATCAGTCTTTTGGAAAGTAATGAAAAGTTTTCCCAACTTTCATTTGGATTTTCTCTATATCTAAGTTAATGTCAATATTTTTGCTATGACAATTTTTATAATTTCATATCTTTGTTCTATAATATTTTTGTAAAAGTCTTTTCTTATATTTGATATACATTCTATATTATCAATAAATTTGTTAATTTCTTCTATATTAATATTGCTAAATAATCTCTTTATAGCATTATTACATTCTTCATTTTGCATTTGTCTTATATATGACATATAATTTATTTTCTTTCCTTTTTCTTTTATACAAGAATAACAGTTTATTGCTAGATTTTTAAGTTCTATTTGGCTCATATTCTCTATTTCTTCATCTTCTAACATAGGATTTAAGCAAGAGCCACAATCATATATTGGAGAAAAACTAACTTTTCCTGTTGTCTTGTTTAATAAAAATCCCCAATTTCCATTATGTCTATCTGTATTTCCTATTAAGCTATCTATTACAAACATATCCCAAAATTTTTCTTTTGTTTCTATATTATTTATCATTTTGCTTTCTTCTATAACTTCCATTATATCATTTAATTCAGTTTCAATTTTTTTGTCTGGATTAGTACTTAGTGCTAAATTTTCAAATTCATATAAAACATGTTTTTCATCTGTAAAGTCTTCACAAGCACATACAATTTTTTCTTTTCCATTATATTGATATTTTCCTAGTATTGTATTTTGCGTTTTTATTCCTACAATTTTAAATATGTTACTTCCAATGTATTCAGAAAAAGCATTATTTATATATGATATATTCTTATTTTTTTCTCTAATTGGATCTGGAAATTTGACTAAATATTTATGATCATTATATATTAAAGTCTTCTTTTTTTCTGATCCTCTATAACTATTAAGTTGTTCTATTGCATTAGTAAAATCAATCATTTTTCTTCCTCCACTCTTTGTATATTAAAAGTATAACATAAACAATTAAATTTTACCATATTAAAAATAAAAAAAGCAAAAATAGAACATGCACTAATTTATCTAAGTCTTAATGCATTTAATATTACTGTAATACTGCTTAATACCATGGCTACACTTGCTATCATTGGATTTATTGAAATTCCTATTGGTTTTAATATTCCAATTGCTATTGGTATCATTAAACAGTTATAGAAAAACGCCCAGAATAGATTTTGTTTGATATTTCGTATTGTTTTTTTGCTGATATTTATTAATTTTATAATACTGTTTAAGTCATTATTTGTTAATATTACTTCTGAAGAATCCATTGCTATATCTGTTCCACTATTTACACTTATTCCAATATCTGCATTTGCAAGTGCTGGACTGTCATTTATTCCATCTCCACACATCATTACAAATTTGTTTTGTTGTTTTAATTCTTTTATTGTGTTTGTTTTTTCTGCTGGTAATACATTAGATATTACTTTTGTTATTCCTATTTCTTTTGCTATTTTTTCTGCAGTTTCTTTGTTGTCTCCTGTTAGCATAATTGTTTCTATTTTCATCTTAGATAATTGTTCTATAACTTCTTTGCTTTCTTCTCTTATTACATCATTTACTCCTATGATGCCTAATATTTCTTTGTCTTTTACTACATAAATAATGCTATTCCCTTTTTCTGCTAATTTCTTTTCATCTTCTATATGATTATTTTTGATATTGTATTTTTCTATTATTTTTGAGTTTCCTAGTAATATCTTTTCTTGATTTATTTTTCCTGTTATTCCTAAACCAGCAATATTTTCAAATTCTTGTACTTCTAATACACTAATTTTATTTTCTTCTAAATAATCTGTAAATGCTTTTCCTATTGGATGTGTTGATTTACTTTCTATGCTTCCGAGCTAGTTGTAATAAGCTATTTTGTTCAAGAGAACTATAATTGATTACTTCTGCTATTTTTAGTTTTCCATATGTTAAAGTTCCTGTTTTGTCAAAAACTATTGTGTTTACTTTTTGTGCATTTTCTAAAATTTCACTTTTCTTTATTAAAATTCCGTTTGATGCACATTTTCCTTCACTTACAACTATTGCAAGAGGTGTTGCTAATCCTAAACTACAAGGACAGGCTACAACTAATACTGTTACAAATGTTGTTATTGCTGTTCCAATGTCTTTTCCAATGGCTAAATATGCAATAAATGTAATAATTGCTATAGCAATTACTGCTGGCACAAAATATCCAGATACTTTATCTGCTATTTTTGCTATTGGTGCTTTAGTGTTACTTGCTTCAACAACTAGTCTTACAATTTCAGATACAGTTGATTCTCTTCCTATTTTTTCTGCTTTATATTCAATATATCCATCATAATTTAAGCTTCCTGCAATTACTTTGCTTCCAACTTCTTTAGATGTTGGCTTACTTTCTCCTGTTATAAATGATTCATCTAAATGTGCTTTTCCAGTTATTATTTCTCCATCTACTGCAATTTTTTCTCCTGCTTTTGATACAACAATGTCTCCTTTATGTATTTCATCAAGTGTTACTTGTTTTTCTACTCCATTTACTTTTATTACTGCTGTATTTGGGGTAATTTTTACTAATTTTTGTATTGCTTCTTTTGTTTTGTCTTTACTAAGTCCATCAATATATCTGCCAAGTTTTATAAAATAAATTACTATACTTGCAGACTCAAAATATAAATTCATAACTTGTGTATGGTCTCCAGCCAATACTAAATACATATTATATAAACTATATAAAAAGCTTGTTATAACACCTATTCCTACTAAGGTGTCCATATTGGGTGTTTTGTGTATTAAATTTTTGTATCCGTTTTTTAAAATATCAAATCCATACCACATAAAGCATATAGTTAAAATTAGTAAACTAATCATATAGTTTGTAGAATTTGTGTGAGGATCAAGAAATGGGATTGTTGGTAAATTTATCATATGTCCCATTGATATATACATTAGAACTATTGCTAAAATAGTAAATACAATAAATTTTATTTTTTCTTTTTTACTTTTTTCTTCAAATTTAATTTCTTTAAATTCTCCTAAGCTCTTGAACCCTGCTTGTTTTACAAATTCTTCTATTTTTTCTTGATTTAAAATATTTTCATCATAATCTACAGTTGCATTTGCCATTACTAAATTAACTGATGCATTATAAACTCCATTTTGTTTGTTTAAATATTTTTCTAATCCATTTGAACAGGCACTGCAAGTCATTCCATCAATTGATAAAATAATTTTTTTCATTTTTATTTTATTCCTTTCTAAATGCCTTGAAATTATTTTTCAACTTCAAATCCAATGTCTTCAATTTTATCTTTTAGAGTGCTTTCTTCAACTTCGTCTTTTGATGTTACTTTTACTATTCCATTTGTGTAATTTGCCTCTACTTCTTCTACTCCATCTATTGTTTTTAGAGCATTTTTAACTCTATTTTCACATCCATTACATACCATACCTTTTACATTTATTATTGTTTCTTTCATTTTAATCACATTCCTTTCTTAAATTACAAATTTGTGCAGAATTATTCTGCTGTTTTAATATTTACTTTTTTTCTAATAAATTTTCGAATTTATCACTAAATTCTTTTGCATGTTTTTTTAAGTTTATTGGTCTTAATTCTATGTTAGTAAAACAATGCTTTGTTTCTCCAATAAGTACTGTTTTTCCTGTTTTTTTGTCTTTTACATCATACCCTACTGTCATTCTTACTCCTGTATATTCTTTTACAAAAGGTGTTATTATTATGATATCTCCAAATGTAACATGATATTTATATTCACAACTTACACCTAAAACAGGAATTGTTATTCCATTTTCTTCTAATAGTGAAAATGGCATTCCTACACTTTCTAGCCAAGAGCATCTTGCTTCTTCTAAAAATCTAATATAATTTGAGTGGTGTACTACTCCCATTCTGTCTGTTTCATAATAATTGATTTTTCTTTCAAATGTAAAACTCATTGTATTCTCCTTCCTGTTATTTGTTAAATTTTTTGAATAAACTTATTAACTCATCTATTACTTCAAGTTTACCATTTTCTAAATCTCTTGTTACACAACTATATAAATGATTTTCTAGTATATGGTTTGATAAACTTTTTATTGAGTTTTCAATAGCAGATAATTGAATTAAAACATCATTGCAATATGCATCTTCCCCAATCATTTTTTTGATTCCTTTTAGTTGCCCTTCTATTCTGTTTATTCTGTTATTGATAATTTTCTTTTCTTCTTCTCCTCTTATTGTTTTTTTATTACAACAAAGTTCTTTTTCCATTCCTGTTTCTCGTATAATTGAAATGTATTTCTTATACGAAATTCTCCTTTCTTTGTTTTTGGATTTTAAAGAATTTTTTATCTTTAACATTTAGTATTATATACCATAAGGGGTATTTTGTAAAGAGAGGGTATATAGCTAGAAAACTTTATTTTTTAAGAGTTTTGAGTTTTCTTTTTAAAAATATATTTTTCATAATTTTATTTTATAAAACTTATTTAACTACTTTTTATTCAATTTATATTTTCTATTCTTATTAGCTCCTTCAGATATTAATATATTTTTAGCCACTAAACTTCTTAATATTGTTTTTGCTTTTGTATCTTTTAAGTCGAATTTTTCTTTTACAATATTATTTGTTATATATTTATTTTGCTGTAAATATTCGATTATTAAATCTTCAATATTAAGATTATTTATCGGCGTTTTATCGGCGTTTATCGGCGTTTTATCGGCACCTATACTTGATAAACTATTTAACGTTTCTTCATTATCCCCTAATGGAATTATAGTTCTAAAAATGTCATCTTCTTTTAATATTGGCACACCACCCGAATATATTTTTGTATATTTAACCATATTTCTTACACCAGAGCCAAGTTCATCTGCTAGTCCTATTTCTTTAAAGAATTTTGCTATTTTAGGATTTTTAGGATAAGGTTCATATGTGTTAATATCAATAGTTCCAATCATTTTGGCTCTATTTGCATTTTCTGTTCTCATACAATTTTTTTCTATAATTAGTTTTGCTGGATATGGATTAGAAAATTCACGGTGTATAAGAAGATTTGCACATAATTCTCTTGCTATTTTATTTCTTACATCTATTCTTTGCGTTCCTTCTATATAAAATTTATCGTCTAAATGTTTTTCTATAAATGCTATTAGTCTTTCATAACTTTCAATTAAATTTGTTCTTATGTCATCTCTATCATCATATCTGTCCATACATGATTTTTGCTACTATTATTTATTGCCATTTGTCTTGCTCTTTTTATTAAATCTTCTCTTAGGTCAGACATTTCAGCATATGGAAATACTTTATTTTCTGTATAAAAACTTTGTTTTCTGGCATAAATATTTGCTATTCTTTCTGATATTTTTACTTTATAGTCTCCATCTTCATTTCTATCGAAAACAGTTCCATTAGTTCTATGTACCATTGAACTTTCATGAACATATATATGTAGTATTTTCTTTTTTTCAATTTCGTATTCTCTTATGTTTAAATATACTGTTGGATCTATTTTTTCTGGATTACTACATAAGTTTGTGAAGTCTTTTTTTAGTTTTGTTATATTTTCTTTATCTATGCCAATTATTTTTCCATTATCTGCAATTCCTAAGAAAATGTGTCCTCCATTTCTGTTTAAAAATGCACATACTGTTTCAAATAGTGTTTGTGGTAAGTTTTTATTTGCTTCTTTAAATTCTGTTGTAACTCCTTCTCCGCTTCTTATAATTTCTAATAATTCATTTGGAATTTTATCTGTCATATTTATGCCTTTTTTTCGAAAATCTGTTTGTATTTAATCATGAATATAATTCATTGTCAATGAAATAAACTGTTTTTATTCAAATTCTTTTCGACAAAAAATGAGAAGATTTGATTTTCTCCTCATTTTATTATTATATTTGTAGATAATTTATTAGAATTAATTTCCTTTATAAATAATATACTTAAAAGTATCAAAGAAATATATAGGAACAAGGATGTTCTCTCTCCTGAAGCAAAAACTGTTGGAGAAAACATCATTACAAATCTACTTATAAATCCACAGAAGTAAATTAAACTTCCTATAAATTGTTTTTGCTTACTATCTTTAAATACTAGTAAAATTCCAAATTCAATAAATATAAGTATTAAACAATATATTACAAAATTTCCAATCTGAAACAATTGTGAATTAATTATTTCACCATCTAAAATTCTATATAAATATTTTAAAAATATAGTTAGTGCCAATGGGAATGTCCCAATAATTTTAATTATAATGTTATTTGTTTTAAAATAAACACTATACCATAACAATATTTCAAAAATATAAAATATAACTCTACCATCTTTTATCATATAATCCATCATAGAATTTATACCATTAGAAATCTTTGTCATTAATGAAATTTCTGAAAATCCATTATACCATGTAATTTCTTCTCTTAGCTTTCTCTCAGTATTTCCTGGGCATGTCAATATAAAAATAATAGAAAAAATAATTATCAGATATGTAATTACTATAATTGGTTTTATATTTTTGCTTTTTATTAAATAAATTATTCCAATTGAGTATACTATAAATAAAATTCCTGCCATTTGTTCCTGATTACATGCATATATTAAACATATATAATGTATAATTTTTTGATAAACATTTATTTTTTCTCTTTTTATAATTTTTTTTAAAAACAATATTGTATATAATCCTGTTGAAGCAACCCATAAATAATTAGTTGATGTTGCTATCCATCCAGCTTCAAAATATAGAGAAAATGGAATTAAAAATATTAATATACTAATATAAGTATTAATTATTTTAATATTTTCATTTTTATGTATAATCAATAATTTAGAAATAGAATAAACTAATAAATAAAATATTCCTAAATTAGAAATCTTCCAAACAGATACCGGTAAATATTTTGCAAATATTACTAATATTGTTTCAATAATTACTCTAGAAGACCATGTATTATACCTTTCAGTAATAAAAGTAAATAAATTTTTATTTTCATTAACAATTGCAAACCAAACATCATCTCCACTTTTTTCCATAAAAAAACTTAGAAAGGTATAAATCATAATTAGTATAAGAAAAGGAAATTTGTCTGATTTATATATTTTTTTAATATATTCCTTAATCATTCTATTTTTCCCTTCTTATGTATTCAATTTCATACTTGTCCAATAAATCTATTGTAATCTTTCCATCTTTCAATGCATTTTCTACATCAAAATAATCACCATCTTTAAAATATACTATTACATAGGCAACTTTACGAGTTGGAAAATAATATTCATAATTTTCATCTTCATAAAACTTGTACTCTCCTTCTGTAGCAACATATTTACTACTATCAATAGCTGTATAATCTATTATTTTAGGGTCATCTAATTCTTCTTTTTTTTCTAATATATCTGTATTATCTACTTTTAAGGCAAAATATGGATTATTAGAATTTGCTTCTTTCATAAATATAATAAATTGGTCATCAAAATAACAATATCTTGGTTCATTTGATACTCCCATTATCTCTGCTACTAATGTTGCTTGACTAGATAAATTACATCCTTTTTCATTTAAATAAAAGTTTACATTTTGTACTACATCTGTAAAATAGAAAATTGTGTCTTTTATTGTTTTATTATATAATTCGTTATATGCAATCATTCCATTTACTCTAACATAAGGAATTCTTAATTCATCTTCTTTTAGAAATTCTTTACTGCCAGTATATGTATTTGCTTTCTCTTGAATGTCATTATAATATTCATCAAAATTTTTATTTTCGTTTGTTCTGTATAGAATAATTTCGTCTCCTTCTTGTGTTTTTAATTTAATTGCAAAATCATCACTTTCTGTATTATTTTCATCTTTACTATTAAAAAACATAACTTCAATATTTTTATTCATTTCTTCAGAACTTGCATTGTTAATTCCAAAATATTTTATTGGTTCTTCACTATCTCCAAATGTCCAATTATAATTATCGCTAAAATTGTCAAATTCTTCTAAAAAATGTAATTCTTTATTTAGTGATGTATCTATTTTATATCCTCCTGTTAAAGTTCTTTCTACAGTAACATTATAATCATTTTCGTCTAACATATCTTTTGTAAAAGTACTTGAATTTAAATCATCAACAATTGGTAGATTTCCATCTTCTAAATCAATTCTTTCTCTTCCTAATTGATTTTCTAATTCTTTCCATGCTAAGTCTATTGTTCCTACCCATAAGTTGTTTATTGTCTTTTCATCTAATGTACTTTGGTAAGATGGATTCATTGATATATTATGATTTGTATTATTTTTTATATAATTATTGTAAATTACTGTTCCGGCATAAACTACTCCTGATAACAATGCTCCAACTAATATTACTATTAATATAACTTTTAAAGATTTATTCATTTCATCAAATCCTTTCTTTATTAAAATTTTTCGTAATTCTTTTTTGCCTCTATGTACAAGATTTTTTATGTTCTGGACAGTTTCTCCAAGTATTTGGGCTGTTTCTTTATATGATAGTTCTTCTATATTGACTAAATATATTGCATTTTTGTATTTTTCATCTAACATATTTATTGCTTCAAGTATTTCTTTTCTTTTTTCATTTTCTGTTATAATGTCTATTATGTCATTTTCTATTTGGTTATTTTCTTTTGAAAAATATTGCTCATTTATTTCCTTTTTTCTGTTTTCCATATTTATATAGTTATATGCTCTACATTTTGCTATTAAAAATATATAATATTTAAAGGAATATTTTTCTTGCATTTTGTTTTGGATAATGTAAATAAACACTTCTTGAGTAATATCTTCAGCTTTTTGATAATCTTTTACTATGTTGAAAACAAAATACTTTATTTTTTCTTTATATTTATTGTAAAGAATTTCAAAAGCATCTTTTTGCCCATTTAAATATTCATTGTATAGTTTCATGTCTATGTCTTTTTCCATTTCTATCCTCCTTTCATTTATACAAACAGATTAAAATTAAAAAAGTTTCAGTTTATAAAATTTCTTATCAAAAAAAGCAACACAAAATTTAAACTTTTGTAGTGCTATATATCCTTTTTTATTCTACATCATGTCTTGCAAGAATTTTTGCAGGTGTTTTTCTTAAAACTTTATAAACAGGTATTAAACCAACCCAAAAATTAAAAATATAGATTATAAAAATGCTTAATAATATTACATTAAAATTTATAACAAACATATTTTTAAAATCATTAAACTTAGATACAGTGCTTAGAATATAAAACATAAATATAACTCCTGTTAGACTTGCAACTGTTGTAATTGCAAATATTTCTCCAGTAAACATTCTATAAATATCCATTCTTTTTACACCAATTGCTCTCAGAGTTCCAATTTCTTTTACTCTAGTTAAAAATGATGCTCTCATCATCAAGTAAATTTCAATCAGTGAAATACAGAAAATAATTACTGAGAAAATTATAGTATTATTAACATTTTCTTTTTGGCTATCAATATATTGCTGTTTATCATATTCATATGTATCAATAATATTTAAGTTCTGTTCATTTTTTAGTTTATTATAAACATCTTCTTTATTTTTTGGATATATTACAAAATTATCTTTATTTTCTAAAACACCATATTTTACTGTATTATTATTTACAAGATAATTTTGTTTATTAGTTTTACTTTCATAATATCCAACAACTTTTAGATTTATATTGTTAATTTTAGTATCTATTGTTTTATTTAATTTAATTGTATCTTTATTAGCAATATTTACAATAACTTCATAATCATTAGTAGGCATTCTACCTTTTTCTATTGTAATATCATCTAAATATAAATTATAATCTTCAACTTTTTCAGAAATATTATCATCCTGTGATATAAATCCAAAATTAAAACTTGAATTATTACTTGTTGTATTGTTTAATATATTTATAAAATTATCTTTATTCATATATATTGAAGGACTTGCTTTATCTGTAATTCCAACAATAACAAAATCTTCTAAATTGTCAATCGATAATTTTTTTCCTATTACATCTTGAATTTTTTGTATACCAACTTCATTTATAACATTATTTTCTACACCAGAACTTGAACCACTATTACCTGTAATGCTAGAAATTCTGTCAATTACTAGTCTATCTATAACAATCTCATGTTGATTACTTGGCATATTTCCATAAATCAAATCATTTGCATTAATTTCATCAATACTTGTTAGAGAACCAGATATATTTAGAAAAAATCTTGATGTTTGAAAATATTCTTCAAATTTCATTTTAAAACTTACTAAACTGTCTCCTGGCAAAATGTAATCAATACCTTCTAGTGTTTCCAATTGTAAATATTGGTCTATATTAATTTTGCCACTATTTACTTGTAAATAATTTTTATTTTTTGTTATAAAATCTTTGTCTTCAATGTTAAATGTTGCAAATATACTACTAATTGAATATACTATAAACATTGCAGAAGCAAAATAACCAACAAGTATGGCTTTTTTTAGTATTGAATAATTTCCTATTTTTTTAAATCCATTTATAACAGATTTTAAAATACCATAAATTGAACTATATCTTGGTTTTCTTTTATTTTCTTCTAAATCAAATTTAAATTCTTTATATATTTTTTTGTCTATTTTTTTATAATTGTCATTTACAAATTCAATTATAGAATTTTCATCTACTACTTCTACTTTTTTTCCTTCTGCTTCTACATATATATTCCCATTCATAATAGCAAGTTTTGCATTTATAGCATCACCATTGTTATAGTATACATCAAGTTTTACATTATCTTTTTGAAAATTTTCATAATTTTCAAAATCTTTTAAATAAATTTTATTATCTAATCTATAGTCTAAATATTCTTTATCAGTGTTTTCATAATCTTTTACAATTTGTCCATCTTTTATTTCTATAATCCTTGAAGCATAAAATTTGGCAAGTTCTTCTTCATGTGTAACTAATATTACTAGTTTTTCTTTTGAAATTGCTTTTAAAATATTCATTATTTCTATTGAGTTTCTACTATCTAGATTTCCAGTTGGCTCATCTGCTAAAAGAATGTTTGGATTTTTTACAATTGCTCTAGCAATAGCTATTCTTTGTTTTTCTCCACCTGATAGCATTTTGGCTGGTCTATTTCTATGTCTGTACATGTTCACACTATTAAGCACATAGTCCACTTTTTTCTTTATTTCATTTTTGTTTTTAATACCTATCATTCTTAAAGATAAAGCTATATTATTATACACAGTCATATTATCAATTAATTTGTAATCTTGAAATATATATCCAATATTTGCATTTCTTATTTTGTCTTTTGTATAAGTACTTCTTTTAGTTATCTTTTTACCATTTATAAATATTTTTCCTTTATTTACATTATCTAAACCACCAATTGTATTTAGAAGAGTTGTCTTGCCACTTCCAGATGGTCCAAGAATTGCAATTAATCCTGTTTGTCCTAGTTCAAGCGAAATATTATTTATTATATGTATTTGATTAGGTTTTCTTCTATTAAAATATTTGTTCAATCTTTCAATCTTGACCATCTTTTACACCTCCTCATTATATGTACTAATTGCTGTTTTTTGAAATATGTTTTTTGCTACTTTTCGTGATATTAATTTTGACATTAGTATAATTATTACATAAATTAATACACATTCCCATAATCCAATGAATTGTGAAAGTTTACTTAAATATTGGATATTAATAATATTAATTTTTGTTAAATATATTATTAATATTGATGTAAAATAGGCTAAATTTGAGTTGATAAATAGTTCTATATCTAATATTTTTCTTACTTCTTTTCTACTTGAGCCTAACATTCTTAATGTAGTATAATAAATTGCTCTTGATTTTAAAATAATTTTTATTATAAAATATGATATAAAAAATAGTATAAATATTAATATTATTGTTACTATAGTTCTTATCATTTGTACTAATTGATTATAATTATCATTTGTAATTACCTTAAAATCAGTTACCTTTTTAGTATCTATTCCTAAATTATTAAGTTCTAGAATTGTTGTGTCTATATTTTCAATTTCTTTAACAAAAACACTAGATTGATATGGTTGCTTATTAAATAAAGAGTCATATACTTCATTATTAATAAAAATTGCATTACCATATAATTTATAATTATCATTTCCAGTTAGTCTTGTAAAAGATTTTTCGGTATATGTATTATTAATTGTTAAATTGATTTTGTCTGAATAAAATATATTGCTTACTTCAATTTGAATATCTTTTCCTTTTATTCTTCCATTCTTTACCAAACTCTTTAAATCATCACTTACAATTGCATTTTCTTTTTCTACTTTTTCACTAGGAACTATTTTGTTTTGTATATATTGGTTTTGAAAAAGTGCTTTTAATGTACTATATTCTTCATTCATATATGTGTTTAATTTTTCAATTTGAGTTGAATACATGTATATTTTAGAATCATAATTATTACTATTTTCATTAAATTTTATTCCAACAATTTTTATTCCATCTAAAATTGAATTTTCTTGTGAATCTTTAATAGAAAAATTTTGTTCTAAAACTTCATCAACAAAATTTTCTATATAATAATTTTTACTACTTGTTTGTAAAATTGCTTCATTTTCTTGTTCTGGTATTCTTCCTAAGTCAACCTGTTCTTTAAAGTTTTTAACATCATTAATTGTTGTAGCATACCAACATTCTCCATAGCCTTTAGTTGTGCTACGTGATATTGTAATTTGTGTATCTAAAAAAACATCATTTTTTACTATATAATCAATATTTTGCAAATTACTTATTTTTGAATAGTCTTCTTCTGAAAAAGAAGTTTTATCTTGTTTTTTTATTAATATTCTATTTTCTGATAAGTCTTTAAAAGTTACACTAACTCCATTATCAATGTCGCTCTCTGCTAATTTAAAACTTGTGTATTCTAAAAATAGAGCTGATGTTATAAAGAAAAATACCATAAATAGTAGCAAAAATTTTGATTTAATATTAAATGTATTTCTAATTCCTAGTCTCAATTTATTAAAAAATGTTACTTTTTTGAATTTAGTTTCTTTTATTAAATTAGTTTCATCAATTTTTTCAATCTCTCTATTTTCAATAATTTTACCATCATGCATTTTTATGATTCTTGTTGCATGTTCTTCAAATTGCTCAATATTATGTGTTACAATTATAACGAGCTTATCTTTTGAGACTTTTCTTAAAATGTCTATTACATCTTTTGCAGATTCTGTATCTAGATTTCCCGTTGGCTCATCTGCAACTATTATTGGACTGTCTTTAATAATTGCTCTTGCAATTGCTACTCTTTGCTTTTGACCTCCAGATAATTTTGAAACTTTTGTGTTTTTGAATTTTGTTAATCCTACTTGATCAATAATATCTAAAATTTTCTTTTTGACTTGGCTTTTTTTGTAGCCACTTAAAAGTAACACTAATTCTACATTTTGGTATACTGTATAACTATTTATTAAATTGAAATTTTGAAAGATATTTGCTATATATTTTTTCCTGTATTGTTCTAAATCTTTTTCTGTGTAATGACTTGTTTCTTGTCCATTTATGTACATTTCTCCTTCTTCATAGCTGTCTAATCCTGAAATAACATTTAATAGAGTACTTTTTCCACTTCCAGATTCTCCTGTAATTACTACAAATTCTCCTAAGTTTAGTTCTAAATTTACTTTTGAAAATCCTGTGGCTATTATTCCATTGTTATAATATATTTTTGATACATTTTCTAATTTTAACATTTGTGTACTTCCCCTTTTTATACAATCTTCTACTTTTATTGTATAGAAAAAAGACAATATAATGATATATTGCCTTTTTATTCCCAATTAACTTCATAACCAGTAGTATCTACATTTTCAAATACATCATCATTAATAGTATCTTTATTATACTCAAAGTTAACAACATGTTCAACTTCACTATTATTTTACCAAATAATACAAATTTTTCAAGTGTTTTTCTAATTAATTTTCTTTTATAATATTCTTACTACACAAATAAGTAATTACAAAATAGCCACCATAAATAACAACTATAAACACTGCTGTCATAACAATTGAAGGCAATAATTGTTCATTTCCAAAAGTAGAAATTACATAACTGCAAAATGTAATACCAAAAATTGAGTGGATAATTGCAACAACCAGTGGGAACATAAAGAATATTGCTACCTGTCTAAATAATGATTTATTAATCATTTTCTCATCTGCTCCAAGTTTTCTAAGCATTTTATATCTTTCTTTATTATCTGTGCTTTCTGTTAATTCTTTTAAGGCTAATATTGCTACACTTGCAATTAAGAAAACTATTCCTAAATATAATCCTAAAAATGTTACTAAAGCTCCAATTCCAATACTTGCTTCACTTATATCTACTTTGCTATTTATTGAAGGTAAATTATATTTTGTTGCAAGTGGGTTGTTAACTAAGTTTCTTATTTGATTTTGTATTTCTCTTTGTTCTTCTAATGAATCAGTATAATAATTTCCAATTACAGAATTATATACAATACAGCTTTCATCAGCAATATCATCTGGTATTATTATAATTCCAGAATTTATATGGTTGCTTGCCATTTCTACAAATCCATATTTACATTCTTGGTATTTTGGTTTTAATGTGTGTCCAAAAACAGTTATTTCTTGATTATTTTGTAATGCTACATTTCTTATTGTTATCATTGAGTCAAAATCTGCTATAATTAAATATTCATCTTCATTTAATGTATATTCTTCATTTCCATAAAATTTAGCAACTTTATTATAATCACTTATTGTCATAATATCATCTGGCATATTATATGGTATCATTGATGTATAAGCATTTTTTATTGTTTCTAAGCTATCACCTAATGTATCTCCAAAAGTTAAATCTTCTGTTTGATAAAGATTATATTCTACACTTTCTTTTAAATAAGAATCTATATTAAAATCAAGTCTTTCTAATATTTCTTTAACTGATAATTTAGAATTTTCTATTTGTTCCATATTATAGCCTTGGTCTAACCAACTTTCATCTAAAACTCTTTTTTCTAATTGAACATCTGCTGGTGCAAGTTCATCTAAATTAGCACTCATAGAATTTTTTAATGATAAACAACTAGATAATACACATATTGTTACAAATAGCAATAAACATATAATTGTCATAGAAAATACGGTTGTATTTATTTTGCTACTTACTTGTCTTAATGTAAATGTGTTAAGTCCTTTTGTATAAAAATTCTTCATGCTCATTACAATTTTTAAAATTAATCCAGATAAAGACCAAAATATGAAAAATGTTGATATTCCTCCTATTATAATTGGCTTTAAAATGTCTTTTGGAGTTTCAACTGTTTCATTTATTCCTCCAGTTACCATATAATAGGCATATCCTAGAGCAACTGCTGAAATAACAAATACAATTGTACATAACATTGGATTTTTCATTTTTACTGTTTCAGATTTTTTGCTTGTTTGTATTAAATCTATTAATTTGCATTTTCCAACATTTATTACATTAAATAGCATAACAATTACATACATTATTCCAAAATAAATAATTGTTTTTATACAAGCTTCTGATGAAAATATGAATTCATATTTTGTCATATCTGCATCAAACATATTTGCAACTAGCATACTCATAAGTTGTGATAATACAATTCCTAAGCCTAATCCTACAAGTAATGAAATAATTCCTATTAAAATTGTTTCAAAAAATAATATCATAGAAATTTTTCTTTTACTCATTCCAAGTAACATGTAAATTCCAAATTCCTTGTTTCTTCTTTTCATTAAAAATCGACTTGCATAAATAATTAAAAAGCCTAATATGAAAGCTACAAATACACTTGCTCCTGATAGCATAGTTGTCATCATTTCAATAATGTCATAAGTACTTTCTGTAACATCTAATAATACTGCTTGGCTTTCAATACTGTTAAATACATAAAATATTGCAACTCCTAATATTAGTGTAAAAAAGTATATTGCGTAATCTTTAAAACTTTTCTTTATATTTCTAAAAGATAATTTAATAGTTGTCATTTTCCTCACCTCCAAGTAAGGTTACAACATCTATAATTTTGTCAAAGAACTCTTTTCTTGAACTATTTCCTTTTATTATTTCATTAAATAATTTTCCATCTTTAATAAAAATAACTCTGCTTGCATATGAGGCACAGAAACTGTCATGAGTAACCATTAAAATTGTAGTGTTTAGTTTTTCATTTAAATAATCAAAACTTTCAAGTAACATTTTTGATGCTTTACTGTCTAAAGCTCCTGTTGGCTCATCAGCTAAGACAATTTGTGGGTCTGTTACAATTGCTCTTGCTGAAGCTACTCTTTGTTTTTGCCCTCCTGACATTTGATATGGATATTTTTGTAATACATCTTTTATTCCTAATTTATTTGATATGTCATTAACTCTTTTTTCAATTTCTTTTGCTGACTTATTTTGAATAGATAGTGCCAAAGATATGTTTTCATATGCTGTTAATGTGTCTAATAAATTAAAGTCTTGAAAAATAAATCCTAATTTTTCTCTTCTAAATTTGTTTAAGTCGTTTCCTTTTAATTTTGTAATATCATCTCCTCCAACATATATATGACCTGATGTTACTTTGTCTATTGTTGATATACAATTTAAAAGTGTTGTTTTTCCTGAACCTGATGCTCCCATTATTGCAACAAATTCTCCTTTGTCTACTTCAAATGATAAGTTATCTAATGCTTTTGTTAAACTTGATTTACTACCATAGTATTTTTCTACTTTGTCAATTTTTAATATAGTTGACATATTAATCACAATCCTTTCTAATATTTAATTTTTCTTTTCAATTATTATTATAGAGGATTAATTTCGGTTTGTCTTTCTTCTAAAATTACCCAACATTACAATTTTGTAATGTTAGAAAAAAATCGTTTTTGTTAAATAAAATGCTTACCTCTGTAAATTCATTTTCTTTTGAATCTATTGTGATTTTATGTCCTAATTTTTTGCATAGTTGTTTTGCAATATATAGGCCCATTCCTGTTGATGTTTCTACTTTTCTTCCATTATTTCCTGTAAATGTTTTGTTAAAAACTTTATTAAGATCACTTTTTTCAATTCCTATTCCATTATCATATATTTTTAAAATTACTGATTTATCATTTTCTTCAGTTGTTATTTTTATATAGTGTTCTACTTCGCTTCTAATATATTTTATACTGTTACTTACAATTTGATTTACTATAAATTCAAGCCATTTTGAATCTGTTAAAACTTTTTTATTTCCAACTTCAACTTCAAAATTTATATTATTTTCTAGTAAGATGTCTTTGTTTTTCATGGCTACATTTGAAATTACTTTATTTAGTTCTGTTTCTTTAATTAAATAATCTTTTTCTGCATTTTCACTTCTTACATAATAAAGCACTTGTTCTACATCATCATCAATTCTTTTTAATTGTTCTACAATTTTTTTGTCTGATAATTCTTTGTGATTATGTAACATTAAGTTTATTGATGCTAATGGTATTTTTACTTCATGTATCCACATTTCTATGTATTCTTTGAAATCTTGAATACTTAAACTGTATTCTTTTATTTTTTCTGCCATTGATTTATCTATTTCATATAATGAGTCATATAAGATTTCTCCATCATAAAAGTTTGGCTTTTCTATCATTTCTGTTATAAGATATTTTTGGTCTAATAAATCTAAATCATTTAAAAATTTATTATAAAATTTTTTTCTTCTTTCAAAATCATAAATTATATGTATAATTAGTCCTACTATAAGTATAAAATTTATACCTATAATTGCTTGACTATTTGTTTTGAATGATATTAACATTAAATTTATAATAGCTATAACAACTATAAATAATACTAGATTTAGAAAATTATTTTTTAAATATTTGCTTAATTTCATTTAATGGTTTTCCTTGTAAAAATATTTAGGTTTTTTAAGAAGTTTTTACCTATAAACTTTATTTTAAAATGTATCCTTGTCCTTTTCTTGTTTCTATTGCATCTTCATATCCAAAGTCTTTTAATTTTGTTCTTAATCTACTTATATTTACATTTAATGCATTATCATTTATATATGAATCATTATTCCATAGGTCTGTCATTAAATCATCTCTTGTTACTATATTTCCTCGATTTGATAGTAAAAATGTGAATATTATCATTTCATTTTTGGTTAAGATAAATTCTTCTTTTCCATTTTTTATTATTCCTTTTTTTGGGTCTAATATTAAATCATTATATGTTAATACATCATTCTTGTTTTCTATTCTTTTGAATATGTTGTTAATTCTTAATAATAGTATTGTTGGATTATAAGGCTTGGTTATGTAGTCATCTGCTCCATAACTCATTGATAAGACTTCATCTGCTTCTGTGTTCTTACTTGTTACCATTATAATTGGTACATTACTTTCTTTTCTTATTTTTTGTAATAACATTTCTCCGTTTAGTTTTGGTATATTTATGTCTAATAATATTAGGTCTGGATTTTCTTTTTTTATTTCTTCAAATGAGTTTTCAAAGTCTTTTAATATTATTCCTTCATATCCTGCATTATCTAGCAAGTCTTTTAATTCACTACTTATACTTGTATCATCTTCTATTATTAATATTTTTTTCATATTTTGTAGAGTTCCTTTCTTGTTTAATTATAAATTTCATCTTTAAAGTAATTCTTATATACTTCTTTTGCTCTATTTATTGTTTCTTCATGTGTCATATTGTATTGATTATATGGGTAAATTCTTTTGTTATTTTTTACTAAATATATTTGCCAAGCTGGATAAAACATCTGTCCACAAAAGTCTGCAAATTCATTTATTATTTCTGCACTTTTTTCTACATCTTCAAAACTATTTATTTCTATATGTGTGTCATATTCTAACATTCCTTCTTTTGTAATGTTTTCTTCAATAGTAAAATATTCTTTATTAGGACTATTCCATTTTTCAAAATAATATTTATGACAAGTTGCTAAAAAGTCTTCTGTTACACCGCCTTTTTTATTGATTGCTGTAAATTTTATTTCATTATTATCTTTTAGTTGAAATTCGTATGTTACATTTTCTTCTTCGTCTGTAATTTCTGAAATTGTTTCTATTTTTATATTATATTGTTCTTCTATTGAATCAACAACTGGAAAGTCGATATTTTTCTTGAGATTTGAATATTGCATTAAAACTATTGTAGATACATTGAAAAAAAAGATTATAAATATAATGATAACAATAATCTTAACACCTTTTCCTGTTATATTAAATGCTTTGTTTATTTTATTTAATTTTTTCATTTGCTTTGTTGTATCAAAATTGGTATATCCTTTTCTTGTTTCTTCTTTCCATATTCTTTCTTTATTCCATTTTTCCAACTCTTTCCAATCTTTATCATTACTCATGTTTATTTTCCCCTTAATTACTTCTTTTTTATTAAATTTTTAAAAATAGGAAATAGAGAAACTTTATTTGTTTGTTCTCATTTCCTATATTATCAACTATACAATATTTTCGACAAATATCTTATCATTTACCACTATAACAGTATATTTTCTTAAATATGGTATTTCTTTTATTTCTTCAAATTCTGCATATTCTTTAATTTGTATTTTTGCCTCTTGTTCTGGTATTTTTCCTTGATCTAAATAATTATTCAAGAAAAATAAGCACATATTTGAATTATATAAGTTTTCTACTCTTCATAATTACTTATTTCCTATGGTAATTTTTTCATAATCATCTATTTCCTCTCTTATAATTATGTTTAAATTATATCATATAAATTATAGATTTTTAATATTAATTTTAAAAAATGTAAATATTTTTCAAAAGTTCGAAAAATGGAGTAGCATTGCTACTCCATAAAAAAATCACACAAAATAGAATTCAAATTATTTTACTATACTATTCTTGCTCCAAAAGGTGCTAAAGCTAATTTTGCAATTTTGAAAAATTGCAATCCAAATGGAATTCCAATAATAGTTATACACCAAAGACATCCAATTACAAAATTTTCTATTGCCATTGGTAAACCACAAAAGATAAACCAAATAACATTGGCAATAAAAGATGGTGCTCCACCATCATATATAATTTCTTTCCCAAATGGTGCAAATGCCATTGATGAAAACTTAAAGCACTGTAATCCAAGTGGAATTCCAACTACAGTTATGCAACATAAGATTCCTGCTATAACCCATGAAAGCCCACTAAAAAAGCCTCCAAAAATGAACCATAAAACATTCCCTAAAAAACTCATATTTCTTTCCTCATTTCTTATTATATTTGATTTATTTTGTGTGATTCTTTATACCTGTTACTTAACTTCTGTAAATAAAAACATTGTACTTTTGTAACTAATGTCATAAATATTTTAACATTTATTTTTATAAATTTCCACTATAATTTTAAAAAAAGTCCAAAAAAAGAACCGGTACTAAATTGCCCAAAAGGGAAAAAAGAGAACCGGCACCAAATTACCCAATATAGTTTTTTAGCTCTATTAGTGATTTTGCTGCTAATCTATAATCTTTTACAAAGTTTAGTAAGTAGTTTGATAGTTTTGATGATGGTCTGTCCATATATAAGTCTTTTACTATACATATTCCTAGTCCTTTGTCAAAGAGTATTTTGAATTGCTTTCCTATTTTTAACATATAGTTATTGTTTTTAATTCTGTTATATCTTTTCTCTGCTTCTCTATGTCTTTTATATAATTCATTTATAAATTCTTCAAATGAGTATTCTCTGTATTTATACATATGATATATTTGTGCTGCATATTCAAGTCCATATATTGTTTCTAGATTGAATATTTCTAACATTTTTTGGAATTCTTCGTTTTTGAAGTAGTAAATGTGTCCTTGCATTTTATTAAATGATTTCATTGTGTCTAAATATCCAAGTTTTATGTTTTTTACTATTCTGTCATGGTTAAATTCAAATGTGCCACCTAAGTCTTCAGATGGTCTTATTATTTTTAAATATATTCCTTTACTTGTAGTTAATTTTCTGCTAAATCCTACACCTGCAATATCAACTAAAATTATGTTTTTGTAACCTTTTTCTATTAACATGTTTGTTGGGGCACTATCATATAAGCCACCATCATAATATTCTTCATTATTAATAACTTGTGGCTTAAAAATTGGGAAACATGAACTTGCAAGTAAATAATTTACCATTTCTTCTTTTGGAATTTCATTTTTAAATTTTTGCAATGGTTGTTTATTTTTAACGGAATATGTTACTAATCCAAAGTCAATTTCAGAATTATAAAGTTTGTCCATATCTATATATTTTTCAATCATTTTTCTTAAAGGTGTATTATCTATTCCGTTTTGTTTTCTATAATTTGATGCTAAATTAAATATATTTGATAAGTCAAATATATTTTTGTTTCCATTTACTCCACTAACTTTCATAATATTATTTATTTTAATTGTTTCATACATTTTTGATACTTGAGAATAATCATTTTGTAAAAAGAGAGCTCCATTTAATGCACCTATTGAAGCTCCCACTATTCCTTTTATTTTTATATTTAATTCTTGAAGTGCTTTCCATACACCTACTTGATATGCTCCTCTAGTTCCACCACCTGCTAGAACTAATCCATATTCTTTTTCATCAATCATTTTATCCAAATATTCCTTTTTTCTTTATTGGTGGCTGTTCATTCATTGTAACAGCTAATTTTTCTAGTAAGTCTCTTTGCTCTCTGCTTAATCTTTTTGGAGTCTGAACTATAACTGTAAATACAAAATTTCCTCTAGTAGAAGAATTTATTGATTTAAATCCTCTATCTCTAATTGTAAATTTTGTACCTGTTTGTGTACCTTCTGGTATATCAACTTCTTCTATACTTCCATCAACCATTGGTATTTTTAGCTTTGCTCCAAGAGTTGCTTGTGTAATTGTTATTGGAACTTCGCACATTACAGTATTTCCGTCTCTTGTATATATATTGTTTTTCTTTATTCTAACTGTTATGTACAAGTCTCCTTTTGCTCCACCTTTTTCACCAGGTTCGCCTTCTCCTCTTAATACTACTGTTTGATTGTCATCTATACCTGCAGGAATTTTTACTTTTATTCTTGCTTGTTTTCTTACTGTTCCTTTTCCCTTACAGTTATCACATACTTCTTTTATTACTTCTCCAGTTCCATGGCAATTTGTACATGTTCTTGTTGTTTGCATTTGTCCTAAAATAGTATTTGTAACTTGTCTTACTGTTCCTGTACCATTACATACAGAACATTTTGTTACAGATGTTCCTGGCTTTGCTCCTGTTCCATGGCAAATAGAACAAGTTTCTGGTCTAGTTATTAATATTTCTTTTTCTACTCCTAAAAATGCCTCTTCAAATGTAATGTCCATATTTAAGTTTAAATCTGCACCTTTACGAGGACCTCTAGCTTGTTTTCTTGAACCAGTTCTTGAGCTTCCTCCAAAAAATGAAGAAAATATATCTCCTAAATCTCCAAAATCTGAGAATCCATCAAATCCTGAAGATGTATATGAATAATATCCTCCATTTCCAAAGCCTCCACCAAATGGTCCTGCTCCAGAGCCTCCAAATCCACCAAATCCTTGTGGTCCATCAGCTCCAAATTGGTCATACATCTTTCTTTTTTGTGGATCTGATAATGTTTCATATGCTTCATTTACTTCTTTAAATTTAGCTTCAGCTTCTTCTTTATTATCTGGATTAGCATCTGGGTGATATTTTTTTGCAAGTCTTCTATATGCTTTTTTTATTTCTTCGTCAGTAGCTGTTTTTGAAACACCTAGCACTTCATAATAATCCCTTTTGCTTGCCATATATTTTTTACTCCTTTTTTTTCATAAATTGGGCGAGTATTAAACTCGCCCGTTGTAATTTCTTTTTGCTATATTTATTTATTGTCATCTTCAACTTTATAATCAGCATCATATACTGTTCCATCATTTCCATTATTATTATCTGTGTTTGTATCTCCTGTTGCTGTTGCATTTGGATCTTCTGTTCCATTTGGATTTCCGTTTTTATATAGTTGTTCTGACATTTCATAGAATACTTTTGTAAGTTTTTCTGTAGCTTCTTTTATTGATTCTGTATTATTTGTTTCAAGTGCTTTCTTTGTATTTTCAATTTCAGTTTCGATTTTAGCTTTTTCTTCTCCACTTACTTTATCTCCTAAATCTTTTAATGTTTTTTCACTATTGTAGATTAGGCTTTCTGCATTATTTTTAACTTCAATTTCTTCTTTCTTTTTCTTATCTTCTTCAGCATGAGCTTCTGCATCTTTAACAGCTTTTTCAATATCTTCATCTGTTAAGTTTGTTGATGCTGTAATTGATACATTTTGTTCATGTCCTGTAGCTAAATCTTTAGCAGATACATGTACTATACCATTTGCGTCTATATCAAATGTTACTTCTATTTGTGGTACTCCTCTTGGTGCTGCTGGAATTCCTGTTAATTGGAATCTTCCTAATGTTTTGTTATATGCAGCCATTTCTCTTTCACCTTGTAGTACATGAACTTCTACTGATGTTTGACCATCTGCTGCTGTTGAGAATATTTGTGATTTCTTTGTTGGTATTGTTGTGTTTCTTTCAATTAATTTTGTGAATACTCCACCATATGTTTCAATACCTAATGAAAGTGGTGTTACATCTAGTAATACTAAGTCTTTAACATCTCCAGAAAGTACTCCACCTTGAATTGATGCTCCAATTGCAACACATTCATCTGGGTTTATTCCTTTATCTGGTTCTTTTCCTGTTATTCTCTTAACAATTTCTTGAACAGCTGGAACTCTTGTTGATCCACCTACTAATAATACTTTATGAATATCATTTGCTGTTAATCCTGCATCTTTTAATGCTTGGTTTACAGGTCCTGCTGTAGCTTCTACTAAATCATGAATCAATTCTTCAAATTTAGCTCTTGTTAATGTTACATCTAAGTGTTTTGGTCCTGTTGCGTCTGCTGTAATAAATGGTAAGTTGATTTGTGTTTGTTGCACACCAGATAATTCTATTTTTGCTTTTTCTGCTGCTTCTTTTAATCTTTGCATTGCAGCTTTATCTGTTGATAAGTCTATTCCTTGGTCTTTTTTGAATTCTGCTACTAGGTAATCTATAATTTTTTGGTCAAAGTCGTCTCCTCCTAAATGTGTGTTACCATTTGTAGATAATACTTCAAATACTCCATCACCAATATCTAGTATTGAAACATCAAATGTTCCTCCACCTAAGTCATATATCATTATTTTTTGATCTTGTTCTTTATCCATTCCATAAGCAAGTGCTGCTGCTGTTGGTTCATTTATAATTCTTAGTACTTCAAGTCCTGCTATTTTTCCAGCATCCTTTGTTGCTTGTCTTTGGCTATCACTAAAGTATGCAGGTACTGTGATAACTGCTTGTGTTATTTTTTGTCCTAAATAGTTTTCTGCATCTGCTTTTAATTTTTGTAATATCATTGCAGATATTTCTTGTGGTGAGAATTGTTCTCCATCTATATTTACTTTTTCACTTGTTCCCATTTTTCTTTTTATTGATATTACTGTGTTTTCTGGGTTAGTTACAGCTTGACGTTTTGCAATTTGTCCAACTAGTCTTTCACCATTTTTTGAAAATGCTACTACAGATGGTGTTGTTCTACTTCCTTCTGCATTTGGTATTACAACTGGTTCTCCTCCTTCCATAACTGCTACACATGAGTTTGTTGTTCCTAAATCTATTCCTATTATTTTTCCCATAATAATTACTTCCTTCCTTTTATTTATGGCTTTCGCCTTATATATATAGCTTTTTTAGCTATTAAAAATTATAAACTTGTTTAAATTTTTTAATTTGCTACAACTACCATTGAGTGTCTAATAACTTTTGAGCCTATTTTGTAGCCTTTTCTGTATTCTTGCACAATTTCTTGTACACCTTTTTCTGGATCTTGTATACTGCTTACTGCTTCGTGTTGGCTTGGATCAAATGTTTGACCAATGCTTTCTATTTCTTCAACACCTTTTGCTTTTAATATGTCTTTAAATTGCTTTAATACAAGTTCTATTCCTTTTTTGTATTCTGTATCTTGTGTTTCTGCTTTAACTGCATTTTCTAAGTTGTCTACTATTGGCAGAAATACTCCTACAATGTCTCCTAATATTGAGTTGTATAGTGTTTCTCTTTCTTTGCTGCTTCTTTTTTTGTAATTTTCAAATTCTGCTAAAACTCTTTTATATCTGTCATTTAAGTCGTCATATTCTTTTTGCTTTGGATCTATTATACAACTTTCTTCTTCTACTTTTTGATTGTTTGTTTGATTATTGTTTTCTGTTTGTGTTGTTTCTTCTTCGGCATTAGTTGATTTTTCTTCTTCTTTCATTTCTTCGACCTTCTTTCTTTTTTATTTTTCTTCTTTTGAATCGTCTGAATTGTCGCCTAAGTTATCATTTAGTTTTTTGCTAATATATTTCATAACTGATATTACTTTTGAGTAGTCCATTCTTTTTGGTCCTATTATTCCAATTGTTCCCAAATCTTTATTTCCTATTCTGTGTTTAAATGTTACTACACTGAAGTCTTTTAGTTCTTCTTTTTCGTTTTCTTCTCCAATATATATATTTATATCTTTTGCATATCCGTTATTTAACATATCTGCCATTAGTTCTTTTTCGTCTAATATGTTTACAAAGTTTTTGGCTACTTCTAGGCTATTGAATTCTGGTAGTTCAAATAGTTGTTTTGTTCCTTCTAAATGGACTTTTTCTTCTTCTACAACTTTTTTCATTTGAACTATTATTGGTTTTATTAGGTTTACACTATATTTCATTTCGTCTACTAGGTATTTTTCAAGTGGTTTATCTATTTTGGTTATTGGTTCACCTTTTAACTTATTATTAAACATATAGTTTAAGGTATTAACTTGATTTTCTGTTATGTCTTCATCAAATTTTATTATTGTTTCTTTTACAAGTCCATTATCTGTTAAAATTACTGCCATCATCATTCTTGGACTTAATAGTACAAATTTTATATTTTCAATTAATTGTACATCTGTGTTTGGTCCAATTGATACTGTTGTATAATGTGTTATTTCTGATATCGTACTAGATGCTATTTGTGTTAGATCCTCTAATTCATTTACTTTTGTTTCTAGTTTATCACTAATATATTCTATTTCATCAACAGTGATTTTATCATCTTCTAATAATTCATCTACATAAAATCTATATCCTTTTTCTGATGGTACTCTTCCTGAGGATATATGTGTTTTTTCTATATATCCCATTTTTTCTAGTTCTGCCATTTCGTTTCTTATTGTGGCACTACTACATTCTAGTCCTTCTAAGTTCATTATTGCATTGGAACTTACTGGCTCTGCAGTTTTTATATATTCTTCTACTATGGCTTGTAATACTCTTTTTTTTCTTTCATCTAGCAATTTCGCTCCTCCTCTTTTCTTTTTTGGAAATTGCAGTTTATATTTAGCACTCTTTTTTGTCGTCTGCTAATTTACGTATATTATAATATAACATTTTTTAGCACTTGTCAAGTACTTTTGCTAAGATTTTTTTAAAATTTTTACAACAAAAAATCCTTCATAATATTTTGTTGGACAAACACATAATGCTCCATCAATACTTGTAGGCAATACAGGTATATTTTGTGGTACATTTATTGGAATAATTTGTGCTTTAAATTTCTTTAAAACTTTTTTTACTATCTCTTCATTTTCTTCTTTTAATATTGAACATGTTGAATAAACCATCTCTCCTGCTGGTTTTAAGATAGTTAATGCTTTTGTTAATAATTCTTCTTGTACTTTAGAAGATTTTTGAATTAAATATTCAGAAAAATTTGGAGTAAAAACATTTTCTGTTCCACTTCCACTACATGGTGCATCAAGCAAAATTTTATCAAATGAAAAATAATCACTTAATTTTCTTGAATCTTCTTGCATAATGTTTATATTTTTTACACCTTGTTTTTCAACATTATATCTTAGTCTATCACATCTTATTTTGTTTTTTTCACAAGCTGTTATAAATACTTTATTTTCTGCTATTGCTGAAATTTGTGTGGTTTTTCCTCCAGGGGCTGCTGTCATATCTAATATATTTTCTTTTTCTTTGGGTTCAAGTACTACTGCTGGAATCATTGAAGATAAACTTTGTAAATAAATTTCTCCATTTTCATAAATACCTAATTTTCTAATTTCATCTTCTCTGACATTTTTTATAATTAGTGCATCTTTATTCCATTCAAGAAATTCATATTCAATATTGTTTTTTTCTAATTCATTTTTTACTTTTTCTAGGCTACTTTTGATTGTATTTACTCTTAGTGTTACTGGCTTTTCTTCTAAAAGTCCTTCTTCTATTTTTTTTGCTGTTTCTTTTCCGTATTGTTTTTCAATTTTTTCTATAAAAAAAAGTGGTATTTCCATTATTGTTTTTACTCCTTAAATAATATTACTTATTTTATCTTGACTTTTTCAATTAATATAATAAATATAGGAAATTGAGAAACCACATCTGCTTATTCTCATTTCCTATGTTTCCTATTCTACAATATTCTTTTGGATTTGTCTACAAGTTTTATTAAAATTGCAAAATAAATGAATGAACTTTGGACTTTTTCAGAATTTTCCTAAAATTCATTCATCGTTTATTTTTTATAAATACTATTCTTTTATTTCCTTAGCTAATTTATTAATTGCTTTAGTTTCTATTCGAGATACATATGAACGCGAAATTCCTAAGTCTTTGGCAATTTCTATTTGAGTTTTTGGTTTATTTCCATCAAGTCCAAAACGGAGTTCTAATATTGTACGTTCTCTATCTTTTAAAATTGATTTCATTTTTTCATATAAAAGTTTTACTTTCATTTTTAAGTCTACGGCTTCTTCAACACTTCTTTCATCATTTTCTAGAACTTCTTGAAGAGTTATACAATTATCATCTTTATCTTTACCAATTGGTTCATCTAAAAAAACTTCAGCTTTTAGTTTTTTTGTAGCTCTAAAATGCATTAAAATTTCATTGTCTATACAACGAGATACATATGTAGAGAGCCTAGCTCCTTTTTCAGGCTTAAAATTATTTATCCCTTTAATAAGTCCTATTGTTCCAATTGAAATTAAGTCATCTTGTTCAACATTTGAATTACTATATTTTTTGCAAACATGTGCAACAAGTCTTAAGTTATGTTCAATTAATATATTTCGTGCATCTTCATCTCCTGTGCATAATCTTTCAAGATATAATTTTTCTTCTTCTGTACTTAATGGCTCTGGAAAAAGATTTGTACCAGATATGTAACCAACAACAAATACTGCTGTCTGTAAAAATTGAAAAAATCCATTCAAACAAAGTGAGGAAAACATAAAGACCTCCAATCAAAAGAAGAATATTAAATTTTCTTCTTCACATACAAATTATATGTTGTAAAAAAATAAAAGTGCATGACCTAAAATTAAAAATTTTAATCATAATCTTGTACAACCTTGAATATAATAAAAACTTAGAAAATTTAATTTTTTATATTGCACATATATCATAATTCCGATATAATTTGTCACGAAACTAAAGAACCTATGAAGAATTTCAAAAAGATATATTTAGGAAAATAAAAAAAGCTTTAAATGATGTTGATAATGGCAATTATCAAACAATGGAAGAATTAAAATGTACTGCAAAGCTTGGGATATTGACATTGAATGTGAAAACATTTGGAGAGAGCCTCTATCTTTTATAAGACATATCAGAATCTCTTAAAATAAAAAAAATGAATGAGTTTTAGAATTTTTTCTTAATTTTTCTAAAGCTCATTCATTTTTTATTTATAATTCAATATTTATATTACTACCTTCTTGAGATTTTGTAATAATAATTTTCTTATCAATACGTTCTTTTAATTCTGTAACATGACTTATTATACCAATCAATTTATTATTATCTGTCAATTGATTTAAAGTATTTATTGCCTGCTCTCTTGACTCATCATCCAAAGAGCCAAAGCCTTCATCAATAAACATCGTATCTACCACAATTCCACCTGAATAACTTTGAATTACATCTGAAAGGCCAAGAGCTAAAGAAAGTGCTGCTTTAAATGATTCTCCTCCTGATAGTGATTTTACATCTCTTTTTTTGCCACTATAATTATCTATTACTTCCAATTCTAATCCTATCTTGTCTGAAACCTTATCAGAACTTTCCTTTCTAACCAAAACAAATCTATTATCTGTCATTTTTAACAATCTTTTATTTGCTTCAGCAATAACTAATTCAAAATATGAAGCTTGTACAAATTGTTCAAACTCAATTCTTCTTTTTCCAGAAATTGTTCCACTGGCTGTTTTAGATAAATCTTCTATCATTATAAATTCTTTGATTTTTGATTTTAATTTTGATGAGTTTTGCACTAATTCTTTTAAAATTCTTTCATTATTACCAAATATTTTGTTTTGTTCCATTAAAATCTTTCTTGATTTATCTAATTTCTCTTTGTTTTCATCAAGTGATTTTTTTGATTCTGTTAAATCTATTTTTGTATAATCTTTTATAACTTTTTCTATTTCTTCTAATTTAGTATTATTAATTGTTACTATTTTTTTATATTCATCAATTTCTTTTTTTAATGTTTCTAATTGTTTTTCATTATATACTGTTTTCTTATATTCTTTTTCATTTTCAAAGCCTAAATTTTTAAGTGCTTCTTCATATTGTTTATTTTCTGCAATCTGCTTATTTTCTAGTTCTACTAAATATTTTTGATTTTCTTCTAATAGTGTTTTGTTCTTTAATAATTGTTCTCTTTTATTAGCAATTTTATTTGTAACATCATCTTTAAATTTATCATAATCAAATTCATCAATTTTAATATTTTTCCCAGTTATTTGTTTATAGTAATTATTTATTTCTAAATATTTTTCACTAATATCTTTTTCATTTTTATCAAATTTTTCTTTTAATTCTTTTTGATAAGCTTCAATTTCAATATCTTTTTCAAAATCACTTTTTAGTATGTCAATTTTACTATTAACTTCTGTAACTTTATTTATTGCATCTGTAAGGACATTATGACTTGTTTCTTCTATTTTTCTTAATTCATCTAATTTTTCTTTTGAAAGTACACTTTCAGTTTTTTGTGCTAGATTTGGATGGTGAATACTTCCACATACAGGACATGGCTGATTTTCTTTTAGATTTTCTGCTAATATTCCTGCTTGTTCTCTAAAAAATTCTATTTCTTTTTCTGACAAATACTTTTTGATATTTTCCCAATCCGCTTCTAACTTTTTACAATTTTCTTCTAAATGTTTTTTATTTTCTATTTGTTTAAAGACTTCATTTACTTTTTTTATATTATTTTCATATTCTACTTTTTGGCTTAAAAGCTCATTATATTTTTGTAGAATAATTTTTATCTTATCTAAAATTTCTATTGTATTTTTTGATGCTTTTTCTTCTTCTTCTCCTTTAATTATATTTTGTTCTAAACTTTTTAATAGTTCTTGTTTTTGTAGAATTTCATTTTTTACTTCTTTTAGCCTTTTTTCTATAGGTAATACTTTATTTATTATATTTTGAATTTTTAGTATTAAATTTTCTTTTTCTTTAATTTCATCTTTCTTTTCTTCAAGTTCTCTTTTTTGTACTAAAAGTTCATTTTGTAAATCTATTTGTTTATTTTTATCATCTTGTATTCTTATTTCTTCTTCTAATTTAGATATTTGCTTTTCTTGTTTTTTTATTTCTTTATCACTACTATTATATGCTTTTTTATTCTTTTGGACTTCTTCTTGTAATTTATTTAGTATTTCATCTATAATTAGTTCATTTACTTCTTTTATTGGTTCTTTTAAATGTTCATCTTCCCAAATTATATTTGAAGCATTTATTGTAAAAATACTTTTTAATTGCTCAAGTTCAGATCTTGTAATTTTTGTTTTTTCAACAAGTTTTTTTGATATTTGATTATATATGTCTGTGTCAAAAATTCTTCTAAAAATTTCTGTTCTATCCTTACTTTCGGCAAATAATATTTTTAAAAATTCTCCTTGTGCAAGCATTGCTATTTGCTTGAATTGTTTTGCATTTATTCCTAATGTTTCTTCTATTTTTGAATCTACATTTTTGGTTCCAGATATAATTGTATCTTCAAATTCTAAAGATGCATCTGCTGTTTTCTTGGTTGTTCCTTCTCCTCTTTTTTTTGCTTTTTCATATGGAGGATTTCTTCTTATTTTATATATTTTATTTTTGTGATTAAATTCTAGTTCTACAAATGTTTCTGTTTCGTCATTTGCGAAATCACTTCTAAGTGATGAAATTTGTCTATTTGATCCACTTACTTCTCCAAATAAAGCATAAGATATTGCATCAAATATTGTAGTTTTTCCTGCTCCTGTATCTCCTGTGATTAAAAATATTCCACTATTTCCAAGTTTCTTAAAATCTATCTCAATCTCATTTTTATATGGTCCAAATGCACTTATTTTTAAGTTTAATGGTTTCATTTTTTTGTCCTTTCTTTAATTATTCTTTTATTTCTTTAACAACTTCTTGAATTAAATTTTTTTGTTCAACATTTAGTTCAATATTATTTTGAAATTTATAAAATTCATTAAATAATTCTACTTCACTTTTGCTTTTTACTTTTTGTAAGTTTTCTGTTTTAAATTCTATATTTGACAATATTTTAGAATTTTGAACTTCTAATTTTAATACATTTGGATATATTCTTCTTAATTGTCCTATTGCATCATATACTGGTTCTTCATTTGTTATAATTGCTCTAATATAATCTTTTGCATTTTCTTCTTCATAATTTTCTATTAATTTTTCAATTGGACCTTTAATTTCTCTCATATCTCTTAATGGTTTTAATTCTACTAATTTTATGTCTATATTTCCTTTTTCTTTAAAATCTATAATTGGCATTGTTTTTTTATGATTTACTTCTGAAAATGAATATTTAAGCATTGTTCCTGCATATCTTGCTGTATCTCTACCTATTCTTTGTGGTCTATGTACATGTCCTATTGCTACATAATCAAATTTGTTGTAATTAGATATATCTACATTATCTGTTCCTCCTAATGTTAATACTTCTGATTCTGTTCTTTCTACTTCTTCACCTATAGCTGTTACAAATTGGTGTGTTAAAATAATGTTTCTTTGTGATTCATCAATATCTTCTTTTTCAATTATTTTTTTGATTGTTTCATCATAACTTAAACTTTCATCATCAAAATATTTTTTTACCTCTATAGGTTTTATAAAAGGTAACATATAAATATTAAGTTTTCCATATTCATCTTGTAATTCTACTTTTTTTATTTTTCCTTCATATTTGCTTGAAATAAATAAACCCTCATTTTCAAATATTTTATTTCCAAATCCAAGTCTTTCTTTTGAATCATGATTACCTGCAATTATAAATACTTTCTTTTTTAATTCTTTAATAAGTATATTTAAAAATCGGTCTAATAAATCTATTGCATCAGCTTGTGGTATACTCCTATCATATACATCTCCAGCAATTAAAATTGCATCTATATTTTCTGCTTTTATTTTTTCTATTATTTTGTTTAACATATATTCTTGATCTTCTAGTAATGATTGTTCAAAAATTATTTTTCCAATATGTAAATCTGCTAAATGTAATATTTTCATATAATAATCCTTTCTAAAAAAATTTGGCTGAAAAATATAATTTTCAACCAATTATCCAAGTGCTATATCTAATATCATCATAATTACAAATCCTATGCTTACACCAATTACTCCAAGATTTGAATGTTCTCCAGATTGAGCATCTGGTATTAGTTCTTCTACAACTACATATATCATTGCACCTGCTGCAAAAGATAATAAGTATGGCAATATTGGTTCTATTGCACCTGTTAAGAAAATTGTTAGTATTGCTCCTATTGGCTCTACTATGCCTGAAAGTGTACCATATAAAAATGCTTTTGGCTTTGAAATTCCTTCACTTTTTAATGGCATAGATATAATTGCTCCTTCTGGAAAGTTTTGTATTGCTATTCCTATTGCTAATGCAATTGTTCCTGCTAATGTAATTCCTGAATTTTCTACTAATACACCTGCAAATGTTACCCCAACAGCCATTCCTTCTGGTATATTATGTAGTGTTACCGCAAATACCATCATTGTTAATTTTTTTAGTTTTGATTTTATTCCTTCTGGTTTATTACTTTTTACATGTAAATGTGGTATAATACTATCTAAAACTAGCAAAAATGCTATTCCACATAAAAAACCAATACTTGCAGGAACCCATTCAATTAGTCCTTGTTCTTTTGCCATATCAGTTGATGGAATTAGTAATGACCATATTGAAGCTGCTATCATTACTCCTGATGCAAATCCTGAAAGGAATTTTTCAAGTTTGCTGTTCATTTTATTTTTCATAAAAAATACTGTTGCAGAACCTAATACTGTTCCTAAAAATGGTATTAATAATATTAAATATATTTTATCCATTGTTTCACTTCCCTTTTAGATTGATTGCCCTTCAGGTGAATTTGTTACTATTTCAATTGCTCCCATACCACCTTCAATTCTAATATTATTTTCTCCATTACCATATGTATTACCATCTTGTGCTTCATTGCCATCTATAGTAATACTTCCTAATCCTTTACTTGTTCTTATTTTGTAATTTTCTATATTATCTGTTAAGTTAATACTTAGTTTTCCAATTCCTTGTTCTATAACATTATTTCCAATTAGTTTTGTTGTTAAATTTAATTCTCCAAGTCCCATTTCTAAATCTAAATTATGTAATTCTCCAGATATAATATCTGCTTTTCCTGCGCCACCTTCAATTTCTGCTTTTTCAAATACTTCTAATTCATTAATTTGTACTTTTCCTGCTCCAATACTAAAGGTTAAATTATTAGTTTGTAGTTTATCAATATTTATTTCTCCAGCACCTGCTTCAATTTCTGTTCTTTCAAAAATTTTATTTTCTGGTATATAAATTGTTATATTGCTTGTTTCTTTTTTATTAAACCAATTGTTTTTTTCTTTGATTTCTATTTTGTTACCTTTTTTTTCAGTATAAATTTTTTCATTGTTACATTCAATTTTAAATGCATCACCATTTTTTATTTCTAGTTTTGAATAATTTATTTCTATATCTAAATTTGTAATTTCTTCTATTGGGTAATTGTCTATTACTTCTTCAAAATTTTCTGTGTTTGTAATTGCTTCTTTTACATTAAAGAAAATACCTAATCCTGCAAATATTGTTAATATTATTCCTATTATATTAATTATTAAAAATATGGCAATAGCAATTGCGATATATTTTATTATTTTTTGACCAGATGTCATTTTATACTAACACCTCCAAATAAACACATTGCATTTACATATATAGTTTTTGCATCTTTATTTTCTTCTACACCTTTTTTGGAATTTGAAACTCCTCCAAAAATTGATGTTGATTTAACTTTAACATTTATTCCTTCAGGTACAATTATTTCTATACTTCCAAATATTGAAGAACAGTTTATTATTTGATTTTCATTAATTATTGCTTTATATAAGCTACATGTAACTCCACCAAATACTGCAGTTAAGTCTGCTCCTTTAAAATCTTGATTTTCAAAATTTAAGTTTTGGCTTGAAAATGTTGCACAATATTCAGCATTTTTTCTATTTGGCTCTAATTTTTTTATTTCGTCATTAATTTTACTGTTAAATCTGTCTTTAAGTATAATTGTTAAACCTATTACAACAAATACAGCTGGTATTGCTAACTTCCAAACTAGCTCAAAACTTAATACATTTTGAGCACATAGCAATAAAACTACTCCTACTAATATACCAATTATATTTCCTGTTTTATCTTTGCCATCTAAAAGATCAATAAAACATGGTATTATAATTATTAAAGTCCACCACCCATCGAAAAATATATTAATGTTGGTAATTTCAAGAGCATTCAATCCTAATATTAATCCAATCGCAATTAATAAAATTCCAAATATTATATTTTTTAGTTTTTTCATAATTTCAATCCTTTCTTTTTATTATTTGCTTTATTTTATCATAAATCAACTTAATTGTATATGTTTTTTTACAATATTTACTTTTTAATTTTTTTAAATTTTCATATTGACTTTTCTTAATGATTTTGATATCATTTTTATTAGTTAATATTTAACTTTTTAAGGAGGAATATACAAATGTCAAAAATTTTAAAATTTAGTTTTTTAATAGGATTTTTATTTATTTTATTATCATATTGTTCATATACTTATGCTGCAAGTGTAAATATGAATTTGAATACAACTAGTACAGGAACCACACAAGATACAACAACAAGTAGTACTACTTCTACAAATAGAAACACAACTAGCACAACAGATGAAGATGATTCTAATGAATCAGGTTCTTCTAGTGTAGGTAGTTCATCTAACAACAATTCAAACTCTTCTAACAACTCTAGTGCAGAAAGTTCTTCAAGTAAAACTCAATTCACAACAGCTGTTAGTACTTCAACATTTGACTTACAATTAACTAATATTTTAAGTATTTGTCTTATTGTTGTTGGAGTTTTATTAATATTACTAGGTATAGCAATTTTAATTAGATTGAAAAGTTAAAAAAAGTGGCTAGGCCACTTTTTTTTATATTGCATTATTTTTTAAATCTTTTTTATACTGTTTAAATTCATTGATATTTTCAGCAGTATATCCTTTTAAAGAATCACTTGGCATTTTACTACATATTTTATCAAATACGCTCTCAAATTCTGGTGTAATATTTCCTTTAATATTTAAACATTGAAAATTAGTCTTACAATCTTTTAGATGTAATATAATATCACTTGAAACAGTTATCACACCATAATATTTTACTCTATGAGTATGAATCCATTTAATATCAGAAAATTTAACTGCACAAAATGAGCCATTTGTTGTATCCACAAAATAATCTTTTGTTATAATTACTTTGTCATTATAGAATTTTTCTTCTACATTATCATCTAATTGTGTTATTAAATCATCTTCATAACCATTTTTCTTTAAATATTTCATTATTCTTGTTCTTGTAATTTTATTTGCTATATGAACTATTATTGTTACAAAAATTACTATTACAGCAATTCCTATTGCGACTGTTTCTATTGTTAAATCAGATGGAGTTCTTCTTGCATTTAATAATACACTACCAAAATACAATTCAAACTCATCCATACTTATTTGCTCTTCTTCTGGAATTCCTTCATTATATACAGAAATAACTATTTCTTTTAGTTCTGTTGGTATTTCTTCAGTTATTCCATATATTGTAACAGGTGCTGGTTTATTTTCTATATTTCCAAATGTATATTCTTGAATTTCTTTTAATTCTTCTAATCCAATACTATCCAAATTTACTATATACCAGTATCCATCACTAATTGCAATATAATATTTATCATTTTCATCTGAATATGTATTATCATTTGTTCCATAAGTAGCAATTACATCAGTTAATCCTTCTACTTGCATGTATACATATTTTTCAGGTTCTAGTCCAATTGCACCATTTTGAGTAAAATCTGTTGCATTAGGTTTTTCATTTTCTAACTTATATCCTCCTATAAAAATAGAACCAATTATTATAATTATACAAATTAAATATATAATCCCAAAATGCTTAGGCATATGTTTTGCTTTTTTTAAAATTTCTTTTCCATTCATATCACAAATCCCCTTTTTATTTTTTTAAATCCATCTATATATAAATAATGCTATTGCTATTCCTACTATACTTGCCATATTAATATTAATAACAAAACCTAGTGTTAATTTTATAACATTTAAATCTAATACGAATGGTTCTGTTAGTCCAAATTGTCCACCATATGAAAGCCAACTTAACCAACTAACTTGTGATGCAAGTTGACCAATAAGCCCTCCTATAACAATTCCTGCACATACAAGTACAATTAAAACCCATGTATTTTTACTTTTTACTGCCATTTTTTTATTTTATACTATTTATAGTATAATCTCCTTTCTTTTGTTCTTTTATAACTATAATTGATTTTGTCCATAAGCTTCTTCAATATTTGCTGTATTTCCACCATATGTCATATAATATGTATTTTGACCTGTTGCTGCATCATATTTTAAATAAACAGAATTTAATACAAATGAACTTATTCTGAGTTTTCCTTTAATATCCATCAAATTATACATTTTA
This sequence comes from uncultured Clostridia bacterium, assembly GCA_944386165.1. Taxonomy (GTDB): domain Bacteria; phylum Bacillota; class Clostridia; order TANB77; family CAG-508; genus CAG-269. The sequence continues at coordinate 69,498 of CALXAA010000002.1, forward strand.
TCTTTTTCTACAACAACAAATCTTAAACTTGAAATTTCTACTGTTGGATAAGTATTTGCTGCTGTTGATGTTGCACATCCTACACCTGTAAATTCAAATTCTGTGATTTGATTTCCTTCTACATCAAAAAATCCCCACATATCATTATATTTTACTGGAATCAAAGTATCTAGTAAAATATATTGATTATCTAATGCATTTTGTGCATATGTAGTATTACTTACTCCGACTTGTTGATAGAAAGTATCTAATATAGTGTTTCCATTACTGTTTATTACTCCAAATAAATCATCATCTTTTACTAAATATAGCCCAAGTTGATAATCTATTACTGTAATATCATCATATGCAATATTTACTTTTGTTCTTCCTTCTTTTGTCATAATTCCATATTTACCATTGCTTTGTACTAGAAAATCAGATGTATATGGAAGATATGAAATTGAATCATATTTTGTTTCTAAAATATAGTTTTTAGAAACTATATCAATAACACCAAATTTTTTTGGAGAACTTGATGTTTCAACTATCATCATTCCTTCTAATATAGCTGTTCTATCTCTAAATAGCTTTGGTATTTTCTCTACTCCTAAGCTTTGTGCATAATTATTAGTTAGGTAATCAGTTGTATATATCTCCAACAGATTTTTGTCAGCATTATAATTTAATGTAATATCAAATGCTTTTATTAACCCATCTTCTGTTGTATATAATTGTCCGTCTTGTTCAAATACTTTTTCATCTAAAGTATATTCTTCATATACAGAATCTGCATCTCCTGATGATACTATTAGTGAATCTGAATTTACAGTAAACATGGCTATTACTTCACCATTATCTATATAACATTTACTACTATCTTCAGATTTGTTTTTAAAATCTCCTGTATAGCCTGTAAATCCTAGATAACTTGCTACACTTTTTATAGGAAAATACATTTTTGTTTCTGTTCCATTTTGTTCAATTTCAATTAAATTTCTAAAGTCTGTATTAGAAACTCCATTGACTTTTACTTTGAATAATGAACTTTGTATATATACTATTAGACCTACAACTACAGATGTTAGAATTATAAGTAATATGATCATTAGCCCTATTAAAATTGGCGATTTTGATTTTTTCTTTTCTTCCTTTTTTTCTTCAAAATATAATTCCATCTTGTATCCTCCTTTTCTTTAGTTTTCATATCCATATTTTTTATAAAATTGTTCTTTAAAGTCTCCTAAGCAATCATTTTCAATAGATTTTCTAATATTTTCCATAAGTCTTGTTAAAAATCTTAAATTGTGAATTGAAAGTAGTCTTACACCTAATATCTCATTTGCTTTTATTAAATGTCTTATATATGCTCTTGTGTAATTTTTACATGTATAACAATCACATTCTGGGTCTAAACATCCCCAATCTCTTTCATATGTTGCATTTCTTACTACAACTTTTCCATGTGATGTTAATGCTGTACCATTTCTTGCAATTCTAGTTGGTAATACACAATCACACATATCAATTCCAGCTAAAGCAGCTTCAATTAAATAATCTGGTGTTCCAACTCCCATTAAATATCTAGGTTTATTTTCAGGCATAAGAGGTGCTGTATATCTTAACATTTTTAAGAATTCTTCTTTTGGCTCACCAACACTTATTCCTCCTATAGCATATCCTGGTAAATCCAGTTCAATTAAATCTTTTGCAGATTGTGCTCTTAGATCTTCAAAAAAACCTCCTTGTATTATTCCAAATAATGCTTGATTTTCTGTTGTATGTGCTTCTTTACACCTTTTGGCCCATCTTGTTGTTCTTTCCATCGAATTTTTCGTATATTCATATGTTGATGGGTATGGACAACATTCATCAAATGCCATTATTATGTCTGCTCCTAAATCTTCTTCTGTTTTCATTACACTTTCTGGGGTAAAGATGTGTTTGCTACCATCTAAATGTGAATGAAATTCAACTCCTTCTTCAGTTATTTTTCTTAAAGAACTTAAGCTAAATACTTGAAATCCACCACTATCTGTTAATATTGGTCTATCCCATCTCATAAATTTATGTAATCCGACCTGCTTCTTTTACAATTTCTTGTCCTGGTCTTAAATATAAATGATATGTATTTGACAATATTATTTGTGCTTTTACTTCTTCTTTTAATTCTTCAGGTGTCATTGATTTAACAGTTGCCTGTGTTCCTACAGGCATAAAAATTGGTGTTTGTATATCTCCATGTGGTGTATGTACTACTCCTCTTCTTGCTCCTGTTTGTTTACATACATGTAATAATTCATATGTTACAGCGGGTTTCATTTTTCCTCCTATTTTAATTAATAAACATGGCATCTCCAAAACTAAAGAATTTATATTCTTGTTTTACTGCTTCATTATATGCTTTCATTATAAAATCTTTTCCAGCTAATGCAGAAACTAACATAAGTAATGTTGATTCTGGTAAATGGAAATTTGTAATTAATCCATCTATACATTTAAATTTGTAACCTGGATATATAAATATACTTGTATCTCCTTCTGTAGCTTTTACTAATCCTGTTTCTTCTGAGCTTATTGTTTCAAGTACTCTACATGATGTTGTTCCTATTGCAATTACTCTTTTTCCATTTTTCTTTGCAGTATTTATTTTATCCACATCTTCTTGTTTAATATAAAAATGTTCTGAATGCATTTCATGTTCTTCTATATTTTCTACTTTAACTGGTCTAAAAGTTCCTATTCCTACATGTAATGTTACATTTGCTATGATTACACCTTTTTCTTCAAGTTGTTTTAATAACTCTTCTGTAAAGTGTAATCCAGCAGTTGGTGCTGCGGCAGAGCCTTCATATTTTGCATAAACTGTTTGATATCTATCATTTTGTTTTAAATCTTCATGAATATATGGAGGTAGTGGCATTAAGCCAATTCTATCTAATATTTCATTAAAAATTCCTTGATATGTAAATTTTACTTTTCTTGTTCCACCAGGCATTACTTCTAAAACTTCTGCTTTAAGTTCTCCTTCGTTAAAATTTACTTTTGTTCCTATATGAAGTTTATTTCCTGGTCTTACTATGCATTCCCAAATGTCTCCTTCAATTCTGTTTAATAAAAGAAATTCAACATTTGCTCCTGTTTCTTTTTTTCCATAAAGTCTTGCAGGAATAACTTTAGTGTTATTCCTTACAAGACAATCTCCTGGTTCTAAATAATTTATTATATCTTTAAATATTTTATGTTCTATAGTTTGTTTACTTCTGTTTAATACCATTAATCTTGATTCATCTCTATTTTCTATTGGAACTTGTGCAATCAATTTTTCTGGTAATTCGTAATTAAATTCTGATAGCTTCAATTTTTTTCGCCTCTTTTATTTTTTATTCTTCTTCAATTTTACTACAACTGCATCTTCATTATCAAAAATAAATCCTGAATCAGTGGTATCTGTTTGAATTGGGTCTATTTCATTTCTGTCATCAACAAAATCTATATGTTTTGGATCAAATTTTGTTTTTCGTCTATTACCATTATCTTCGTCAATAACTCCTGATGTAAATTTTTCAAAATTATATACTTTTATTGGTTGAACTTCTTTGTATTTTGCTCCAACAAAGTCTAGTTTTCCTTCATTAATTTGATATGCTCCATTATCACCTTTTAATTTAATTGCAGCACTTTTAAATGGCATTGTTCCTAATTTATTTGCTGCCCAGTAGTCTTCATAAGTATAATTTACATCACCCCATTTAGAGTCATATTCAAGTTTACTCATATCCATACTGTTTTTCCACTTCCAAGTTCTTCTTTGATACATTTCTTTACGCCACCACTCTAATTCTGTATTATCCGCATTTCCTAAGAAAATTTTGTTTGCACAGTTTGAAATAATTGTTTCTCTATATTTCATATCTGGTGCATTTCCTTCTAGTTGCGATAAGTTTTGTGCTGTAATTGTTGTTGCAACTTTGTATTTTCTATATAAAGTAAATATTGCTTCTGTATCTTTACATATGAAGTCTGGGAATTCATCTATATAAAAGAAATGTGGAATTCTACTTTTTTCATTTCCTGGCCTTCTTAATACTGCATTTTGCATTGATAATATGAAAAACAATCCAAATGCTTTATGACTAGTTCTTCCTAAGTCTCCTCTACGAGTACATACAAATGTAACTTCTCCATTTGCTAAAACTTTGTCAAAATCAATATTATTGTGTCTATTACATAGTATTGATTTTACCCCAGGTAATCTTAATAAATTATCTAATTGTGATACTGCTAGGTATAAGTATTGTTCTGTTAGTGCTTTTCCAACTCCATTTGCATAAAAGTTTCTTTTAAAATATGCTATTTGACTTTCATATTGTTCTGCAAGTTCTGGGTCTTGACACATAATTTCACACATTTTTTCTACTAAACTATAATTTGTAAGCATTTTTAACATATCATCTAAATTTGGTAAATTACCACTATTTAAACGAGGGTACATTTCTTTTAACATTATTGCTAAATTTTCAATAGCTTGAATTATAAATTCTTCTCTATAAACATCATCAATTTCTGGATGAGAATTTACATACATTGCTTTTAGTGCTGATGAAATTGTTATTGCAATTTTATTTGCGTCATCATATATAAATGGATTTAATCCTATTGAATCTCTATTAGATGGATCAATAATATTGTATTTAATATGAAAATTATCACATATTTCCATCATTTTTGATGTTGATTCATAATCTGGTGATATTGATGTTATTCCTAAATCTCTGTAAGAGTATTCATCACCAAGTGTAGATAATATCATTTTATTCATATATGATTTATATATTGGCTCTTTTCCTGGAGCTGGTGTTAACATATTTAAAGAAAAGTTTTGATTTAAATAATCATTATTATAAGGCCTATTTAAAACTGCAATACCAGTTTTTAGAGCTGTATATCCCATTTCTTTGGCATTAGCCCAATAAAAAGCTTTCTTTTCTATGTCTTTTGCAACAAAAGGCTCTATAATTAATGATGTTTTACCTGTTCCTGATCCACCACAAACAAGTAAAGATTGATATCTTTTTTGTTCACCAAATACTACTTTTTTTCCTGTTTCAGCATCATTACATATTGTTATATCACATGTAAATGGTCCATGTCCTTGTTTTGTGTCTGATAAATTTATTCCTTTATAATCCCAAAGTGATCTTGTCCAGTCTTTACTATCTCCAACACCTAAACGTATGAATTTTATTACACTATAAAATGTTACTAATGGGAAATATATTGCAAGAGATGTTAGTGCTGGTCTTATTAATTCAGAAAAGTTTGTAACTAGTTCAGTATAACCAGGTAATGAAATTAAAAGTAGCCAAATACCTTGATTTACCCATTGTGTTACCATTGAAATTGCAATAATATAAAGACCTATAACATATACATAAAATAATGTTACTTTAGTATTTTTTGATGATGCAAATTCTGATGCTCCTGAAAATAAATATGCAAATACAGGACATGCTAATGCAAATGTATACATAAATGGTCCCCAATAAGACACAGAAACTCCTGTAAATATCATAATTAACATTTCAACTAATCTGTCTATTGCTAAATAAAATGAAATTAATGTTAACACATATGTTACAAATGTATTTCTGCTTGCATTTAATTTCTTTAAAAATTTATCAAATAATTTCATGCTTTTTTCCTTTCATTTTCTATTTTATATTTAAATAAATAAATTCTTTTCCTACATTTATATTATCCTACAAAATAGTGAAAATTTCAAGTTTTTTTTAAAATTAAATTATAATTTCTAAAACTATTCCAGATATCACTCCAATTGCATATAATAAGCCTACTATCTTTAAGTTTTCCTTCAAATTTTTATTTATTTTAAATAACACTAATAAGCCTACACCTGCATTAACACAAAGTCCAGAAATTAATATTGGCATTGAAATTACATTTTCTACAAATAGTTGTGTTAAAATTACAGAAGATGCACAATTTGGAACTAATCCAATAATTCCTGCTATTATTGGTCCTAATATGACATTTTGACTTACAAAATTAGATATGGTATCTTCTCCTATTAATTCTATTATTCCATTTAAAACAAGTGTAAATATAAAGACATAAATGAAAATATTTATAGTATGTTTTAATGCTGATTTTACAATTCCATTTTCACAATGACAATGTTCATGTTCACAAATATCTACTATTTTTTCTTCTAATTTATTTTTATTTAATTTTCTTGCAATAAAATCAATTATAAATCCTGCAACAATTCCTATTACTAATTTTATTCCTAATATTGTTAAAATTGTAACAATTGAAATATTTTCAGAAATTAAAATCGGTAGCATTTCATCAGATGTTGTTAAATAAACTGAAATCAGTGTTCCTAAAGTTATTACTCTTGCTGCATATAAATTAGTTGCAGAAACAGAAAATCCACATTGGGGAACTATTCCTACTAGTCCCCCAAGTAATGGACCTAATTTTCCTGACTTTTGTATAGCATTTCTTACTTTATTGCTTGTTTTGTGTTCAATATATTCCATTAATAAATATGTTAAAAATAAAAATGGTACTAATTTAATACTATCTATTACTGTATGTTCAATTATTTCAAATAATTCGTGCATAAAAATCCCTTTCTTTATTCAAACCATTCAAAAGTCCAATTAAGCATTTTTACATAATCTCCTTCGCGAATGCCTTGCTTTTTAAGTTCTTCTTCAATTCCCAATTCTTTTAATTTCTTTTGGAAATAATACATAGATTCATTATCATCTATATTGATTCTTCCCATTAATCTATTTACAGCTTTTCCTTCTACAACAAAAATTTCTCCTTCTTTTCTAACTGTAAATTCATTTTCATCTTCTTCTAATGTGTACACTTTCTTTTCAGCTTCTTCTACAATTTCTTCTTTTGGTAATGTTTTTAGAATACTAGATACTCTATCTAGTAGTTCTGAAACTCCTTCACCTGTTACTCCAGAGATTTTATATATTTCAAGGTTCTCTTTTTGTGCAATTTTTTCTAATTCCTTAAACCCTGTATCATCTTGCATAATATCTACTTTATTTGCTACAATTATTTGTTTTTTCTTAGATAATTTTTCACTATATTTTTTTAGTTCTTCATTTATTGTGTAATAATCTTTGACAGGGTTTCTACCTTCAATTCCAGATACATCAATTACATGTAATAATAGTCTTGTTCTTTCAACATGACGCAAAAATTGAATTCCTAAACCTATTCCTTCACTTGCACCTTCAATAATTCCTGGAATATCTGCTATTACAAAGCTATCTCCAGTTTTTGTTTTTACAACTCCTAAATTGGGCTCAATTGTTGTAAAATGGTAGTTTGCAATTTTAGGTCTTGCATCTGTAACTCTAGATAAAAATGTTGATTTTCCTACATTTGGAAATCCTAATAAGCCAACATCAGCAAGTAACTTTAATTCTAGGATTACTTCTTTTTCTTCTCCTTCTTCTCCAGCTTGGGCAAATCTTGGAACTTGTCGTGTTGCTGTTGCAAAATGTGAGTTTCCTCTTCCTCCTCTTCCTCCTTTTAAAACAAGTTCTATTTGTCCTTGTTTTGAAAGGTCTGCAACAACTTTACCTGTTTTTGCATCTTTTATTATTGTACCAATTGGTACATCAATATAAAGGTCTTCTCCAGCTTTTCCATATTTATTTGATCCACTACCATTTTCTCCATTTTGGGCTTTAAATTTTTTAGTATACCTAAAATCTATAAGTGTATTTGCATTAGGATCTACTCTAAAATATATATTGCCACCTCTTCCTCCATCTCCGCCATCTGGTCCTCCTGCAGCAACATATTTTTCTCTTCTAAAGGTAATTGCTCCATCTCCTCCATTACCTGATTTTATAACTATTTTCACATAATCTGTAAACACTTCACTCATCTCCTTACATATTAAATCTATGTTGTTTTTAGACAATATTTTGACAAGGAAACTTTGAGTTTTCTTGTCAAATAAATCTAATCTTCAAAATAATCTAATTTCATAGCTTTTTTTATTTTTTTCATTGTTTCTTTTGCTGTTTTTCTTGCTTTTTCAGTTCCTTTTATTAAAATTTCATCAACTATTTCAGGATGTTCTTCATAATATTTTCTTTTTTCTCTAAATGGTTCTAGAGTTTTATTGATGTTTTGTGCTAATTGCTTTTTACATGCAACACATCCTCTTTCTCCATTTCTACATTCTTTACAAATATTTTCATATTCTTCTTTGCTAAATAATTTATGATAATATGAAACCATGCATATGTCAGGATTTCCTTTATCATCTTTTTTAATTCTTCCTGGGTCTGTAACTGCTGACATTACTTTTTTATTTACTTCTTCTATAGTGTCAGATAAGTAAATTGCATTTCCTAGAGATTTTCCCATTTTTTCGTTTCCATCTAAACCTTTTATTCTTTTTGCATCTGATAATACTGCTTCTGGTTCTTTTATAATTTCTCCATATATACTATTAAATTTTCTGACAATTTCTCTACATTGTTCAATTAGTGGTAATTGATCTTCTCCAACAGGTACTATTGTTCCATCCATTACTGTAATATCTGCAGCTTGACTTACAGGATATCCTAAAAAGCCATATGTTACACTTTCTCCAAATAATTCTCTTTTTTGAGATATTTCAGTTTTTACAGTAGGGTTTCTTTCAAGTCTTGCTATTGTAACAAGATTTGAATAAAATACTGTTAATTCTGCTGTTTCTGGAATTAATGATTGTATATATATTGTTGTTTTTTCAGGATTTATTCCAACAGATAAATAATCTAAAACAAGTTCTCTTACATTTTTTCTTACTTTTTCTGGATTATTAAAATTATCTGTTAATGCTTGAACATCTGCAATTAATATGTATGGTTCGTATTCTTGACTTTCTTGTAATTTTACTCTGTTTTTTAACGAACCAAAATAATGTCCTATATGCAATTTTCCAGTTGGTCTATCACCTGTTACAATTCTTTTCTTTTCCATTTATTTCTATCATTCCCTTCAAACTTTTACCATATAATTTTATTACAAAATTTGCTCTATGTCAATATTTAAGCATTAAATCTGCAAAAACTGCATATCCCACTTGTGGGTTATTTACTAACACATGTGTAATTGCTCCAATAAATTTCCCGTTTTGAATAATTGGAGAACCACTCATCCCTTGAACAATACCACCTGTTTTTGATATTAAATCTTTATCAGTAATTTTTATAACCATGCTTTTATTGTCATAATTATTATTTAAATAAATTTTATCTATTTCTAAATTATATTCTTTTACTTCACCATCAATTGCACTTAAACATGTTGCTGGTCCTAACTCTATTTCTCCTCTAGATGCTACTTTCATTTTTTTACTATAATCTAAATTCAAATTATTTAAATCTTTTATTATACCAAATACACCAAATTTTGTGTTATTATAAATATTACCAATTACTAAATTGTTATTTATAGAACCTTCTATTCTACCTGGCTCATTGGTTTCACCTTTTATAATTGATAAAATTTGAACACCATCAATTTCTCCTGAAGATGTACTTATTATTTCACCTGTATCTATATCTGTTATTGCATGACCAAGAGCGGCAAAACATTTAGTATCTTCATTATAAAAGGTCAAAGTACCAACACCTGCTGCACTATCTCTAACCCATAATCCAAGTTTATACAGATTTTCCATATTTTTTACTGGCTTAATTTTAGCAATCTTTTGATTATTTTTATGAATAAATTTAATTTCAATTTCATTTCCACCAGATTCGTTTACTTCTGATATTAGTTCATCTGCTGTATTTACAGATTTTCCATTAATTTCAATTATGGAATCTCCCTCTTGTATTCCTGTATTTTCAAAAGGTTTGTATATATTTCCATCAATTCCTTCAATTGAAGATGTTCCTACAACTAGCACTCCACTTGTATAAAGTTTTATTCCAACTATGTCACCAGATGGTATTACTTCAACATCTTCTAATACTTGAACATTTATAGTTTTAAGTTTTATTTTTTCAAACAAACTTACTTCTAATTTTTCTTCTCCTACATTCTCAAATGTGCTTGAATTTAAATTACTGGTAGTTTGTATACTTTCATCTTCTTTTTTTATATTTATTCCCCATAATGTTGGAATGTTAATTTCTTCACCTTGAAATATTGCTATATTTTGTGGAATATTGTCAATAGAAACAATATAAGTATATATAAAAAATAATACAAATAACAAAACAATTTTCTTAAAGTATTTCATCTTAACTCCTTTTCTAATTTGTTTTATTATTTGTACTATATATTATTTTATTCAGCCAAATTCTGCTTTTGCAATATCATACCTGATGAATTTCGAATTACAGTTTTTAAATTATATTTTTCAATTTCTTCATCAATTTTATCATAATCTCCACCATAATCTATTTTAAATAATACTATATATTCTGTATCACTTTCCATAAATTTATCTAAATTTTTAGTTATTTCTCCTGTTGAAGAATCTGTAAAATTATTTGGATTTTTCAATATAGAATAAATCCACCTTGCACGTCCATTATTTCCTTGAGAACGGCAGAAATATGTGCTTTTCTTTGTTTCATCAGGATCATTTATATTTTTATTATAATAATCTAATATTTTTAATTCATCTGTATATACTAATTCATATTTTTTACTTATTTCTTCTCCATTGTATTTATATATATCAAAAACGTAAAAATTCTTTTTATATACAATTGCCTCAAAAATTCCTATAGCATAAATTCCAATTAGTATATATGTTGCTATTTCTATTTTTTTGTTTTTTTGAATAATTATTTTTATTATTTCATAACTACTTGAAACTAATACTATATATGCCATATAGTAAATTTTGTAAAAATAGTATTCAGAAACAATGCTAAGTTTCATTCCTAATAAAATTAATAAATAAAATACTATTGTTGTAAATAAAAATTTATCATTAAAAATATCTTTTTTCTTTATAAAATTATATATTAAATATATTTCTGATAATAATAAATAAGGAATTATGTTTGTAATTAAATTTTCATATATAAATCCTTCTGTTCCAATTGCAGATATATAATTTATTGGTCCAGAAGTTGTCTGCAATAATGGTAATAAAATAAAATATATTACTCCTATTAATCCAGGAATTACTAGTGTAATTATTACATCTAGGAAAATTTCAAAATTAAATAATTTTCTTCCTTTTGCCTTATTATCACTTATTGTTTGCCATAATATAGTAATAAATACTACTGGTGCAAAATAATAATAAGAAAACATTATTCCGAAATTTAGCAAAAATAAAGCTATTCTCTTATAAAAAGTAGGTAATTTTGCTTTCATTATTATTAGTATTCCTATTATTATATCTAGTCCTACTCCTAAATATGAAAATCCTGCAAATAAACTGTTTAGTTGATATGCTAATGCATAAAAAAATGTAAATACTAAAGCAAGTATTTTATATTTAATATTTTTACTATGCATTGCAAGTAGTACATACATTAATAGTGCGGATAAAATCCAAACTAATATATCAAATAAGAAATATAATTGGCAGAAAAATGTTTCACTTATAATACCATCAAAAAGTTTTAAGAATATTCCTGTATTTATATATGCTCCTGTCATTAAATAAGATATTCCAATCCAATTTATACTATCTGAATTTTCTCTTGGTAATAGTGTTGAATATCTGTAAAAGTCATCAGCTGCAAAGTAATGTGTTGCAGCATCTGTAACACCATGTTTTAATTTAATGTTTACACTATAATTTTTTATTACTATGGTAATTGTTACAATTAGTATAATTATAACTGCTATTAAATCAACCCAATTAATATAATATTTTTGCATTTTTTTTGTTTTTATTAATCTAATTATTGGAAAAATTGAAAATATTAAATTTACAATAGATAGATTTAATAATGTGGATTTTATTGTTAAAAAGTACATAATTGTACAAATAAAAATATTATAAGCTAATAAAAAACAAGCACTTATAATTATACTAAATATTAAATTTTGTTTTTCTTCTTTTTTATATATTAATAAATATGATAAAAATAATACTAATAGTGTTAAAATATATATAATACTCATTGCAATAAATTACCTTTCTTAAGCACGTCAAAATTTTACATATATAAATTTATGTTGTAGCTCCATTTACTGCAATTGTTCCAGAAGCTGTAGCAACTATTATATGTAAATCTTCTCCTTTTATTTTATAATAAATATTTTTAATAGATTGTGATAATGTTTTACTAGTATTTCTTGCAGTTACAAAAATTATATCATCTTCTTTTAATACTATTTTGTCTGCTCCTCCATCTGTATTAGATAACTTATCTTCTATTTGACTTGTATAAATTGAATAATATTCATTTTGTCCGATTTCTTGACTTTCTTCAGTATATTTTTGTGATGCATTTTTATCTAAGATTTTCACTTCAATATCAACTTCATAAGTGTTTCCTGAACTATTCAATCTATTTAAATATCTTTGATAATTTTCATTAGTAATTACTCCATTTTTTAGGACTTCATCTACAAAAGAAGCTGTTGCATTTTGAGCTACCAATTGTGCTATATCATCATTTCTATCTGATAATAAAACTAATGGAACTAAAAACATTAATACTGCTGCTACAATTATTCCAATTATTGATGTAGGTGTATCTTCCATACCCAGCCTCCTTTTATAAAAATTTTTATTGATATAATTTATAAGTTATAATTCTTTTTTTGGTCTTATTTATTTCTGCAACTTGAGTTTCAGGTATTTCTGTACCTGCTTCAGCATCTTCTTGGTAATATTCACCTAAGATTTCAATAAATTTTTTGTCTACTAAAAAGTCATATAATCCATCTGGATAATATATTTGTCTTTTATATTTTGTATAATATTTTTTATCGTCTTTTTGATAATTATTTCCATATAAAATAAAGTCTAAGTGTTGTATTGCATCTTCAACACCGCCTAAAACTTCTTCCTCTAGATCAACAAAATTAATTTCAATTTCTTCTCCATAATCATCTTTTTCTCTAGGCAAAACAGTAACACTTTCTCCATCAACAATTTCAGTTTCTTTACTACTATTTCTTGTCTTATAATATAAAGTAATAGGGTTACCATTTTGGTCTAAAAATAATATTTTATAATTTTCTTTATATGCTTTATACATTGCAGGAACAATTGTTTCAACTCCAACAATTCGGTTATTATTTTCATCTACACCATTTGCTTCTGTAACATATACATAACTTTGAGTTTTGTCTTCATTTGTCATTATATTTGTAATTGCTCTTGTAGCATTAGAAAAAGTGGATATACTAAGAGAAAGTGCAACTACAAATATTAATACTCCAAATCCAATTTCCAATGCTTTGGTTGCGTTCTCCATAATATATCCCTCCTTTCCTATGCTTAATTTTAGTTACTACCAGAACTTCCTACTTCTGTAACTGTAATTGATGTAATTAATCCAGAATTTTTGTCTTTATTACAAACTACAGTATATCTTTTACCTGTTCCTACACTAGGTTGTGTATCTGCATCTATAGCTAAAGTAACAGCACCATCTATACTGATTTTTCTTGTATCATCTGATTCTGTTAAATTATGTTGATAAACAGTTTTTATAAGAGAATTTACTCTTGAACCTGCTACAGAAGTTCCTTCATAGTTTTCATATGTAGAGTTAAATGTATTTATTTCAAGATTAGATAAAGCTTCTTCTCCACCTTGTAATTGGTCTTGTCCCATACCTACTACATATACTCCTAATGAAATTATAATTATTACAATTAATACTGCTGCCGCAATTAAAAGGGCTTTTGTTGCGTTCTCCATATAATTCACATCCTTCCATTTTTATTTTTTATATAAAATTGAATTTTAAAAACTTATTAAATTTGTTCAAATAAAATATATTTTATTCTTCCATTTTTTTCATTATATTCTACTTTTGATGATTTAAATTTTGCATCTAAGAAAAACTGAACAAATTGTTCTGTTCCTTGATTGTAAATTTGCTCCATCTTATATGTCTTTTCACCTTCAGTAAGATATATTTCTATTTCTATTGAGTTTTCGTCATTTTGTATAAAAAAATTATTTTCATCTTTTTCTACACCATTTTTTATGTTTTTATCAACTGCTTTATTAATAATTGATGCAATATCTATTCCATAAATTTCCTTGTTTAAATAAATTTCAAATTCTTCATTTTCAGCAAAGATTTGACTTTTATTTATAGCAATAGAATGATAATTAAATAAAATAATGCATACAATTATAACAACAATTGCCAAAATTATTAATATTTTTTTCATAAATTCCTCTTTAATTATAACATTTATGTTTTTTATTCGCAATAATTTAAATTAAATTTTTTCAAATGTTATTTTATATACTCTTTTTGAATCTGTACTTACATCAATTTTATTGCATTTATATTTAGAGCTATAATTATATTGTAACCATTCAGATAAAAGTTCCGGATCCCCAACAACTCTTTCTAAACTTTCATATGTTGCACTTGTTTCTTCACCTGTTTTTGGACTAATATATCCTTTTATTGTCACTTGAACATAGTTTGTAGTTCCATCACCTATATAAGAATCTCCAGTTAATTCATTTTCAAAATTGTTATCATAAGCAATATTTGCAACTGTAATAACATCTTGAAATGAAAGTTCTTCATTTTCTTCTGTTTGGTAATTAAAAAATTGAGTATTAAATTTATTTATAGCATTATTTTCTATTATTTCCTGTGTTTCACTCATATAAGAACTTATTCCACTAAATAAATAAACTCCCATGGATAATATTATCATTCCTATTAGTACACCTGCCGCTATAAGCAAGGCTTTTGTTGCATTCTCCATTAATACTCCTTTCTTATTAATTAAGAATTATATTACCATTACTGTCAGTACAAACTCTAAAACTCATTTTATTTACTCTACCTGTAACAGAATCATATTCTAATTCAATACAATCAAAGTGTGCTCTTTTAAATTGAGTAAACTCATAATATTTTAAAGTAACATCTTTTATAGTTGAAACCATATCTACATATTGAGAATCTGTAGTATATGTTGTGGTATTTGAACCACAAACATTTACTTTGAAAATATTCTTTAGTAAATTTGCTCTTTTTCTTCTTGCTTCATTTCTATTAGAAATTTCATATTCATTTGATGCTCCACTATTAGTTTCTTCAACCATAATGTTTGCAATATTTGATGATAATTGTTGCAATAGAGTTTCTGTTATTCGAACAGATCCAGAAACTGATTGTAAAGTACTTATTAAACCTGTTGATGGGTCATTAACTCTACTTGAAAAATCATTTAATTTATTTTCTGTAATTTTGCTATTTGATCCACTCAAAAGATATTTATTACTATTTGCACTTTCATAATTAAATTGTTTAAACAAATCTGTACTTATAAAATCAACTTCAAACTCCATTTCTGCATAACCATTTTCAGGTTCTGTAGCATTATAATCATCAACCATATTCATAATTGAAAGTAATTCATTACCTCTAATTTCTTGATTTTCATAACTTTCAAATTTTTTATTAAATTCTAATCTTTGTTGTTCTTCTGTCTTATTACTATTACTTTGATAAAAACCAGAAACTTGATTATACAGTAACAAAAGTGCTGATAATATTATTAATCCAATTAATACACTAGCAACAATTAGTAAAGCTTTTGTTGCATTTTCCATATAATCAAACTCCTTTCCTATTAAATTTTATTGTAGTCCTGAAAATGCTCCAGACATACTTGTTAGTCCAATAAATACTAGTGGTACAATTAAGTATCCAACAAATAGACAAATTAATGGGGCAAAACCTACCACTTTTCCTATTATACCTTTTTTAGATATAAATTGTTCATTTGTAGCTTTTCTCTTTTCTCTATGATAATCTCTATCTGCATCTAGCTCATCAAATGCCTCTCTAATTGGAATTTTTTCTACTGCTGCTTGCAAGCTTTCTACAATTCTTATCATAGCTTGATTTGATACTGAATTCTTTAGTTCTTCTAATGCCTCCCATGCTCCTGCTTCATAGTTATTTACACATTTTGAAATTGGTTCTTTAAATATATTAGAATATCTTTCTAGCCATTCAAGAATCATTTCTACATTAACTCTTTCAATTTTCATAAGCATTAAAATAATTGTTTGGAATTGCATTACTTCGTTTTCCATTTCCATTTGTCTCATTCGTTTTTGGAACATCATTAACCATACTGGTGCCATATATCCAACTATTGCAAATCCAATTGCTAATAATTCTTCAAACCATTTCATGCTTTCAGAATTAACTACATCTAATTTGCCTAAAATTCTCTCAGCATCAGTTTCTAAATTTTCATCTGTTTCTGTATAATATTTAGATTTTATCATTTCATCTTGAATATCTTCAACTGTAATATCAAGATCACCTTTTAATTTATTTATAAAATAATTATCTTGCTCAGTTAATTCCATAGCATTTTGCAAGTCTTTATCAGACATCGTACCAAGAACCTGAGTTCTTGTAGTTGGTTCAGTATAAACATAATTAATTGCTAGTTTATGTAATTGTGCAGTAAATACAATTGTTGCAATAAAAGTAACTATAAATAGTGCTATTCTATTTACATATACCCATTCCATTTTTGATTTTGATGCAGAATCTTTTAGCAATTTCTGTATTTTTTTATAATCTTTTGAACCTGGCTTTGGAACAAATAAATTTATAAATTTTTTCAAAATTGGATTTTTATATACTTTTTCTTGCCAAGGGTGTTCATTGTTTGTTGCTGTTTGAACTCCTCCATTATCTTTCAATTTTCTAGTTAAGATATAAGAAACAACTGTTAATATAACAATTAAAATTTGAGCAATCATTCCTAATTTCCCATTGTAAAAGCTACTAGTAAATGAGAAGTTCGACATACACCAACTTTTTAATGGCTCTAACAATAAAACTGGCACAATTGAAATTACAGATAAACTCTGAAAAACATAATTTAATTTATCTCTTTTTAAAATTTCAATTTGCATTTCTTGTGTAATGTTATCTATGTTTTTTAAATATAAAGAAGAATTATCCTTATCTTTTCTATCTCCAAATTCTTTTGTCATATATGATATACCAGCAAACTCTTTTAAATAACTGTTTGGAGCCACATCATAATATTTTTCAAGTTCTGTTTCAGGATCATCAGAAATTAAAATTTCATAAATTTTTTCACCTTGTTTAGAAACATTTTTTTCATCATCTAGTGAGACTTGGTAAATTGCTTCTTCAACCATATTAAATTCGTGATATGCATGTCTAATTTCTGCAAAAAAATCTACTTGTTCTTTTAACAAGTTATTATCAATTTTATCTACCATTCCATCAACCATTGTATCTATAATGAAAAGTTCAAAAATTAATAAAATACTCATTAATAAGAAATTTTCTCTTGTTAAAGAAATTGTAATTAGTATGACTGGTATTAAAATTATAATAGCCTTAAATAATATCTTTGCCGAATCTCTTCTTGTGGCATATTCATCATCTATGTTTATAATCTCTAATCTTCTACGAAGTTTATATAAATATCTTTTTAAGAAAGGTATTTTATTAAAGATAATATATGCTTTTTGATAAAAAACCTCAATTGAGAAACTGCTACTTCTAGTTCCTTGTTGTAACTTTTTTATTTGTCGGTATTCTGATTTTGCAAGTTTCTTATTCAAAATTACATATGCTATAATAATTAACACAAATAATCCTATTGCGCCAAATAATATATATTTTAGCATATCTGTATTCATTAAATCAAACACCTCTCCTTCTATAGTATATTTAACATATTATTTATTTTTGCTTTTCACAGACTTTCCCCATGTATTTTCAATAAATTTATCAAATTCAATTGCATCTGCCTCATCCATATTTGCTCTCATCTCACTAATATTTTGGTCAGAAATTTTATTTGTTAATTGGTATTCTCCATCTATATATTCTAATACATTTTGATAAACATAAAGTTTTTGTTCTGTAACTTTTGAAAAATATGTTGTTGCATTATCAAAAAATTTAACCCATTTATCATCCATATTTTTTTCAGTTCTATAATCGTAATTGTATTCTGAAGTATCTTTTACTGGTATACATTCTGTTACTCTTTCTATATATCTTCTACCTCTAAAGTCTTTTTTTAAGTGAATATCAAAATTTAAAACTTGTACAACTTGTTCTTCTGCAGTTTTTTCATTTGTAAATACTCCTGCTCTTAACATTGAGTTTCTTAAAGCAGTTACTAAATCTGGGAATGTTTTAGCATGGTGAGTAAATAAAGTAAATTTAGAAGCAACTTGTGCAGATTGTATCATCCAAGATGCTACTGGGTCTGTTGCAACCTCACCAATGATATTAACAGAACCATCTGTTTTTTTCTGTACGTCCAAACACTCTTGACCAGAAATTGTATCTGTTTCACGCATTGATAAAATATTTCTAGTTGGATATACTTTTCTTAAGTGTAACTCAAATGCAGTTTCTGTAATACGTAAGTTCATTGTTTCATATATATTTTCAATTAATCCCATAAGTAATGTTGTTTTACCACAACCCTGCTCACCAGTAATTGAAACAATTCTTGCACCTTTTACAAGATATTTTAATAAATCAATTGCTTTTTCCTTTCCTTGCATATCTCCTGTCCATTGTTCAACTGTTGCAAGTTTTACGTCAAATTTTCTTACGAAAAATGCCCATGTTTCAGACATACTTGGTCTTACTACAACAACACGTGATCCGTCTTTCATTTCATTGATTTTATATCCATTTGTATCAGACAATTGTCCTGGGTTATTATACTTATAAATATTTTGGCATACTCTTTTTAATTCTGATTCTGATCCAAATGATAAAAATGCTAAACGTATTGATTTACCTTGGAAAAATATCCAAATACTATCACATGCACGTGGAACTTTATGTTCAGCTACTTGTTCTATATAATCACCAGCTCCAGATTGTGCTACTTGATTTAAGAAACTTTCTGGTAAACCAGATACACCACCAGATACACCATCTATATTCATGTCTCTTATTTCATCTATAGAACTATATCCTTTATAATGTTGATAAATTCGTTGAACAACTACTTCTAATTTGTCTCTAAAATTAAGTATAAATCTTTCTTTTTCATAAATTTCATCAATTTCTTCAGCTGTAATAACATAAGATGGTTTTGTTTCACCTTGTAAATATTTTAAAGAAGCTAGATTATATCTTTTAATAAGTTCTGTTAAAGCTTCATATCCAAATTCTTTTTTATACATATATAGTAAAATGTCAAATTTATCTTGTGATGATAATAAAGATGGCACATCAAAAGGGATTGCTCTAGATATGTTAGTTTCATCAACACCATATTCTTTTTCTAATATATCAGATATTAATTCTTTTACATATTTTTTATCATTAATATCTCCATATGTACAACCTTTCAAAGCTTTTTTTAATGCATATTTTTTATTTTTTCTTCTCTTTAATTCCTCTTCAGAAAGTCCAATATCATATAAGTTTACTTTTGTAATTTCATCTAATCTCTTTTTTACATACTCTCTCATTACATCAATAGTGTATGTTTTATCATCTTTTTCAACTTCAGTTTCTACTTCAGCATTTTTGTTTTTATTTATATAATATAATAATAGTATAATAGCTATTATAAAAACTAAAATTATTAAAAGTATATTAAATAATGTCATCTTATCACCTCATTTGCAATTCTTGTAATCTATTTATTATGAACTCTGCTACTTTTTGCACTTCTTTCATAAAAAAGTAATTTTTATCTGTATTATCTTTTATATTACTTAATTTTAAGAATAAATCCATAACATTAGCTTCTTCTGAAGCTTCAAAATATAAAGTATTATAAGGAATTACTAATAATTCTCCCTTTTCTTCTAAATATTTCCCAAGATTTTTTTTATTATATTTTGAGTCATTATCATATTTAGCTATTAGTACAGAATTTTTTAAAGAATTTAGATTTTTATCTTTGTTTTTTAGGTTTATATAGTTCTCAATATCGGAAAGTTTTTGAGTTGTAACATATAAATTCAAGTCTGAAATTTCTAGAATCTGTTTTTTAATTTCCATATTTAAACGTCCATCTAAATCTACTAAAACAATGTCATAATATTGATTTGCTACTTGTAATACTTTACAATAGTTTTGATATATCTCATTATAAATTTCTACATTTTTACCTGCAACATTATCAGATAAAGCACTAAAACCAAATAATACTTCAAATCTTCCTTTTAAAATCGCATGAGAATAATCTGTTATAACACTTGGTTCAATTTTATTACTTGTAATTAATCTCATAAGTCCTTCTATACCATTTTCTACTTCTAAGCTGCCTGGTTCACTTATAAGTTTGCTTTTATTTTTATTTTCTTTCCAAAAGCATCTTTTAACAGTTTCATCATTAACACTTGTAGAGACTAATAATATTTTTAAATTACGTTCAATGGCCATTTTAGTTGCAATAGCAACTGTCGAAAGTGTTTGTCCGATTTGTTTTTTTATCACTACTCCATAAAGTTACAATTGACATCCTTTTTCTCCTTTATAAATCTTTAATTATATTTTTTATATTTTTTTGACCTAATGATGGCTCTATTTCATTTACTAAATAAGTAACATTTTCTTTAAAAATGTTGCTTAAATTTTTGAATTTTATATTTTCTAATCTTTGATTTTCTATTAATGCTGCTTGATCTCCATTTTCTAATGGAAAATATAATTTTGTTTCTTCCCATTCAACCTTTAGGCCTAATGCTAAATAATCAAAATATTGTTCTTCTTCTTTAAACATCTGTTTTGAATAAAATAATTTTGACATTTTTATTGGATATTCTAAAAAGCGTAAAAGTTCAATACCTTTTTTTAATGAATATGCATCAAATGATGTAACGTAATATAATAAATCAAAACTAGATAATTCAAAATTTTCAAAACCATAATAGTCATCTACATCAACGAAAATATAATCATAATCTAAACTATCATTTTCTTCAATTCCACAATATTCTTTTACTTGATTTATATCTCCAAATCCAACAGCTATATCTATACCTTGGTAATCTGTTAGGTATGATATAGTTGGCATTATTGTTGGAATTACATATTTGGTTTTTTGAATTGATGTTGCATCAATAAATAATACTCTTGCTTCTGCTTTAGTTAAAATTTTAGAAATACAAAGTATTAAATCTGTTTTATCAAAAACCCCCACAAATCCAATTTTTTTCATATATCTATCCTTTCAAGTCTATTATCTTTAATATTATCACATAGTAAGGGCATATGCACTATGCCCCTACAATTTATTTACTCTACCACATCTAGAGATTCAATATAGTTTCTTCTAGCAGATTGTGCATTTGTTGTGCTTTCATCCATTCCAGTTTGAACATTTGCATTATATGATGGATCATTATTTATTGAAGATTGTAAATATTCATTTCTTGCAGTGGTTGCTGGAGCTTGATATCTTCTTCTTAATTCATTTTTTGCTTCTTCAACTACATTAGGATTTGAAATATTTCCATTTGCATCTACTCCTAATAGTGTTGTAACTGCAGAGTTTGGTCTATATGTTGGTATTGAAGCATCTTGCATTCCTGGTTCTTTGTATTTAGAAGCATATAATTTAGCTCCTTGTATACCATAAGCTTCTACTATAGCACTAGATAATGAAAGAATTTCATCCTCTCTTAAATTTAATCTAATTGTATCAGCTACATATGTCCCATCACTATTTAAAGGTATATCTACTTGTTTCTTTGATACTACTATAAAGTTTTGTCCATCTGGAGTCATTAATCTTATATCAACATAATCTCCAGACATTAAGTCTACTGGTAAAACTATCATATTGTAGTCTTCTACCCTTACATCATCAGTTACTGGTGCATCTGATTGTACGACTAAATTAGGTGTAATAACAGTATTTGCATCCATATCTAATTTAGCTAATACTGGTACATTATTTAATTCAATAGTTTCTGTGTTTCCATTTCTATCTTGTGTATAATAATTTCCTGTTGAAGAATCTTGGTAAACTCTTACTGTTTGTCCTTCTGCATCTGTGTAATATAGTCCTTCTGCATCTGTATTTAACATAGTTCCACTTGTTGTTTGTAGAAACCATCCACTTATTACCTCAGCTACAGATGTAGCATTTGCTGGTATTGTACTTCTATCAACAGATTTTAATGTAAACATATCTTCTGTTAGTACTTGTCCTGATTTTACATCTTGGTTTAGTACATAAACTCTAGCAAGTGCAGCTTGTGCCGCATCTTGATCGTCTTTCATATTTTTTAAAAGTAATAGTAACAATACTATTATAATTCCTGTTATTAATAATGTAATTAATACACCTGTTAAAAATGATGTTCTTGCCTTTTTTTGCATTGGATTCATTGCCATTTTTATCACATTCCTTCCATTCGTTCTTTTTCTTTTTTCATTTTACAATATTTTTATTTAAAAATCAACAACAAAAGTTTATTGTAATATAAAATTAATACTGTTGTAATATTTCTGTAATATTATTATTTTTATATTATAAATTTACATTTTTATCCAAAAAACATTTTCTCTAATATAACTGCAACTCCGTCATTATCATTGCTTGTAGTAACTTCATTAGCACATTCTTTAACATATGGTGCACTTTCTCCCATTGCAACACCAAGCCCTGCATTTTTTAACATTTTTATATCATTTGCATTATCTCCTATAGTAACAACTTCTTCTTTTGTAATATTCATAAGTTCTATTAGTTTTTCTAATGCATTCCATTTATCAACATCTTTAGCAGAAATTTCGGTATAAAAATATTCTAATGCAATTTCTTCTGTTCCTTGTTTTATTATTTTTCTAGACATATGAGAAACATCTAAAATTTCTATATCTGTAATTTCTCTTATTTTTTTCATGATGGAATTAAAAATAGGCTTACTTCCATCACATATCATTATTTTTAATATTTTTTCATCTCTCTTTTCAATATAATCATAAATACTTTCAACAATATTTATATGTGTTTTGTTTTCTTCTAATTTATTTAAATTTTCTTTATAGTAATATAATGTATTGTAATTTAAATTTTTTGCTATGATGCCATTTTCTGTATAAACATTATAATATATACTATTTTCTTCACAGATTTTAATTACTTGTAAAACTTTATTTTTGTTTAAAATATTTTCGTATAAAATCTTATCATTTTTTATATCATATGTAATAGCTCCATTTCCAGATATGAAATATTTTTGACTATTAATTTCTTTAGAAAAATTTTTAACAGAATTAATAGGTCTTCCAGATGCAATAATTACTTCTACACCTTTTTCTTGAACTTTTTTTATAACATTTTTTGTATTTTCTGTAATAACGCCATATTTATTAAGCATTGTTCCATCTAAATCAATTGCAACTAATTTATACATTGTTTTTCTTCCTTATTGTAAAAATATTTAGGTCTAATTTAAGACCTATAAGTCTATTTTAATAAATAAAAAAAAATATTTCAATATATTTTGACAATTTATTTTATTTTCCAAAAACTTCTTGTTTAATTTATTGAAATTTGTACATTCTATTCTTAGAAAAAGTTTTTACTTTTTCTAAACAAAAAATAAAAAATTCCATATAAGAAAATTAAAATTTAAAATATATTTATATAGGAATTATAGATGTTATATATAACGGAGGTGAATAGGAATGGCAAATTCAAACAGCAACAAAAAATTAGTACCAGAAGCTATGAGCGCTTTAGATAAATTCAAATATGAAGTTGCTTCAGAAATAGGTGTAACATTAAAAGATGGTTACAATGGTGATATATCAGCTAAAGATGCTGGTAAAATAGGTGGAAACATGGTTAGAAAAATGATCCAACAAGTTGAAAACAATATGAAATAGTTTTAATTGTTTAATCTGGGGTCAGTTCCAAAATTGTTTGGGGTCGGTTCCAAAATTGACAAAATTAAAATAATTGTTAGGCAGAAGTATTATTCTTGGTTTTATTATGTTTTTTGTTTAAGCATACATAAAGGCAGGAGTTGTGCTCCTGCCTTGTCAATTTGGTGCCAGGTCATTTAGTGCCGGTTCTTTTTTTGACCTTTTTACTTAATATATTTAGGTAATAGTAGTCCACTTATTTCTCCCAATTCTCTTCCGTTTTCTTTTATTTTTGAACTTTTAAATCCTTCTACTCCGTTTTCATCTTTTCCATCTATAATTCTTGGTAGAACCATTAATATATATGGATTTCCTAATTTGTCAGATTTATTTAACATAAACCAATACATACTTGCTTCTTTTCCATTTTTTGTTCCTACTGGATATTGAACTAATGCATCTTTATAATTATTTTTTATATAATTAAAGTCATATATTCTTAATGCTTCTTTCATTGGAATTGTATCCATATTAAACATTTTTAGAGAAATATTGCTTAGCTTCATTTCTGAAGAGTTGAAGAAATTATCATAATCTATTATTGAATATTGTATTTTGCCATTGTTTTCTGTAATATTTCTTATATAAACATTTTGTACATCTATTTTACAACTTCCAAAACCTAAAGGTTTAGCTTTTCCTATTTTATGACACAAGTCTTTATTATCATATTTTAAATTAATTACAGCTATTAATTCATTCAAATTTTCTTCATTTATATTATTAAAATAAATTTTAAAATTAAATTTTGTGTTTACTTTTACCGGTGTTACTTCACAATTTCTTTCTGTTTTTTCATTTGTAACACTATTTTGTATATCATCATGATGCCAATACATTTTTCTTCCTCTTATTGATATATCTCCTTCTTTTATATCAACTTTTCCATTTTGTGTTATGCGTACATCATAATTAAAGTCAAAATTTTGTGGAAGGTTTTGAAATTGATTGTTTGGAGCATATAATGCATAAAATGCAGCATTTGCTATATGTGGACTTGCAAGTTCTTTAATTATCATCTTTTTGTCATATGGATTTTCTTTTGCCTCATAAATAGCATCAGATACACGAATTTTTGATGATATGGCATCATTTTCAGATACAAAACCAAACATATTACATGCATTACATATATTATTTTTATCTATACATGGCATAAATTCTCCTACTAATTCATGTAATTTCCTGTGATATGCTTCTTTACCTATTGCTGCTAATGACAAATATCTTCTATTCTGAGTATCTGGTTTACTATACCATACTGGAAGTACTTGTAATTTTGCTATATCATATCCTGCATACCAAACTTTATTTTTTCCTCTTATTTTTTGATTAAAAGCTTTATCATTATACATATCAAAAATTTCTTTTAAATTTTTAATACTTTCTTCTATATTAGATATTTGTACTTCTACATTTTGTTTAACAAAAATACTATCATGTATATTATTATTTCCATTTTTATCTACTTCTTTTTTTCCACCCAATTCTCCAACAAACAAAATGCCTTCTGTATTTCCGCTTCCAATAGATATAACATATGGTGATAAATGTGGATTATTTGATGGCTTAAATGTAAATTTAACCCTATCTCCTGTTTTATAAATTTTATCTCCAACTTTTAATCCGTTATTTTCATCAACAAAATAAGTTGCACAATTTTGAACACTTGCATCTTTAGGTTTGCCTTTACCTCTTCTACATGTATTTACAGCATACCTTTTTGCCTCATATAAATGCCACTTTCCATTATTGTCTTTTTCCAATATTCCAGGCATTTTTATATCTTTTGATCTTGAAATAAATGATATGTCATCATTTAATGTTGACATACATGAATTTGTAAATACTTCATAATCAGATCTTAGCATTCCTCTAATTTCACTTCCAGGTATTACAGGTACAGTAAAATTATTTTCTGTACTTTTTTCCCCATAATTAAAGAACTTATATTTTCTAAACTTCTTATCTCCACCCAAATTTTCTTCTTCAACATCATTTGTACTTGGAACTATAATTGGTGTTTTTGCTATTAATTCACATTCAATAAATCCTGTTAATTTTCCTCTTCTTTCTGATTCTGGCAATCTTTCACAATTTTCTGGAAGAGTTATAAAATTATAAGGATTAATATATTTTACATTTTTATCAATACTTACATTATTACTTTTTCTTTGATTATTATAATTTTGCATTTATATCTCCTCCTTATCAGTAAATCCAACTAAACGAGAATCTTCAATTATTACTTGATTATTTTTATCTATATTTAAATAATTTCTCACAACTAATCTTTTTAAATTATCACTTCTTAAAAACATATATTCATCAAAAAAATCTATACCTTGAGTATCATCAATTCTCTTGCTTAAAATTTTTCCATCTTTAACTATTAATCTTATTTCTAAATCTTTATTAAATAATCTAATTTGATTACACAAAGAAAATTCAACATCTTGATCAAATTTCATTTCATTGTTTTCATATTTTCCTACACATACTTTATTGTAAAAATAAGCTATTACATTAGCATTTTCAACATTTTCGGCTTTTATAATGTTTAAAACCATATCTTTATTCATCTGCCACACCTCCAAGAATTTTACTAATAGCATTATCTAAATCCAATTTTTCTCCATTTAATGTTACATTTTCTACTTTAAATAATCCTCTACCAATTGATGTTTGTCCACCAAGTGCAACTAGTCCATTATCAATATCTTTTATAACTAATGCAATTAATCCAATTATTCTACTATTATCATTATCTTGTTTTATACTTTTCTTTACTTTTATACCAAGACAAGTATAACCATTAAAATATGCAGATTCAGAAAATAATGCTCTATCAGCTGCTCCTCCTGAAAATCTATCAATCTTATTTCTAGTTAAATCTATTTTATTTGCATTGTTAATAGTAGATTCTTCAATAATTATATTGGAAGAAAATGCTTCTTGTTCTTTACTTTTTTCTCTTCCAAACCAATCTGTTAAGATAACACCAGAATTATGTATTAAATCATTTTTCATATATTCTAAAATTTGTCTTTTAATTAACCCATTCCAACTAGTTCCAGGAATAACAGGTTTTCCATTAGATGTAATATGTTCAAAATCCACTTCTCCTGCTTTTGCACTATATTTTCTAATACTAATTCCACCCAATTGTTTTAAATCAACTTTTATATAATCATATCTATTTTGATTTGAAATACTTGCCATTTGATAGTTTTTATAACTGTTAATATCATATTTATTAAAATCTAGTAATTCTTCAACTTGTTCTTTTTCAAATTCTTTAATTCTTACTTCAAGCAATTTTACTTTGCCATAACCTCTTTTTGATTTATAACCTAATAAAATTTCTCCTTTATCTAAACCATTTAAAATAACATCTACTACATTTTTTATTTTAGAACTATCATCATTATCTCTTAAGACAACTTCAATTCTAAAATCAAATTTTGTTCCTGTTTCAACTACTTCAAAATCAAATTTGGCTGATTTTACAGTTGTTTTATTCTCATCAAGTTTTACACCATCTCTAATATTAGTAGAAATAAAATCTTGTTTATTTTCTAGATACACATTGGCATCTGAAATAAAAAATGGACTTTGTTTATAATCACCACTTAACTTAGGTGTAAAAATTTCTTTTTGCTCTTCACTTAAATAATGTGAAAATACTCCTGCAAGTGTTGTTCCAGGAATGAATGGCTTACCTTGGCTATTTCTTATGCAATCATGTTTTGTAAGAAAATCATCACCATTTCCTATAGACATAGGAGATAACAATTCCATTCTAATATAAAAATACATTTTTGATTTTATCATTATTCCTTACCTCCCATTATCTTTAATACTGTGAAAAATTGCTTAATATATTCTAATAAAAATTTTTCTTTTTCAGATTCTTGTATTACTGCTGTAACACTTTTCAAACCATCTTCATAATCTTTATAACTTTGCAATGAATATATATTATTTCTGTTTTCTATTATTTTTAAAACATTTTCTAGTTTTTTTACATCTTTAATGGATCTAACATTTTTATCAAATTCATCATAATTTTTAGACTCTTTTAACATAAGTAAAATTCTTCCAATTGTAGTATTATTTATATTAATACTTTCATAATTTGAAGTTACAATTTCAAATGCATTTTCTAATATTTCTTCATAAATTACTTTTTTAATTGATTTATTTAATAGTTTTCTAGTTTCTTTACTTAATTTACTATATTGATTTTTTTCAATTTTTTCTTCATAATCATTTAAAATTAGAGAAGAATTACTTTTTCCATCAAGAGAATATATAATTAATTCTCCATATCCTTCATTAGTTCTTTCACCAATAATATATTTTTCTTTTAAATCTATAGGTTCTGTAGATTCAAATACAATTGTAGTTCCTGCAGCAAAAGAAACAACTTGTTCTTTTGGCAAATTCCAAATAGCATTAAAACCAGATTCTTCAGAATAACCTATAAATGCTTTTTCATCTTTTAAATTTTCATTATTAAATAATCTCTTTAATGTTTTTATTAGTGTTTCTTTATTTTTTGCGAATTGAACATTTTCTTCATCTAATAATATTAATGGAGAAGTTAATATAACTGCAAATTTATTATATTTTTTTGTTATATTCATAGTTTCTTTGACTATAACACTTGTTATAACTAATTTTCCATATTCAGCTGTTCTTGATTTTCCAACTCTTAATATTTCATTATTATGTAGATATTTTATAATTTTGTCTAGATACTTGCCTTTACCTTTTATATATGACATAAAATATTGACCTTTTTCTAAACTTAAAAATTGGAAGAATGTTCCACCGTTTTCTCCAGAAGCAACATGTCCTATAGATAAATCTTTTGGTCTTTGATGATGATAATGCTCTACAGTTTGAACTTCTTTAACAAAATTGTTTTCATCTAATGAAACAAATTTATCACCAAAATTAGAAAGTTGTATATCTGTTTCATTTACATCAAACATTTTATTATAATATACTTTTGTTTTATTCTTTACTTTTGAATAGCTTAATGGTGCAGGATAATACCTAACAGCTCCATTTTTTTCTGTAATATATGCATTTGAATACTTTACACTTCCATTTAAAAATAAGTTTATATATTCTTCTGTAATATTATTAAAATCTTTTATATTATTTTCTTTTATGTATTTTGTAGCAATAGCTCCCATTATATTGCTTCCAGGTATATAATTTTCAGTAATTTCTGATAATTGCTTAGAAACCATTACATTAGATTCTGCTTTTAATACTAATTTAATTTCATATTCTTTTTCAGGTTCAAATACATAATTTAAAGTTTCTACAGGTTCTTCTTGAATATCTAAAAGTTTACATTCAACTTCTCCCAAGCCTCTTGTTCTATTATTTCCAATATGTGTAACTAATTTAACACATTTATTTAGTATTTCTACTTCTTCTTCTGTTTCACATTCTATAATAGCAAAAAATGTTTCTCCAGAATTTAGTACTCTAATACTTCTTAAACTATTTTCTTTTGCTACTCCTGTTTCTTGTTCTACAGCTGTTTGATATCTTATATCTGTATTTAAATTAATTATTCTTTGTTTACTTACATATTTTTGGTATCTATCTTCAATTTTTGGTATTTCATCTTCAATTAAATCTGCATTTTCTAAATAAGCATTATCAATTTTTAGATTACATGAATTATTTGAATTTTCTACTCCAAATAATTCTTTACTTATTCTTTCAAACATTTCAGAATTAGCTTCATTTTTAGCCCAATCAGAATATTCTACAAATGCCTCTTTAATTAACCCTTTTAATCTTTTTGAAGGAATATATGCTAGTCCAAAATTATCGTAACAAATATCTGTATCTATTAAACTTCCCAAGCCTTCACCAGATCCAGCACAAAGATCACTCTTTAATTTTATTTGCAATTTCTTTTTCACTATTTTTCTTCCTCCCTTACTCCAAATATATCTAACATCTCTAAACAATCAAAATATTCTGCATATTTTTTTCCATCTACTTCTTTAAATGCACTTTTATAGCAAATTCCATTTTTTATTTCTTGTCTTTTAAATAATGTATTAATTGATGCTGTTTCTTTATAATATGCATCTCTAAATGCTTTAGCAGTTCCTCTTGAAATTCCTTTTAACATCTTTAAATCTTCTTCAAAAACTTTTATATCAAATGTTTTTTGAACTTCATTTAAAGTTTCATTTTCCTCATATATTCCATAAGGTCTTTTTAATAAATTAATTCCTTCAATATTACTATAATTTTTCTTTCTAGCTTCTTCAAGTTCAACTGAATTGCCAGAATAACAATATTCAAAATCTACAAAATTTCCAATTTTTCCATTTACCATACCCTCATTTTTTGCTCTCTTTTTAGCAATTTCACAACATTGTTCAGCCACTTGATATCCTTTATAAAATGGAAAATGACTATGTATTATTGCAATTCCACCACAAGCACTAAAAGGATATTTTTCCTTATACATAAAACCATTTTTTATTGAATTTATATATTCTTTTACTATATCTAATGCAATTCTTTCATTACATACAAAAGTTATATCATCACCTGCTTGTATAATTGGTCTAAATGGTAATTCATTATTTCTTATTTCTATATCATGTTTTTTACAAATATCAGGAATTTTTTCTTTTACATTATTTATTGCTTTTATTTCAAAAACATCATGAATATTTTTTGAAATTTCTCTCATCTTTTGTACTGCTTCCTGATATGTATTTGTATCTTTCATTATTTCCCTTATATTTGCTCCCATACTGTTTCCATCAATATGTACAATCGCAATTAATCCTTCTTCATTTGAAGTTCTCATCTTATCAAATTCTTTAATATATTCACTTTTTTCTCTTGCAACTTCTTCTGATTTTTTTAGTTTTTGATATGCTTCATATATAACCATTCTGCCATCATATTTTTTAGATAAAGGTTTACCTGTTACAGCATCATATCTTACAATTGGAAGTATTCCAGCTGGTTTGTTTAATGTTGTTACAGCTTTTATTTCTGATAATTTTTTCTTTAAATTCATCCAATCTTCATTATAATTAGATGTTTTTAAAGTATATGCATAAACTAAAGATAGTCCATAAGCATTTTTTATAATATTTTTTGCCATCTCAATACTTACAGTCTTGCATAATTCTTCACTTCTAAACAAAACTACTAAATTTCCTCCACCATAATATAATACTTCTATTTTAATATTAGAATTTGTATCAAATAAATACTCTTGTTGCTTGTCCCAATCTAATAATATTTCCTCATCTTTAATTGATTGCTCTTCTTTAATTTTGTTTATTGCAAATGTAAATTCATTTATTATTAGCTTGTCTACTATTTTAGAAGCACCAATAATTTCTTTTACAGCATTTGTCCTGAAGATGTAATTTTGAATTCCTCTTACATCATAAATTGCAATATATGGTTTATTTTCTTCCATTTATAATCCTCTCTTTCTTTTAATTATATATTTCATCTTTTAAAAGTTTAAGTATTGCTTGTTCTAATGTATTATAAATATTTATACTTTCTTCAAAATATTTAATTGTTTCTTCATTATTATCTGGTAATAAATCTACAATTAATTCTTTTACAGCATTTTCAACACATTTTATACTTTGATTTGCTTGATTATTTATATAGTTTTGAGTTATATTTTTTAAACTATAATATCTACTGTGTCTTAATAATTTATCTTTATATAAGCTTTCAAATTCATTTTTACTTATATTTTGGATACTATGTGCTGCAGATACCCTTTCTGATCTTGCTAAATCTACAATATAAATATAATCAAGTATTTTGTTTATATGTTTTTTTTTTTCTTGCTTATCTTCCGTTTTTAACATTTGAAAAATTATGTTTTTATAAAAAAATGCATTTAAAAAATTATTATCACTTTCTTTTACAATATTTGCATATTTTTCTTTTATTTCTTTTGGTGCTTTTTCATTAAATAAATTTAATGATATTGTAGATTTATTATTTGATTTACTTATTATATTTTCAAAATTAAATTTAGTTTTTTGAGTAACTATTAAGCTTGAAATTGCTTCTATTAATGGTGTGCTAATAAGTAACCAGTCATTTATTTCTTCCCTTTGAGATTTTATTTTCATAATGTTGCTTTTTTCTATAATTGCATTAATCTCTTCTTTAAGCTCATCAGTACAATTTTTTATAGAACTTGCTTTATAAATTGGATAATAATTTTCTATATTATTTTGCAGATTATTTTGTATACTTTTTTTAGCTTTTTCGTCATTACCAATATATCTATAATATAAATTTCCAGCTATTTCTAAAAGCTTTTGTTTATTGTTTTTTAGATATTGTTCATTGCTTATTAATTTGTAGTAAATACCGCAATAATCCTTTTTTCGTATACTATCTTCAATGCTTTCAAGCAATATTATCTTTTTTATTTCATCTATACTTTCTCTTGAAGTTCTTGTTTCTAAGGAATTTTCTGTTTCATTTAAAAAATCTAATTGTTCATTAATTTTGTCTATTTGAAAATCTTTTATTTGTCTTGATTCAATTTGTATTTTTGTTTTTGCATCTTTATAATTTAATTTAGCATCTTCTAATTTTTGCTTAATATCATCATATAGTACTTTTTCTTTTTGCATAACATAATTTTTCAAATCTTTACTTTCAATAGAATTTGCTGTTTGCTCAATTTTCAAATTATTTGTAACTGCCATAATCATCATATCTGCTTTAAATGCTGGTGTTCCAGATGAAATATTAAGTATTATCTCATCTGAATTACCTTGTTTTATAATTTTAGAATATATTTCATAAATTTCCTTGTAATATGATGCAAATTTTTGCACATCATATGCTCTAAATCTATCTTCACAGTCTTTATAAAAATCATTTGGATAAAATACTATATTAAAATTATTAATACCATTACTTTCATATAGATTTTTTATTGATGTTTCATAAATTTGTGTTCTTTTTTTCATTTCTTGTGTTAAATAAATATATATATCTGTAATTGGATTACCATTTTTTATATATTTTCTTAATATGTTAAGCATTGAACCATCTATAAAAATTTCATCTAATTTTACTTCTTGTGGAATTTTAGTATCTTTATTATTTTTGTACTTTATTTCTATTTTACTTCCATCATCTATTATTTTTTCTGTAATTATTTGTGGTACTAAATATATATTTGTATATGGATCTACCCCGCTTACTCCAGTTATTAGATATCTTTTATTCATTTTTATTTTTCCTTTCATGCTTCTACTGCTATTCTTGCAATTTTAATTGCATCTTCTTTTGTTCTGGTTGCACATATAAATCTTCCTGTATGGCAAAATGTTGCTGTTGCAACCCCGGAAATTTTTGAAAGTTCTTCATCTTTTAAACCTGCCCATTTTGCTGGAAATAATTTTCTAGATTCAAAACTTCCATTTTCTTTTGGAACAGCATATACATTATATCCACCTCTATTTGACGGGAACACTACAAATAAAATATTTTTTGCCTTTTCATTTTCAGAATCTAATAGAAATTCTTTCCATGGCATAAATTTTTCTAATATTAAAATTTGATTTTTAGAATTTTCTATTGCATCTTCTACTCTAGATTTTGCTCTAATTTTTGATACTACACTTATTATAAATCTATCAAAAACTGTTTGTGCAAATTGCACAGCTTTTAAAAACATTTCATTTTGATTTGCTTGTTCATCATCCCAATTAGAATTATACATTGAAATTAAATTTGGTAGTGTTACTACTTCAAAATCAAATTGTGTCAATTTTCCAAGTTGCCCATTATCTATTGCATCTATATTTTGTACTAATTTTTTATCTACCATTGACCATACTTCTTCAATTTGTAAGCAATTTAGTTGTTTTAAGTAGTCTTTTCCAAAATCCCTCCATACTAATCCAAATGAAGAATATTTTATTCCGTTTTTTCTTTCTCCATTTCCCCCTGGTTGATGGTGATCATATTTTCCATATCCTACATCATATACAAATCCAGTTATACCTTCTTTTATATTTGAAGTTCTACATAGTTTTAATATATCTTTTTTCAGAACATTAGAAAGTAATACTGTACTAAAAACTTCATCAGAATGAAATGTTCCATTATGTGTTATTAAATCTGCTTCTTCTATATTTTCTGTTATTATTATTCTACTTTCTTTCGTATTTAAAATTTTCTGTTCTATTACAGTCATTTTTAATTTTTCCTTTCACACATATTTAGCAAATTAAGAATTAATTTCATCAATTAATTTTTGGGTCTTTAAAGTTTCAGAATTTTCTTCTCCTAAAGTGTTTTTTCTATATTCATAAAGTTTTTGTGCGATTTCTAATGCCTCTTGCTTTCTTCCAAGTTCTTTTAAATTTTTTGAAATATTAAACAATGTTCTTAATGTACTTGGATGGTTTTCTCCTAAATTACTTTTTCTTATTTTGTATACAGTTTCAAGTTGTAATAAAGAATCTGTATATATTTCTTTTTTCTTAAGCTCATCTGTTAAGCCATCTGCATAAAATACTTTAACAATTGCTAAATTATTTAATGTTGCAATTGTAGATAAATGTTCTTCTCCTAAAACTTGTTTTCTTGCCTCATATGTTTCTTTTAAGATTTTGATTGCTTCTTCATAGTTTTTTTGATGTGACTTAATCATTCCTATATCATTTTTTACATTTAGTGTCCAAGGGTGGTTTTCTCCTAATATTTCTGTATATATTTCTAAAAGTTTTTCTTTTATTTTTAGTGCCTTTTCAAATTCATTATTGTTTGAATATGTATTACTTAAATCATTGTAAAAATTTAATTCATCAATTGTTAAAATTTCTTTATTTTGTTCTAATTGTATAACTTCATCTCCATTTATATTTAATATTTTTTTATAATTTTCTATTGCTTTTTTATAATCTCCCATATATGAATATGTTTTGGCTATAAGTCTTTCTATTTCAAGTTCTTTTTTAGATAAATCATTTTTTTCATATATTGTATTTAGTTTTTTCTTTATCCATATGTAATTTTCTAATACTGTATTATATTCACCCATTCGAGATTTGATTTCTGATGCTTCCATTAATACTCTTATATAATTTTTTAGGTCTGTTTTTTCTGTTTGGTTTAAAACTTCATTAATTTTTTCATTGGCTAATTTGTATTTGCTGTTATGCATATATGCAATTGCTAGTTTTTCAATTGCTCTTGTGTTTTTTTGATCTAAGTCAAAATATTGTTTTGATTTTGATTCTTCTTCTTTATATTGACCTGATAAATATAATATATTAATTTGTTCTTCTATTATTGAATTTTTAACTTCTATAATATTATTATATTTTTCAAGTAATCTGTTTAGATGTTTTGATAAATCGTCAAATAAAAACAGTTCTTCTAGTTCTTTTAAATGTATTTTGATAAAATTATAGTCATTTATTAGTTCTTTTGGGTTATTTTCTAATAAAATTTTTCTTTTTATATATTGGTTTAATGCTGTATTTTTTTCTGTTATTGTTGAATTACTGTTTTCTAATATTTCTTTATAGTAATCTATTAGAAATTTATTTGTTTTTTGAATTATGTATTTCATATTATTTACAAATTCATTATTTTCACTATGTAGTATCATACGAATTGTTTTGTCAAATGTGTAGTTTCCTTGTAAGTCTTTGGTTATAAATGATAATTTTTTTATACTTTCATATCTATAGCTTGAAAAGTTTTCTAGACATTTTGGAGCGTTTTTTATAATGAATTTATCATTCCACTTTTTTACACAACTTAAGAAATATACTAGTGCTTGACTATCTAAGTCTAAACTTCCTATTAGTCTTTCTATTATTCCTTGACTGCTATCAGATATATTTTGTACAAATAATTCATGTGATTCTATATTATAACTGTCTACACATGTACTAAGCATTAATGGCATTCCATTTGTATATTTATTAAATATTTCTTTACATAAATTAATATCTTTAATTCCAGCATTATTTAAATATTCATATGAATATTTTTCATCAAACTTATCTAGTTTAAAATATTTAATTCCCGGAATTTCATTTATTTTTTCTCTACTTCCTATTACAAATATGCTGTTTTTTATTTCGTTTATTATTCCTGTATTACGAATATTATATAACCATTTTGTTTTATTTAATGTTGCTGTACTTCCTATTGTGCTTTCATCTAATTTTTCGAATGTATCGAAGAAGAATATTATTTTTTTGTTTTTTCCTTTTAAATATTCATTTATGTCATCTGCAAGATATTGTGGCAAGTTTTCTAATATGTTATTTGGTAATTGTTCTATTTCTATACTTTGAACAAATTTTTTGTACCTTTGACTCATGCCTATACTTATTAGTTTGTCTAATCCATTTTTTATTAATAACATTGGAATAGATACATTTGAAATTGTGTCTCCTATTAATTTTGCTATAGGATTACTATTTAATATGTCTTTTATTTCTGGAGATTCTTGACTTTTTCCTACTTTTTTTAAATAGATAATTAGTGCTAGATCAAATTTGTTGAATTTTATTTTGTAGTTTTCATTTAAAATATTTCTGATTGAATATAAAACATCTAGTGTATTATTGAAATCTTCGGCATCAATATATATTGATAAATTTTCTTTGTCATTTTTTGAAAGTTCTTTTATTAATTGGTTTATTAATGTAGTTTTTCCCATTCCTCCAATTCCATAATAGTTAATTAATTTTGGGTTGGTTCCTGTTTTTGTTTGTATGGGGTCGGTTCCTGTTCTTACCTCATTTATTTCAGTGCTTAATTTTTGGTATTCTTCCCAAAATAGCTCTCTTGCTTCTACTCTGTCTGTGAATTGTTTTGAATATGTTTCTTGATTTAATTTTTCCATTTTATTTTCCTCTTTTATTTTTATATTAAGTCTGTTTAATTATACCATAATGTATTTAAATATTAAATAGTTTTTGTTGTTTTTTTATTTTTATGTGGTATAATTGAACTAATATTTTGGAGGAGATTATTATTATGCAATTAAAAGTTTATATAAATTTAAATAGAAATTTGACTTTACCTATTAATTATTCTCATATTTTACAAGGCGTAATTTATACTGCTTTGTCTAATGATATGCATTATCAAAAAATATTGCATGATGTTGGACAAAATGAATCAAATTTTAAGCTTTTTACTTTTAGTTCATTATGTGGAAAACATTCAATTAGTAATAAAAGGATTACTTTTACTGGAAATGTGTTTTTGGAAATAAGGAGTGTTGATAGCTATTTTATTTTTCTTGTTTATGAATATTTGAAATGTAATGGAATTACTTTTGGAACTGAAAATTTTCCTGTAAGTTTGAAATTGGAAAATAGGGTTATTAGAGAAAGTAGTATTGATATTAAAATGAATTCTCCTATTTGTTTGTCTAAAAGATGTGCGGATAATAAGACTGTTTATCTTTCTCCTCAGGATAAAGATTTTGAGCAATATATAAATAATAATTTTTATAAAAAGTTTTTTTCTTATTATAATACTACTCCTTTTTCTGATGTTGAAATTATTGCTTCTTGTGTTTCTTCTTCTGATAAGGTTGTTACTTCTTTGAAAAGTGTTTATATTACTGCTTGGAAAGGTAATTTTATTTTGAATGGCTCTCCTGATTATTTGTCTTTTTTGTATGATTGTGGCTTGGGTAATAGGAATTCTCAGGGGTTTGGTTTGTTTGAGGTGGTTGAGTAGATTTTTTTACTGTTTTTTAGTCTTTTTATAAAAAACTTAGGCGGAAAAATTTTCCGCCTTTAATTATTATTTCTTTCCAGTTTTATTTATTATTTGTTGACTTATATTTTTAATAATATCATTTACAACGTAATCTGTTTGTCCAAATACTTCTTGATGCAATTGTAAAACATTACTTTCAAGTGTTACTGGAACACCATACCATCTGTCTAATGTTATACCTTCTGTTTTATATGGCCAACCTAAACTATCTGTTATATCATATGATGCAATACTTGGTACTAATCCTAATATTTCTGCACCAGATATATTGGTACTTACTCTAGGTAATACTGTATCAATTAGTTTATTTAATTGACTAATACTTAAGGTTTTTGCTTTATTTAGCATGGCTTCTATTACTGTTCTCATTCTTTCTGTTCTCTTATAATCTCCACCAGATGTATATCTTATTCTTGAGTATGCAACAGCTTGTACACCATCTAATGTTTGTGAACCTGTTTTTGTTATATGACTTGAACTTACTCCTGAACTTTGTGAAGTTGCATCTATATAATCATTTATATATTTTATTTCTGAACTATCTATATTTATTGTTACTCCACCCATTGCATCAACTGCTGATATAACTGCATCAAAGTTAACTGTAACATATTCTGTAATATTTAAGTCTAAATTTGTATTTAAAGCTTTTAATGTATTTTGAGCTCCTCCATATGCATAAGCATGTGTTACTTTATCTAGAACTTGTTTTCCTTTTTCTTCTATTTGCATATATGTATCTCTGTATACAGAAATTAGTCTAATTTGTTTTGTATTTTCGTCTAAACTTGCTATTATTATACAGTCACTTCTATTTCCAACTCCATAGTCGTCTGCTCTACTATCTATTCCTAGTAATGCTATGTTTCTGTATCCAGAAAGCCTTTCTTGGGTTTCTTCATCAATTCCTATGGCTGTTTCATCTATTTCTTCTACTGTTATTTTTCCAAGTTTGTTTGTTACATACCCAACTGCTATTCCAGCTATTATTACTATTATGATTAATAATATTAATAATACTCTTAAAAATATTTTTAGTCCTTTGCTTTTTTTCTTTTCTTCGTTATGTTTTCCCATAATTTACCTCTTTTCTTTAATTATAATTTGATTTTATATTTTTTAAATATTTAATTTCTTATTTTATATTTCTATCAAATATTTTATTTTTACCTTTTTTTATTATTAGTAATATCAATTTATTATACAATACATTATATAATAATGCAATTAAAATATTTAAAAATAAAATTATCATATTCAAATTATAATAATTAAAAATTGTAACAGTCAAAAATATAACTCCTATTATAATATTTGAAATGTTATATTTTATTTTAATGTATTTATTTAGTTCTATTATTCTATATATAAGAATGATAAAAAATGATACAGCAGTAGATATAGAAGCAGCATATAAACCAATTTTTTTAATCAACACTACATTTATTATAATATTTAAAATTGCACCAATAGTTGAGGAAACTCCAACCTGTTTCGTTTTCTGTAAAGCAACATAAAGACCACCATAAAAAGATACCAAACAATTAAATGCAACACCAAGAAATAATATTGGCATTTGCCAAATCCCATCATTAAATTTTTTATCAATTAATATGTTAAATAAAATTGGTGAAATTGAAATAAATGCAATTACTGCTCCAAAGAAAAATGTATACAAATTATTAGTTAACTTACTATAATATTCGTCACTACCTTCTTCTTCAATACTTCTAGATGCTAATTCTGTCCATGCCAAATTAAAAGCATTATAAAATGTTATTAATAAATTTGGAATTTTCGAAGCAGCAGCATAAATTCCATTAAGTGCACTTCCCAAAAACCAAGTTATTATTAATCTATTTGATAAATTTACAATCCACATTGATACAGAACTAGGAATAATTGGTAGAGAATATTTTAACATTTTCTTTAATATATTAAATGAAAAATATTTAAATTTTAATATTTTTTGTAATTTTAATTTTAAAAACAAAAATACTGCAACAGCAAAATAAGATATTGATAATATTATTAATGCTGATTTTATATTTACAAAATTAAATATAACCAAAATTAACAATAATAACATATTAAATATAGAATATATAATAACTCCTATAGAATAGAACAAATTTTTCCCATATCCTCTAGCAATTTGTCCTATTAAATCGTAAATCGATTCGCAAAAATATAAAAGCATTGCTAATACCAACAAATCAAAATATTGTTTAACAAAAATACCTATTATCATCATTATAGTCAACATTATTATTGAAATTGCAAAAATAAAAATTAACGAAGTAAATATATATTCAGGATATTTTTCTTTTCTTTCACTAATCATAAATCGAAATACTGCTTGTTGAATCATAAATGTCATTAATGGCATAAATAAACCAGCAAAAGAAATTATCAAATCATATATTCCGTATTCTTCTGTTGAAAAAGCTTTTGTTATAATTGGTAATGTAACCATAGCAATCAATTTGGGAATAAATTGACCTATGGTAAGAATAACTGTATTTTTAGCCAATGTTTTATCTTTATCCATTTAATATATACTCCTTTCAACTCAAAATACGAATTACTAAATCTTTTTTATCAATATATTATCTTTTTTATTAATTTTTTTATCGGTTTTAATATTTTTTTTATTGATAGTTGCATAAAATTACAACTATAATATAATATATCATATCTGCAAATAGTATATTTCATCTTTTCTTTAAATGTAGGTTTTCTACCATAACAATAACATTTCAATTCATTTTTTTTATATTTTATTTTATTATCATGATAATATTTTGCTATAAGCCTATCTAGTCTGGCATCCCATTTAAAATCAATTGTTTGTAAAAATTGATTGTTATTTATGAAATCAATTGTTTCTTTTATCCCATCACTAAATTTAATTTTACACTCATAATTAGGAACAACTTTTTTTATTTTAGAATTATCAAATACCATATTAGTACTTTTATCTCCTAATAAAATTCCTCTATATTCAGGTAAAACAGAAACTATGTATTGTGTTGGTAAATCTATTAATTTATATTGGTGATTAACAGCTTTCATTATTTCATCAGTTGCTATTTTCCAAGTTAATACTTCATCTGTTGTAATGTGGAATGCTTCTCCATATGCTTTTTCATTCTTAAATAGTCCTACTACTCCAATTGCAAAGTCTTTAGTATTAGTAAGTGTACATTTAGCTTTTCCACCATCCCATAATACAACTGGTTTTCCTGTATAAATTCTATTAAGCCAGCTGTAAGGCGAATGATTTGGAATAACAGCATATGGTATTCTTGTATTACCATAAGTAACATATGGTCTAATTATCGTATAATTTATTTTATTATTTAAACTGAATTCCCTTAAAAAATTTTCACATTTAACTTTATCCTCTGCATACTTCCAACGTGTATTTCCTAATTCTGTTTCTTCAGTAATTATTTCATCTTCACTTTTCTTTTTATATGCAGTAGCAGAAGAAATAAAAATATAATGATCACATTTTTTATAAAATATATCTAATGTATTTTTTAAATCATTTTGAGTATATGATAAAAAATCTACAACTACATCAAAATATAAATTTCCAACTTTATGAATAATATCTTTTTTATTTCTTATATCTCCATAAATTACATGAGATTCAACATTTTGCAATTCTTTATGTTTTCCTCTATTTATACAATAAACTTCATGTCCTTGTTTTATCGCTTCTTTACTAACATCTTTACTTAATATTCCTGTTCCTCCAATGATTAAAATTTTCATTAATTCCTCCTAAAAAAATTCTTTTAAACTGGCTAATTTTTATTCTAATTTTATATTTAATTGAAACTCTGGCATATTTCTTTATTAATCTTTTAAAATTTGTACCATTACTTTTATATTCTGAAAAAAATTTTTTTCTTTCATCATTAGGTTTTACTGTCTTTAAAGCGTAAATATTATTTTTTGTAGCTTCTTCAAATGTAATTTGCTTATATTTTAATTCGTCTTTTAAACTTTCAAATATTTTATTTCCATTCTCAGAATGTATCATTACTGATGATGTTCCCAAATTATCGTTTAATTCCTTAGCAAAATTATTTATTCCCCAACAATCTGATAAGGTGAAATCACTTATTCTATTTTTACCTCTAAAAGGACATTCAAAGCAAATTGGTCTAATATTTATTCCTTTGAAAAACAATTGCATATAATTATTTAATCTACCAACTTGAATATCTTCTCCTTTTTCATACAATACTTTAACAGAGAAACAATCCCAACCATATGTTTTATCCTTAAAATTTATACTTTTTATTTTTCCCTTATTATAAAAATTACATATATAATCCTTCCAAATTTTATTAGATGGAATCCCCATACATATTAAATCTACACATAATAAATTATCATATTCTTTGATTAAAAATTTTTTCAATCCTGCAACTTGGCAACTTGTCCCAGAAAATAATACTTTTTTACCTTTAATCAAATTTTCCCTAACTAATCTATATATATTTCTCATCTCACTTTGAGCATATTTAGATCCCATCAATTTTTCCAATTCATCCTTGTTATAAATAATTCTGTGACAAATACTAAAATCATCATCATAAGATGCTCCTACCACAATTCCACCATTTTTTAAAACTTCTTTAGCTAATAAATAAAAAATACCACCCGAAGAACTTTTTTTTCTTATTTCATTATTTATATTATAACAAGCATATACAATTGGAAAATTTCCTTTTTCTTTAATATTAAATTTATTAATTACAGGACATATTCTATCACACATACCACAGTTTGTACATTTATTAATATCAAAAGTAGGATACATAAATCCTTCAGAATCATATTCCATTTTTATTGCTTTTTGGGGACAAATATTGGCACATGCAGTACAACCA
The DNA here is from genome assembly GCA_944386165.1 of uncultured Clostridia bacterium. Lineage (GTDB taxonomy): Bacteria > Bacillota > Clostridia > TANB77 > CAG-508 > CAG-269. The sequence goes on from CALXAA010000002.1 coordinate 112,327, forward strand.
CAACATTTTTTTTTATCACTTATTTCAATCATTTAAATCTTTCCTTTAAATATTTATATGTAGTATCAGGTACTAATTGTTTTATTTTTTCGAATTGTTTCTCTTTTAAATATTTTCTAACTCGTGATGCACTTATTACATTTTCATCATCCTTTTTTCTTTCTATTTCTATACATTCTATGCCATATAATGGTAATCTTTCTTTCATTGTTTCATTATACTGTTTTGTTACTTTATCTATAGGTTCCTCCCCGACAAATCTTTTCTTAATATTAAGTGTAGGTGCAATATATTTTCCAAAAATATCAATATCATTCGAAGAATCTATTATTGCAGAATTATCATTTTCCTTATAAAAGTACCCTGGAAAAGTTAATGCTGAAATAATATATCTACCACTAGGAATAACAGTAATATTTTTTAAATCTGCAACTCCTTGTTTAATTAATTCTATCCTATCTTTAAAAGGAAAAAATGATTTGTCTTCCTCTACAACAAAAATAAATAAGTAATCAACACTTTTTAATGCTGTTTCTATTAAATATCTGTGACCTAAAGTAAATGGATTGCAATTCATTACAATTGCCCCAACATTATTATATTTTGTTTTATACTTACTTATATCATCTAAATATTTTTTTAACTGTTTATCTTCTTCAAAATTAGTATCAATTGACTTTAAATTTTGTAAAGTGAACAATTTTTTTTCAAATCGATAATCTTTTAAATCTTTATTTATTATATCAAAAATTCCATTTGCTATTATTTCATTACCAACTTTATTTGTATGAACTGTTTCATCAGTAAACCATTCAAGACTATCCAATTTATCAATATTATCAAACATATCACTTGTTTTATAATAGTCTAAATTATATTCCTTGCAATAAAATTCTGTTGAATTACATACACTATTAAGAAGAATAACAACATCTCCAGGAAATAATACTGTAGTTTTTATTGCATGTAAATCATCAATTATTGTTGAGCCACAACCTATTCCATGATTTACAACTTTATATTTTTTTTGCGAATTATTAAGTTTTCTTTGTAAAAAACTTGCAATTGTATATCTATCTTCAACTCCAGTTCCTCTTACAGTACAAGCACCATACATATGAATTGTGTTATTAAAATCATCTGATGTATCAGTTGTGTATCGTATGCCATTTATTATATTTACATACTTACTTCTATAATCAACTAATTTTCTTACATTATTATTTGAAATTACTTTTGCTCCATCATATACAGCTACTAGGTAATCCTTATCAAAGTCCTTGCCATAAATTGCTTCTAATTTTTTTAAATCTTTTTCTATATGATTAAAATCAAATACCCAATTATTTATTCTTTGTTTTTGAAATTTTGTTAAATTGGATATCAAGTAATCTTTTGGCGTTTCAAAATAATAAAATTTTACATTATTTTCTTCTAATGTTTCTTTAATATTTTTAATTTCTTTAAATGTATCTGAATATTTTTTTGAAATTTTATATTTCAAATATCTTACTATTTTATACTTTCTTAATTTTTCTTTCATTTTTAATCCTTTTCTCAATAATTTTATAGTTCTTATATATATACTTACTTATCTTTATTTTTCAATATCTCTTTGATATATTCAGTCGTCTGATATGATTCTTTTCTAAGTTGCTCATGTAAATTCTCTAATTCTTTCTTATATTGAATATAATTTTCTTCTAATTTTTCAAAATATTTTTTTAGATTGTCATATGACAATTCTTTAATATCTAAACAGTACTCATTTAAATTAATCTTATTCATAAATCCTGTCATCTTTTGTTCATATGCAACAGAAACAAAAGGTGTACACATTTTAGCAGAAAATATATTTGAATGATATCTCATACCTACAACAGCATATAATTTTGATATGATAAATTGTTGAAAATAGCAGTCATATTTGTCACTTAAAACAAAACATTTATCATTTGCAAAAGATTTCATATAATTCAAATCATTTGACTCCCCAAATAATTGTGGAATAAAAATAATGGAATATCCACTATTTGTTACTTCATTTATAAATTTCTTAAATGTTTCATTAATATTATCTCTTAATTTGGTATTACTTTGGTATTTTGGATTCCATGCCAAATCCGTTATAGTAATACCTATAATCTTTTTGTTTGAAGTAAGAAATTTCTTTAATTCTGTATCTTTGTTAAGGATATTGAAATTCTCATCATTAGAAATTTCATGTTGAAAAGCTGAATCTAATGTAACCTTTATATCATTTTTCAAATTTAGTTTTTCCAAATATCCTTTAGATATTGGTTCTCTTACACACAATAATTTTGCATAATTTAATATTTTTCTTCTAAAATAATTAGTAAATTTTCCTTTTCCAAAAGGTCCCATTGATGGTGCATAAAATGCTAAATCTTTTTTTTGCCTTTTTACCAAAAGTAACCTTAATAAATATTCTATTTCTGCTTTTTTATAAATTTCTCCAATCGAAGGACCTCCTGGTGCGTGAATTACCAAATCACTTTGTTTTAAAATATTTATAAATTCCTTTCCTTCTTTTGAAAAAGCTAATTTTCCATTAGATATATAGATAATAAAATAATCTAATAATGTAGATTTTCTTGGAAACTTATATTTTAATGCATTTATTTTTTTATCTTCATATGGAAACTGATATAACTTTTCATTAAATAATATTTCTATATTTATTTCTACATCTGGGAATAGAATTTTCAACTCATCAATCATAGCTCTAATTGCTGCCTCATCACCACGATTATTCCAATGAGCATCAATTATAAAAATTTTTTTCATTATATGTCATCCTTTCTTTAATTTTTTGTCAGTTACTACACAACCACTCCAAATCAATTTATAAGCAACATTATAAAAAAATACAATTATATGCTTAAATGTCTCTTTAATAAAATGTTCCTTATAGAAATATTTATAATTTATAGAAGCTTTTAGTTTCTTTAAATCTTTTCTAGAAAAATTACATTGTTCTAATCTATCTAACAATTCTTTATTAGAATTAAACATTTTTTCTTTTTGTATAGAAAGATTTTCACCTGTATACTTATGTATATAAACATCTTTATGTACATATTTAAATTTAGATTTTTGTTCAAACATTAATAGCCATAATAAATAATCATCTGCACCATTATTAATTAAAGATTTATTTGACCATTTTTCAGGAATTGCGTTCTTTCTAATTAAACATTGACCAGGCGAAATAATAAAGTTTTTAACGTATAAATAAAATATTTTTTTTGTTGCAAATTTTCCTGACATATTATTTTTAAAAATACGTTCACTGTTATTTTTAAATTCATAGAAACCATTACCTATACATACATCAAAATTTTCTATTTCATCTAGTAAAATCTTTAACGAATCTTCCAAAATCACGTCATCTTGATCTAAGAAAAGAATAAACTTTCCATTAGACTTATTAAGTCCATTTATTCTGGCTTGATGAATTCCTTGGTTCGATTTATTATTTATTATTTTTATATTTAGATTTTTCTTTATATTTTCATCAATAACTATATTTTCACTTGGACTATCATTAATAATAATTACTTCATATGAAAAAATATTTTTTATATTATTTATGGCCAATGTTAATGTATTTATATATTGTGTTAAAAATTCACTTCCTTTATAATAAGGTGTTATAATCGAAATATCCAAACTAACTAATCCTCCATTTTTATTTTATAATTTGTGTAGAATATTTTAAATAATTATCAATAACGTTACTTGCATCACATTTCTCTAAAACTGGATTTTTTTCTTCTGGATATGATTTTAAAGCTAAATTAATTTTTTCTATATATCCTTCAATGTCATCTGGTTCAACTAAAAAATTAGAATACTCATTAACTAATATTTCATTTGGACCAAATTTGCAATTTGAAGAAACAACTTTTGTTTTACATGTTAATGCCTCTATTAATGTCATTGGAAAAGCTTCATTATCAGATGTGCAAACTAATATTTCTGCATTTTTCATCCATTTAAATGAATTTTGTTGCCATCCTAAAAAAATTACTTTATCATCAATTCCAAGTTCTTTAGTTCTTTCTTTATATTTTTCTAATAAATCTCCAGTTCCACATAACAATAATTTATAATTTTTATAAAACTCACCCTTTTTAAAAATTTCTAACATCCTATCCTGTCTTTTTTGATTTGATAATCTCCCTATATGCAAAAAGTATTTCTCTTTGATATTAATTGGTTCAAGCATTTTTTCTTTTATTTCACTTATATTAATAGGGTTATAAATAGTTCTTATAAATTTTTTATTCATATTATAATCATTTATACATTCTTGTCTAACCCCCTCTGATACTGTAACTACTTTTTTATTAAAAAACATAAACTTTATAAATGCCTTAAAAATCAAATTATTTTTATTTCCATAATGTGACATGTTTAAATGAAATACATAAATTGCTCTTTTTTTCACATTTGATAATCTTGTTAGAATATTTGACATAGGAAGATGAGACGTAATTAACAAATATTCTCCATCTTCTTCATTTTCTTCAATATAGCCATTCACTTTTGGAATAGAAAAAATAATTTTTATAATTTTTTTTATTTTATTATTTGTATTAATATTTAAATTTAAAATTTTTATTTTACTATTAAATTCATACATATTATTAGTATTACTATTTGCATCAAATAATATAAAGTGTACTTCATAATCTCTTTTTACTAATTCATTTGCCATATTTATACAAACTCTTTCAGCTCCACCATTTTTTAATGAATTTATCATAAATAAAGCTTTTTTCTTCTTTTTTTTACAATCTATACTTTCTATCTGACTAAGTACAATAATATACATAATAAATTGTAATGCAATTGTCTCAAAATCAAGCATAAATATTATAAAAACTATCGTTATAAAAAAATTCTTTGAATCTTTTAAACTATTTTTTAAAGTGTTAATCATAAGCAAATAGAATAAAATTATTCCAACTATACCTGTTTCAGATAAAATCTGTAAGTATGTATTATGAGTCTGTACAAACCAATGTTCTATTGCAAAAAAACTTCTAAAACTTGTTATACCATTGCCAATTATTGGACTTTGAGCAAACAATCTTACAGCATCTTCCCACATTACTAATCTAATTGTTAATGTATTTGGTAAAATTTCTCTTAGTATAGGGATAAATGGACTGATTATGCTTATTAAAATCATACTAATTAACAAAACACCACTTAGTATATATATCTTTCTTTTATTTTTTATAATATATTTTGCAAATAAAATATATATAATTGCAAACAAGCCAGCTATAATTACTGTTTTCGAGAAAGCCATACATATACCAATAATAAATGGTATTAATAATATTATCTTTTTTAATTTACTTGCATTTAATTTCAAAGTAGAAACACTTGCAATAAATAATAACAGAGTAGCATAATTTGGATCTGATGCGTATCCTGCTGGTCTAAAATTCCAGCCAAATAAATTTGTATGCGTTACTTCTTCTCCTGATTTATATATTAATGAAACATCAGTTGAAGCAGAAATAGATTTTGCATCAAATCCTAAACTAACTAGTATCATACTAAATACTAATATTAAAGTTGAAAAAACAATGTTTTTATTTATATATGACATAGTAATTTTTTCTTTATATAATATTATAACTACTGCTGATATAAAAATATTAATCAACAAGATATTCTCATTTATAAACTTAGTTTGATTTATTTCAATTCCATTCCATAACCATGAAACATTAGAAATAAAAATCCAAATATAAAATATTATTAAGTATTTATATTTTTTAAAATTTTCATCTTTTTTAATAATAATTTTTCCTCTATTTATTATGATATTTATAAATATCAAAAAAAACCCTAATGGAAGCAATATAAATCTTAAATCTAATCCAAAAAGCAAAAATTCTCGATTAATCATACAAAAAATAAATAAGCTTATATAAAATTTAAATAAAATATCATTTATTTTGACTTTCATACCCTACTCCTTAAAACAATTCTTCAATATTATTAACAGCTGTTTCAATATCAAAAATTTCTTTTCTTTTTTTGACTATATTTTTATAATACTCATATTTTTTCTTGTCTGTTAACATTACTTTTAAAGCATTATATAATGATTCTTCATTATTTTCACAAATCAAACCATACTCTGAATTTTCGCCTAAAATTTCTCGCATTCCAGAGCAATCAGTAGTTACAATTGGCTTTCCTAATATTACAGCTTCTGAAACAACAGTACTAAAACCTTCTGCTCTTGAAGAACACACAAACATATCAGCTATATTTATGTATTTGTATGGATTACTTTGGTAACCTAATAATTTTACATTTGTTAAATGATATTCCGAAATATATTTTTTTAACTTTTCTTCCTCTGCTCCCACTCCAATTATCCATAGATCAAATTTAGGATTATCTTCATTAAGTTTTCTTACAATATTTAGTAATCTGTCATAACCTTTTTGTTTTGATAATCTTCCTATACTAATCATTGTAAAATTATCCTTTTTTATATTTAATTTATCTTTTGCTTTTTCTTCTATATCTTTTTTATCTATAGGATTATATTTCACTATTGTTTTATTAGGATCTAATTCATATTTTTTTATTGCTTGATTAATAACAAATTTTGACACGCCAACAATTTTATCAAACTTTTTATAATTATTTGCTTCATCTTCATTATTTTTAAAAAACTTTTCTGTTTTTGTTTCATTAATCAAATCTACATGTAGCCAACATATTTTTTTAGATTTTTCATTTGTAGAATTTGCTATAATTTTAGAAGAAACTCCTTCCAAGAAGGCTATTTCAATATCATAGTCATCTTTAACGTATTTATTATAGATTTTTTTGCAATTGGCATGTCTCCAAAAAAATTTATATATAACAGCTAGTATATTTTTTATTTTACTAGTTCTACTAAATAAATTTCCTGAATTTTTTTTATTATTCGTTTTATTTTCTTTACTTAAAAATTTAATATCAAAAATTGTTTTATAGTGAATATTTTTATTTAATTTTTTTCTAAATGCTCCTGCATTTATTACTGTCATTACAGTAATATCATATTTATTGGTGTCCATGTTATTAACTAAATTTACAAGTACTTTTTCAGCACCACCAACTTGTAAAGTGTGTATTAGAAAGAGTATTTTTTTCTTGCCTTTCATAACTATATTGCTCCTTCTCTTTTTATAACTACAATAATGGTTTTAAGGAAAACTTTTAAATCCATCTTAAAAGATAAATTATCTATATAATATAATTCCATTTTCATTCTATCATCATAACTTGTACAACTTCTTCCATTGGCAGCCCAATACCCTGTTAAACCAGGAGTAACACTTAAGAATTTTGGTATATTTTTACCATATTTTTCTAATTCATCTTTAACAACAGGTCTAGGTCCAATTATGGATAACTCTCCTTTTAAAATATTTATAAGTTGTGGTAATTCATCTAAACTTGTTTTTCTTAATATTTTCCCAACTTTTGTTATTCTAGGATCATTAGTTAATTTATAATTTTCTTTATATTCCTTCATTTGTTTTGGTGTAAAATTTTTAATTAATTCTTCTGCATTTTCCACCATTGATCTAAATTTATAAATTTTAATTATTTTTCCACCTTTTCCAATGCGCGTGTGCTTAAAAAAAACTGGTCCTTTAGATTCCAATTTAATAGCTATTGCAATAATCAAGAATATTGGGCTTAATAAAACCAATCCAGTAAAAGATAAAACTATATCAAAAAATCTTTTTATAAAAAGATATATTGCTTTTTTTTGTAAAAAGTCATTACTAAGATTTTTTGTTCCTGTTATATAAACACTTTCAGCTACATTTTCTCTAGAAACTCCAGTATTCATTATAATCTCCCCCTGATTTCATTAATTTGCGTAAAATTATTAGTTTGCAACAATTTTAACTTAATCTTTAAAAAAATGATTTTTCTTACTATTATTCATGTACTTATTCATCATATCATTATATTATATTTTTTTCAATACTTTAATAAAATATTTTTGATATTAATGTTTTTGTATAAGAAATTTAATACATTTATGAATAATTTTGTATAAAAAAAGATATAAAACATCTTAATTTGTTTTACATCTTTTTATAAATAATATCATCAAAAACACAATAATACACCCCATAAAAACGCCAGAAGTATCTATTAAAACATCAGTAAATTGTGCAGATCTACCTGGCACAAAAAGTTGATGAAACTCATCTGAGCAAGCATATAAAAATCCAATTCCAATACTTATTAAAAATCTATTTTTTTGTTTTACGTTATATGTACTAATTAATGACATTAATAATATTCCTACAATTGTGTATTCTGAAAAATGTGCCACTTTTCTAATTAATGTTTCTATAGTATCTAGTATTTCTATTTGTTCATCGTCTTTTAATTCTTGTATTACTTTAATATTTTTAGTTATACTTACGGTAATTGTTCTGCTCAAATTTCCTGACTCTTCCGAATCTTGACTTGAAAATCCAAATATGTTTATAAATACAATTACTAATAAAATTATTAGTATAATTCTTAATATGATTATTTTTTTGTTCATTTCAAGTTTCCTTTCTATTGACTTTTTATAGCTTGTCATTTTAGTGGACAAAAAAAGAACCGGCACCAAATTGACCAAAGAAAAAAATAGAACCGGCACCAATTTGCCGGCACTAAATTTAAATTTTCTAAGCTTCTGGCTCTATTAAACCAAAGTTTTTACCATCTTTTAGTTTATGTATAACATTTACTTTTCCAGATTCTTGGTTTACAAATGTTAAGAACATTTGATTTGGTCTTTCTTCTAATTTTAATTTTGCATCTTCTGGTGTCATTGGTTTTATTTCATAATATTCTATTTTTAATATTTCATCTTCTACTTCATGTACTACTTTTTGTGCGTTTAGTTCTTTTAAACTTGATTCTTTTTGCATTTTTTCTCTTTTTGTTTTTGATTTTCTTATTTGTCCTTCTAATATGTCTATGTCTTTGTCTATTGATGCATATAAGTCTTTGTCTTCAGTTACTGCTCTGAATGTTTCTCCATTTGCTAGTACTTTTATTTCTGCTATTTGTGTGTTTTTTTCTACTTTGGCTATTACTTCTGCTTCTGCATTGTCAAAGTATTTTTCTATTCTTTCCATTTTCCTTTCTACATAATCATTTATAGCATCTGTTATCTTTAGTTCTTTTCCAGTAATTTTTATTACCATAAAAATCGCTCCTCTCTTTTTCTATTTTGTTGACACCTTTTGTATATTTATTATATCTTTTTTCTTTATTTTTTACAAGCTTTTTCACAGATTTTTCTAAATTTAAAAAAAAAACTACCCGTTCAACGGGTAGTTTTGACTAGCCCTATAAGGGCATGTTACTGGCATGGACTTAAGTCCCT
>CALXAA010000003.1 GCA_944386165.1 uncultured Clostridia bacterium
TGCATAATGTCAATAGTATTAACGAAATTGTAACATACATTTAACATTTTCGTAATATTTGTAATTTGCTTTATGTTTTTTTATGTTTTTATTTTACTTACATTTGTATTAGGATTTTTTAGCTCTTTACCAAACTAAGTAAAAAGAGATAGAAAAACTTTTAATTTTCCACCTCTTTTTTTATTTTTATATTACATATTTTTTTATTAATTTGTCAATATTTTTGTGATAGTATTTTACTAAGAACTCTATTTCACTTGGTTTAATATCGCCTTTGCCCATTGCAACTTTTAAATATTGAACATTATATAATTCAAATGCTTCTTCTGGTATTAATTCTTTGAAATCATCATAAGTAAATAATCCATATGTTTCTATATCTTTTGCCATTTTTTCTTCATTATAACTTACTGTTTCTCTATCTATTTCAAATATATTGCAGAATCCTTCTATTAATGATGATATTGATAAAATTCCATTTGTAAAACATGTTAAATGTTTATCTGTTACTACTTCATAAATTCCGGTATATTTCTTTTCCAATTTTACATCTATTAATTGTATTGATTCTAGTTGATTATTTGGTGCTTGTTTTAAGAAATGATGTCCTATATATTGTTTATAGTTTGCTTTTGATAATGATATATATTTATTTAGTTCTACATCATAGAATCCGTGGTCTCTTACCACTTCTATATCTGTTCCATCAGAGAAATATAAATGTATAATTGTATTTATTCTTCTATCTCCGTCATGATTTATTATATATGCTATATTTGCTTCATCATAGTCTCCAGTATACATGTTCCATATTAGAAGCTTTTCGTCACCGTTTAAGTCTTCTACTTTTACTTTTTCTCCATTTGCCAGTGTAATTAGTGTTCCGTCGGCTACACAGCCTCCTCCACCACCAGAGCTTGATGAACTTGAACTACTTGAAGAACTTGACGATGAGCTAGATGAACCAGATGATGGTTTCTTTGAATGTCCAGTTAACGTTGCAACTGTACCAATAACTAGTCCTGCAACACCTGCGACAGCACCACCAATAGGTCCAAATACAGTTGTTCCCATTGCAGCTAGACCTGGTATTGCAACTACCCAACTCCAATCATCTTCATATTCTTGATCTTGATTTGATCCACTTGATCCTGAGCCACCACCGTGACTTCCTCCACCAGAGCTTGAGCCACCGCCTCCGCCACCGCTAGAACTTGTTGATTTCATAGTTACTTGGCATTGTGCAGTCTTACCATTTCCAGTTGTAACTGTTATTACTGCATAACCACTTGATCTTCTTGTTACATTTCCATTGCTATCTACAGATGCAATATTTGAATTTGAACTAGACCAAGTTAAATCAGTATTAACATTTGCTGTATCAGGTGTTATAGTTGCGTTTAATTTAAATGAACCTGTTGTTGTTACTGATTCTCTATCTAAAGTTACTCCTGTTGGTGATGTAACAACTTTTACTGTTGCAGTAGTTGCTAATCCTAAATCATTAGTTAAAGTTAATTGTGTTTCTCCATTTTTAATTCCTGTAATTAATCCTGTTTGATCTACAGTTGCTATACTAGTATCAGCAATTGTATATGTAAAAGTAATTCCAGTGTCTGCATCTTCAGGATAGTATTTTACAGTCATTTGATATGTTTTTTCACCACTTAGGTCTATTGTAACATCAGTTGAACTTAATTCTAGAGTTTTAACTGCATTTCTTACAGTAATAACACATTCTGCTATCAAACCATCTTTTTCAACAGTTATTGTTACAACTCCACTTTTTCTTTGTGCTGTAACTAATCCATTGTCATCTACTGTTGCAATAGATAAGTCACTACTTCTCCATATCGCATCAGTTATAGGAGTATCTCCTTCATCACTTCTCATTACTGCATTTAATTGTAGTGTTTCTTCCCAATTTAGAGTTGCACTTTCATGATCTAATACAATCATTGGAAGATTTACAATTCCATCTAGAATTTCTCCATCTTTTGTTATTGTATACCAATTTTGTGTTGGTACCATTTGTAAAATATATGATTTACTATTTTCTCTGTATTCAAAATTAGTATAATTTTCTGGGCGAACATGTTGATCTAAATGATCTCTAAAAGGATCTTCTAGTAGTTCACCTTTATTATCAGATGTCATTGTTTCTTGTATAGCCAATCTTAATGCATTTTTTTCTTCTGTAACATTAGCCTCTGTTTTGGCTTGTTGTCCCATAAAAATTCCATTAAATTGTCCGGTTAGAGCAGATATAGAAATACCAGCTATAATTAATATAACAATTATAGTAACAACTAAAGCAATCAGTGTTACACCTTTTTCAAATTTCTTTTGTATCATTTTCTCATTTCCCCTATTCAATTTTTTTATTCATCATCTTTGTTTATTTCTTTAATTAATTCTTCTTGTGAAATTAAAAGTGATTCCATTTTTGCTTTATAAACATCAAATTGTTTTTTTACTTCTTCCATTCTTCTTTCTTTAGCTATAATTTGTTGTTGTATTTCAGAAAGTTTTTGTTCTGCACTTCCTTTCGCCTGTTTAACAATTTCATCAGCCTTAGATTTTGCATCACTTATTATTTGATCTGCTTGTTGCTTTGCAACACTTTTAACTTCTTCTGCTGTACTTTGTGCTATAACTAAAGTATTATTTAAAGTAGATTCTATATTTTTGTATTTTTCTAAGTCATTCATTAATTTTTCAATTTTGCTATTTGCTTCTGCTAATTCTTTGTAATTTTTTCCATAGTCTTCAACTAACTCATCTAGGAAGTCATCTACATCTTCGACATTATATCCATTCATTACTTGCTTACTAAACTTTTTGTTTTCAATATCTAATGGTGTAATCATATTAGAATCCTCCATTCTGTATAATTAATTTATGTTATTATTTTTAAGCCATGAAACTGACAATTTGTTTTTTATTTCTTCTCTTGCCATTTCATTTGTAATTTCATAGTTTGTTGGCGCAATTAAAAATATTGAATTAGAAATTTTTTGGATATGTCCATCTAGAGCATAAACTCCACCACTAATAAAATCAACTATTCTTCTAGCGACTTCTTTACTTACATATTCTAAATTTACAATTACAGATTTTTTCTCTTTTAATAAACTACAAATCTCTTCTGATTGTTCAAATGAAGTTGGTTGTGAAATAACCATTTTAACAGATTGTGATTGTGGCATAGGTACAACTTTGCCTTTTCTTCCAAAGAATTTTCTGTCTTCTTCCTCTTCTTCATAGTTATCATATGTATCTACTTCATAGTCCTCTGCTTCTGTATCTTCTGCCTGTGATTGATTATTATTCATCCCAATTACTCCCCAGATTTTGTCCATTATAGCTCCTGCCATTTTTTTAACCTCCTAATATTTTACACTTACTTTTTTAGTTAAACCTACATAAATATGGATATAACTATAAACTCATGCATATAGTATCTAACTTTTTTTGTTGTTTGTCAATAGTTTTTATGTGTGTTACAAAAACTTAATATTTCTGTAACATTTTCGTAATATTTTTATTTTTGTGGATTTAGTATAATTTCATCGTAATTTGATATTTTTTTATAGTTTTTTATATCTTCTTCATTAAAACCTAAGTCTTGTAATTCATTTGTTTCATAAGATGATATGATTGCAAATTTATCATTTTGTTTTTCTATTTTAACAAAAATTTCTGTTTGTACTCCAGACTTATTTCTGATAATATAATTTAACTCATTACCATTAACTGTTTTTGTTAGAATTGCTTGATTTGGAACTTTATAGCCTGTTGTTTCCCACCAAATTATATCAACTGCAACTTTTCTATAATTTATTAAATTTTGGCTCATATTATTTACTTCAAATATAATAACTCTGTTTCCGCTTCCTTCATTAATTTGTACTATTTCTGCACTATCTTCTTCTGTTGTTGAAATTCTAAGTGTTACTTTATCTCCAATTTTTGCTTGTTTAGACAGCTCTGAATCTATTACTACTGCTACATAACATTTAAAATTATCAATAACTTTTCCGTATTCACTACTAGTTGAAATAATTTGTCCAGTTTTTAGTTCTAATCCTTCAAGAAATGTATCTGTTAAATTTGATAAATTACTTGGAGTAAGTTCTTCTTCTAATCCATCAACTTTATATGAAACAACACCACTTATTGGAGTAGATTTATATGATGCTCCATTTGTTAGTTGCTTTTCATATTCTTTTCTTTCATTTACAATTGATTTTATTTCATTATTTTCTGTACTCTCACCAATATAATTGATTTTCTTTGCAATTAGTTCTTCTATATTATTTTTATAATCACTAATTTCTTGGTAATTTGTCAAACTATTTATTTTAATTAATTTTTCTTCAATTTGGTTTTCTATGACTTTTATGTCTGCTGATGGTTCATTTTTTTCTTTTTCTAATAGTTCTTGAATTTTATAATCTAATTCTTTTATTTTTTCTGTTGTTTCTATTTCACTATCTTTATAATACCTAAAGACATATTCCCCTTTTGCTACTTTTTGTCCTTCTGTAGCAATTTTGTATATTCCATTTGTTTTTTCTTCATCTTTTATAACTTGTTCATCTCTAATAATATATCCAACAGTTTCGTCTTCTTCTAGTAATTCTCCTTTTGTTAATACATATATATTGTTTGGATTTAATAATAACAAAAACATCGCATATATTATATATATAATTATACAAAATACTATAATTATAGCAATTATTTTCTTCAGTTTACTCGTTTTTCTCATCTCCTTATTTTGGACTATTCAATATTGCTCTCTTTTTCAATAAATTTTATGTTATCATCTATATTTTCAAGTCCATTTATCCAAATAGTTTGTTTGTTTTTCTTAAACCAGGTTATTTGTCTTTTTGCATATCTTCGACTTTCCTGTTTTATTTTATTTATCATTTCTTCTTTTGTAATTTGATTTTGTAAATATTCTTTTACTTCTTTATAACCTAAACCTTGCATTGCTGTAGGAAACTGATCATATTTTTCTAGTAAACTTTTAACTTCTTGTACTAGGCCTTTTTCAATCATAAAGTCTACTCTTTTATTTATTCTTTCATATAGTTTTTCTCTGTCCATATTAATAGCAAAAACAATATAATTATATTTAATTTCATTTTGTCTTGATATTGCTTCTATTTCTGTTTTATTCTTTCCAGTTGAATGATAAATTTCTAAAATTCTTAAAATTCTTTTTTTATCATTTGGGCTAATTTTTTGAATTGCTTGTTCATCAATTTGTTTTGCTTGTTCATATAATTCATCTAATCCTTCTTGTTCAACTTTTTTTTCTAGTTTTAATCTATATTTTTCGTCAAATTCAATTTGTGGATATTCAATTCCATATATTAATGCATCAATATATAATCCTGTTCCTCCAACAACAATTGGTGTTTTTCCTTTTTTTATTATTTCTTCAATAGCACTTTCTGCATCTTTTTTATATTCTGCTACACTATATCTTTTATTTGGTAAAACAAAATCTAGCAAGTAGTGTTTTATTCCTTGCATTTCCTCTTTTGTTGGTTTGGCAGTTCCTATATTCATATCTTTATATATTTGCATAGAATCACATGAGACAATCTCTCCATTTACTTTTTTTGCAAGTTCTATTGATAATGCTGTTTTTCCAGATGCTGTTGGTCCACATATAACTATTACTTTTGGTTTTTGCATTATTATTTTTGTTCCCTTCTTTATTATTTCTTCATATTGATTTTGAATATTCTATTATTCCTAATTGTATATTTTTAAAGTAATTTATTTCAATAATTGTTCCTATAACTAATAGTATTATAAATATTATTAGTTTTCTTTTTGTTTGTTCTTTGTTTATTTTTCTGGTTCTAATGTCATTTAGCACTTTAACCAAGTATGGTATTAGAATAATGCCATTTACTGGTGTGAAAATAGCTACAAATGTTTTTGTTATAGTTTGTTTTTCATTTAAGTTTTGATACTGTATTCCTTTTGATGATATTGAAAAAATAATTAGTGTTAAACTTAAACAAATTATTAATGATAATACACATGTTATTATTTTTTTTCTTAATTCAAATGTGCTTAATCTATTCCAAATTAAAATTAATAATATTGCAAAAAGCATTATTGATATCAGAACAATTATAGTTGTCATAATTTTCCCTTTCATTTAAGCTATTTTTATTTTCTTGCAAATTTTCTTTCTATGTCATATTTTGACATTTTTATTGCAATTGGAGTTCCATCTGTTGCTATAAATGGATTTGGTAATATTAAAAGTTTATCTATTAAATTTTCTATTTCATCTTGTTTGGTATCTATTTCCAATTTTTTGGCAACATTTTCTGCTATTATTTGTGCAAATTTTTCTTTAACCTCTGATTTTTGAGTTCTTGCAACAGAATTAATTTTTTCTAATATCTCTAAAAATAATTCTTTTGTTTCTAAATCTGCACATATTTCTGGAACTTCTGTTAATTTTACAGTGTTTTCTCCAAAATTATCAAAAATGAATCCTGCTTTTTTCAACATTTCTGCATTGTCTTTTACTATTTCCATGTCTTTATGTGAAAGTGTTATTACATCTGGTATTAAAAGTAATTGTGAATTTCCATTTTCTCCGCTATTAATACTATTTATTATTGATTCATATAAAATTCTCTCTTCTGCAACTTTTTGATCTAATAAATATACTTCATTTTCTATTTCTAATATTACATATTTTTCAAATGCCATTCCTATAAATTTGTAATTTATTTTGTTTTGTTCTGGAGTTTCTTCAAAAATTGAAACATTTTCAGTTGTTGCTATATCATCTAATGTTTCTTCTTTTTCTTGTTCTTCATTTTTTTCTTCTATTTCTTCTTTTTTTATTGGTTTTGTTCCAAATGTTTTTAAATACATTTCATCAAATTCTGGTTTGTTTTCTGTTACATTATATTGTGTACTTGGTTCTTCAGTTTTTGTATTTGTAGAATCATTTTCGGTTATATTGTATTTTATTCCATTAGGTTCTTTTTCTTCATGTTTCGTAGGTTCTTCTTGATGTATTTTCTCTTCTGTTATAGGTTCTTCAATAATTTCTTCATTTTCTGTTTGTATTTCTTTATCTAATTCCTCTGTTATTTTTTTATTTTCTTGTATCATTTTTTCTTTCATGTCTTGTAATTTTCTTAGTATTTCTTGGCTTTTTAAAATTGTTTCATCTTCAATTAATTTTTTTTCATTATTTGATTCTTGAATTTTGGGTGTTTCAATTGTCTTTTCTTCAAAATTTTCTGTTTCATTGTTTTCTTTTTTCATTAAGTTTTCTTTTATTGCATGATATATCGCTTTAAAAATAACATTTTCGTCTTCAAACCTCACTTCTAATTTAGCTGGATGTACGTTTACATCTACTCTTCTAGAGTCCATATCTATATTTAAAATTACAAAAGCAAATTTTCCCATAGGAATTATATCTTTATATGCTCTTTCTACTGCTGATGCTAGTGTTTTGTCTTTTACATATCTTTTATTTATAAAAAATATTTGGTTTGCTCTATTTGAACGAGCTATTTCTGGTTTTCCTATTACTCCATAAATATGTATATCATCTGCCTTATAATCTACATCTATTACCGAATTTGCGATTTCTTTACCATAAATACTATAAATAGTTGTTTTTAAATCTCCACTTCCATTTGTTTGTATTACAGTTCTACCAGAATTTATTAATTTAATTGCAATTTCTGGGTGAGATAGTGCAATTCTTGAAACAGCATCTTCAATATATCCTGCTTCTGTAAAATCTTTTCTTAAAAATTTATATCTAACTGGTGTATTGTAAAATAAGTCTGTTACTATTATTGTAGTTCCTATAGGAGCTCCTGTTTCAGATTTTTCTAGAATATTGCCTCCTTCTACAATTACTCTATATCCATTTTGCTGGCTAGATGTTCTTGATATCATTTCTACTTTTGAAATTGCTGCAATACTAGCTAGTGCTTCTCCTCTGAATCCCATGGATTTTATTGTATTTAAATCTTCAGCAGATCTTATTTTACTTGTTGCATGTCTTTCAAATGCCATGTCTAAATCATCATTTGCAATTCCTTTTCCATTATCTGTTATTCTTATGTATGATATTCCACCATTTTTTATTTCTATTATTATATTAGTTGCTCCGGCATCAATAGAATTTTCTAACATTTCTTTTATTGCTGATGCTGGTCTTTCTATTACTTCTCCTGCAGCTATTTTATTTATTGTTAAATCATCTAATAATACTATACTTCCCATATTATTCCTTGCCTTATGTATTTTATTTAGGTTTTTATGTTCCCTATAAACATTTTTACATGTTTATTTTATAATAAAAAGAAAAAAATAGCAAGAAAATCCTTACTATTTTTTGATTTGTTTTTATATAATTATTCTTATGCAAATATTTGACGTTTTTTAAATGGTAAAATGTTTGTAATTTCTTTTTCTTGTGAATTTGCCTTTTTTTCGGCTCTTGCTCTTTCTTGTTCAAGTTGTCTTTTTTGTCTTTCTGCCATTTTTTCACATATTGCTTTTTGATAAATAAAGTGTGTATCTTGAGCAATTTTTTGCCAGTTGTAATTTTCTTTCACTTTTACTTTGGCTTTTTTTACAATATTTGCACATAATTCTGGATTAAATAATAATTCAAGTATACAGTCTGCAATTGAATTTGGATTTCCACAATAGCTTTTCATTCCTGTAACTCTATGTTCTACTATTTCTCCTAATCCTCCTGCATCAGAAACTACTATTGGTCTTTCTGCTAGCATTCCTTCTAATGCTACAATTCCGAATGGTTCATATAAACTTGGAAATACTGATATGTCTGCTGCTTTGTACATTCTTTCTACATCTTTTCCATTCATATATCCTGCAAAATATACTTTGTTTGCTATTCCTAAATAGTCTGCTTGTGATCTTAGTTCATCTAACATTCCACCTTTTCCTGCAATTACAAGTTTTGCATCATGGTATGCTGATAATACTTTTGGCATTGCTGCTATTAGGTTTTGTATTCCTTTTTCATATACAAGTCTTCCCATGAATAGAATTATTTTTTCATTGTCCATTGCATATCTTCTTCTAAAGGTATAGTCTCTGTCCATTCCAGAAAATTTATTTAGGTTTACTCCATTTGGAACAACATTTATTTTTTCAAATGGTAATCCAAATAGTCTTTGTATTTCGTTTTTCATGTAATTGCTGTTTACAATTACTTCGTTTGATTCATATGTAAGCATCCATTCTGTATCATTTATGTATTTTTGTTGAGCTTCTCTAATTCCTCCATTTCTTCCTGCTTCAGTGGCATGTATTGTTGCTACTATTGGGATATCGTAAGAGTTTTTTAATGTTTTTGCTGCATTTGCAACTAACCAGTCATGTGCATGTATTACATCAAACTTTCCTTGTTCTAATATTATTTGGCTTGCCTTTTCTACCATGTTGAAATTTAATTGCAATATCCAGTCTATAAAGTTGTTTGGTTGTATCATGTAATTGTCTACTCTATAAACTTTTACTCCTTTGTCGTCTTCAAAATATGGAACTTCTCCATCTCTGTATGTTATTACAGTTACTTCATGACCATCTTTTATTAGTCTGTGTGATAGGTCATATACTACTCTTGCTATTCCACCTACTACTCTTGGTGGATATTCCCATGTTAGCATCAATATTTTCATTGATTTTGTACCCCTTTCCTATGTTTTAAGTTTTTCTTATGTTTAGCTCTTCACTTGTTATATTGTATACAAAAAATTTGCTTTTGTAAACATTTTTTTCAAAAAAAAATTTTTTTCTTTATTTTACTATTTTTTCTTGCAATTTGCTTCATTTTTTTGGTTTTTTTTTACTATAAAGTAATAAAAAGTTGAGGCAAATATTTTTATATTTCACCTCAACTTTTTATATTTATTCTTCTCGTCCTTCACGTTCAGACTCTTTTTGTGGTTTAACTCTTGTTGATTCTTTGATAGTTTCCTTTTGGCTTGGCCCTTCTGTTTTTATTACTTTCCTACCTTGCTTACCTTTTTCTTTTCCGTCACTTTCAAGTTGTTTTAGTAATTTAGTAGTAAAGTCTTCTGATTTTTTAAATGCTTCAAAATCACTTGAACTAATTTCTCCACTCTTTTCTAAATTTTTTAAATATTCATTTCCCCACTCTGCAACTTGTTGTGGTTGTTTAAATCCAAAAAGTCGTGCAAATGTTTCTTTTATATTTTTTAATAATTCTTTCATAATTTATTTATTCTAATTTCTTAGAATCTCCTCTCTTTAAAATACTATATAGTATTATATCACATTATTTTAAAAAATACAAGTGCTATAAATTGATTTTTCATACATATATGTTATTTTTGCATTTCATTTTGTCTTTCTTTTTGGGCTAAAACTAATATTTGTTTTAAAATTTCTTTTTCTTCTTCACTTACAAAATCATTTTCCAATAGTTTTAATAAAATTGCCTCATTTTTTATGAAATATTCATTTGCTAGTTTTTTGTCTTCTTCTCTTCCTCCAAAAACAGCAAATCTTGCATTAGGGAATCTTCCCATTTCTACTTCTGTACTATCATATATTTTTATTGGTTGGCTTGGAATGTTTCCTCTCTTGTATACTTCTACAGAATCTACAACTTTTGATTTTTCTATTTCATCTATTGTTTGTGGCATTGCATTATATGTTTCATAAAAATGGTCTAATGTTACTAGTCTTCCCCAACCTTTTGCTTTAACTTGAAATTCATATCTTTCTAATATTGAAATTAAACAGTTAAGTTCATTTACTGCCATACCTCTTACTGTTACATGATATTTTTGCATTTTGTTTTTTATTGTTTCTAATATTCTAGCATTTCTTCCTGTTCCTTCAAAAATTACATTATATCCATTTTTTAATGCTTCATCAAATAATGTACTTGTCCATGTGTTACTTTCTTGGTCTGTAATTTTGGTAAAATATTGTGGATATAATCTAGCTATTTCATCTACTTTTGGATGAAATGGTTTGAATTCGTCACTATTTATTATGACTACATTATTGTCAAAAAATTGGTCTTTTCCGAATCCATTTAACCCTGTTTTTCCAGAAGCTGGTGGCGCTATATCTATAATTGCTTTAGGGTTTTCAACTGGAAATTTGTCATCAAACCATATTCTTAATATTGCTTGTTGTATTTCATCATGTTCTTCATTAGTTAGTTTATATCTCTTTTTTATTTCTTCTAATTCTTCCATTTTTATTTCCCTTCTTTCTATGCATTTTTATATTTTTCTTTTATTTGAGGTCCATATACATTTATTATTTTATCTATAGTTTTTTCGTCTCCTGAATATAATTTGTCTCTTTCTTCTAATAAAGTTTTCATTTTTTCATCTTTTACACTGTATCCTTCATTTGATGCATTTGCTATCATTGCAGATATGATTTCTAATCCTACTTCTAATTTTGTGTTTAGACTCATTTTCATATTTTCCATTTTTTTGATTAATGTTAATCTCTATGACCAACATTTTCTCCTTTTTCTTTTATTTAGGTTTTTTGGTTTTACCTATAAACCTTTTTATATAAACTTTTGTAATTATAACACACTTTTTTATTTATTTCAACTAATTTATGTAAATGATTATTTAAATATTGCAAAGAGGTCCCCATATGGAGACCTCTTTGCATTTGTTTGAGTTCTATCAACCTCTTTCTTAAATTTATCTGCTCTTACATACAAAATAGCTATTGAAACGCTTTCTTACGGGAATTCTACCTTCTTTCTTATATTTTTCAGTGCTGTTGTCTTCTTTAGGCATTTTAACACTATATATCTTAGAGCCCATAATCTTGATTAATCCAAATTTTCCAACTACAGCAGAATGCTCACTAAGGATTTCCACCCTTTTAGTAAATTCTGCATTAATAATTTTTTGTGCAAAAATTTGTTGAGATTCTTTTTGCCCATGGTTAATCAAAACCAATTGGACATTTCCTGCTTCCTTGAGTTTAGCAATCATCTCATCTGCTTTTGCATGTGAGGAAAATTCGGAAGTGCTGTAAACATCTACGTTTACATCATAATCCTTCCCCTTTATTGTTATTTTCCCATCTTTGGGATTCATAATCTTGTTAGCAAAGCTGTCTTTGGAAACATATCCCGAAAAATAAAATACCATATCATATCTTGAAACAAATTCCGGGACATAAATACATGCAGGACCATGGTCTGCCATTCCAGATGTTGTCAAGATAATTTTCTGCTTAGTTTCAGATATCACATTTTGCCGATTTTCTTTGTTTACTAATGTGAAGTTTTCAGGAATAAAGTTCCTTTTATCTTCATCAATTTCTTCAGAATTTTGGTACATTTTTGTATTAATTTGCGCCAATTTTCCGTCAAGGTAAATCGGAATTTTTTTGCTTAATCTTCCACCATCTTGCATTGTTTTGAGTACATACAAAACTTCTTGTGCTCTGCCTTGTGCAAACACAAAAATTGTAATACTCTTTCCTTGACTAAGAATTTTCTGAATATCACTTTCAAAATGATATTCAACTTCATTACTGTCCATATAACCATATGTGGATTCAGTAACTACAGTTTTGGGAAGTTCTCTTATCCATTCTGGAATTTGGCGAATCTCTTTCCAAATTGTTGTTGGCTTATAGTCCCCGGTAAAGAGGATGTTTAAATCATCTTCACCATAACAACTAATTTGAACAGAAATACTTGCAGCTCCAAGTAAATGCCCATTATCCAAAAATGTTACTTTTACATTTGGATTTACATATACTGTTTCTTCAAGAGCACAACATTCAGTGTGTTCAATAACCTTGTAAATGTCTTCTTCGCTATACCAAGGTTTTTGCTTTTTTTCCTTGGCATTTGATAACATGATTTTGTAATCGTCCAATAGGGAAAATTGCATATGTCTCTTTGTTGTTGCTGTCGTGTAAATTTTTCCTTTAAACCCTTCTTTCATTAAGATTGGAAGTCTTCCATTATGATCTGCATGATTGTGTGTGATCAATGCAAATGCAATTTTCGAACTGGTAAATGGCAATGTTTGACTATTTAATTGTTTGTAAGGTTTTTCTTGGAAAATCCCACAGTCAACAATAAACATCATAATATTACCATCAGGGTAATGCACAGTTACAAGCAAACATGAGCCAGTAACCTCTGGATGTAATGCTGTAATTGTGTAAAAGAACCCTTGCTTCGAACTCATTTTATCCACTCCTTGAATAATTATTCTTTTGAGTAAGTGCGGACTATGTACATATTATACATTATCTTTTTGCATAAATCAAGGATTTTGACATATTTCTACAAAATTCCACTGGTTGGAATATAAGTATTGTCTGGAATTGGTACAAAGGGTTCTTCTGGCTCTTCTGCTTCTTTTATTTTTTCAACATCTATAATTGGTATTTCCTCATTATGATATTTTCCTTTTTTAATTGTTCCTGTAATTTCAATCCAGGTTCCATCTTGAAATTGATTAATACCTGAATAATTGCTCAAAAATCCTACAATTACAGATTGTGTTCCTTCATCATTTATTACCATATCTCTTGCTAATACAAATTGATCTTCTTCAAAATCTAATACTCTATAAACATATCCAGTAAATTTTATTTTTAATCCTACATATGAATCTAAATCTTCATGTACAGCTTGTAATATGTTAGTATAGTTTTCTGGTTCTATTTCTGTTACCTCTTCTGCTGTTATTTTATCTTTTACAAAAAATTTTCCACTTGAAAAAAATATTCTGTAAACACTAAATAAAAATACAATAAGCATAAATAATGATAACAAAAATATTATAATTTTTAGTACTAAACCTCCATTTAATTTTATATTATAAACACGCATTTAAAAGTCCTCCACTTAAATTATTTTATTTAAGTTTATGAACTTTTATATAAAAAAATGACCTTTATATTTTAAAAAAATTTGTTATAAATTCCTTCATCAAGTTCTTTTGCAAAAATACTTTTTAAAATAATTAATACAATTGGTCCAACTAACATTCCCATTACTCCGATTAATTTGAAACCTGTATACATCGCAATTAATGTAAATATAGGATGAATACCAATTTTTCCACTTACTATTTTAGGTTCTAAAAATTGTCTTACAATTGACATTATAATCCATAAAACTACAATAGATATTCCAAGTTTTATATCTCCATTTAATGCGGAAATTACTGCCCATGGCACCATAACTGCTCCAGACCCTAAAATTGGTAATGCATCAACAAAGCCAATTCCTAAGGCAATTAATAATGGGTATTTTATGTTCATACCAAATATTTTAAATACATACAATCCTATTAATGAAATTATAAAAGATATTATTATTAATATAGCTTCTGCTTTTAGATATCCTCCTAAACTTGAAGTTATTTCTCTTATATGTTTTCCAATTTTTTGAACCCATTTTTGAGGCATATGATGTTCTAAAAAATCTAACATATATATTTTATCTGTACACATAAAATACAATGACATTATTGTTATTGCAATATAAATTGAAATTGTAGGAATTGATGTTATAACATTTATAAATTTAGTTAAAAAATTTGTCATCCAATTTGATATCTTTACTAAAATTTCCTGTGATGAATTTTTGAACAATTCTAGTATATCTTTTGAAATACTTAGTTTTTCTATATTTATTTTGCTAATATTTTCTTGAATTTGTGTATATGCTTTATTTATGTATAAATTTAACATCTCTAATAAATTTGTTGCTTCTGAAACTAATGATACTATTCCCCATACAACTCCACCTATTATAATTGAAAATATTATTAGAAAAATAATTATTGAACTTAATTTTCTATTTAATTTCATCTTTTTCATAAAAAATTTTATTAATGGTTCTATTAGCAAATATATTATAAATGCTATTAAAAATGGCATATAAAATACAGATAGTTTTATTCCCAAATATAATGCTAAAAATATCAAAATTATATTTATTGTTTTTCTTAGAATTTTACAAATATAATTAAAATCTTCTGACATTTTACCTCTTTTCTATGTATTGTGGCTCGTAAAGGAGCCACTCTGCATTTCTTAACAATTGTTTTTGGTTTGTCCATTACAACAACATATATTTCCCATTGTATTGCAAAAATTTTCTTCTCCAATTTCTTCATTATATCTTGCTAAATCTCCTAATGTTAGTATTCCTATAACTTTGTTATTATCTACTACAGGTAATCTTCTTATTTGATTTTCAGACATCTTTCTCTCAGCTTTTTGTATTTCATCATTTTCATTACATGTGCATACATTACATGTCATTATTTCACTTGCAGGTGTTGTATTTGTATCTTTACCACATGCAACTCCACGTAATATAATATCTCTGTCTGTCACTAGTCCTACTAAATAATTTGAATTGTCACAAACAGGAACACATCCTATATGATTTTTTTCCATTAGTTTTGCCACATCAGTAATTTTGGTTTCTGGCTTTACACAGCAAACATCTCCACACATACAGTCTTTAACTTTCATTTTTATCACATTCCTTTCATTTTTTTATTTTATGCTTTAATTACATAATTGCATGAATACATGCTTTTATATATTTTAGTCAAAAATAAAAAAGATTATTCTTTTTTGAATAATCTTTTTTTCTTAGTTTTTAATATTCATAAATATTTTCATCTTGTTCGTATAAATCTCTATTAAATGGCGGTCTTCCCATACCAGGTCTCATTGGAGGTCTTGGTGGACGTGGTGGTCTTGGCATTGGTGGTCTTGGTCTAAATATTGGTTTATTAATTAATTCTCTTAAAATTAGTATTTTTATCAAATCTCTAAGTCCTTGATTTCCTACTACTCCTTGTCTATCATTATATCCTCGATTTTCTTGCTTTTTTTGAGATTGATTGTTTGTTATATCTCGCGATTTGTTTTGTTCTACAGATCTATTTAAATTGTCATCTTCTATTGCAAAATATATTTCATCTGTCATTTGGTCAATTAGTTCATTTGAAATAGATCTTGTATTTTGCATACATGTTTTTTGAACCATTGGATATACTAGTTTATATATATCTGGATAACAATTTTCTAGCATTTCATTATTTCTATCTGTTTGTTGAGGCATTGAATAATTTGCATAATCCATATAATCATTGTAATCTTGTTCATATGTATTTCTATAATTGATTTGGTTAAATCCAAAAGTATTTTTCATATAATCATCATATACAGAACTCATTTTTATATTTTCCTTTCTTAAGGCTATTTGCCAAAAATTTTAATATATTATATGTTCTGTATATAATTTTTGATACCAATTTGGGCTTTAATTTTCTGTTGCTTTAGTTGGAACTTTTATTACAACTTCTGTTCCTTTTCCAACTTGACTTTTAATGTCTATACTTCCTCCATTTCTATCTAGTAAATCTTTTGCAATAGAAAGTCCTAAACCAGTTCCTCCCATTTCTCTGCTACGTGCTTTGTCAACACGGTAAAATCTTTCAAAAATTCTATTTAAATGTTCTTCTGGAATTCCTATTCCATTATCAAAAATTTTAATATATGCATCATTATAAACAAATCCTACATATATTTTTATTTCTCCTCCTTCTTTTGTGTATTTTATACTATTTGTCAAAATATTTAATACAACTCTTTCAATATCATCTTTATCAGCATAAACAGGTGGAACATCAGCTGTAACAAAACAATTTACATTATGATTTTTTCTTTTTATTTCTATTGCTAATTTATCTTGACATTTTTTTACAAGTTCTCCTAAGTCAAATTGTTCTTTTCTTACAATATTTGTATTACTATCATTTTTTGATAATGTAAGTAAATCTGTTACTAATTTTGCCATTCTTCTTGCTTCTGATGCTATTACACTTAAAAACTTGCTTTGTGTTTCTTTATCATATTCTTCTTCTAGTAATGTATCTGCATATCCCATTATTGATGTAATTGGTGTTTTTAATTCATGTGATACATCTGCAATAAATTCTTTTCTCATATTATCTAGTTTTACATGTTCTGTAATGTCTTGTAAAACTGCAATAACTCCTACTGTTTTATCATTTTCTTTTTTGAATGGTGCAAAATATGCATTTATAAATCTATCTTCTATTTGTATTCTTTCTTCAGTGTTTGTCCAATTTTCTAAGTAAATAATTTTTTCTAGATTAATGTTTAATTTTCCAAAAATCTCCTCAAAGGTTGAATTTTTTTGAGAGATATTCATCATGTTTTTGGCAGCTGGATTTATTAAAATAACTTTTCCATCTCTATCAAAAGCAATAATTCCATCTGTCATATGCAAAAATACACTATTATTTATATCTAAATCATCATTTGTAACTCCTGCCCCTTTTATCATTCTTGTTTTTGGAAATAATATCTTTCGTTTTAAATATTTTTTTAATAAAATTTCACTTATAAATAATATTATTATGTCTATAAAAATTACTAGTATTATAAATTTAAAATTCTCTTGCATTATTTGTCACCTTTTACCAATTTCTTTATTTCGTTATATATTTTTTCTTGAACATTTTCTACTGATTTTGTAGATGCTTTTTCACCCATTTTTCTCATATTCTCAGGATTTGAAATTATATCTAAAATTTCATTATTTAATATATTTTTTTCTAATTTATCATTTAATATTATTTTTGCAGCTCCTATTTTTTGTAATACTTCTGCATTTCTTAGTTGATGATTTTGACTTACATTTGGAAGTGGTATTAGTATTGATGGCTTTCCTAAATTTGATATTTCTGTTATAGTCATTGCACCACTTCTTGCAACAATAACATTAGATATGTTCATTAATTCTTCCATATTATATATATATGGAAGAATTTTTGCATTTTTAATATTTTCTATATCTATCGATTTTTGTTTTAATTCATTTTTTACAATATCATATTGTTTTGGCCCTGTTGCCCATATTATTTGATATTTTGTGTTTAGCTTATCTTCTATTATTCCCACAATTGCTTCATTTATTTTTTGAGCTCCTTGGCTTCCTCCAAAAATTAAAACAATTGGTAAGTTATTGTCTAAATTAATTTCTTTTAAAATCTTCTTTTTTTCTTCTATGCTATAATTTTGTTTTTTTATCTTAACTGGTGTTCCAGTAAATACAATATTTTTAGCATTAGGAATTCTTTCTCTTGCTTCCTCAAATGATATTAAAACTGTATCTGCTTTTTTGGCAAGATATTTTACTGCTTTGCCAGGAAAAGCATTACTTTCATGTAAAACTACAGGTATATTTTCTTTTTTTGCAGCCCAAACTACTGGTCCACATATATATCCACCTGCACCTACTATAATATCTGGCTTAAATTCTTTTATTATTTTTCTAGCTTTAGATGTTGCTCTTAAAGTAGTACACATTTTCTTTATGTTTTCTATTGATATTTTTTTGCTTAGTCCATATGCATCAATGGTTTTTAATTCATAACCAGCACGTGGTACCAAATCATTTTCTAATCCTCTATTTGTTCCAATAAAAATTATTTTAGAATCTTTTTCTTCTTCTTTTATTTTATTTGCTATGGCTAAACCAGGATTTATATGACCAGCTGTTCCTGCTGCTGCAATTATAACCTTCATATTTTTTATCCTTTCTATTTTTTGTAATCTTACTGTTTTGAGCTTGCCCTCGATATACTTAAGAGCACTCCTACTTCGCATAATAATATGAATAGTGCTGTACCACCATAACTGAAAAATGGTAATTGCATTCCTGTTGCTGGCATTGAAGATGTTACAACAGCAACATTTATTATTGCTTGAATTCCAACTAATGTAGTTATACCTATTGCTACTAAGCTACCAAACATATCTGGAGCTTTCATTGCAATTAAAACTCCTCTCCAAATAAATATAGCAAATAATACAAATACTACAAAACATCCCACAAAACCAAACTCTTCTGCAAGTACTGAAAAAATAAAATCATTATGTGGTTCTGGCAAATATAAATATTTTTGCTTACTTTCTCCAAGCCCACTTCCAAATAATCCTCCAGATCCTATAGCATATAGACTTTGTATAACTTGCCATCCATCTCCTGTAGCATCTTTCCATGGGTCTAAAAATGTTGTTATTCTAGTAACTACATATTGAAATCTTTCTTGAAATTTTGTACTTAAAAAATATAATGCTGTAGCTCCTATTCCACCAATTCCACCAACAACTATTCCTGACACTAAAAATTGCCAAAATTTACATCCTGCTATTATCATCATTACACAACATACTATTATAATAACAATTGATGTACTTAAATGAGGCTCCATTAGCAAAAGTCCTATTATTGGTATAAGGAATAAAACATGATATACTAATCCTTTTAAATATTTTCCTAAATTCTCTCTATTTTTTACTAATATTCCTGCATAAAAAATTATCATTAGAAATTTCACCATTTCTGATGGTTGAAATGTGGTTATTTTTAAATCTATCCATCTTTTTGCACCATGACTTTCTGTCCCAAATATCAATACTGCAGCAAGTGATATAATTGATATTACCCATGCCCAGAAATAAAATTTTTGGAATATTCTATAGTCAAATTTTGATATAAACCACATTGCGAATACTCCTAATACTCCAAAAAATAATTGTCTAAAAAAATACTTATAACTTGTGCCATATTCTTGCAAAGATGATGGTGCACTAGCTGATAGCAACATTACTAATCCTATAGATAATAATAGTAAAACTGTTATTAAAAGTGTAAAATCTACAGGATTATTTAAATAACTGGAAAAACCTTTTACTTCATTTTTTTTTGCTTTTTGATTCTTTGCCATTCCAGTACAATTCCTTTCTTTTTATATTATCTTTAGTCCTAATATACATGCAAATAATGTTATTACACTAAATACCATTACAACTTGATTTTCTCTCCATCCTGATAGTTCAAAATGATGATGTATTGGTGCCATTTTAAATATTCTTTTTCCTGTTTTCTTGAATACTAAAACTTGTATCATAACAGATATCGTTTCTATTACTGGTATTATTGCTATTACTAATAGTAAAATTGGCATTTTTAAATATAGTGCAATTCCTGATACAACTCCTCCTAAGAATAATGAACCTGTATCTCCCATAAATGCTTTTGCAGGATAAATATTAAACATTAAAAATCCCAATGTTGCTCCTATAACAATTGCTCCAAATACAATTATTTCTTTTGCTTCATACATTGTTGCTATAACTGTTAAACAAGTAATTATTATTGTACTTACACTAGATGATAATCCATCTATTCCGTCTGTTAAATTAATTGCATTAGTAGTTGCAAGTATTACTAAAATAGCAAATGGTATATAAATCCATACAGGAATATTGATATAAATATCTGCAAATGGTATATATGTTTCTGTTCCTAATTTTAAGCCCCAAACTAAATATGTTACAAATATTACTGATATTATAAGTAATCCAAACATTTTTAAGCTTGGTTTTAATCCTTCAGTGTTTTTTAAAAATAGTTTTTTAAAGTCATCTATTAGTCCTATTACTCCGAAACCTGTTGTTAAACATAATATTGGTATTAAATGTTTTGCAAGTTCTGGATCTTTACTTTTATAATATATATATGCAACAGTTGTTACAATTATTATTCCTAACATTATAATAATTCCACCCATAGTTGGTGTACCTTGTTTTTTTAAATGTGATTGAGGTCCGTCTGCTCTTTCTATTTGACCTATTTTAAATTTCCTTAATATTGGTACTATTATTAATCCAAGTATTACTGTCACTCCAAATGATGCTAACAGCATTTTTGTTTGAAAATCCACTTTTATCAACCTTTCTTATTTTATCCTATAATTTCTTTTACAATAATTCTTTCGTCAAATGGGTATTTTTTTCCATTTATTTCTTGATATGGTTCATGACCTTTTCCAGCAAGTACAATAATGTCTTGCTTATTTGCCATATTAATTGCTTCTTTGATTGCTTCTTTCCTATCTACTACTACTTTATATTTTCCTTTTGTTTTCTTTATTCCCTCTTCAATTTCTTTAACTATTTCTTCTGGAGATTCTGTACGAGGATTATCTGTTGTAATAAATGTAAAGTCAGCAATTTTTCCTGAGATTTCTCCCATTATTGGACGCTTTGTTTTATCTCTATCTCCTCCACATCCAAATACAGAAATAACTCTGCCTTTTGTGTAACTTTTTACTGCAGATAATATGTTTTGTAAGCTTTCTGGTGAATGTGCATAGTCTATCATTATTGGTATTTCTCTTTTATTTGGTACCATTTCAGATCTTCCAGGTACTTTTATTTCTGCTAATGCTTCTATTACTTTATCTGATGGAACTCCTATTTTTTTTGCAACACAAATAGCTGCTAATGCATTATATACACTAAATCTTCCTGGTATGTCTACTTTTACTCTTTCATTTTTATCAGATACTTTAACTCTAAAATCAACATATGAGTTTGTAATTGTAATGTCCTTTGCCAACATTTGACAGTAATTATCTATTCCATATGTCATTATATTACTATCTGGAAATAGTTTTGGAATTTTAGATACTTGTAAGTCATCAACATTTATTATTCCATTATCACACATTTTGAATAATTTTAATTTTGATTCAAAATAATCTTTCATGTCTGGGTGCTCATTTGCACTTATATGATCTTCTGAGAAATTTGTAAAAACGACTATATTAAAATCACATCCATCTACTCTATGTAGTTTTAAACTTTGTGATGAAACTTCCATAACTACATATTCTACACCAGCTTCAACCATTTGTGCAAATATTTTTTGTAATTCAATACTTTCAGGTGTTGTTCTACTGCTCTCAGAAACCATTTTACCATTTATGTAAGTTGCAATAGTTCCTATTAAACCTACTTTATATCCAGCTCTTTCAAGTATTTCTTTAATCATAAATGTTGTTGTTGTTTTTCCCTTTGTTCCTGTTACACCTATTAATCTAAACTTTCTTGAAGGATTATTGTAAAAATTGCAACTACATATTGCTAGTGCATGCCTTGTATCTTTTGCCATTATTAGTGTTACATCTGAAGGTAATTTTATCTTTTTTAAGTCACACCCTTCTTGTACCATTATAGCCTTAGCTCCAGCCTCTATAGCATTATTTATGTAATCATGTCCATCAACACTAAATCCTTTAATTGCAATAAACAAGTATCCCTCTTTTACATTTTTTGAATTACTTTCTAATCCAGTAATATCAATATCTAAATCTCCTTTAGCCTTTAAATTTTCTAAACCTACTAATATTTTACTTAATTTCATTTAAGTCTCCTTTATACATAGCTTTTTTTATAAAATGTCAATTGACATTTTTATTCTATTATCGCATACATTATATAACTAAATTTTAAATTTGTATAGTAAAAAATAAAAAAAATTGTCTGGGTAATTTGGTGCCGGTTCTTTTTTGTCCCTTTGGGCAATTTGGTACCGGTTCTTTTTTGTCCCTTTTTCATTTAAAAATTTTCTTGATTTTCTTTCTATTCACTCCAATCACCCTTGATATTTGAGTTATATTAGTTCCATTAATTTCTTTTAACAATATTAAATTATTTTCTATATCTTCATTGGTTTTATTTTTAAATAAATGCTTTATTTCTTGTTTATTTTCTAATTTGTACAAATTACATATTATATCAGCTAGTTTTTCATCTGATAATTTATCTATCATTTCATATTCTGCAAAATCATTTATATTTTCATATTTATTACCTATTGTATATTTTATAAATTCATCAATATTATTATCAAAATAATGTAGTAGTACTTTTTTATTTATTATTTTTTCTTTCCCTATATATTCTTTGTAACTACTCCATTTATAATCTTCTGTTTTGGATATTTTAGCCTTTTCTGGATTTCTGTGAACATATCTGCAAACATCCATAAAATACCTTTGATTTTCTACATTTTTACTCTTGAATCTGTTTTGAAGAAATGGTCCAACTCTTTCGTATTTTTGGTTAAAATAATGTGCATACCTTATTGATAGACTTTGCATAGATTTAGATAAAAAATCATTTTCGACTCTAATTACCATATGAATATGATTGCTCATTAAACAATATGCATATACTTGAAAATAAAATTGTTTTTTAGTTAATTGAATTTGATTTAGAAAAAAATTTCTGTCATCATTGTTATAAAAAATATCTTGACTATCTATTCCTTTCAAAATAATATGATAGATTTTTGAATTACTATATGTTCTTAATGGTCTTGGCAAGTTTACCTCTCTTTCTATTATTCATAATTAGAATTATAACACAAAAAAACAAAAAATGCTATAGATTTAAAAAAAGGTCAAAAAAAGAACCGGCACCAAATTGCCCAAAGGGACAAAAAAGAACCGGCATTTTTTTTAGCCGGCACTTTTTTATTCTTGGTTTGTTATTTGTTCTAATTTAAGTAGTTCATTCCATCTCTTGTCTACTTCTTCTTGGAATTCTTTTA
The DNA here is from genome assembly GCA_944386165.1 of uncultured Clostridia bacterium. GTDB lineage: Bacteria > Bacillota > Clostridia > TANB77 > CAG-508 > CAG-269. The sequence continues at coordinate 23,549 of CALXAA010000003.1, forward strand.
TCATCCATTCGTTTCCTGGTTTAAACATATGTTTAAATCTTTTTTGTGGACGTAAAAATTCTTCGATTGGAAGTTTTTTTGCTGGTTTGTATGTTATTTTGTATTTGCCATCAACTACTTCATATAGTGGCCAATAACATGTATCTGCAGCTAATTTGTTTATCATCATTAAATCCTCTGTTGGATACCCCCATCCTCTTGGACATGGTGCTAATACATTTAAGAATGTTGGACCTTCTGTATAAATTGCTTTTTCTGCTTTTTCATATAAGTCTTTGAAGTTTGTCATTGCAAGAGTTTGTGCTACATAAGGAATATGATGACCTACCATGATTTCAGTTAAGTCTTTTCTTACTTGCATTTTTCCTGGAATTACTTTTCCTGCTGGTGATGTTGTTGTGTCTGCAAAATGAGGTGTTGCTGATGAACGTTGAATTCCTGTATTCATATATGCACCATTATCATAGCATACATATACCATATCATGTCCTCTTTCCATTGCTCCTGATAAGCTTTGAAGACCTATATCATATGTTCCTCCATCTCCTCCAAATGCTATAAACTTTGTGTTTTTATCTTGTGGTAGTTTCCCTTGTTTTTTTAATGATTTATATGCTGCTTCTGCTCCTGAACATGTTGCTCCTGCACATTCAAATGCAGTATGTATAAATGAATCTGTCCATGAAGTATATGGATATATAAATGATGATACTTCCATACATCCTGTTGCATTTGCAACTACTGCATGATCTTCTGGTTTTAATGCTCTCATTATCATTCTTGTTACAACTGGAGCTCCACATCCTGCACACATTCTATGTCCTTCTGTAAATCTAGATGGTTTTTCAACTATTACTTTTTTTAAATCATATGCCATATTAGTTCTCCTCCCTTCTTAAGCCTAAGTATCGATATGGATTACCAATATCACCACTGCTTGCAATTTTTTGTAAATCTTCATATACTGATTCGATTTGTGCTTCTGTTGTGTCTCTTCCACCTATTCCATATACATAATTTACCATAGGTACTTGTTTTTTGTTTACATACATGCTAGAAGTTACATCTTCAAATAATGCTCCTCCTGCTCCATTTAAAGAATCTGCTTTGTCTAATATTGCTACTGCTTTTAAATGAGAAAGTGCTTCTGCTACTTCATCTACAGGGAATGGTCTATACATTCTTATTTTTAATAGTCCTGCTTTAATTCCATTTTCTCTTAATTTATTTACTACTGCCTTTGTTGTACCTGCTGTTGAGTTCATACAAACAATTGCAATTTCTGCATCATCTAACATATATTTTTCAAAAAATTCATATTTTCTACCTGTCCATTTTTCGAATTCTTCAGAAACCTCTTTTATGACTTGTTTTGCATTTTTCATTGCTTCTGCTTGCTGTGCCTTATGTTCAAATAAAAATGCTTGTAAATCTAATGGTCCTACTGCAATTGGTTCTTTATCATTTAATAAATAATGTTCTGGTTTATATGTACCTATAAATTTCTTTACTTCTTCATCACTTTCTAACTCAATATTTTCAATTGAATGTGATGTTATAAATCCATCTTGACATACCATTAATGGTAATAATACATTTTTATTTTCTGCAATTTTATGTGCCATTAACATATTATCATATGCTTCTTGATTATTTTCTGAAAATAACATTATCCATCCTGCATCTCTAACTCCCATTGCGTCTGAATGATCATTATGTATGTTTAAAGGTCCAGAAACTGCTCTGTTTACTAGAGCCATAACAATTGGAAGTCTAAGGCTTGATGCTATATATATCATTTCCCACATTAAAGATAATCCATTTGCTGATGTTGCTGTCATTGCTCTTGCTCCTGCTGCTTCTGCTCCAATTGTAGCAGACATAGCTGAATGTTCGCTTTCTACTGCAACAAATTCAGTATCTACTTCTCCATTTGCTACAAATGTTGAAAAGTATTGTGGTATTTCTGTTGATGGTGTTATTGGAAATGCTGCTACAACATCTGGATTAATTTGCTTCATGGCAATTGCTGTTGCTTCATTTCCACTTAATCTTTCTCTTATACTCATTTTCTCTATTCCTTTCTTTTTTATACTTCTTCCATTTCTATTGCTTTAAATGGGCATACTTTTGCACATACACCACATCCTTTGCAATAGTCATAATTATAATCTTTTCTTTTTAAATCTTCTCCAACTGGAATTGAATTGTCTGGACAAACTGGAAAACATAATCCGCATTGTTTACATTTTTCTTCTATCCAAACAGGCTTCATGCTTCTCCAATCTCCTGTCTTAAATTCTCTTGCATTTCCAGCACAATATATGCTTCCACCTGTTGTTAATTTTTCCATTGGTGTTTTTGAATTTATATCTGTCATTAATTTTACCTCCATTTCTATTGAATTTGTTTTACTTCTTTTAATGATAATTCTAAAGCTTTCATATTTCCATCAATAACTTCTGGTTTTTTTGCAAATTTATGTTTAAATGATGCTTTCATGTCTTCTATAAATGCCTCATCACTCATTATTCCTGTAACTTTAACTATTGCTGCAAGCATTGGTGTATTAGGAAAATATTTTCCTAATGCTTCTTCTGAAATCTTTTTAGCATCTATTGTAAAAATTTTTCCTTTGTATCCATTTAGTGTTTCTTTTAAATATTCTGGAGATTTTGTAGTATTAATTACTATTGCTCCATTGTCTTTTAAACCTGCTGTTACAGGTACGCTTTTTAGTAAAGTATCATCAACAACTACAACATAATCTGGTTCATATATGTTACTGTGTATTGTTATTGGTTCATCACTTATTCTGTTATAAGCTGTTATTGGTGCTCCCATTCTTTCTGGTCCATATTCAGGAAATCCTTGTATATATTTTCCTGTATTGAACGCTGCATCTGCAAGTAATAATGAGGCTGTTTTTGCTCCTTGTCCTCCTCTACCATGCCATCTAATTTCAATTAAATTACTCATTCTGGTACCATTCCTTTCTAAAAAAATAAATTCTTTTAAACTTTTTATTATAAAGAATTTATAAGCATAGTATATTATTATTTTGTATTGATGTCAAGATATTTTTAATACTAATTAGTCTAATTAATTTTCGACAATTTATATCAAAAACAATTGACATTAAATATGTCTTGTAGTAAAATTATATTTATGTGAGTTTTGAAAGCCATTCGAACGTCAAAAACATCGGAGGCTTTACCAAAACCTCTGATGTTAAAATAATTTTTCATCAATTGGAGGTTTGGTATTTATGAGCACATATCCATTTATCCAAGAAGTTGGAACTCTAGCACTAGATGTAACTATCGAAATATCTGATGTTATAGTTCCTGCGCCTTTGTTTGAAGATTATTCCGTTACAAAATGGTATAATTTCTTCAGCAAAAAAGCAAAAGATTTTCCCAAATACTCGGATAAGTTCAAATTGTTGCATAATGCAACATATGCAATTCGTTCTATCCAAAAAGAAAATGGTACTATAGAAAATGTTACTTTTAAGCGAACATTTTCTTTTAAAAAGAGAATCTGCTTTACTATTCTTTTTCCAGATGAAACATCTAAGAATGATTATTTGTGGCTTATTTCCCAGAAATTTGGTAATGTGCTACTCAGTTAACATGTTGTTAAATAACAATTTATAAGACAACAAAAAGCATGATAAGGTATTTAACTAATCAAAATATCTTATCATGCTTATTTATATTATTTGTTTTTTCTAACTTTTTTTATTATTTCTCTTTTTGAATCTTCTATTTTGTCTCTAAATTCTTGTTTAGAATCTTCTATTTTATCTTTGAATTCTTGCCTTGACTCTTCTATTTTTTTCTTAATTTCTTCCCAACTATTATATCTTACATATTCACTAATTCTTGGGAATGCTTTAACTAATCTTCTATATAATCCAATCTTCCAACTTCTAATTCTTCTTTTTACCTTTTCAGAAATTTCTTCAGTATTATCTTTTAATTCTTTTGAAATATCTTTCAAGTCAAAGATTAGCTTAAATGAAATTACTATATCTACCAAGAAAATTACAGTAATAAATCCTAATACTATACCAAGTGGTAATTCTGGAATTTTATTTATATATTTTATAAAAAATGGATTAATTACAAATACAATGGCTGTAGCTAAAATTCCAAAAACAATTAAATTAAATAAACAAACTCTACCATTTAAATTAAACTTTCTTGTAGAATAATCCCACCATCTTGCTTTAAATATTTTTTCCATAATATAACTTGTTAAATATTCAAGTATACCACATATTATTATTGACATAACAAAAGTTGCTAAAACATCATCACTATATTTTTTTAATAATATTGTAATTAATACAACTCCTGTACCATATATTGGGCAATAAGGTCCAATTAAAAATCCTCTATCTACAAACCTTTTTTCTCTAATCGAAATCCCTACAGCCTCCATTAGCCAACCTAAAAATGAATAAATATAAAATAAAGCTAAATATTCTTCTATTTGCATTACCACTTTTCTTATTTCCTTCCTTAAAAGATTTTATACATTTGTTGTAGTTTTTATACTTTCTTCTTTAATTTCTTTTTGAGTAGTTTTTCTTTCTTTTTCCTTTAATTTTAGATTATCTTTTGCGACTGTCATAAGAAGTTTTATTCTGTTTGTTTGATTTGCCTCACTTGCTCCTGGATCATAATCAACTGGAACAATATTTGCATCAGGAAACTTGTCTCTTATTGTTTTTATAACACCTTTTCCTACTACATGATTTGGTAAACAAGCAAATGGTTGTACACAAATAATATTTTTTATATCATTTTCCATATATTCAAGCATCTCTGCTGTTAAAAACCATCCTTCACCTGTTTGATTTCCGGTTGACAATACTTCTTTTACATTATCTGCCAAATGCCAAATATCACAAGTTGGCAAATAACCTTTTTTTGATTTTGCTAAAGCTTTTCTGGTATCCTTTTCAAAAGAATTAATTAATTTTATAGCAGTTCCAAATAATGCAGATTTTAGTGGTTTATCTTTTAATAATTTATGTGAAATTACACTATTTGCTGCCACATATTTAACAAATCCCATAAAATCAGGAAGTACAACTTCAGCTCCTTCTTTTTCTAACAAATCTGTAACATGATTATTTCCAAATGGATGATATTTTATAAGTATTTCTCCTACTATACCAACTTTTGGCTTTTCTTGAGATTTTACCCATTCTATTTTTTCAAAGTCATCAACTATATCATAAATACTTTTAGAAAATTCTTTTAAACTACTATTTATGGCAAGTTTTTTTGCTTTTTCCATCCATTCATTAAATAATTTTTCTGTTTCTCCTTTATTTTTTTCATATGGTCTATTTTTGTATAACATTTTTTGCAAAAGATCGCCATATTCCATACTTTTTAATAATTTCTCTACCATACTGAATGTAAATTTAAATCCTGGATTTTTTTCCATACCTACAACATTAAATGAGATTACTGGAACTTGTGGAAAGCCTGCATCTTTTAGTGCTTTACGTATAAAACCAATATAATTTGTTGCTCTACAACCTCCACCTGTTTGTGACATAATTAATGCTACTTTATTTAAATCATATTCGCCAGACTCTAATGCTTCAATCATTTGTCCTGTTGTTATTATTGATGGATAACATGCATCATTATTAACATATTTTAATCCTGTTTCAATTGTTTTTGGTGTACATTCTCTTAAAAGTTTTGCTTTATATCCTTCACTTTGCAATATTGGCTCAAGAAAATCAAAGTGAATTGGTGCCATTTGTGGTATTAATATTACAAATTCCTTTTTCATTTCTTTTGTAAATGGATTTTTCTTTAAATAATAATCACCTGTTGCTTTACTTGTATCCTTTTTGGCATTTAGTCTTTTATTTATACTTGCAAGTAATGAACGTAAACGAATTCTTACAGCTCCTAAATTATTTACTTCATCTATTTTTATTAGTGTATACATCTTGCCAAAGCTTGTTAAAATTTCTTCAACTTCATCTGTTGTAACAGCATCAACTCCACAACCAAATGAATTTATTTGAACTAACTCTAAGTTATCATGTCTACCAACAAAGTCAGCTGCTGCATATAATCTTGAATGGAACATCCATTGGTCTACAACACGTAATGGTCTTTCTGGTATTGATTTATCTGCAACACTGTCTTCTGTTAATACACACATTCCTAAACTTGTTATTAATGTATCTATTCCATGGTTAATCTCTGGGTCTATATGATATGGTCTACCAGCAAGTACTATTCCCTTTAAGTTATTTTTTTCTATATATTCTAATGTTTCTTTTCCCTTATTATGTATGTCTTCTCTGCATTTTTTATATTCTTGCTGAGCTTTTTCTATTGCAACTTTTAGTTCTTTTTTCGTAAAATTATATTCCTTGAATTCATCTAATTCCATCATTCTTTTTAATAATGCTTCTGATTCAAATGGTAAAAATGGATTTATGAATTTTACATTTTTTAGTTCTTCTACATTATTTTTTAGTACTTCTGAATATGATATTACAATTGGACAATTATATCTATTATTTGAGTCTTTATATTCTTTTCTTGAATATGGAATACATGGATAAAATATTGTTTTTATTCCTTTTTGTATTAAACTGATTACATGTCCATGAGATAGTTTTGCCGGATAACATACTGATTCTGATGGCATTGATTCTATCCCTTTTTCATATATCTTTCTAGTACTTTTTTCTGATATAATTACTCTAAATCCTAAATTAGTAAATAGTGTAAACCAAAATGGATAATCTTCATACATATTTAGTACCCTTGGAATTCCAATTGTTCCTCTTGGTGCATCTTTTTCTTCTAATGGCTTATAATCAAATATTCTTTCATATTTGTATTTTACAAGATTTGGTAAGTCTTTGTGTGAATTTACTATTCCCTCTCCTTTTTCACATCTGTTTCCAGATATGTGAGTCTTACCATTACTAAATTTGTTAATTGTTAATTGACAGTGATTTTCACATCCATTACATCTTGTGTGTGTAACTTTTATATCTAGTTTATCAATTTGTTCTACTGTTGCAATTGTTGAATGATATTCCATATCCATATTTGCTTCATATTGTTCACATGCAAGTAATGCCATTCCATATGCTCCCATAAGTCCTGCAATATCTGGTCTTATTACATTTCTTCCTACAATTAATTCAAATGCTCTTAATACTGCTTCATTATAAAATGTTCCACCTTGTACTACTATATGGCTTCCTAATTTTTTTACATCTCTAATTTTCATTACTTTTTGAATTGCATTTTTTATTACTGAATATGATAAACCTGCAGATATATCTCCTACAGAATATCCTTCTTTTTGAGCTTGTTTTATTTTAGAATTCATAAATACTGTACATCTTGAGCCCAAGTCTACAGGATGTTTTGCTTCTAGAGCTTCTTCAACAAATTTTTCTATACTTAAGTTTAAGCTTTTTGCAAATGTTTCTATAAATGAACCACATCCTGATGAACAAGCTTCATTTAACATGATATTATCTATTGTGTTATTTTTTAATTTGATATATTTCATGTCTTGTCCACCAATATCAACAATACTTGTTACTTTTGGTTCGAATTTTTTGGCTGCTGTGTAATGAGCTATTGTTTCTATTTCGTTTAAATCTACATTTAATGCTGTTTGTATTAGTTTTTCTCCATATCCTGTAACTCCACTATAACGTATAACTGCTTTTTCTGGTAAAACTTCATATAATTTTTTTAACATTTCTATAACACTGTCTAGTGGTTTTCCTTCATTGCTTTGATATGCTGAATATAATAGTGTTCCATCTCTATCTGTTACTACAAGTTTAGAAGTTGTTGAGCCTGCATCAATTCCAATAAAACAGTCTCCTTTGTGTTCTGAAAGTGGTTTTTTTGGAACTACATCTTTATCATGTCTTTTTTTGAATTCTTCATATTCAATATTGGTTTTGAATAGTGGTTGTAGTGGCTCTGATGTTGTATCATGAGATTGTCTTAATACTTGAATTTTGCTTTTTAATTTTTCTACACTTATTGGCTCATTTTCTATTGCATCTAAACATGCTCCTTTTGCAACTAATAAATGTGCTTCTTCTGGAACTATAGTCTGTTCTGGTGTTAAATGTAATGTTTCTACAAATCTTTTTCTTAGTTCTGGAAGATATGTAAGTGGTCCTCCTAAAAATGCTACATTTCCTCTAATTGGTCTTCCACAAGCTAAGCCTGAAATTGTTTGGTTTACAACTGCTTGCAAAATTGAAACAGCAATATCTTCTTTTGCTGCTCCTTCATTTAATAATGGTTGTACATCTGTTTTTGCAAATACACCACATCTTGAGGCTATTGGATATATTGTTTGATATCCTTTTGCAAGTTCATTTAAACCAGCTGTATCTGTATTTAGTAATGATGCCATTTGGTCTAGAAATGCTCCTGTTCCTCCTGCACATGTTCCATTCATACGTTGTTCTATTGATTTTCCAAAATAAATTATTTTGGCATCTTCTCCTCCAAGTTCTATTACAACATCTGTTTGTGGTATGTATTTTTCTACAGCTCTTTTACATGCAACTACTTCTTGGATAAATGGTACATCTAAAAATCTGGCTGTACTCATTGCTCCAGATCCTGTTAATGCTATTGTAAATTTATAATCTCTATATTTTTCTGCTAATTCTTCTAATACTTTACATACTGTGTTTTTTGTATCAGAATAATGTCTTTCATATGATGTGTATATTTCTTCTAATTTTTCGTTCATTACAGCTATTTTGACTGTTGTTGAACCTACGTCCATTCCTATATGTACTAATTTATTCATAATTAGCCTCTATCCTCCTTGAGGCAAAAAATCTGGTTAAAAAAATTTCGACTTTTTTCAACCTTTTTCCTCTAAATATTTTTTCAATTCAATTGTACTATAACATAAAGCTTGAGATTTTTCAAGGGCAATTTGGTGCCGGTTCTTTTTTGTCCCTTTTTTGTTCCTTTTTCTTTGCTCCATTGACTGTCTATGATTTGTTACTTTTTGTCGCTTTTTGTATAATACTTTTTTATTATACATTTTTTTTATGAATATTGTGTGAATTAATTAGAACAAAAGTGAACTTCGTTCACTCATAGCACTAGTTTAATATTAGTGCTTTTTATAAAGATGTTGTTTTTAAGTTTCCACCTATTTTTAGGCAACCCTTTTTTTAATGGTCGTTGTTCTCGACCAATATCCATCGCTATTTCTAGGTTTGGACTAAAGATTCTTTTTATATATTTTCTACATTATAATTTCTATCATTATAAGTATTTTTATGTTATTAGATATTTCTGTCTATATGTAAAAATTTTCTAATAAATAAAAAAAACAATATTGCTAAACTAAGGAATCAACTAAAAAACTTGATTTTTCTTTTGAAAATAAAATCTCATTTATATAATAGGGTCTTGTTTTTTGAACGCAAAGTCCCTATTGTCTAAATATTACATATTTTACCATTTGTCTTTTATTGAATTTATTTCTATTTTTTAACTAGCAATTTCTATTTTATATCCTTTTTCTTTCAATTCTTTTATCATTCTTTGTTCTTTTTTCTTTTGTAGTATTTTTTCATAGTCTTCTTTTTCTCGTTCTTCATATTTTATACCACTTACTAATATATGATAGCATAATCTTAATATTAAATTTCCAACCGCATGTATTGCTTTTTGTGGTCCCATCCTTTTTACAAATCTCCAATATGTTGCTGATATTCTATTTTTCTTACTTCTTACACATGACCAAGCACATTCATTTAGTGTTGCTCTTAAGCTTCTATTTCCTTTTGTCGTTTTCCCCTTTTTTTTTATTCCTGCACTCTCATTATTTCCTGGACTCATTCCTGCCCATGATGTCAAATGTTTTACTGTTGGGAATTGGTTCATATCTGTTCCTATTTCTGCTATTATTGCTTTTGCACTTTCTTCATTTATTCCTGGGATACTATCTAGCAATTCTATTTCTTTCTTATATTTCTCACATGCTTCATTTATCATTTTATCTATTTCATCTTGTTCTTTTTCTAAATATTTTAAATGCTCATATATTAGTTTTATCATCTTTCTATGATGTGCCCTTGTTGTTCCTTTTAGTCCTTCTTTTATTTGTGGTATTTTTCCCCTTAAACTGGCTTTTCCTCTTCCTGCTGTTACTTCTATTAAATCTTCATTGCTTATTTCTTTTCCTTCTATTATTTTTTCTAATAGTTTTCTTCCTGTATCTCCAAATATATCACTTATATCTGTTGTCATTTTTATGTTCGCATCTTGCAATATTTTATGAATTCTATTCTTTTCTGCGCTTGCTTCTTGTATTATTTTTCTTCTATATCTTATTAAATCTCTTAGTTCTCGTATTTCTACATTTGGTACAAAGCTACTCTTTATTAATCCACATCTTAGCAACTCTGCTATCCATTGTGCATCTTTTACATCCGTTTTTCTTCCTGGTATATTTTTTATTTCTTTTGCATTTGCTAGTTTTATTTCATATTTTTCATCTTCTATGATATTCCATACACATTTCCAGAATATCCCTGTACTCTCCATTGCTATCTGTTCTATTTCTTTTTCTAGCAACCATTCATGTAATTCTTCTAAATCTTTTGTATATGTTTCAAATGTTCTAATTTCACTTTCTGGTTTTTTATCTAGCTCTCCTGTTAGAACACATGCTACAATTGTTTCTTGATGTACATCTAATCCTGCACACCTTTTTACCATTGCCTCCATATACTCACCACTTTCTATCAAGTATCTAAACATTTCTAATCATTTTAAAATTTTCTTTCACGTGCTCTTTGGCTACAATTTTTTGCTCTTAGTAAATGCTTAGTTTCAGTTTCCTAACGGATTGTATCATACCACTAAATCGTCGAATTACTTTATACTTGACATATCTATTATATATGCTTTTTGTATGTTTGGCAATTTATTTTCACTTTGAGTTGCGTAACTTAAAGTTTCATATTGTTTCCTATTAAACAAAAAAGTTCTCACTACTAATTAACTGTTAAATAAACTTTTACATAGTTAAATAAAATTAAATGCACAATTTGTAAATGTCGAAATTTGCATATTATGTAAATTTGTGTTATAATATAAACATCGTATATTTTTATATACCCGTAGGCTGGGTACAAGTGTATAGGAGAAAGGCTATACAAGTCCAAACTACCACATTTTAATAGGAATCAATCCGAGGTGAGATTTTATGAATTTGAATTTTAATTTTAATTCAATTATCAAGTTTGAATTAATGGGATTTGCCGAGCCAATTTATAAAATTGGCAAGGTTACCAATGTTGATTCAACTGAGGTGGCTATAATCCCTCAGTTGAAAGTTTACAGAAATGTTCATGGTTCTATTCATGGAAGATTGGATCAGTACTGCACTGCTGACGACGATTGTGTTGTTCACATTCGCCGGAGTCTGATTGCAAGCTGGTGTTACGCTAAAGCTACAGATATTGAGATTCGGAAATTTATTTCTGAATCCGATGTTCAGTTTTCTATTCAGAAAACTGGGAGTACCAAAAAGTTCGAAGATTATACTTTTAATGAGTATAATCATGTAACCGGCTTCCATAAAGGGAACGGAAGGAGTTGTGCTCTTATAAAAGAAGCACAACAAACCATTGGTAACACCTAAAATTTGAACTATAACCCAGCAGGAGGTCGCTGTAATAGCGACCTCCTTTCCTTTTTATATTCTAATAACTATCTACATATTTTGTATCCACTTTTTTCAAATTTAAGAATTAATGAAACCCCACTCCTATAGAAGTGGGGCTGTGTGCTGTATTTGTGTAATTGTTAGAGAAGTGTTGTCTTGCCTTCATTATCAATAACAGCAAGACGATTATTTCCATTCATGCTTACCCATTCAAACTGAGTGGCATTATCTGAAACAATCTTAATCTTGTTTGTCGATACATCAATCGACATTAGCTTGTCATTTGCACTTATGATATATATACATTCACCATAAGTCTCAATGAACTTAATTCGTGGCATTTGATAAACAACCTTATCCAGGTTGTCTAATTTCTTTACTTTCAAATTCTTCAGCCCTCCTTCTACAGGAGTAACTTCAAACTGAAAGTACTCGCTTCCTATATAGGCCAACCATACTTTCGTATCAGCTGACTCTACTTCAAAAGTGCACCCAGGACATGAATCAGATTCTTCTGATTCATCTTCCTCTAAACCCAAAATTTTCCGGATTTTTTCCCCAATGTTTTCAAACAAATCAGAGAAAAATTCCAAACAGTTTTCGTTTTTGACCACATCCTGCTGACCATTCTGAATGGCCAATGATGGAATTGAAAAAGTCGCCATCATCATCATGACAACTGCCAGAGCTGCTATTTTCTTTTTCATAAGTCTTTCCTTTCTTCCTGTTAACAAACTAACAGCACACATTATCAGCCAAACCTTTTGACTTTAACCTATATTTTACCATATTTTCAACTTTACGTCAACTATTTTTATGGTTTTGATTAAAAAAAAAGGGAAAAAAAAGAACCGGCACCAAATTACCCAAAGGGAAAAAAGAGAACCGGCACTAAATTACCCAAGATATTTTTTTAAGAATTTTCCTGTATAGCTTCTTTCATTTTTGCAGATTTGTTCAGGTGTTCCAACAGCAATTATTTCTCCTCCTCCGTCTCCACCTTCTGGTCCTAAGTCTATTATATAGTCTGAGGTTTTTATTAAGTCTAAATTGTGTTCTATTACAATTATTGTGTTTCCAGTGTCAACTAGTCTTTGTAAAATATCTACTAATCTGTGAACATCTGCAATATGAAGTCCTGTTGTTGGTTCGTCTAAAATGTATAGTGTTTTTCCTGTTGCTTTTTTAGATAATTCTGTTGCAAGTTTAACACGTTGTGCTTCTCCTCCTGATAGTGTTGTTGATGGTTGTCCTAATTTGATATATCCTAATCCAACATCATATAGTGTTTGAATTTTGTTTTTGATTTTTGGTATATTTTCGAAGAATTCTAATGCTTCTTCAACTGTCATATCTAAAACATCTGCTATATTTTTTCCTTTATATTTAACTTCTAATGTTTCTCTGTTATATCTTTTTCCCTTACATACTTCACAAGGTACAAAAACATCCGGCAAGAAATGCATTTCAATTCTATGAACACCGTCTCCAGAACAGCTTTCACATCTTCCTCCTTGTACGTTAAAACTAAATCTTCCTTTTTCATATCCTCTCATTTTTGCTTCATTTGTTTCCGCAAAAATATCTCTTATTAAATCAAATGCTCCAGTATATGTTGCAGGATTTGAACGTGGTGTACGTCCAATTGGAGATTGGTCTATATTTATGATTTTGTCTATATTATCTAGTCCTTTAATTTGTTTGCATCTTCCAGCTTTTTCTGTTGCTCCATTTAATTTTTGTGCAATATTTTTGTATAATACTTCATTTATTAATGTACTTTTTCCTGAACCTGATACACCAGTAACACATATGAATTTTCCAAGTGGAAATTTTACACTTATATTTTTTAAGTTATTTTCTGTAGCACCTATTATTTCTATACTTTTTTTATTTCCTGTTCTTCTTTTTTTAGGTACTGTAATTTGTTTTCTTCCACTTAAATATGCTCCTGTAATTGAATTTTCTACATTTTTTATTTCTTCAGCAGTTCCTTGTGCCATTACTTTACCACCATGCACTCCAGCTCCTGGTCCAATGTCAATTATTTGGTCTGCTGCATACATTGTGTCTTCATCATGTTCTACTACGATTAGTGTGTTTCCTAAATCTCTTAATTTCTTTAATGTTGCAATTAGTTTATCATTATCTCTTTGATGCAAACCTATACTTGGCTCATCTAGTATATATAATACTCCTGTTAATCCTGAACCTATTTGTGTTGCTAAACGTATACGTTGTGCTTCTCCTCCTGATAGTGTTCCTGCACTTCTTGATAATGTTAAATATTCTAGTCCTACATCTATTAAAAATTGAAGTCTTGAATTTATTTCTTTTAAAATTAGTTCTGCAATCATTTTTTGTGAACTTGTAAGTTCTAAGTTTGAAAGAAATTCTTTTAAATGTTTTACTGATAGGTCTGTCATTTCATTTATGTTGATTCCACCAACTTTTATTGATAATATTTCTTTTTTTAGTCTTGTGCCATGACATTCATCACATGGTAATTCACTCATATATAATTCATAAAAATCTCTCATTCCTTGAGATTTTGTTTCGTTGTGGCGTCTTTCAAGTGTTGGAATTACTCCTTCAAATGGAGCAGTAAATTGTCTTTTTCCTATTGATGATTCATATTCAAAATCTATTTCTTCATTTCCTGTTCCATATAGGATTTTATCCAAAAATTCTCTTGGTAAATCTTTGATTTTTTTGTTTCTTATATCTATTCCATAATGTCTTCCTACACTTTCAAAATACATTTTTGCCATTGTGTCGCCTTTTTTCATAGTGCTTGAGCCAAATGCTTTTACTCCATCATATAATGTTTTGTTTTTGTCTGGAATTATTAGGTCTTCATCCATTTTCATTAAATAACCTATTCCTGAACATTTTGGACATGCTCCATATGGATTATTAAATGAGAACATTCTTGGTGTTAATTCTGGAAAACTGAATCCACAGTCTGGACATGCATAGTTACAGCTATATAGTACTGGCTTTTTCCCTACTACATCAATTAATACTAAGTTTTCTGCATGTTTTAATGCTACTTCTATTGATTCTGTAAGTCTTCCTACAATATCTTCTTTTATGACTAATCTGTCTACTACAATTTCTATTTCATGTTTTTTATTTTTTTCTAGTTTAATTTCATCTGATAAGTCATATATTTCTCCATCAACTCTTACTCTGGCAAATCCATCTTTTTGTAAGTCTTCAAATAATTTTGTGTATTCTCCTTTTCTTCCTCTTACAACTGGTGCTAAAACTTGTATCCTTGTTCCTTCTTCTAATTTCATTACATTGTCTACAATTTGGTCTATTGATTGTTTTTCTATTTTTTTACCACAATTAGGACAATATGGTGTTCCTATTCTTGCATATAGTAAACGTATATAATCATATATTTCTGTTACTGTTCCTACTGTTGAACGTGGATTTTTTGAGGTTGTTTTTTGGTCTATTGAAATTGCTGGTGATAATCCTTCTATTGATTCTACTTCTGGCTTTTCCATTAGTCCTAAAAATTGTCTTGCATATGATGATAGACTTTCTACATATCTTCTTTGTCCTTCTGCATATAGTGTGTCAAATGCTAATGAAGATTTTCCTGAACCTGATAATCCTGTTATTACAACTAATTTGTTTCTTGGAATTTCTAAATTTATATTTTTTAAATTATGTTCTTTTGCTCCTTTTATTATTATTTTATCGTTCATTTTCCCCATTCCTTTTTACTCTTTTAATTGTTCCGCATTATTTTATCACATTTTAGTCGACTTTACAATATATAAAACAGTTGTTTTTATATTTTTATAGTAGTATTTTTAGCTAAAATATGATATAAATAAAAAAGTAATACCATAAAAAGGAGTACTTATCATGAAAAAAGATAAACAAATTGAAAAGATTCCAGATGAAAAACTAACAGAACTTTTTAATCAAGCTGATTCTACTCAAGAAAAACTACAATATTTTTCCAAAATACAAGATTATAATATACAAATGAAATTATTAGAAAGTATTCCAATCAATGAAAAATACAAATTTATAGGAAAAATAAAATCAACACAAGGAATTGCAATATCATTAAATAGCTTAGGTGATGATAAAACTAAAAGTAAAACATTTAATTATATAGCAAAACAATTTAAAGGAAATAATGAAGGAATATTAAAAATATTGAATTTGATATGTGCATATTTAAAAATAAAAAAGAACTATCAGAAAAAATACAATCAATAATTATATATAATTGCCAAGATTTTAATATAAATATTTTAAAACAAACTATAAACTTAGAAGAACAAACAAAAAAAGTTGATATTTTACTGGATGGAATCTTTCAAAATAATAATGGATAGCTTGTGCTTATCTCTCTTAAGAATAGAGCATATTATGATATTAACTTAATATTCAATATGCTCTATCTAAATCAAAACTAACAAAATTGGCTAATTTTTTCTTAAAAAAATTTCTAATAATTTATCCTATTCATCATATAATATCATTATCAATAAAATATTTCATTTTCTTTTCAAATTCTGCTTTAAAATTTATGTCTGTTTCTATTTTTTCTTTAAATATATCTCCATATAATTTTTGTTCTATGTTTTTGATATTAAAATGGCTTAAAAATTCTTGTATTTGCTCTTTTTCATTTTGTGCCTTTTGAAATTCTATTTCAATAAAACTTCCTAGCATATCTACTTCATCTATGTATATTTTTAAATCTTTATATTTTCTAATTTGTCTTTTCCTGTTTATATATAAATATGGTTTCATTCCTATTAGACTCAAAAAATTTATTCCTTCGCTAAATTCTTTAAGTTTAATTTTAGATTCATTCCAAATGTTATCTTTTATCTTCTTTTTACATTCTAAATATATTTCATCATTCTTCTTTCTTACTCGACAAATAAAACCATACTTATCCAAGGATTCAAATCCTTTCCACCCTAACACTAAGTCTATGGTTTCACTTTTTTCTTGTATTTCTTCTGTTTCTAACTCAATTTCCTTAATTTTTGAGTCACTTTCTATTTTAAATCTTATCTCTTTTTCTATCTCCATATTTTTTTCTCCATATTTTTCTATTAGATAATATAAATAAATCTTTACTTATTCTGATAAATTTATTAATTTAACAAATATATTATAGCAATAATTTTAATTAAAGTAAAGAAAAGACGAACTTGCTCAAGGTACTATCTTGTACTTTTGAGTAAAATATGGTATAAATAATATGTTACATATAGGAAATTATTTGAAATGAATTAACTTTTATTACTATGTGTGCCTTTAGATTAAAGCAAGAAGGGAATGAATTTTTTATGTTTAAATTACATTCAGAATACAAACCAACAGGCGACCAGCCACAAGCAATAGAATATTTAAGTAATGGTGTAAAAAAAGGCAAAAAATATCAAACTTTGCTTGGTGTTACTGGTTCTGGAAAAACTTTTACAATGGCAAATATAATACAAAATGTGCAAAAACCAACATTAGTTTTAGCACATAACAAAACACTTGCAGGACAGCTATATTCAGAATTCAAAGAATTTTTTCCAGAAAATCATGTAGAATATTTTGTAAGTTATTACGATTATTACCAACCAGAAAGTTATATAGCTCAAAGTGATACATATATAGAAAAAGATGCCTCAATTAATGATGAAATTGATAAATTACGTCATTCAGCTACAGCTTCTTTATTTGAAACACGAGATGTTATAATTGTAGCATCTGTTTCTTGTATATATGGATTAGGTGACCCTATAGATTATGAAAACATGATTGTTTCTTTAAGACCTGGAATGGAAGTTTCTAGAGAAAAGATTATGAAAAAACTTATTAATATGCAATATTCTAGAAATGAAATTGATTTTAAAAGAGGAACTTTTAGAGCAAAAGGTGATATTTTAGAAATCTACCCTTCAGATAAAAGTGAATCTGCAATAAGAGTTGAATTTTGGGGTGATGAAATAGAAAAAATTTCAGAAATAAACCCTGTAACTGGTAAATCTATTGGAACACGTAGTCATGTTATGGTCTTCCCTAACTCCCACTATGTTACATCAAAAGAAAAGATGGAAAGAGCATTAAAAACAATAGAACAAGAATTAGAAGAAAGAGTTGAATATTTTAAAAGTCAAAATAAGTTAATTGAAGCTCAAAGAATTCAAGAAAGAACAAATTTTGATATGGAAATGATGAAAGAAACTGGTTTTTGCCAAGGAATAGAAAATTATTCAAGACATATTAGTGGTAGAGAACCTGGAAGTGCACCTTTTACCCTATTTGATTATTTTCCAAAAGATTTCTTACTTTTAATTGACGAATCTCATGCAACTATCCCTCAAGTTAGAGCAATGTATAATGGGGATAGAGCTCGTAAAGATTCTCTTGTAAAATATGGTTTTAGACTACCTTCTGCTTATGACAACAGACCTTTGACTTTTAAAGAATTTGAGGAAAGAATTAATCAAGTTATTTTTGTTAGTGCTACACCAGCAGAATACGAAAAAGAACATTCTAAAGATAATGTTGTAGAACAAATTATTAGACCTACAGGATTATTGGATCCAAAAATCGAAGTAAAACCTGTTTCTAACCAAATTGATGATTTAATTGAACAAATAAGAATTAGAGTTGAGCGTAATGAAAGAGTTTTAGTTACTACTTTGACAAAAAAGATGGCTGAAGATTTAACAGCATATTTAAAAAGTTTAGATATTAAAGTAAATTATATGCATTCAGATATTAAAGCTTTGGAAAGAATGGAAATTATTCGTAATTTACGTTTAGGTGAATTTGATGTTTTAGTTGGAATTAACCTTTTAAGAGAAGGTCTTGATATTCCTGAAGTTTCTTTAGTAGCCATATTAGATGCTGATAAAGAAGGCTTCTTACGTTCTGAACGTTCTTTAATTCAAACAATAGGACGTGCTGCAAGAAATACTAATGGTACAGTTATTATGTATGCAGATGAACTTACAGATTCTATGGAAAAAGCTATTACTGAGACGAACAGAAGACGTGCTATTCAAGAAGCTTATAATAAAGAACATAACATCGTTCCAAAAACTATTAATAAATCTATTAGAGATTCTATTAAAGCTATTCAGGTTGAAAATATTGGTGTCGAATATAAGTTTGAAAAAGAAGATGATATTAAAGATACAATTTCAAAACTTACTGATGAAATGCTAGAACATGCAAGTCGTATGGAATTTGAACAAGCTGCAGAATTAAGAGATAAAATTAAAGAATTAGAAAAATTATTATAACAACAAAAAAGGGACAAAAAAGAACCGGCACCAAATTGCCCATAACAACAAAAAAGGGACAAAAAAGAACCGGTACCAAATTGACCAAATTTACCTGAAAATGACCGGCTGGAACCTCCAGCCGGTCTAAAACTTAATTGGACTTTTCTACCATGCAGACAAACCTTTTGTCTGCAGTTTGAGCACTCTTTTGGATAGAAACTTGCGGATATCTCCGCTTCACGTTGATAATTTCCGGTCCGTTCATACAGACCTTCATCTTCATGGCATTAGATGCCATGAAAACTTCCATCAAGTGGAAGATGTTGGGATTCGAACTCCGCATTTTTCTTTTCATTGTTTTTTCCTCCTAAGTAGGTCTATTAAAAGTCTTAGTTTTTTCAGCAAAAACTGCTTCTTCTATTATACAACAAATTCCTAAATTTGTAAACTTTTTTATTTTAAAAGATTTCTTTCATAATTATATTCTTTTTTAATAATAATTCTTGAAATATAATATGTAATTATATATAATTATCAAAAAAAGGGAAAAATTTATATGTTAAGTTTAATAAAAAATGAATTAATAAAAATTTTTAAAAGAAAAAGTATATACTTCTTGTTCATTTTATCAATAATAGCAATAATTATTTACAATTATAAAAATCCTGACCAAAATGAAATATCTAGTGAAGGAAGTAAGAATATGCATATAATTAGTGATACTTCTTTAGAAAGTGATAAAAGCAATCCAGAAAGCTACATTTCTTCACTAGCATATAATGAATTGGCTAAATTATATAATGATAATTTTGAAGAAAATTCGTGGCAAAGATATGCTTTAAATGAAGAAAGAGGTGGATATTCTTTTAAAAATATTTTCACAGAATATAATCAAGATATTCTGAATTATTTAATTAATATCAAAGATTATGAATATAATCCAAATACTCAAATAACAAATGAAATATATGAAACATCAAAAACTAAATATAATGAATATGTAGAAGCATTAAAGTCAAATGATTGGAAAAATTTTGTTAATTTAAAAATTAAAAATTTAGAAGGAAGAAAAAACACTCAAACTCTTCTACCAGAAGAAATTGAAGAAATAAATTTTGAAATAGATTGGTATTATTTAAGATTAAATAATAATATTAATTATGATGATAATATTATTAATCAATATTTGTCAGAATATAAAGGTATTTATTATCTGATTGTTTATAGAGAATCTTTAATAGATGTAAACTCTCAAGCTGATATTAGTGAATTAAATGACTACAAAGCAAAATTAGAATTATACAAATATGCCATTGAAAATAATATAAATTATGATATGTCAGCTGAGAAAAATCTCATTTTAAATAATAAAATTGATGCAAGAATTTCTTTTATTAGGACTTTTGACAATTTTAATTTAATACTAATTATAATAACAATATATATTTCATCAACTATAATAACTGAAGAAATATCTAAAAAAACAATTAAAAACCTATTAACAAAACCTCATAAAAGATTAACAATTATAATGTCTAAAGTATTTGCTTGTATAATAACTATCATTATTTCAATGATTTTTATAGGTATAGTTCAATTTTTTGTTGGAGGCTTAACTTTCGGATTTGATAGTTATGCTAATGGTTATGTAGGATATGATATTAATAATAATAAATTACTTAATATGAACTTATTAAGTTATATTATAATTAGTGGAATTACTAAACTTCCTGAATACATAATAATTAGTTTGTTTTGTATTTTTATTGGAATTTTTAATAAAAATATAGCTATGTCTATGATTTTAACATTAATGATATGTATCTTTGCTAATACTGCTTTAGCAGAATGGTCTAAAGTGGATGCTCTTTCTAAAATTACAAGATATTTCATAACAAATAATTGGAATTTTAGTACATATTTATTTGGAAATATTTCAAGTATCAATGGAATAAACTTATGGCATTCAATTGTTGTATATTTTGTTTATTTTGTTTTACTATTAAAAATAACAGTTTTCAAATTTAAGAAATTAGAAGTATAAAAATAATTTATTACAATAAAGCATATGATAATAAGTTTTATCACATGCTTTATTTTCTTTGTCAGTTGCCAGCAGAAATTTTGAAACCAGCCATTAATATTATAAGTTCAAATTGATATTATAGTTCAAATTGAGAATTATATAATTCTGCATATGCCCCATTTTTAGCCATTAATTGATCATGATTTCCTTGTTCAATAATATTACCATTTTTCATAACTAAAATTAGGTCTGCATTTTTTATAGTTGATAATCTATGAGCAATAATAAATGAAGTTCTTCCTTCTGTAAGTTTATCCATTGCTTGTTGAACTAGCTCTTCTGTTCTTGTATCTACATTTGAAGTTGCTTCATCTAATATTAAGAATGGAGAATCTTGTATCATTCCTCTTGCAATTGTTAATAATTGTTTTTGTCCTGCAGATACTGTATCATTTTCTGATAAATATGAATTATATCCATTTGGTAATGTTCTAATAAAATGGTCTAATCCTACTTCTTTACATACTTCTATTACTCTTTCATCACTTACATTTTCTTGGTTATAAATTATGTTTTCTTTTACAGTACCTTCAAATAACCAAGTATCTTGTAATACCATTGTAAATAAATCATGTATATTTTCTCTTGTTAAATCTTTTGTAGAAACTCCATCAATTCGAATATCTCCAGAATTAATATCATAAAATTTCATTAATAAATTTACCATTGTGGTTTTTCCGGCTCCAGTAGGCCCTACTATGGCAATTTTTTGTCCTGGCAATGCTGTTGCTGTAAATCCATTTATTGTAGGTTTATCATTATTATCATATTGGAATACAATATGATCAAATTCAATTTTTCCTTTTACTTTATTTTTGTCTAAATATTTTTTGTTTTCTGTTTGTTCTGGCATTTCTTTTTCGTCTAAAAATTCAAATACTCTTTCACTAGCAGCTGCTGTTGATTGTAGTGATGTCATACTTTGCGCAATTTGTGATAATGGATTTGTGAATAATCTTACATATGTAATAAATGCTACAATTACTCCAAAAGATATAATATTATTCATTGTAAGTAATGCACCAACTATACAAACTGCAACATATCCAAAATTTCCTATAAATGCCATAATAGGTTGCATAATTCCTGATAAAAATTGACTCTTTTGATTAGCTATAGAAACTTTTCTATTATATTCATCAAATTTTTCATCTGATTCTTTTTCTCCATTATATGCTTTTACTACATTCAATCCTGAATAGATTTCCTCTATATGTCCATTTAAATTTCCTAATTCTTCTTGTCTTTGAACAAAGTATTTTTGAGATTTTCCTAGAATGAAGAACATTCCTAAAAATCCAAATAGACTTGCTCCTATTGCAGTTAATGCCATTATCCAGTTTGTAATAAACATCATTATAATTGAACCTAAAAATAATGTTATATTGGTTACTAAGCTTCCTAAAGATTGGTTCATTGTTTGGGCTATCATGTCAACATCGTTTGTAACTCTTGAAAGTGTATCTCCTGCTTGGTGTTGATCAAAATAGCTTAATGGTAATTTGTTTATTTTTATTGATATTCTTTTTCTTAAACTTCTTGCAAAATTATTGGCAACATTTGTCATACATAAACCTTGTATAAATGTAAATATTGCACTACATCCATATATACAGATTAAAAATATTGTTATCGATTTAATTGCATTCATATCCATTTCTGCCATTAAACCTTTTTGTATTTCATCTGTCATTTTTGATAATTGGTCTGGTGCTGATATTGATAAAATTGCTCCAATTATTGCTAAGATTAAAGATATAATTATTAAAATTTTAAATTTTCCTAATTCTTTTATAAGTCTTCTAACAGCTTCTTTAAAATCTTTTGCTTTTTCACCAGCTGCCATTCCTCGTCCCATGGGTCCTCTCCTTGGAGTTCCTGCTCCATTGCTACTCATCTTTTTTTCATCCCTTTCTTGGTCTATATTTTAAGCTCCCAATTCTTTTTCAGATAATTGAGATAATGCTATTTGTTTATATACTTCACAGTTTTTTAATAATTCTTTATGTGTTCCTTTTCCAACTACTACACCATTATCTAGTACAATAATTTGGTCTGCATTCATTATTGTTCCTATTCTTTGTGCTACAATTAAACTTGTTGCATCTGCTGTATATTTTTTTAGTTCTTTTCTTAATACACTGTCTGTTTTATAATCTAGTGCTGAAAAACTGTCATCAAAAATGTATATTTCTGGATCTCTTGCTATTGCTCTTGCTATTGCTAATCTTTGTTTTTGACCTCCAGATACATTTGTACCTCCTTGTGCTATATGACTTTCATATTTGTCATCCATTTTTTCTACAAAGTCTTTTCCTTGTGCTACTTCTATTGCCTTTTTTATTTGTTCTTCTGTTGCTTTTTCTTTACCATTATCTCCATAGGCAATATTTGAACTTACTGTTCCATTGAACATAACAGCTTTTTGTGGTACATATCCTATTTTATTGTGTAAATATTCTTGTGTATAGTCTTTTACATTTACTCCATCAACAAGAACTTCTCCTTCTGTTGCATCATAAAATCTTGGTACTAAATTAATTAATGTAGATTTTCCACTTCCTGTTGAGCCAATAAATGCTACTGTATCTCCTTTATTGGCTTTAAATGAAATATCTTTTAATAGGTATTCATCTGCATCAGGATATTTGAATGATACATTTTTAAATTCAACTGTTCCAACTTCTTTTGTCGTTGGTTTATCAATCTTTCCATCTTTTATACTAATTTGTGTATCTAATACTTCATTTATACGGTTTGCAGATACTTGTGCTCTTGGTAACATCATAAATATAAATGCAAGCATTAAAAATGCCATTATTACTTGCATAGCATATGAACTAAATACAACCATATTACCAAATAATACTACTTTGTCAGCAATTCCTGCTTCTTTTATTAGTGTTGCTCCTACAAAGTATATTGCAAGTGTTACTGAATTCATAATTAAATACATTAGTGGTTGCATTATAGAAAATAAACTTTGGTTAAATAATTGTTGATTTGTTAAATTATTATTTGCTACATTGAATTTATCTTCTTGATATTGTTCTGCATTAAATGCTCTAACAACTCTTATTCCTGTTAGGTTTTCACGTGTTACACCATTTAATTTATCTATTAATTTTTGTACTCTTCTAAATCTTGGCAATACTATTACCATTAATATTGCTATAACTGACATTAATACTACAACTGCTATTCCTGTTATTGTACTCCATTGCCAACTTTTGTTCAAGATTTTTGTTACAGCCCATATTGCTGTAATTGGTGCTTTAATTAATAATTGCATTCCCATTGCTATTAACATTTCTATTTGTGTTACATCATTTGTTGTTCTTGTTATTAAACTGTTCGTAGAGAATTGTTTTACTTCTTGCATTGCTAAATTTTCTACTTTAGTAAAGATTTTCTTTCTGATGTTTTTTGAAAAATTTGAAGATATTTTTGAAGTTATATATCCTGTTACTATTGCTGCAACTAAGCTTCCAAATGCACATGCAAGCATATATCCTCCATTAATTAATATATCTTTCATCTCACTTCCTTCTGTTTGTACGAGTTGTGTTATTTCTGACATATAGTCTGGCATTTTTAATTCTAGCCATACTTGTGTAAATATAAGTGCTAGAGATATAAGAATAAATAACCAGTCTTTTTTTGTAAAGTTTTTAAATAGTTTTAACATATTCTTCTCCCTTCTTTTATTGTAAAATTTTGCGCATATTGTATTTTATTACTTTTGAGGCATTTTATCAAGATAAATTATAAATGTTTCACAAAAAATTTACATTTTATTAGATGCCAAGGGGTTGTCAAAATCTCCGTCCCCATTGACAACTATTTCAGCTCCTAAAAATACAATGTAAAAACATACATATGTCCACATCATTATAAGCATTAATGTTGTTAGACTTCCATATGTTATAGAAAATCCTTTAAATATATCTAAATATATTGAAAATACAAATGATACTAATTTTATAACTACTGCTGAAAATAATGCTCCTAGTACTAGGCTTTTTATTTTTTTGTTTGATTTTACCATATATTTGTATAGTATTAGGATTATAATAAATGTAATAGTTATTAATCCAAATTCTATAAAAATTTTTTCTATAATTCCTAAATTAAATAAAATTCCAAATTGTTCTTTTAAAAGAGATATTAATATTTTTCCAAAAACAAGGACTATTAATGCCATTACTATTAATATTATGAAAAATATGGTTTGTATTATTGATTTAAATCTTAGATAGAAATAATTTGTTTGAACTTTATTTTTTACTCCATAAATTTTTTGTAATCCTTTTGTAAATGCATATAGTCCTTTTCCTGCAGACCATAATGTAAATATTATTGATATTGAAATTGTTCCTATTGATTTTGAATAGACTTCTTGAACTATGTTTAAAACTAGTTCTTCCATGTTTGATGGGATTATTCTAGATATAACTTCAAATAGTGTTTTTTGGTTTATTCCAGTATATTGTATCATTGTTAATAATAATATTATAAATGGAATAAATGATAGTATTGTGTAATATGCACATTGTGCAGAATATTCACTAACATTGTCTTTTGAAAGATTTGCAATTATTTTTTTTGCAAAAGAATATATTTTTTCCATAATTGTTGTTTACTCCCAAAAATAAAAAAGACTTATATTATATTATAAGCCTTTTATGGAATTTTTATTATTAATTTAAGTAAATCTGTAAGCCGGGTTCTGTCATTTAAAATAGTCATTTATCTAGAACATATATTGCTATATGCTTCAAGCCACGCATTTCAGAAGACGCCGAGCAGACTTAATCTTCTACTTAGGTGTTGCTCCAGATGGGGTTTACACTGACCCATTATGTCACCATACTGGCGGTGAGCTCTTACCTCGCCTTTTCACCCTTACCTCACTAATATTTAAGGATTTAATCCTAATATATAAAGTAGTTAAAACTACACAAAATTGAGGCGGTTATTTTCTGTTGCACTTTCCTTAAGGTTTCCCTCACTAGACGTTATCTAGCATCATTGCTCTATGGAGCCCGGACTTTCCTCTCGTAAATCCTTTCGAATTTTACCAGCGACTATTCAATTTACTCTAAGATATTATAGCATTTTTTTACTAATTAATCAAGATTTATTTACAATCATACCAATTAGTTGCTTCAGAAATTTCTGCAATTAGAGGAACTTTAAGTTGAGTTGCATTTTCCATTTTGTTTTTTAATATTTCTTTAATTTCTTCCGCTTCATCTATAGGTGCTTCAATCATCATCTCATCATGAACTTGTAATACTATTTTAGATTTTAAATTACGTAATTTTATTTCTTTTAAAACATTTATCATTGCAATTTTCATAATATCTGCAGCTGTTCCTTGAATTGGTGTGTTCATTGCTGCTCTTTGTCCAAATTGTCTTACCATATAATTATTTGATTTTAGTTCTGGAATATATCTTCTTCTTTTAAATTCTGTTTCTACATAACCTTTTTCTTTTGCTTCTTCAACAATATTTGTCATAAATTGTTTTATTCCTGAATATAATTCTAAGTATTGGTCTATATATTGTTTGGCTTGTTTTCTTGAAATATGCAATTGTTCTCCTAATCCAAAGTCACTTATTCCATATACAATACCAAAATTTACTGCTTTTGCACTATTTCTTTGTTCTTTTGTTACTTCATCAATTGGTATATTAAATACTTTTGAGGCTGCTTGTTTATGAATATCTTCTCCATTTTTAAAAGCTTGTATCATATGTTCATCATTTGAAATATGTGCTAGTACTCTTAATTCTATTTGTGAATAATCAGCATCAATATATATACAATTTTCAGCTGGTTTAAATACTTTTCTTAATTGTTTTCCTAATTCAAATCTTGTTGGTATATTTTGTAGATTTGGCTCTGTTGAGCTTATTCTTCCTGTTGCTGTTATTGTTTGGTGGAAAAATGAATGTATCCTTTTTGTTTTTGGATTAACATAAACTTTCATTCCTTCTACATATGTTGAATTTAATTTCATTAATTGTCTATATTCTAATAATTTTTCAATAACAGGATGTTCTTCTACTAGTTTTTCTAATACATCAACATCTGTTGAATATCCATTTTTTGTCTTTTTTACTACTGGTAATTTTAATTTTTCAAATAATACTTCTCCTAATTGTTTTGGAGAATTTATGTTAAATTCTTCTCCGCATAATTTGTATATTTCATCTGTTAATGAATTTAATCTTGTTTTTAACATATCTCCATAGTTTTCTAATTCGTTTACATCAAGATACATTCCATTCCATTGCATTTCTGCTAATACTTCTACTGTTGGCATATCAATATTTTTGAATAATTCTATTTCTTCTGCTTCCTGAAGCTTTTTTAGTGTTATTTCAGATAATTGGTAAATTTCTTTTGCATATATACAACATTTCATTTTTGAAAGCTGATTTTCTTCTTTTGGCGAGTCAAATAAAGATGTTTGCTTGGCTTCTTCATTTAAACCATTTGAAGCAAAAATTTCATTATTGTCTATTTCTAGATAATCTCTAGCAATAATGTCTATATCTAATTTACTTGTTGGTTCTAAAATGTATGTTGCAACTTTTTGGTCATATACTATATTTTTCATGGTAATTCCAGTTTGCTTTAATAAAATATAGTCTTCTGCTAAGTTATATCCATATTTTTCTATTTTTTCGTTTTCAAAAATTTCTTTTAATATTTTTTCAAACTCTGCGCTTTTTGATATATAATATAGTTTTTCATTACTATATATTCCAATTCCAACTATATCTTTTTTTATTATGTTTTCTTCATTATTGTTGTTTTCTAATTCTAAATAATAATATAGTTTTCCTTTTAAATCAGGAATTTGGTCTGTTTCTATTATTTCTATTTTTTGATTTTCTTCTTTTTTTACATTTACATTTTCTGCTGTTCTTAAACTAAATTTATCTATATATCTTTGAAAACGTAATTCTTCAAATAGTTCTAATACTTTTGGTCTATCCCACTCTTCTACTTTTAGGTCTTCTAATTTTTGGTCTAATGGTACTTTTGTGTCAATTTGTCCTAGTGTTCTTGAAAGTTCTGCCATTTCTTTATTTGCTATTATGTTTTCTTTTTGTTTTCCTTTTAAGTCATCTTTTCCTTTTTCTATTTTTTCATATAATTCTTTTACTGAATGATATTTTTGTATTAGTAATAGTGCTGTTTTTGGTCCTATTCCTGGTACTCCTGGAATATTATCAGATGTGTCTCCTTGTAATGCTTTTACTTCAATTAGTTGTTTTGGCTCTATTCCATATTCTTCTATAATTTTTTCTCTGTTATAATTTTCTGTTTCTGTTTTTCCTGCTTTTGTTCTTGGAATTCTAATTGTTATATTGTCACTTGCAAGTTGGAATGTGTCTCTATCTCCTGAAAGTATTGTTACTTCTAGCCCTTTCTTTTCTCCAAATTTAGCAAGTGTGCCTAAGATGTCGTCTCCTTCATATCCTTCTTTTTCTAGTATATCTATATTCATTGCTCTTAATACGTCTTTAATAACAGGCATTTGCTCTGCTAGTTCTTCTGGCATTCCATGTCTGTTTGCTTTATATCCTTCAAATAGTTCTTTTCTTTTTAATTTACCTTTTACGTCAAATGCAACTGCCATGTATTCTGGTTTTAAATCTTCTACTATATTAAATAATATTGCTAAAAATCCATATATTGCATTTGTGTATTTTCCGTCTTTTGTTGTTAGCATTTTACTTCCCATTATTCCATAAAATGCTCTATTCATTATACTGTTTCCGTCTATTAAAACAAGTTTACTCATAATTTGGTTTCCTTTCTTGTTGTTTCTTTTCATACTTGTTAATATATCATAGAATTTGTAATTATTCAATTATATTTATATATATTTGTAAATAAAAAAAGCATGATAAGTATTCTAAAATTTAGAATAACCTATAATGCTTTTTCTATGTAGTAAAAAACTAATTGTTTGCTGTAACTGTTTCTTCAACTGGATATACACTTACTTGTTTTTTATCTTTTCCTTTTCTTTCAAATTTTACTTTTCCGTCTACTAATGCATATAGTGTGTCGTCACTACCTTTTCCAACATTAGTTCCAGGATGCATTTTGGTTCCTCTTTGTCTTACTAGGATGTTTCCTGCTAAAACAAATTGTCCATCAGCTCTCTTGACACCAAGTCTCTTAGATTCACTGTCTCTACCGTTCTTGATACTACCTTGACCTTTTTTATGTGCCATGATTTTCACTCCTTTCAGTTCTTAGTCTAGTCTTTTTAAAGACTGATTTAGGATAAATTTTTATATTTATTATCTCATTATTAACTTTGTAAATTATTTTTTACTAAGCTTCAACTTTTTCTGTTTTTTCAGCTTTTTCTACTTTTTCAGTTGTCTCTGCTTTTTTTGCTGTTTCTGCTTTTTTTGTTGCTGTTTTTATTCCTGTAATTTCAACTTTTGTGTATGGTTGTCTGTGTCCTTGTTTTGTTCTTTCGTTCTTTTTAGCTTTCATTTTGAAAACTATGATTTTTTTAGATTTTCCGTGAACAATAACTTTTCCTTCAACCTTTACACCTTTTACATATGGATTTCCTACTTGTACTTTTCCATCATCAGATACTAATATTACTTTGTCAAAAGTGATTTTCTTTCCTTCTTCAGCATCTAATTTTTCGAAAAATACTACATCTCCTTCTGCAACTTTGTATTGTTTTCCACAACTTTCAATTACTGCGTACATTTAAAATGCACCTCCCTTATTTGTATACTCGCTAATCCTTAAAAAAGGTAGTTATTTTTATTTATAACTTTTAGATACCTTGACTAAGCGGATTACAGTTAAATATTTTAACATATTTATACATGTTTGTCAATATTTTTATTTGTATTTTTTTATTTGTATTTTTTTCTGTCAATTATATTTCCTTCAACATCTTTTAGTATTAATTCTTGGTCATCAATAATCATGTAACTATGTTTTGTATTATTTTTTGGTAAAGATATTGAGCCTGGATTTGCAAATATAATTCCATATTGTTCTTCTATAAATCCTGTGTGGAAATGTCCATATACAACAACTTTTCCAACTGGCGGTAAATTATCCATATTGTATTTGTGTCCATGGCTAAAGAAAAAGTCTACTCCGTTTATGTTTAATTCTATATAATCTTCAAATTTAAATTCTGAAATCATTGCATCTACTTCTGCATCACAGTTTCCTTTGGTGCATAAAATAATGTCTTTGTATTCATTTAATATTTTGGCTACTTCCATTGGGTTATATTCATCTGTTAATGAATTTCTTGGTCCATGATAATATAAATCTCCAAGTAAAATTATTTTGTCTGGATTTTCTTTATTGTATATTTCTTTTATCTTTTTTGCATAATAGCTTGATCCATGTATGTCTGATATTACTAAATATTTCATTTTTTCTTTCCTTTCTTTTAAAAACCTATTATTTTATTGTATTCATTTATTGCAAAATTATCTGTCATGCCTGATATATAATAAATTATTGCTTTGCAAAAGTCTTTTTCGTTTTCAACATTTATTATAATGTCATTTTGAAATGTGTTATTTCTTTGTAAATTCCAATAATTTGATAGCCATTGCTCAAAACCTTCGAAAACTGTTGGATATACCTTTTTCAGTTTTTCAAATTTTGCAATTGTGTTTTTTCCGTCATATGCACTTTTTAGTGTATTAAAAATTTCGTTTATTACAAGATTAAAATATCTTCTTCCTGGTTTTATTCTTTCTGATAAATATATATTTTTATAATTAAATGCTTTTATTTCTTTTACTAAATTAAAGGTTTCTTCTGAAAAACATAATCCACTTTCAGGAGAAGAATTTGTGCATAAATCTTGTACTAGATGATTAATTATTATTGTGTTGTTTATAACTTGTTTTGATTTTAATATTTGAGATAATTCTTCTAAATTTTCATCTAAAATTCCTATTGTAATTGCATCTTCTATGTCTCTTCCTAAGTATGAAATTTTATCAGCTACTTTTACTACACAGCCTTCCCAAGTGTATGGAGCAAATTGGTTTGGCATTGTATATTCTTTTAAATCTATATATTCTTCTCTTGGCTTTAATTTATTTTCGTCTATTTCTCCACAATGTGATATAATTCCATCACGTACTGCATATGTTAAGTTTAAATTTTGTTTATTTTTATTTATGTCTTCTAAAAGTTCTATTTTATCTACATATTCTAGTCCATTTCTTTCATGCCAAAATGATTCTCCTATTTCTTTTTTTGAAATTTCTGATAATATTCTTTCTCCTTCATGTCCAAATGGGCTATGTCCTATATCATGTGCTGTTGCTATTGCTTTTGTTAGTTCTGTGTTTAATCCTAAATATTTTGCTATTGTGTAACTTATAGATTCTACATGCATTACATGTTCTATTCTTGTACAAATGTGGTCATTTTCTGGTGAGAAAAATACTTGAGTTTTGTGTTTTAGTCTTCTATATGCATTGCAATGTATTATTCTTGTGTAGTCTCTTTCAAAATCTGAACGCAAATCGTTTTTTCTTTTATATATTTCTTTTTCTCTTTTTATCATGTTTTGCCATTTTGGATTGTTTTCATTTGCTGAATAATTTTTGAAACTGTTTTCCATAAATTTTCACTCCTTTTTATATTTCCGTACTTTTATCTACTTTTGTATTTTATCACATTGTTTATTTAAACTCAATATTATTGAATAGAAAAAGCTCTCTGGCTAGGTATTAACCTTGCTAGAGAGCCTTTTTGACTATTTAAGTTCTTTATTCTTCCACATTAACTAAGTTTATGCTACTTTCTTGTCCATCTGCTTGGAAATATTCTATCTCTTTAAAACCTAATACTGGTGCTAAAAGATTTCCTGGAAAGCAATTTATGTTTCTGTTGTATTCATATACAGCCATATTATATTTTTCTCTGGCTTCAGAAATTTTATTTACTCTCTCTTGCAGTTGGTTCATGACTTCAACATAATTTCCATCTTCTTTTACTTCCTGATTGGATTCTGCTACGGCAATTAGTTCATTTACTGCCGTTGTAAGATTGTCATTAGCTTCTCCAATCTTTTCTAAGCTGTATCCAGAATTTAATATTTCTGCAAGAGTCTCATGAGCATTTAAAACTTCTTTAAATGTTTGGCCTTGGCTAGTATGTGACTCTACAATTTCTACTAAGTTTGGAATGAGCTCAAGTCTTTTTTGCATTGTTGCCTCAAGATTGGCTTCTGCAAGTGTTACATTTTCCTGCAAATTGACCAAGTTGTTATAGGCAAATATAAATGTTCCTGAAATCGTAAAAAATACAAATGCCATAATAATGGCAAATACTATAAGGGCTATGCTAAATATCCGAAGAAATTTGTCCCCTCTGTTTTCATAATAATGTTTGGCCATAATGTTATTTACCTCCGTGCTTTTTTTATGAATTTTGCATTGGTGGATTTTGAACTAAAAACTCAAATAATCAATCTCCTTTCAACTGTGAATAAGATTTTGCATAAAAATGCTCAAATTACATTATAACACAATTTTACATAATGTTCAAGTGGTCAATGTGGACGGCAGTAATGAGGAATAAATTTTAAATTTTTAAAATTATTTCTCATCATTCTTAATTTCTAAGATTTTTAAGAATTTTTTTAGAGTATCTTCTGTAATTTTCACATAAAATCCTTTTCTATTCTCCATCTCTGCCTTCCAAAATTTATGATTTCTTTACTATTTCTCGCCGTTATTTTAAAAGATACTATCCACATATATTCTTTTCCTTCATTATGCACTCTTTTTAAGCAATGCTTACAATGTCTTTTTTTAAACTTCATCATATTGGTTCCATCTATTCTTTGTTACAATCTTTTTTCTTTATTGTATCAAATGATGGCTTTTCATTCTACTTTTCTACTTTTTTATTGCGAAAAATTTTTATTCCTCATTACTGTTAAATTATATTTTGCAAATTTTAGCAATTTATTAATTTGATGGAAATTCTTCACCTTTTTCATTATCTTCCATATCTTTATTTAGTTGTAAAATTGGTTCACCTTGTTTTTTTTGACTTTTAGCATGATTAAATGCTGTAGCAATTCCGCTAAGTAAAACAAATAAGTAGAAATTAATTCCCCTATTTAGTAAAACTGCTGTACTCATTATTGTTTCTGGATAAACAGCTCTAAATATTTCTGTATAAGCACCTTCTGTTACTCCTACAGATCCTGGAGATGGTATTCCAGATACTGTTGCAAATAAAATTGATTGCATTGAAATTATTTTAAACATTCCATATTCTGAAAATCCTAATGCTCTATATGTCCAATAAGTTACACTATAATAAATTAGAAATTGTACTACTGTTGTTAATAATATTTTGATAATTAGTAATTTATTGTTTTTAATATATACTGCTCCTTCTTGATATTTTTTTAATTCTGCTTCGAATTTTTCTTTCTTTTCTTCTATGTTTTTAACTTTAAAGAATTTTAGTATTTTTATTGCAACTTTAATTAACCATTCTGATAGTCTTTTTGAAAATATTCCTATTATAAGTAGTGCAAGTGCACTTAAGTTTAAACTTATTCCTACTACAAATAAAATTTTTAGTAATGTGTTTAAGGTTTGATAGTTAAATATTAGGCTTATAAATGCTATACCTAATGTTGATATTTGCATACTTGCTAAATTTAATAACAATGCTAGTGTTGAATGTGAAACAGCAATTCCGTCTTTGTGCATATAATATATTTGCATTGGTTGCCCTCCACTTGCTGCTGGTGTTACTGCACTAAAGAAAAATCCTATTAATGCATATTTGAAATTTTTAAAAAAAGTTGATTTTTCATTTAATTTTTTTAGTGTTCTTCCTATATTTACAGCTTCCAGTGCTAAATATATAAACATACATGCTATTCCTAATACTACAAATTCTATTTTTGCAGATAACATAATTTTAATTATATCGATTGGGCTTTGGTCTTTTAATAATATATAAAAAGTTAATAATATTAGTAAAATAAATATAGTTGAGTTTAATATAAATTTTTTACTATTTTTCATCTTCCAAACATTCCTTTAAGTTTTTTTATATGTTATCATATTAGAAAAGGTTTATCAACAACAATTTTATTAATTTTTCTTTAATTCCTTTTATTGTTTTCATTCATTAATTCATTTAATTCTAACATTTCTTTAATGCCTTCTCTTTGTTTTTCATCTGCTATATATTTAATATATAATTTTATAAAGATTTCACAAGCTTCTGTACTTATATTTTGTTCAGAAAAATCTTTATTTTTATCAAATGTAAAATCATAATCTTCATCTTTTCCTAAGATTAGTTTGCTAATTTCTTCTCTTGGAATTTTAAAATAATGTTTTATTGGTATATGTTTTAGTATTTCTAATACTTCATTATATGACTTTTTACTCATATTTTCTTAATCCTTCCACTAATAATTTAGATT
Organism: uncultured Clostridia bacterium; assembly: GCA_944386165.1. Taxonomy (GTDB): domain Bacteria; phylum Bacillota; class Clostridia; order TANB77; family CAG-508; genus CAG-269. Next base: position 58,152 of record CALXAA010000003.1, read on the forward strand.
TTTTATCTACCATCATCATTAGGTTTTGGTCGTGATTTAGATCTATTATTTTGTTGTTTTTGTGATTTTGAAGTATTATTATTTTGTAAGTCTGATGTTTTAATTTTTCTATGTACTAATGAATCTTTTAAAGCTTCTATTTCTATATTATGTCCTTCTGTTGACAAATTAATTCCTTCATTTATTTTTTCTCTGAAATTTTCAATAACTTTTATAAGGTTTTTTGCAGAAATTTGTACTTCAAAGTCTCTTTCTCTACTAATTGGATAATATGTTGGAAATGAAAACATAATTTCATCCACATTTCTTGTATTGTAATATTTGCTGTAATCAATTTCATACCATCCATGTGCTATACAATCTCTTATGTGTCTAAAAAAGTTAGAACTATCATTAACTTCATTCCCATATCTTGAAATAAGTTTCTTTATTTTTTCTTTCTTTTTTGGATTAGTTTCTTTTTCATACTCTTCTTGCAAATTTCTTTTTTTAATATGTTCTCTTCCTTCTTCTTTAAATATTGTTTTAAATCCTGATGTGTCAATATTCATATAATCACAAATTGGTTGTTCTCTTCCTTTGTCTACTTCTCTTACATAATTAAATATGTAATATGATAATGACATGATAATATCTGAATATACAAAAGGCTTTTTAGCAGATAATAAACTTAGCATTGTTTTGATTGATTGTTTATATTCGTCACTGCTAATATCTTCACCTAGATCTAATTTTTCTGGCGAAATGCCTTTTTTTACATTTTCGTCTTTTTTGGCATCTAGAAAGTTTTGAAAGTCTGATATTTGTTGAGAATAATTCTCTTGTTCTCTATTTTGTATGTCTTTATCACTAATATATTCTTGCATCTCAGAATTGTTAAAATATAAGTTTAGTTGGATAAGCAAAAAGCCAAATAATTGTAAATCGCATTTTTCTTTAATTGGTTTATAAACTTTTATATCATCTTCTTTTTCAGCAGTGCAGTTTATCATATCTGAAAGCATTGTATTTATTGATAAGCTTTCTATTTCTTGATCTTTTTTGTTTGTGCTAGAGGTTTTAAATTTGTCTATTCCCATTTTATCAATCCATTTTTTTAATGTTGCTATTCTTTTTTCATTTAGTCCTTGATTATTGATTTTAAAACTTCTAACAAATTTATTTATTGCTTTCTTTTTGTCTGGAATGTCTAAACAGGTACTGTCATAACTTAAAATTCCTACATTTTTATATTGGCAAAAGTTATTGTACCAACTTGTGTATTTATCTGCAATTTCAACAAAGTCTTCAAACTTTATTGCTCCTTTTAATTTTCCGTTGTTTAAGTATAAATATGCATTTTCTCCATCTTTACTAAATCTGATTTCATACATTGAGTGTGCTAGGCTATTTCGTAATTGCCTAATTTTATAATTTTCTGAAGTTGTTTGATTTTCAGGAACTTGAAAACCTCTTAATAAACTATTACCTTGGAAAAATTTATCAATTTCGTTATTTACTGCTGTAACATTGTGGAATTGTTCTTCTATTTGTATAATTCTTAATGTTTCTGAAGATATATTGGCTCTAAAAAATGCTATTAATTCATTTTCTGTTGGTTCTTTTGCTTCACTTCTTAGTTCTTCAATATTAATATTATTTCTTAATTTATTTTTTGTGAAATTTAGCATTCTCTCAAAAAATTGCATTACTTCATCAAAATCACTGATTTTATCTAATGCAGTCATATTTTTCCTCCGTTTTTCTATATTCATATGTGTATTTTTATTTTTTTAGAGTTTTTTATTAAAATATACTATTGTTTCATTTAACAATTCATTTAGTATTTTTTCTGTTAAAATTTTATATTTATTGTTTGATTTTTGTTGTTCTTTCAAAAATTTTTCTACTTTTTTTATGTCTTCTTCATTTATTGAAACTCTGTCTATTTCTTTTGCTTTTTGTACTAGTTCTTGTGTATAAATAAATTGTGGTTTGTTCTCTATAAATAAGTCATTATACGCTTTAAAATCGTCTTGTTTTATTTTTCTTTTTTCTGCATGTGATAGTCCTTGTAATTTTTCATGATTTTCATAGTTTGTGTAAAAGTAATTGTTCCAGGTGTAATCTGTGTATAAGTGTATATATACCCCTAATATTAGTGGGTCTTCATAAATTTTGTTTTTATATCTATTTTCAAAATTAATATATGATGGGGTATTTATTTCATCTTGATAATGTGTATATTTATGGTCTAACTTTTTGGAAATGTCTGTTACTATATAACAGTTGTTTATGTCTGGCAATATACTTCCTAAATTAAATTCTTCTAGTTCTTTTCCTGTATAGTTTTGTTTTTGATTTATTCTTTTTGCTATTTCTAAATGTACTTTCCAGTTTGGCATTTGTTTTTCTCCTATTTCTTTATTCTATATTAATATACCATATTATTCGAAAGATGTCTATATTTGTTTAAAAAAACAAAAGAAGAAAGATTTTTATCTTCCTTCTTCAATTTCTGCTTCTAAATTAGTGCTTTCTGCTTGTTTTGCTTCTTTTATTAGTGTTTGTAAAATGTCTTTGTTTGATTCACTTATTTTTCCTGAATTATCATTAATGATATTGTAAAATATTTCTTTTGCTTCTGGTGATAAATAGTTAATTAATGTTTTTAGTCTTGAAATTGTCATTTGATTTTCTATTTTTTCAATTGTTGTATCATCTGTTACCCATCCATAAATTTTTTCTTTGTCTTCATCAATACAATTAATGTGATAAGAAAATGTTCCATTTGGATGTTTTTCCTTAATTTCATTTATATTTAGTCCATCAGAGACTTTATAGTGTTTGAAACCATTTTCATCAATTACATCAACATCTGATATATATAATTTGTCTTCAGCTTTTATGTTTCCATGAGCTCCTGTTCCATCAGGACTTTCCCAATAAGTTCCTTCTGTTAAGCTAAATGTTGTGTTGTTTCCTATATTAAGATCAACTATTTCTTTTAATGTTTCTTTTAGGTTTACTTGTAATTCATTATTTTCTTTTTCGACAAAAATCTCTTTGCTCATATTTTTTGCTTCATAATTTATAGATTGACTATTATTGTTTGTATTTGTTTTTGTTTGGCTTTCTGGTTGCGCTGTTTGAGCTATATTAGGTGTTAACATTGATGCAACTCCAACTGTCATTAATGTTAATGCTCCTACTCTTGCTAGTTTTTGTTTTATTTTTTTATGTATTTTTGGTTCTTGTGCTTTTTTTCTTAAATCATTTATTAGTCCTTTTGCTGATTTAAATGTCTTATTTTCTTTTAATTTGTTTTGTATGCTATTTATTCGATCATTTAATGTAAGTTTTGGAGATGTTTCTTGAAGTTCTTCTGCTGTTTGTAATTCTTCTTCTTCATATATGTATGGTTCTTCTTCTTTTCTGTTTAAAAAAGAAATTTTTGATATTCTTCTGTTTTTTATGGCTGATTTTATTGCTCTTATTTTATCAAAAAAACCTCTTCCCAAAATATTAATTCCACTCAAATCATAGTTTAAAAGAATGCCACTATTTTCAAGTTCAACTCTTTTTACTAATTCTAATCTTTTTTTATAATCTCTATTTTTTTCATACATTTGTCTTTCAAGATTTATTGTCATAATCTTCGCATATTCATTATCTTTTCTTTCACCATTAATTTTCATTGATTCAAATTGATATAATACATTCATAATACTAAGGTCAATGTTTTTGCAAATATTTTTCCACATATTTGTGCTATCTTCTTTTATTATACCTTCATCTAATAAATTATAATATATATCTTTATATACCTCTTTTTTATGTGGTACTTTGACAATTTCTGCATATCGGCCATTTGATTGGATTCCTCTAAATGGATAAACTTTTTTGTTTATTGGATTGTCTAAATCTTCTACTATAATTTTTCTTTCACCAACTTTTACTGTAACTGATATTTTATTTGTTTTTTTGGAACTATTTTTCATTTTTATTTCCTTCCTTTTACATTTTTCTACAAAAAACTCTTTTACTATTATAGCACTTTTGAATTATTATGTCAACTTTTTTGTGTTAAACTAGTTTTTCATAATCTAGTAATTCTATTTTATTTGATATAAATTCAGAATTTGTATCTATATCTTTTGATAAATCTGTTGATAAATATTTTTTATTATCATCAGCAAAAACCGTAACCACTGCATCTTTTATTTTGTCTGCAAGTAATACACTTCCTATAAAGTTTGCTCCTGATGAAATTCCAACTCCTATTCCTAAATCTTTTGCTATTTTTCTAGACATATTAATTGAATCATCATCATTTACTAAAATTATTTTGTCTATTTTATTTTTATTTACTAATTCTGGAATAAAATCATCTCCTATTCCTTCTATTTTATGATTTCCTAGTATTTTTCCTCCATGTAACAAAGGCATTTTATCTGGTTCAATAGCAGTTATATACATATCTTTATTTTTTTCTTTTAGTTTTTCTCCTACTCCCATTAATGTTCCACCAGTGCCTACTCCAGATACAAATCCTCCTATTTTTTCAGGAATTTGAGATAGAATTTCTTCTCCTGTTGTTTCGAAATGCGCTAAATAATTATCTTTATTTGCAAATTGATTAGCACAAAAACCATTTATTTCTTTTGCTAATTTTTTGGATTCTTCTACACATCTTATAAATCCTCCTTCTTCTTTAGAATATAAAATTACTTTAGCTCCATATCCTTTCATTAAATCTATTCTTTCTTTACTTGCCCAATCAGGCATAAATATATAAACTGGATGTTTATAGTAACTTCCTATAGCAGATAATGCAATTCCTGTATTTCCACTTGTTGCCTCTATTATTGGCATTCCTTCTTTTAATATACCTCTTTTTTTAGCATTATTTATTATGTAAAATGCTACTCTATCTTTTATGCTCCCAGTTAAATTAAAAAATTCTAATTTGGTAAAAATACTTTTCTTCTTTCCATTATATTTATAATTTATTTTTATCATTGGTGTATTACCTATAATATCATTTTTTTCAAACATATTATCCTCCTTCTTTTTGAAACAATTTTATATATTATATGATATTTTTTTTATTTTTTCTATATTTATTATTTGACTTTTCTAAAGTTCTTTACAAACTTTAACTTTTTTTATATAATTCAATTAATATTTTATAAAGGGGATTATTTAAATGAAAAAGAATTCATCTATTATTATTTTTATTGTTTTTATGCTTATTTTTGCTTATTCTGAAGGTTTATTAGATTTTTTGGCAGAAATAAATTGGAATCCTTTTGATTATGCTAGAATAACAGATGTAGATTATAAAGCCGTTTTAGTTGATGAACCAAATAGTGAGGGTAAAGTAGTTGTTACTGAAAGATTAACTTTTGATATTCACGCTGCTTCAAAAAATAATCTTTTTTGGGAATTATGGCGTGATTTACCAGAAAGTTATATAGATGGTGTAAAAGTTGATTATCAAGTAAATTCTGTAAAACAAATTCTTGATGACGGTTCAGAAATAGTTTATGAAGAAAGTCCAAGACTGTACTGGGAGGATTCAGATTATTTAGCTAGCAATAAAAGATATGGACCAGGAAAATGGTTTCATAGCGAAGGTCCTTATAGTGAATCTGCAAGAAATTATGAATGTGTATTTTTCTATGTTGATGGTTTATATCGCGAAAAAGTCACATTTGAAATTGAATATGAAATGCATAATGCAGCTTTACGTTATGGAGATTGTTCTGAATTATATTTATCTTTATATTCTGAAGATTCTATAAAATATTTAGAAAGCTATAAGGCTCAAATACTAATTCCTAATAAAGATATGCCACAAGCTGGAAATTATAGTGCATATACATATGGTACAAATTCTAATAGATTTCCTTTTGAAGAATATGATAGTATAAATCCTGGTTATTATACATTTTCATTTGAACTAAATGAATCACAATTAAAATTTAGACCATATAATGAATATATAGAATTTTCATTAATATCTTATGGTGAAGATAGCCATATATTTACAGATTATGCATCTAGAAATCGTTATTATGATGATGCCGTTTTAGAAGAACTTAACCAAGAACAAAAAGAATATGATGATACATATGCAAATTATAAAAATATTAAATTAATTGTATTATTAATTTCTATAGTTATTGCTTATTTAATAATAAAATATACAATTAAAAGGAACAAAAAAATAAAAGAAGAACATATCTTTTATAACTCTACAATTCCAGAAGGATATTTTAGAGATATTCCAAGTAATCTTGATACTGTTTTTGCTTCTACATTAGCCTTTTGTAAACATGGTACTCACAAAACAGATGCTGATGGATATTCTTCTATTATGCTAAGTTTAGTTAGAAAAGATTATATTGAACTTGCTAAAATAAATGATTTAAATGGTTGGACTACAAATAATGTAAAAATTATTATAAAATATAAGCCTCAACCTATTATGAGTGAACTTACTGAAAATAATACAATAGAACAGAAAAAATTAGAACCACTTACTCCAACAGAAGAACAGTATTTTAATTTAATTAATAGATATGCTCGTGATGGCGAACTTTCTATGAATAATTTTCAATCTAGAGTTTCTATTGATTATCAAAATACAAATTCTTTTGTTAAAAATATTAAAGATTCAATTGTTAATATTGGTATATCTCAAGGATATTTCCAAAAAGCTGATTTCGAAGAGCCAAAAAAACAAATGAAATCATTAGCTACAAAATTTTTAATATTTGGTGTTTTACTTGTAACTGTAGTTAATTTAATTTCATATCAAACATATTTAGATTTGGCTTATGGTTCATTCTTTATTGTAGGTATTACATTTTTAATTAGTTCAATTTACCTAAGAAAAAATGCAAATAAATATGTTTTACTTACACAATTGGGTGAAGATGAATATAATAAGTGGAGAGGATTATATAATTTCTTAAATAGTGAAACTCTTATGAAAGAACGTACAGTAATTGAACTACCTATTTGGGAACAATATTTAGTATATGCAACAGCTTTTGGTATTTCAGAAAAAGTAATTACTGCATTAAAAATTAGATGTCCTGATATGGAAATGAGCCCTATGCTAAGTAATCCTTATTATACTTCAAGAAGTTTTATTCATACTAGTCATTCTTTTAGAACAGCAACTCGTAGTGCATCACACATTGCTCATAGTGGTGGATTTAGCGGTCATGGTGGTTACCGGAGGCGGAGGCCGTGGTGGTGGCGGAGGCCGGAGGCGGTCACTAAAATATAAATACAGTCTAAAGAATTTTCTATTAAGAGAAAAAATCTTTAGACTGTGTTTTTTTATCTTCTATATTAATTGTTTTATAAATTGTTTTTGAAATATATTTTTCAGCTGTTTTTATAATATCTTTATAATCTTTTATATCATCAGGAAAATATATTCCTCCTTTATCTTTGTTTTTTATCATCCAGCATACTGCTGAAAGTGCTGACATTGCAACAGGTGTAATTGTTGGTGTTTGCCAATAAGAATCTTTTTTGCTTTTGTACAAAAAAGATGTTTCTATTCTATTTCCTACCCATACAGGTTTAAAATTATCTCCAATAATAAGAATACCCACATATTCTGTTCCTTTTGATATTTTTTCTTTATAAACAATTTCTGAATTTTTAGGATATTTATATCCTCTAACTATTGTTTCTCCGTTTTGGTTTTCACAGTCTTGTGGTTTATTAGGATCTGGATTTGGATAATCATTTACTTTAGCATGTTCGAAATATCTTCTTGCATATTCACAAGGAGAATATATAAACATAACTGTTGGACGATATATGAGCTTTCCATCATTTTTTAATTCTAAGTTTTTGGCTATTGTAATTGTTTCTTCATGTGGAACTAGATATCCTTCAAATTCTCCATTAGGATAATATGTATGACATTTATTATTTACTGCTAATGTTTTTAGTTCTATAAATCCATTTTCATAATCTATTAATTTACAGTCATTTTGAAAATCAATTTTCTCATGTGTTCCTATATTTATTGTTGATTCACTTAGCATTTCAAAAAAGAATGAATCTACACACCAAGTATTAAATAATTTTTCATCATTAAATTCTTCATTAATTTCTTGTAAATCTATATCATTTACATGTATCATCTTTATTCCTAATTTATATCCCGCTTCATTGAATTTATTGTTTTTTATTAGTTCTTTAAGTTGTTTGTCTTTTTTAAATTGAGTATTTGCTATATATTCAATTCCAGCTTTTACAAAGTGAGATACAAGTCCAGGATTGTTTCCATGTTGTAGAACAATTGGATGTTTAATAATATTTTTGTATTCTTCTTTTAACTTATTTTTTTTGAGATTTTCATTTAAAATACTATACCAGTTTTCTGGCCAATCTGCTTCTCCAGTATTTATATACATTATATTTTTTTCTGCACACCATTTGCATATATCTTTTGTTCCTACTGTATCTGCAAAATCTATAAGCAAATCTCCATCACTTAAATATTTTTCAAAAATCTCTTTAAAATTTTCTTTTGTTACTTCTGCTTCAATAAAATTTGCTACTATTCCTCCTAAATTTATGTACGCATTAAACTCACTTTTATCCATTGTAATAACAAAATAATTATTTTCATTAAATTTGATTTCTTTAGAAACTTTTTCAAAAAAACTTTTTCCTACTGCTCCAAAACCAAATTGTACTATTTTACCATCAAATTGTATCATATTAAATATCGTCCCTTTCCTCTTTTGCTGTATAATGAGGTTTTTTTAAGATTACTTTTTGAGTATTTTCGTATCCATTTGTTAAATATATACTTATTCCTTTTTGCTGAAATGAATATAAAATTTTTTGCAAATCTGTTTGTATTGACTCTCCTCTAATTATTATTTTATTTATACCATTTTTTAAAAAGTATTCTGCAGATGGAAGGTCTTGAGCATATATATCCCAACTATTATCAAATACAGATTGATTCATTTTATATCTATTCATTCGATTACTGTCTAATAAAAATGCAGGTGGTGCATTTTTGTCTATTTGCATTTTTTGAACTTCTAAAGCTCCTTTTATTAATCCAATTTTTATAGACTTGTTGTCTACTGTTGCCATTGCTCCATCTTGCTGATCTGTACCATTATAAATAGGTATTGGTCTAAATCCTAATTTTGCTAAACCTAATCCCTCTTTTATACTATTATTTTCTGGAAGATCAATTATTATGGCTGTTTCTGTAGTTGGTTTTTGTATATAGTTTATTTGAGGAATAGTAAAATTTTCAACTTCATATATTTTTAAATTTTCATTTATACCCACAAATGGAACAGGTCTTACCCAATCTACCCATTTTGCTCCTATTGGAGCCCATATCTTATAAAAATCTTTACCTGTCATTTTCTTCTCCTTCTATTAAAACTGGTATATCTGCTGAAAACGAATCTATTCTAGGTAATTTGCTAATTCTTGCATAATATCCTGCATGTTTTCCTTCTACACTGTATGAACCTAAACATAAATGAAAACTTTGTCCTTCATCTGTTATTAATGGTTTACTGTTAAACTTTTTTTGTGCTATATATTGTTTTGGATGTTTTTTTACATCTGCTAAAATCTTTTCATATTCATCATCTTTACATGCTTCTTTTATTGATATCTTTTCTCCAACTCTGCCACATGCTGGTTTAAAAATATATCCTTCTTTATTTTTTACTTCATTTACCTCTATTGTTTCTGGAAGTAATTTTTTCCAAGTTGAAAATGTTATTCCTTGTTTTTCAAGCCTATTCCAGACAAATGGAAATCTCTTTGTTTGGGCAAATATTGCTATAGGATGATTACAAGATGGTGTAATTGTATCAAAATATCCTTGCCAATGTTTTGGTTTTATTTCTATTAACCATTCTAAAGGTGTAAATCTAAAAATTGCATCAACTTCTCCTTCATTTCCATCTAATATACTAATTGCTTTATTATTTTTAAATCTTAGATGGTCTCCAGCCCCATATATAATATTAAATCCTAAACTTTTTAATTTGTCTCCTAAAAATTGCATAACTTGTCTATCATCACTAAATGATGTGCAATGTACAAGCATAATTGTTCCTTTTGGCTTAACTTTTTTTGCTATTGCTTGAACTAAAATGTCTCCAAAGTTTTTATACCAATATTGAGGAGATTTTAATACATTTATAGCAAATTGTGGCATAATAGAAGCTTCTGCAAATCCTCCTGGTACATCACTATTAACTTCACTTAATGCCCACTTATTTTCTATTGTTGGATGAAAATCATATCTCATAAGACGAATATGTTTTTCTGGTTGATAATTTTTCATTTTTGCTAATTCTTTATTTATTTTGTGTGGCAGTGCTAATGGTTTTGCAAGTTTTAAATTTTTATTTAACATTTCTTCTGCTTGTCTTGTTTCTCTGTCTAATTGTTCTGTTAATTTTTCTAGTTCTTTATGTTCTTTGTTTGTTATAACTAGTACATGTTTTGCTATTGTATTATTATCAAAAAATTGCGGATCCCATTTATATGCATTAAACATTAGGTTAAGTCTATATTCTTCATATTTGTCTTTGGGTATAGAAACTAATTTCATAAAATTCCTCTTTCAATTTTTAATGTATAGATAATATTCCTAAATCTGATACAAGATTTGATGTATTATATAAAAATAATATTTCTGTAATATTGTTTTGTGTAGCATATTCTGTTAATGATGCTTTATAATATCTTGGGTCTATAAAATGTATTTCTTCAAAGTTTTGACATAGAAATTGTGCCATTATGTGTGCATATGAGTCTTTAATTACAAGTAATTTTTTTCCATTTTCTACATTTGTTTTTATTACAACTTTTGCATTATTTCCATTTAAGAAATATGAATATTTATCTTTTTTTTCTAAATATTCTGAGTTAAAAATGCTTTGTGTTGTTTCATTGTCATATTCTGCACTTTTTATATTTGAATTTTTTTCATTTATATAAACTTCAATTTTGTCTTTTTCTTGATTTGGTACTTGTGCTTTGGAGTCAAATGTTCCTAAAAAACTATCAGAAACCGTTTTTACTTCAAAATTGCTTAAATCTTCTGCTTCTAAATTTGCTGCTTCACATAACTTTGTATATGTTAAATAAGTTCCTAGGCTTGTCATATGATGGTCTGTTTTAAAATATATATATTTATCTTTGTTTTCCATTAATATATCTGTTACATTAATTGTTTTTATTTTGCCATCTAATTTGCTATAAAAATTATTTATTATATCATTTTGATTATATGTTGTTACATTGTCTGGCAATTTGTCTTGATTTATATATATCGAATTTGGTATCAACATAAAGTATGTTGGTAATTCTGTATTGCTTATAAATTGATTAATTGTGTTTGCAACCTTTTCTAAATGTTCTTTTTCATTTTCTTTGTATTCAAATTTTTCAAATAAATATCCATCTTTTCCTATATATACTCCATTGTTCTCATCTTTACCAAGTAATATCTCTGATTCTGATTTTATTTTTATCCATGCATTTCTAAATATAAAATGGTCATTTATATAAGTGTCTAGTTCTTCTTGATAAGTTCCATTAAATAGCTTTTCCAAAGTAAAAGTTGGTAGCTTTGCTAAATATCTATTTTCTTGTTCTGAAAATGCATCACTTTTTACTATAAAATTTAGTACTATTAATGTTATCCATACAAACATGAACACAATAAAAAATATCTTATTTTTCATATTTTATATTCCTCCTTTAAAATCTGAAATATAAAAATGGATTATATGAGTCACTTACTAAGCTTGCTGTACTTAGAACTAATATTCCTATATATATTCCTGTAATTAATATACTTCTTAAATTTGTTTGCTTTGATTCTAGTTTTTTAAATAATTTTGATATTATTGGTGTTGATAATATTATACCTATAACTATTATAATAAAGTAATTTTTTAAATAATATAATCCTTCTGAATTTACTAAGCTAGTTCCATTTAAATGGAACATTGTTAATATATAGTCTTTTACTTTTGATAAGTCTTCAAATGCAAATATTACCCAACTTACTAAAACTAGAAATACTGCATAAATATGGTCTAGAATTTTTGGCAATTTTTCTAGTACTTTTAATAATACTAATTTTTCTATTATTAAAATTATACCAAAAAATAATCCCCATAAAATAAAGTTCCATGAAGCTCCATGCCATGCTCCTGTAAGAAACCATACTATTAATATATTTCTAATTTGTTTTGGAAATCCTTTTCTGTTTCCTCCAAGTGGAATATATATATAATCTCTAAACCAACTGCCTAATGTCATGTGCCATCTACGCCAAAATTCAGTAATACTTTTTGATATATATGGATAATTAAAGTTTTCGTCAAAGTCCATACCAAATATGTTTGCAAGTCCTATTGCCATATCTGAATATCCACTAAAATCAAAATATATTTGTAGTGCAAATGCAATTATTCCTACCCATGAAAGTAACATTGACATTTCTGTGAATCCGTCCAGTTTCAATCATGTGCCATAAAACTCCAACATTGTTTGCAATTAGGACTTTTTTTCCTAATCCTATTATAAATCTTCTCATTCCTTTTGAGAAATTGTCTATACTAATTTTTTTAGTTTCTAGTTCTTCATCAACAGTTTCATATCTTACTATTGGTCCTGCTATTATTTGTGGGAATAATGTTGTATATGTTAAGTAATTATAAAAACTTTTTTCGCATTTTACTGTTCCTCTATATACATCTATTATATATGACAATGATTGGAATGTATTAAATGAAACTCCTATTGGTAATGGAATATTTAAAAGTGGAATTTGAATATGTAATAATGAATTTATGTTTGATATGATAAAGTCTGAGTATTTGAAGAAAAATAGGATTAATAAATTTATTCCTACATCAATTGCTAGATATATTTTTTGCTTTTTTCTATTTCCTTCATTTTTATCAATTCCTTTTCCACAAAAGAAGTCCATTACTGCTAATATTAGCATTATAAATATATATTTTATTTCTCCCCATGCAAAGAAAAATAGACTAGCTAATATCATTACTGCATTTTTGAACTTTTTGGGTACAGCAAAATATATTAATAACATTATTGGGAAAAAAATATATAAAAAAACAATACTACTAAATACCATTATTTTTTCTCCTCTGTTTTATAAATATAGATATAGTCTCTAAATCTATCTATTTAGAGACTATATCTTTTGTTGTATAGAACAAATAGCTTTACTTTGATATTATTATTTTGTAATTTCTTGTTCTAATGTTTCAGCATTTTCTGCAATAATTAAATAAACTGTATTTCCAACTATACCTGTTTTTCTGTTTTTTACTAATTCATATTGTTCTGGCAAATATGTGCTCCATTGCTCTTCATATTTTGTAGCATATTGATCTAGTTCTGATTTTACTGTTTCTACTGTTCCTTCTTTTGCTTGGATTAATAAGTACATAGATGCTTGTACATTCATCATTGGCATTTTTCCAATTACATTTTCTACATTTTCTGTATTAATTCCATATACTGAACTTAATAAATCTATTGTTATATCCATAGTTGATAGTTCATTAAAAGGTGCTGAATTTGATAATGTTTGTGATGCAGTATTTAAATCTAATGATTTTTCTTTTTGATTACCATTTAATATAAAATATGCACCAACAACAACTACTACAATAATTACAATTGCTAAAATTACACTTAAAACATTTTTCTTCATTTTTTTCCTCCTTTTATTTATTTTTTTAACACAATTACTTTACCATATAATATACAAAATTTCAATAATTTTTGTATTAATTTTTTATTAATCTTTTCATTTATTTTACCAATTTTTCATATATATTATACTTTAAAAATGATTGACTCATTGTAAATTTATTTGCTACACTTTTATTCATGTTACTTACATAATTTTCTTCAATTTCTACATTATCTTTTGGAACAAATTGCTTATCAGTAGAAAAATAGGTTCCATAGTCACTTACCCAACTTCTATTTGAAAATATTGCAACACCAGGATTATCACTTAAAATATCTTGTCCTATTAAAAGTCTAGAATCATATTCTATTCCAAATAAATTAAGTAAAGTAGGTAAAACATCTATTTGACTTCCAACTTTATCAACTATAACAGGTTCTTGCATTTCGCTATTCCAAAGAATAAAATTGCTTCTATTTACTTCAACTATAGAATCTCTTGGATATGTACTAACTTCATTAATTTGGTCTATTGATAAAGTATATGGATAATGGTCTCCTACTAGTGCAATTACTGTGTCTTCTAAAATTCCTTTTTCTTCTAGTTTTTGAATAAGTAATTCTAATGCTCTATCTAATTCCATTTGTGTGGCTAAATATGCCTTAACTGGTTTGCTATATGGCAAGTCTTGTACATATTCTTGGTATCTTGTAGCAGTAGAATTTCCTGTTCCAAAATTATATGGAGCATGTCCACTTACTGTAATATAATATGTTACAAATTTATCTTCTGATGTATACATATCTGTAGTAACATTTATCATATCAACATCTCTAGGTATCCACTTACTATCTATTAAATTTTCTAGTCCATTTCCAATTCCCATATATGAGTCAAATCCTAAGGTTTTCATTGTGTCTTGTCTTGAATAATATGTGTATGTCCAGTTATGATATGCATTTACTGTATAACCATATTTGCTAAAACTATTTCCTAATGCATATGATATTTTAGGTTTGTTTTTCTTCCATAAGCTTAAAATACTTTGTGTTGGAATTAATCCTGTTGAAGCTTGGAATTCTCCTCCTGTTGTACTTAAAAATACTGGTGAATAGAAATTATTAAAAACAAAGCCAGAGTTTGTAAGTTTATATAATGTTGGTGTTAGTGTTTCATTAACAGCAATACTATTAAATCCTTCTGCTAAAATAAATATTAAGTTTTTATCTTTAAAATATCCTGTATAATCATTTTGGTTTGTTGGCTCAGTTGATGATATATATTCATATACATTTTTTAGTCCTTTATCTGTTGTTTGGTTTGTCAATTCATCAAGTCCTAATTCTAGTTCATTATATGTTGGTTCAATCACTTCTGGCTCAGTTGGCTTGGTCTGCTGTGTTTTATTAGTTTCATCTGTCTCTGGATTTTCTTCTGTATTATCATCATTATTGTCTTCTATGACTGCTTTTTCTTCAAATCCAAAAATTGTTCTATATATATCTATTACTGTTGAATTAATTAGTCCAAATTTTCCAATGTTTTTTTCTTGTGCATTTATATTGAAAAATAAATTGTATGATGAATAAACACCATTTCTATCTAAGAAAATTACACCTGTAAGTGCTAATAATATTATAATTATACTTACTATTCTTATTCCAATTTGTTTTATATTAAATCTTTTAAATTTTATTTTTTTATGTATGCAAATTATTAATATTAATGGTATGATTAGTAAAATTATTTTACCTATATTTTGTATGATGGCATCTTTTATAATATTTGTAAAGTCTAATGCATTACTTGCTAATCCAAGTGTCATAAATGAAAATGGTACACTAAATAAATTATAAAAAATTGTTTGTATAATAAAATATATTGTTAAAATTACAGTACTTATATAAAAAATAGCTTTTGATACTTTTTCTTTAAATATATTGCATAATAAATTTAATGTCATAATAATTTGTACAGTGAAAAGTAAAGTTATAGCTATATCAATAATTTTTACTGATTTTAGAACTGTAAATTTGAATATCATTTCTAAATATATAATTAAAAAGGCTATTACGTTTATAACATTCATTTTTTAACATCACCCTGATATATGTTATATCATAAAATGTCATAAAAATATAGTCTTTATATTTTTTTGTTGAAAATAGGAGCAGGCATTGCCCACTCCTATTCTCGTTAGTTACTTACTAGTCTTACTTCTCTCTTTTTTTAACCTTTACTGATTGTCAACCACATCAGATGTGGTTGCATCATCAGTACCGTTTTTTGCATCATTGGAATCTGCAAGTTTTCCGCCAAGGAAACCAGCAAGAACTGCCGAAAGGTCAATCCCTGTGGATTTTTTTACACCTTCCATTACTTGAGTCGTGGAGTTGACAATATCACCAATCAACTTAGTAGAATTGCCGTCACCATACATAGTGATTTTATCCACATTCTCAAGAGGCTTAGCTGCAGCAGCCATAATCTGAGGATAAGCATTGAAGAACATCTCCAACACAGAGGCTTCGCCCATCTTCTTCATGGCTTCTGCCTTTTTGTCGATACCTTCTGCCTCTGCAATGCCTTTTGCCTTGATAGAAGCAGCTTCGGCTTCGCCAATCAGACGAATACCTTTTGCTTTTTGTTCTGCTGCATATTTTTCAGCTTCAGCTTTCACTCTTAAAGCTTCAGCTTCTTTGGCAGTCTCATATGCTTTGGCTTCAGCATCTTTCTGACGTTGGAAGAGCTCAACTTCTGCTTTCTTTTCCTGAGCATACTTTTCTGCATCGGCTTTTTTCCTGATTTGTGCATCAAGAGCCTGTTCAGTAACACGAGCTTCAACTCGTTTGAGTTCTTCCTGACGCTCCTGCCGAGCAATGTCAGCATTCACAGATTTAACCTCAATCGTTTTTCTCTGCTCCTGCGCCTGAATCTTGTAAGCAGAATCTGCTTCTGCTCGTTTGACATCAGATTCAATTTGAAGCTGAGATTGTTTGATTGCAAGTTCATTGTTCTTTTCTGCAATCTGAGTTTCAGATTCAACTCTTGCATCATTAGCCGCTTTTTTGGCAGCAGATTCTGCAATAGCGATATCTCTCTCAGATTCTGCTTTTGCAATTGCAGCATCCTTTTTGATTTTACTGGTATTGTCCATACCCATATCTTCAATCAGGTTGTTGCGGTCTGTGATACTTTGAATATTGCAGGACAAGATCTCAATACCCAGACTACTCATGTCAGGGCTTGCACTATCTTTGACTTTGTTACCAAAAGAATTTCTGTCATTACAGATTTCCTTAAGATACATTGTGCCAATGATTTCGCGCATGTTGCCTTGCAATGTGTCTTGCAAGTCTGCAATGATTTCTTCCTCAGTTTTGTTAAGAAAGTTCGTCATTGCCAAATCGATTTTCGACATGTCAACATGGACTTTCGCCACGGCATCGACTTTAATATTAATAAAGTCTTTAGTGGGGATAAAGTCATCTGTTTTGATGTCTATGCTGATTTGCTTAAGGATCAGCCTATCAATCCTTTCAAAGAAAGGAATCCTCAAACCTGCTTTGCCAACCAGAATTCTAGGTTTCTTTCCTAACCCAGAAATGATGATTGCAGTGTCAGGTGGAGCTTTCAGATAGCCAGTCAAGCAAATCACGACAATGGCAATAATCCCAATGATTATGCCAATAGTCGGCCCAGAGAGTAAGTTCCGTAAGAATTCCATAATTTACCTCCTTTAGTTGTTTGGTTGTTGTGCTATGGAAAACACTTACTACATTATTATGCGAAATGCATAACTACTATATATTAACATAAAATTAGTTAAAAGTCAATATTCCCATTTTGGTACATACTGTTCTTCATTTTCTTCTGAAAAGTCTTGCATATACCCATTTTCTATTCCTAAGTCATATATGTAATTTTCAATTTCAACATATTCTTCTTTATTTATTTTTCTATTAATTTCTTGATATTCTTGAGCTTTATATGTTGGAAAATATTGTGTCATTATACTTACATAAACTTTTTCATCAATATTTTCTTTTATCCATTTTAAAACTTTTTTTGAATTTTCTAAGTTGTTTGGAAGTACTAAATGTCTTATTATTAGTCCTTTTTTTATCATTCCATTTTCGTCAAATTTAGGACTTCCAACTTGTTTGTACATTTCTTTTATTGCTTCTGTTGCTATTTTAAAATAATTTTGTACTTTAGAATATTTTATAGCAAGCTCTTCATAATAATATTTTAAATCTGGTAAATATACATCTATATATCCATCTAGTTTTTTTAAAGTTTCTATATTTTCATATCCGTTTGTATTATATATTATAGGTATTTTTAGTCCTTTTTCTTTTGCTATTTTTATTGCTTCTACTATTTTATCTGCATAAATTGTTGGACTTACTAAATTTATATTTTCTGCATTTTTTTCTTGTTGTTTTAAAAAGATGTTGCTAAGTTCTTCTACTTCTATTTGTTTGCCATTTCCAAGATTGCTTATTTCATAATTTTGGCAAAATACACAATTTAAATTGCATTTTGAGAAAAATACTGTTCCGGAACCATTCTCTCCACTTATGCATGGTTCTTCAAATTTGTGCAAACTTGTTCCTCCTATTTCTATTTTGTCTCCTGCTTTGCATCTTCCTATATTAATATTTCTATCTACTTTACATTTGTGTGGACATAATGTACATTGTTTATTCATTGTATTTTCCCCTTCTTATATTTAAATTTCTTTTATAACCTTACAAGGATTTCCTACTGCAACTACATATGATTTGAATAAAAATTTTCTCCAATTTCTATGTTATATCCATAGTCACACATAAATGGTTGCTCTATTCTAAATTTTTCTTTAGTTTTTCCTAATAATTCTTTTAAAATAACATTTTCTGACATAAACCTCTTCTCCTCTCATTTTATGTAATTTTATTTATCCTAACTTGTCTCCATTTTCTGCTAATTTATCTGGAGTAATCAATATTACACCATCTTTACTATAAGTTCCAAGTACTAATACTTCAGACATAAAATCTGCTACTTGTCTTGGTGGAAAATTTACTACTGCTAAAATCTGTTTTCCTTTTAATTCATCTATATTATATAAATTTGTAATTTGTGCTGATGCTTTTTTTATTCCTATTTCTTTTCCAAAATCTATTTCTAATTTATATGCTGGTTTCTTTGCCTTTTTGAAAGTTACTGCATCTATTATTGTTCCTACCCTTATATCTAATTTTTCAAAATCTTCTATTGTTGCCATAACACTTTTCCTTTCTGTTTTTATAAATTATTTCATTTCATTCACAACTTTTTTGACTCTATTAATAAAACTTTGCTTATCTGACAAAGCTTGTCTTAATTTTTGTAATGCTTTTTCAAATTCTTCATCTTTTAAATATATTTTTGCATATCCATTTTCGCCATATTTTTCTTTTAAATGGCTATATACTCTCTCTATTTGTTCTTCTTCAGTTATACCTTCATAATTTCTTTTTCCATATGAATATGTTCTTTTTATAGTGGTGTCTATGTCAATAATAGTTCTATCAGCTGTGCTTACTATCATTCCATATATTGATCTTGGTTTATGGTCACTTGATGCTCTATGGTCTTCTATTGCTTCTTTTATTATGTTTCTTTGTTCATCTGTAAAAAATCTTTTCATATTTTCATCTTTCATAAATAATTCTGCTGATATAATTTCATGCTTTTTTCTATCAATATAGTGCCCTAAATCATGGTATGTAGCTATTGTATATACCATATTTATGTCGACATTATAGTCTTTTGCAAATTTTAAGCTTCTTTCTATTACTGTTTTTATGTGGTTGATTCCATGTCCTTCTTCGTTTTTGCTGTACTGTGGAAATACTTGTGTTTCTATGTATTTAATTAGTTCTTGATTTAATTCACAAACTTTCATTTTCACACTCCTTTTATTCTTGCTTTTTTTACTCTTTATTATTATTTTCTTCTACGACGAAATTTATCTATTTTTAATTCAAATGCTACTAAACAACCAATGCTCTATTATAAAATAATAAATCTATATAAAAGTCTTCATTTCCAACTTGTTTGTAAAACTTTATCATATTTCTTGACTTTTTACTTATAAATAGATTATAATAAATATAGGAAATGGAGAAACCACAAACGTGGTCTTGCCAAAATATAGTTTTAATAAACCATTAGCTCGGCATAGCAGAATGGTTCATATTCTACAATATTCTTTTTATTTTGTCTACGAAATTCACAAAATTCATTAAGTTTTATTCTAACAAAAAATTTAGACTCAGCAACAACTTACTATTTTTGCTAACATTATATTAATAAAGAGTAAATAACTTTATTACTTACTCTACTTATTATAATTTATATTTTTACTTTTTAAATACCAAAATTGCTTTTGCCGTTCCTGTAATTGACATAGTAATTAATTCATAACCATCTTGTAGCATTTCATTTGTTTTTTCTTCTATTTTTTGTGCCATATCATCTGCTTTTGGTGAATATTCTATAACTACAGTTTTATACATTTTCTACCTCCTTGTCAGCTTACTTTCTTACATTTGCTAATTTATCTTTTAAATCTTTTTCTATAACAACTAATTCTTTTTCAACCTCTTTACGTTTTGCTCTTCCCTCTTCACTTATCTTAATAGTTTCTTCAATTGTTGTAATTAAATCATCATTTACTTTTTTAAGAGTTTCTATTTCTACAATTCCTCTTTCATTTTCTTTAGCAATTTCTACTGTGTTATTTTTAAGCATTTCAGAATTTTTCTTTAATAATTCATTAGTCGTCTCTGTTACTTGTTTTTGTAAATCTAAAGCACCTTTTTGTCTAATAACTCCTATTGCAAGTACTATTTGGCTTTTCCATAATGGTATAGTATTTAATATTGATGATTGAATTCTATCTACTAAAGCCTTATTTCCTGATTGGATAAATCTTATTTGTGGTGCTGTTTGAATTGCAATTGTTCTAGTTAATTTTAAATCGTGAACCTTTTTTTCAAATCTATCAGCATAATCAACCATATCAGCTACTTTTTGTGCGTCTAATGGGTCTTTTGTTTCTTCTGCCTTTTTTTGTAATTCTGGTATTGTTTTTGTTTTTAACTCTTCAATTTTTTTATTTCCTGCAATAATATATAAATCCAAATTATGTATGCATTCTGTATTTTTTTCAAAAAGATTATCAAACATAACAATGTCTTTTAGTAAAACCATTCTTTCGTTATCTAATTTTTCTGATATCTCGTCTATTTGATTTTCTATTTTTTGGTATTTTGCTAAAAATCTTTTTGTTTTATCTACTAATTTACCAATAATAGGTATATTTTCTAATGGATCATCTTTTACAAACCCATTTACATCTGTATCTTTAACTTTCACCATTAAATTAGACAATATATCTCCAACATAATCTGTATCTTTTGCTTTTATATCTTCAAGCATTTTATCTGAAAAATTAGCAATTTCAGATTGAGCTCCAACACCATATTGAATAACAGCATTTGAATCTCCATCTTGAATATTTTCCATAATAGTTTGTACTTGTTTTTTATCTTCTTCTGATAATTTATTATAATCATAAATACTTGCATCTTGCACATCGTTTTCTTTTGCAACTAATTCATCTTTTTTGATTTCTTCCATAATAATTCAATCCTTTCTATTTTTTATTTAATGCCATCCATTATTTTTTGCATTGTATTTGGATTTGGCATTTGAATAACTGCATTTATAGTTTTAGGTATTCCATAAAAACCTTCAACATCAGTATTTATTGTTCCACTTACACCTGTTCTAAAGCCATGCTTTGTCCATGCAATTTCTTGAATTTTTGGGTCTTGCATTGCTTCTATTAATTTTGCACCTTTTTCATTTAAAGCAATTAATGGATGTGAACTCCATACTGTTGGTTCTGGATAAAGAACTGCGACTTGGTCTTTTACAGTTTCCCAATCACTTGGATTCTCAATTGCAAACTCTATCATTTGATTTTCATAACCTGCAATCATTGGTTTTGCTCCCATACCTGTTTTTAAATACTGCTCAAAAAGGTCTGATGATGAATGTTCCATATAACCAATTTTTCCAAAGAAATCTTTTAGCTGTGGCAAAATACTATCTACAGTGCTTTCATCTACTACTGTTTGATTATTCATAATATTTGCAACTAGACCTGCAAACATATTTCCTGAATTTGATTTATTAGGGTCTGTTGACTGAATTGTAACATATCCATATAAATCATTTACACCAATATCACTCCACTTTTTTTTATCTGTAACTAAACTAATTAATTTTGTAGTATCTGCAATATAATAAGAATTATCTTTCATTTCAACAATGCCATCATTTATCAAAGCATCTGCTATTGGTTTCCAAGTATATATTACAATTGGTGAGTTAAATAATATTTCACTTTTATATAACTTATCACTTTTAGTTTGGTTAAAAAGTTCTAAAGCTGTTTGACTTGATGGAAATAAATAATCTTTATCACTTGAATCTTGTTCCACCATTTCAATTGACCCTGCTTTTGTATAATCTACTGTTAAACCATATTTGTCTTTCAATATTTTCTTAACTTCTTCATCTTCCATAAGCCCTATTTTTTCTCCACCTAAATAACCAGTTACTGTTATTTGCTCTGGCTTATTCGTATTTATAAACTGAAATGCAATAACTACTATTATTACTACTAATAAAATAATTCCTCCAATTATTTTTGATTTCAATTTTTTCACCTCCACATTTTAAAAATCTTTCATCTGCATACTACTTTTTAAGAAATCTACTTCTGTATCTAAATCTAAAGCATCATTTTGAAGCATTTTAGTAAACTGGTCATCTAAAGATTTATTTATTATTGTTAATGAATTCTCAGTTTTCTTTATAACTTCTTCTATCTCTTTTGTATGAACATCTTGAGATGATATTTCATAATAAGAATTTACAATTTTATAAATTGTTTCTAGGTAATAGGTGAAAAACTTTTTATTTTCACCTATTTTATTTGGATGTTTTTCTAAGTATTTTAATATTTTTGATATTTTTAATATCATATCATTACATTCTTGTTTAATATGAGGTTTACTTACCTTATTTTTTAAATCTACTAATTTACTATAATTTTCATAACCATTATCTAATAATTCCATATATTCTTTTTGTTTATTTGAGTCTTTTATTCCTAATAACACCAATTTATTATTTGGTGCAAATAGCAATGAACTTCCTATATATATTAGTATTGCAAGTATTCCTGAAATGATTATTTCAATATTCAATACTGAAAATAATAGTATAAATATTATAATTGCAACAATTGTATTTATTATATCAAATCTAATAATATTTTTTCTATATACTAACATAATATCCTTCCTTTATTTTAGTTATATCCTTTTGCTTGTTTAAATGCTTTTTCTAAGTCTTTCTTTCCATCAAATACACGTGCCTTAGAAAAATCTGCTAAACCTTGTAATTCTCTTTCATCTGAATCTCCAAATGTTATTGAAAATATTGGTATATCTAAGTTACTACTATTCCACTTATCTTCTACTTCTTTAATACTTCCACCATTTGATTGTCCATCTGACATAAGTATTATAGATATTGTATAATCATTTGAATTATATTTTAATATCTCATCCATTGCTGTAACAAGTGGTGCATATATATTAGTTCCACCTTGTGGTTCTAAATTATTTATCTCATTTCTTAGATTTAGAAGCGTTGTAGCATCATTTCCTTCTGCTTTCCATACATCTAAAACTTCATCATCAAATGGAATTACAATTGTTACATCTTTTCCGCTTGCTTGTAACATATATTTAGATGCTTCATTTTGGTCTAATAACATATTCATTGCACTTCTTAAACTTTCTACTCCTTCACCATACATACTTCCTGAATAATCTAAGCAATATACTGTAAGTGATGGTTTTCTAAGTTCTGTTTGATACATATTTAAAGCCTTCTCAATCACATCTGCTGATGGCATTTTCATAACATTTAAAACTTTTTTAGTATCTATTCCCCAATCACTATTAAATACATCTGGATTATTATTTTCAAAATTTATTGAATATGAAGTTCTTCTTCCTAATTCTAGTAATTTAGGTTTTACTTCATCTGAAGTCAAGTAATCTTCTAATTTTAAAAATGCTTCTTCTTTTTCTTTATTTCCGTTATCTATGTAACCTAGTGGCGAATCTGCAATTCCTAATCCATCTTTTGGATATATTACATATAATGGTTCTTTACCTTGTGCTACTAATTCTTTATTTGTGTCTATTATTATTGATTCATAATTTACCATTGCATCATAATCACTTTGTAAGAATAAATCTTTTAACCAATCAGAGCTTCCTGATGAACGATTTACTCCTGAAAGTAATGTAGTTAAATCGCTTTTTAAAGTTTCATTATCTAAATCTTCTGATGTTATTACTTCAGGATTTCCAAGAAGTGCATATATAAATCCTAAATATGCTGTTGCTCCTGAATTTGACTGTGTTGCTGATGTCATCATAAAACTTAATTCTTTATTTTGTATTTTTTCTAATATATCTTTAGTTGTTACATCTGTTCCAACAAAACCTAATTTTTCAGCTACACTTTTCTTTATTCCAAATACAACTGGTGTTGTTGTTATTGATTTTTGATGTTTTACTTTTAAATTAGTATCTCCCATACTTATCCAAATACTATTTGCTGGAAATACTGCATCATAATTATTTGCTCCATTTTGTAATTCTTGCATAATATCAACAGAGCCTTCATAAGTCATATTTACTTTTACATTATTTTCTTTTTCGAATTCTTCTAGAATTGGTTCTAAGACTTGATTTTCCGAACCTGATAAGATATTTAATGTCTCTTTAGATGTAAAAATACTACTTCCATTTCCTTGAACTAAAAAACTAACTGAAATTATTATCAATAATACCAGAACAATTGCTATTGTTAAAATAATCTTATTTCTATTCTTATTTTTTTCTTTTTTATCTACTCCCATATAAACCAATCTCCTTTTTCTTTATTATTTTATCACATTAATTTAAAATAAACTATTTTTTTTTATATTTTTAAATTTTTAAATTAAACTTTTTGAATATTTTCTTAAAAAATCTTCTAATTCTATCTCATTACTAAAGATTTTATCAAATATATTCCTAAGCATACACCTAATGGCAAACAAAGCCCTATATTATCTGTTATACTTCCAAATATTACACCAGCTAACAGACCCATACCTACTCCGAATTGCTAAACCTTCATCAGTATAATCTTTTGCCTTATTTTCTTCATTTTTATTTTTTACTTTTTCATTTTCATTTTTCATAGTTATTTTACTTTTCCTCCATTAACACTTTCTAGCCATTTTAATAATTCTTGTTTTTCTTCCTCAGGAATTTTTCTATTTTTGTATTTTTTCCTAGATTCTTCTATTAACTTTTTAATATCTTCTAATAAATTAGGATTTTTATCTAAAACATCTTTTTCTATAAATAAAGTTTCTCCTTGCAATTCTTCTCTAAACAAATAATTTACACCTAGCATATTATAAAAAACTGAACTATTTTTACCATCATCATATATAAAATATACTCCTTCTGGGAATTCTACATATTTTCCTGTAAATGTAAACCAAGGAAATCTAACTTCATTTCCTGATACAAACTTTTCAGTAACACCTAATTTTGATAAAATAACATCATATTCAATTTTGTATTCTTTAAAATCCTGTTTTAAATCTTTCAATCCGTGAAAATAAAACCACTTAGTAACTAAATTTCTACGAGTATAAAAAACGAAAAACGGTTTAAAGATAAAAAGTAATCCAAGTATTGTTAATAACAAACTAACCAAAACATATAAAAAGTTTTCACCTGTTGGCTTTCCTACAAACATAATTACAAATAAAATTGTTAGTGGAATAAAAATGATAGAACAAAGAATTCCTAATTTTCTAAAATAATTTTTATTTTGAGCTAAAAATAAATTCTTAAATCTCTCAAAATCAACTTTTGCTTTATATTCAATATCATTCATATAAACCACCTCCTTTAAAATTATATTTATATAATTTTTTAATGTCAATATTTTTTTAAATATTTCTATTTATTTTATTGTTTTTTTACAATTAAATTTAATAATAATATAATTTCCATAAACTTATTTTTAATTTTTTAGCATTTTTATTTTCCAATATTTACAGAAATTTTCTTGTTATTCTCTTTATTTAGTGATATATTTAATAAGATAATATTTTAGTAATAATAAATTAAGTAAATTGAGGTGATTTAAAATGCAATATGTATATAGTCCTAGAGGAGTATGTTCTAGAGAAATGCAAATAGAAGTAGAAGGAAATATTGTTAAAAGTGTTAAAATAGTTGGTGGTTGTGCATGTAATACTGTTGGTGTATCAAGATTAGTTGAAGGTATGGATATTGAATATGAGATTGATTTAAGCGAATATAATAATGAAAATAAAATGTATAATTTATCTAATGATACTTTTTGTATTGTTGCAGTACCTGTTTATGGTGGCAGAGTCCCTACCCCTGCTGTAGCCCGCTTACATAATATTAATGGTAATGGTGCAAAAGCTCTATTAGTTGCTGTATATGGTAATAGAGCAATGAATAAGAAATTAAACGAACTAAGTTCAGAGAAAAACTCCACTAGAAGCTCTTAGCAATTAGAACTTAGTTCGTTTAGTTTAATTGCACAAACCGCGGACTGTCTATGGAGTTTTTAAACTTTATCTCTTATTCTTTTTTTCTTATTTTACTACACTTTCCTAAATATATCAATTTACAATAGGTCTTATTAAATGTCCAATTCTACAAACTGGGCATAAATTAAAATCTTTTCCAGATACTTTCTTTAATTTTAGTATTTCTTCATTACACATCAAAAAAACTCCTTTCAATAAATATTTGTAGACATAATCTACATAATATCTATTTTAAAGAGTTTTTGCTTATATTTCAATACTTACAAGCTTTATTCTCAAATTAGTAGCAAATTTTCCTATTTAGTGTTATACTAACTTAAACGACCACTGCGACAGCAGTTTAGTGCAATTTCTATTTGATGTTTAACTCTTCCAGTTGCTTTATCTCCAAGATTATAATCACTATTTTCATAATTATATTGATTTATCTTAGATCTATATTGTTCCAAATCTCCAATACGATTTGAAGATAAATATCTTATTTGAGAAACATCTATATCATCAAAACTGCATTATTTATTTCAATTTCTTTTTCAATTGGATAAGTCATTACTATTTCCTCCTAGTACATTTTTTGATACTTATACTTTATATTTTATTTTCAAATAATAACTCTCTGGAAATTGCTTCATCAATTCCTGTATTTTGATATTCTTTTATTATAAATATATTATCAATTCTAAAAGTATTATCTTCTAAAATCTTTCCATCAAAAAATCCTATTTTTTCTCCTTTTACTGTAATTATTTTTATATTCTTTGCATTTTCTTTTATATATCTTTTAAATAATTTTGTCTGTATTTCTTCGCTCATCTCAGTTTTGTTTTCTTCTACATATTTATTATAATCTTCTTTTTTAATATTATATATAAAGTCTATTTCTTCCTTATTTTCTCTTTTTAGTTGTCTAAAATCAAGACTCGGTATACATTCTGATAGTCTTATTCTTCGCTCTGTATCTCTGTTAGCTCTATCTATTATTTCTTTTTCCTTTTTTTGTCGTGCAAGACTCGACATTTCCTCTGGAATTTACCTATCTAACCGCACATTTTAGCGTACCCTGACATTACTCCTTAAAGCACTTGTCATTACTACATTTAAGGATTATTGTATAGTAGCAAATGGCATACTTAAGCATATTTCAAAAGTTCATTTTTCCTTCATTTATATCGGTCTTCCCGTTTTTGCGGTTATAATATATATCCTCCTATTTTTTCTACTCTTTATTATTATTTTCCTCTACTATATCATTAATTTCTTTAAGTTTTTCTTCTAATAATTTTTTATCAATTAATTTTAATGTATATTGAGAAACCATGGTAGGCGACATACTTCTACTCATTGCATATTCAACCACTTGCTCATCTTTACTAGCACATAATATTACTCCAACACTTGGATTTTCATTTTCTTTTTTCTCTTGCCTGTCTAATGCCTCTAAATAGAAATCCATTTTTGAAATAAATTCAGGTCGAAATTTATCTATTTTTAATTCAAATGCTACTAAGCAACTCAAGGCTCTATTATAAAATAGTAAATCTATATAAAAATCTTCATTTCCAACTTGTACTCTATATTCTTCCCCAACATAGGTAAAATCTTTTCCAATTTCCAATATAAAATCTTTCATATTAGAAATTATTGCTTTTTTCAAATCTTTTTCTGAATATTGATTTGGCAAGTCTAAAAATTCTAAGCTATATGTGTCTAAAATTCTTGTATTAGGATAGTCTTCATCACCTTCAACTTTTGCTAAACTTTCATTTGCTTTTCCATCTGAAAGCATATATCTCTGATAATATCCGCTTCCTATTTGTCTATCAAGTTCCCTTTTAGAATAATTGTTTTTAATACACATTTTTATATAAAATTCTTTTTCTTCAATGTTATTTGTACTACTTAAGATAATCAAATTGTTTGTCCAGCTTATTTGTGTCACCAGTGGTGACACAAATGGATAATCTTTGTATGTTTCATAAAATTGTTTCATTCTATAGATTCCACGTTTATTAAATCCTCTCATAGTTGGGTATTCTCTTTTCATAAATTCTGCCAATTTTTCTACAATTTTATCTCCCCAATTATTATCATTAACTTTTTCACTGATATACTTTCCAAAATCCCAATATAATGAAATAAGTTCTTCATTTACTTTTTTATAGGCATTATATCTTCTAGTTTCTATCATATTGATAACATCATTAAAATACACTTCTAAATCATTGTTCAATTAAGCTTTCCTCCTCTTATAAAATTATTATTTTTTTTAGCATAAAAACAATTAGTTTCATTAAAAAACACTTATTCAAGTCACTTATATTCACTTTAAATTTTATTGCATATGCTTCTCCAATTAAAGCAATATTCCCCAAATAAAAACTTTTTAATTTCATATCTGTAAAAATATCTTCTAATAATTCTCCGCCATATTTATTTAACATTAATAAACCGTTTTCGATTGTTATATCATCTATACTCCCAACTACAAAATGCAATCTACTATATATATCATCTATACTAATTTTATGTATTAATTTTTTCTTATATTAGCAAATTCTTCTTTATTTATTTTTGTACATATTGGATTTAATATTATATCTATTAAATCCGTTGATTTAGACGGTATAAGCAAACCTTTTTTATAGATATTTTCTATATCATATACTCTTGTTGCATGAATGCCTATTATTTTATATTGTTTTATAATATCAAACAGTTTTCGTGCTAAAAATGTATCATGATCTAAAGAAATTTCTTCTGTAATTGTATTTTTTAAAATATCTATTTTATCATTACAAAATTTCTTAAATTCCATTGGATATGTACTTATATCATTTATATCTATAAAATCATTCATTTAATATTTCCTTTTAATTTCATTATTTTCTAGTTATATTATCACTTTCATATTTAAATTTTCTTTATCCTTCTCAATCTTCTTTTTATACCTATCTTCTTCTGAGAATATGCAACCACAATATTTTTGCATATAAAGTCCTAGTTCTCTAGCTTCTGCTTGTCCTTGTCTAAAACCTGGTCTAAAGTCTCTGTATAGAAATTCTAATCCATATTTTTCTGCCATTTCTTCCCCTATTTTCTTTAAGGCTTCATGATTTTGATATGGACTTATTAAAAGTGTTGTTGAAAATGCATCATATCCATTTTCTTTTGCATATTTTGCTGTTTGCTCTAATCTAATTCTATAACAATACTTTACACATCTATTATTTAAGTCATCTACAACATTTTTACAAAATTCTCTTAATCCATAATTTTCTTCAAATATAGCTTGTACTCCAATACTTGATGTATATTGTCTTAAAGTATCTCTTCTAGCTTTGTATTCTGTGTATGGATGAATATTAGGATTGAACCAATAAACTGTTGGTTCAATCCCTTCTTGTCTTAAACTTTTTATACAATATACACTACATGGTGCACAACATGTGTGTAATAATAACTTCAATTTTGTTCCCGTTCCTTTCTTTATTGTTGCCTTTTATCTTTCTTCAGGTTGCTGTTTTTTTAATTTTATACCTAATATTTTTTCCATATCAAATACTTTTGTTATATCAAAATCTTGTAAACTTTTTATTCCTCCAATTTTAGCACTACCTCTTATTCCGTCTTCCCAATCATAATAATCAGATATTGTTAATATTCCCTTAACGAAACTTTTTGAATAATCATCATCTTTATGTTCTATATAATATGGTATTAATGTTTTTCCTGCTGCAAGTGCTGATAATGCTCTATGATGTCCATCTTTTATATATGTATCTCCATTATATTCTAAAGTATCAACTTCTCCATTACCGTAATCAAATCCTTCTTTTTTTATTTTTTGAGTTAAACCTTCTAATGTTGTTCCTGCACAAGAAGGTGCAATTGTACTTACATATATTTGTGATGGTAAAAACATTGCTGGGCTTTTCCATGTTTTAGGATACCATTTTCCTGTTCTATAATTTTCTTCACCTTTTATTATAATGTCTGCAAGTTCTTCTTGGTTTGAAAATGATGTATCTACTATTAAATCATAATTGTCTGGATTTGTTAAATCTACTCCATATCTTTCTTTATATCTTTGTACTTCTGATAATTTTCTTAATTTTGTTTTTTCAATAGCTTCTTCTACTGTATCATATCTATCTTCAGGTCCTCTATTGGGATCATTAAAAGCTCTTTGACCTGCTATAGCTTCATTTATAGTTAATCTTATGGCATAAGAATCTGGTATATTACTCCAAGCTAATCTTGAATCTATAATATACACATTATTAGGGTGTTCTGTTTGATTAATTAATTGCCCCCTTCTTGCAACTTCTTCATCAACCATTTTATCTATTTTATTTCTTTTTGGCTTAAATTCTTCATCTGTTTGAATATCTGCTAAACTAACATTTTTTCTATCTGGATATGTTTTGTAATATTCTTCTTGTATTAATTGTCTAAAAACATTTCCAACTGAAATTATTTGTACTTGATATCCCATTTGTTCATATTTGTCTTTTATTACTTTTACTACAGTTGATTTTCCACTTGCTGGTTCTCCAGATATTGTAATAATTTTATTTCTTATTTTTTCCATATATTACTATATTCCTTTCTTTTTATCTCTTAATAATACTGTAGTATATTTTAACATAGAATATAGGTTTTGTAAAGCTTGTATCAATACCATCAGTGGTAACGAATAAAAAATTTTTTCTTAGAAAATTAAAGTTTTTAAAGATTATTTTCTGTATATTTTTCGCAATGCAGTATTTTTATTTTTTTGTTATTGTTGTGTTTATTTAAACTAAAAGACACTAAATTATCTACAAATAATGTTCAAGATACCCTTAATACAAAGATACTTGTAATAGAGCATAACAATTTTAAGTACAACATAAGTAGTGATAATTCCTCTAAAATATTAAAAATTTTATGTTCTTTACAATATTCTTTTGAACAATCTGATAGCTTTCCTAATTATAAAATATGCACAGAAAATGGAGAGATTTATTTATTAGATTCAGCTATAAAGTGTGTTTTACATAATCGGAAAACAAGCATATATATCTACATCTGATATGAATATAATTATTAATGCTTTACAAGATGAAGATTTTTAATCTCTATTAAATATTTTCTCAAAAAAGAGAATCGACCCAAAATTAGTAAAAAAAAGAACCGACCCCAAATGATTTTGGAACCGACCCCAAATAAATAATTTAATTTACACACCCATTATGTTATATCCATTGTCTGCATAAATTACTTGTCCTGTTATTGCTGATGACATTTTGCTTAAAAGGAATGTTGCTACATCTCCAACTTCTGTTGTTGTAACATTTCTGTGTAATGGTGCTCTTTCTTCTACTATGTCTAAAATAGAGTTGAAGTCTTTTATTCCTTTTGCTGATAATGTTTTTATTGGTCCAGCAGATACTGCATTTACTCTTATGTTTTCTTTTCCCAAATTGTCTGCTAAATATCTTACACTTGCTTCTAGAGCTGCTTTTGCTACTCCCATTACATTATATCCTTCTAATACTTTTGTTGAACCATGATATGTTAGTGTTACTAAACTTGCATTTTCGTTTAACATATCTAGTTCTTTTGCCATTCTTGATACTAAAACAAATGAATATGCACTTACATCACATGCATGTGAATATCCTTCTTTGCTTGTTAAAATAAAGTCATTGTGTAAATCTTCTGTGTTTGCATGTGCTATTGCATGAACTATTCCATCGATTTTTCCGTTTTCTTCTTTTATTTTTGTGAATACTTCTCTTACTTTTTCATCTTCTGATGCTCCATTTAATACATATGCTTTACTTCCTTTGAATTCTGAAATTAGGCTTTCTATTTTATCTTTGTTTTCTTCTCCCATATATGTAAATAGTAATTGTGCTCCATTTTCATATGCTGATTTTGCAATTCCAAATGCTATACTCCATTTATTTCTTATTCCCATTATTAATATTTTTTTACCTTCTAATAACATAATTTTTTCTTGCAATCATTTTATTAAAATAATTGCATTACCTCCTTTTTAATTTCTATCTATGTTTTTATTTTATAATATTTATTGTATTATTTTATATTCTCCCATATTTCTGAATTTTTGGTATCTTTCTTCTTTTATTTCTTCTGGACTTTTTTTACTATATTCTTTTATTATTTTTAGTATTTCTTTTTTTAGATTTTCACTAATTGTATTAAAACTTTCTTGTTCGTCTCCTTCTGGCTCTTTTATTATTTTATCAATTACTCTTAGTTCTTTTAAATCTTTTGCTGTTAATTTCATTACTTCAGCAGCTTCTTTGGCTCTTGATGAGTCTTTCCATAAAATACTTGCATATCCTTCTGGAGAAAGTATTGAATATATTGCATTTTCAAGCATTATTACTTTATTTCCTAACCCTAATGCTAAAGCTCCTCCACTTGAACCTTCTCCAACAACTATACTAATTGTTGGTACTGTTAGACTTGCCATTTGAAGCATTGAACTTGCTATTGCTTCTCCTTGACCTCTTTCTTCTGCTCCTATTCCTGGATATGCTCCTTTAGTATCTATAAAGGTTATTACTGGTCTACGAAATTTTTCTGCTTGTTTCATAAATCTAATTCCTTTTCTATAACTTTCTGGATTTGGCATTCCAAAATTTCTTTCAATATTTTCTTTTGTAGTTCTTCCTTTTTGTTCTGCTATAATTGTAAAATTTTGATTTCCTATTCTTGCTAGGCCACAAACTATTGCTTTATCATCTTTAAATTGCCTATCTCCATGTAATTCTATAAATTCATCAAATATTTTTTCTACATAATCTAATGATGTTTTTCTTTTTGGGTTTCGCGCTATTTCAACTCTATCCCATGCATCCATTTTTTTCACCTCTTTTTTATTAGATTTTTAATTTTTGTTTAATTGTATTAATTTTGATAATGTGTTTTTTAAATCTTTTCTTTCTACTATTTTATCTATAAATCCATGGTCTAATAAAAATTCTGCTGTTTGAAATCCTTCTGGAAGTTCTTCTCCTATTGTTTGCTCAATTACTCTTTGTCCGGCAAAACCTATCATTGCTCCTGGCTCTGCTAAAATTATATCTGCTAAACTTGCAAATGATGCTGTAACTCCTCCATATGTTGGATCTGTTAGAACAGATATATATAATAATCCTGCTTCATTTAGTTTTTCTATTGCTGATGTTGTTTTTGCCATTTGCATTAGTGATATTATTCCTTCTTGCATTCTTGCACCACCAGATACGCAGAAAATTATTATAGGTAGTTTTAGTTCAATTGCTCTTTCTATTGAATATGTAATTTTTTCTCCTACAACAATTCCCATACTTCCCATTAAAAATCCACTATCCATTACACATATTACAACTTCTTCTCCATTTATTTTTCCTGTTCCACTACTTACTGCTTCTTGTATTCCTGTTTTTTCTCTTAATGATTTTAATTTTTTTGGATAGTCTTCTAAGTTTAATGGGTTTGTTGTATCTATATTAAAATCAAATTTTTTATATGTTCCTTCATCAATAATACTTTCTAGCCTTTTATTTATGTGCATTCTAAAATATCCACCACAATTAGGGCAAATACTTAAATTTTCTCTTAATGAATCTTTATATATTATTTCTTTACACTTATCACATTTTACCCATTTTCCTACAGGTATATCTACTTTATTTTGTATACGTTTTGCAGTTGGTTCTCTTTTTTTAATTTTGTCTACTATCATGTTTTAACTCCTTAAAACTATTTTTTTAATATTTCTTTTTCTATAAATGATGTGTCAAAATTTCCTCTGATGAAATTTTGATTTTTTATAATTTGAAATAAAAAGTCTATGTTTGTATCTACACCTTCTATAACTGTTTCTTCTAGTGCTCTTTTCATTTTGCTTATTGCTTCATTTCTTGTGTCTCCATGTGTAATTATTTTTGCTATCATTGAGTCATATGTAGGTGGTATTGTATATCCTTCATAAATGGCAGTATCTATTCTTATTCCATTTCCTCCAGGTAGGTTTAATCCTGTAATTGTTCCTGGACATGGCATAAAGTTTTTACTTGGATTTTCTGCATTAATTCTGCATTCAATACTATGTCCTCTGAATTCTATGTCTTTTTGTTTGAATCTTAGAGTTTCTCCTGCAGCAATTCTGATTTGCTCTTTTACTATATCAATTCCTGTTCTTTCTTCTGTTATTCCATGTTCAACTTGTATTCTAGTATTCATTTCCATGAAATAAAAGTTTTTATCACTGTCTACTAAAAATTCTATTGTTCCACAATTTGAATATCCAGCAGTTTTTGCAGCTTTAACTGCTACTTCTCCCATTTTGTTTCTTAACTTGTCATCAATTGCTGTTGATGGAGTTTCTTCAATTATTTTTTGGTTTCTTCTTTGTATTGAACAATCTCTTTCTCCTAAATGTATTACATTTCCATGTTCATCTGCTAATATTTGGATTTCTACATGTCTTGGATTTTTTATGAATTTTTCTATATAAATTTCATCATCATTAAATGATATTTTTGCTTCTTGTTTTACAATATTGTAATTGCTTTCTAATTCGTCTGGACTGTTTACAATACGTATTCCTTTTCCTCCACCACCTGCTGCAGCTTTTAGCATTACTGGATATCCTATTTTTTCTGCTATTTTTTTTGCATCTGTAAGTCCTGTAACACTTCCTTCTGATCCTGGAATTACAGGAACTCCTGCTGATTTCATTAATTCTTTTGCTTTTGATTTATTTCCTAATAAATCAATTACTTCTGGTTTTGGTCCTATGAATTTTATATTTGATTCTTCACAAATTTTAGCAAAGTGACTGTTTTCAGATAAAAATCCAAAACCTGGATGAATACTATCTGCTCCTGTTATGTGAGCTGCTTCTATTATATTTTTGATATTTAAATAGCTTTTACTAGAACTTGCAGGTCCAATACATATTGCTTCATCTGCAAGTCTTGTATGCATTGCATCTTTATCAATTTCTGAATATACTGCAACTGTTTTTATATTCATTTCTTTACATGCTCTTATAATTCTAACAGCTATTTCTCCTCTATTTGCAATTAATATTTTATTCATTTTCATATTTTATAGCAAAAAAACTATAAACTCTCCTCTCTTATATAATTGATTGTTTTGATTTTAATACATTTTTATGTTATAATTAAATTAACTATTCGTTTGTGCTCACAAGAAAAACTCTATTTTAAATACACTGGAGGTGTGACTAATGTCTTATGATAATATGGAGTTTTTCAAAAAGTCGGATACCTGTAAACCGTTGGAACAGCAGTTAAAAGACCTTGCTGAAAATAACGGTGGCGTGCTCCCAAAAGACTTCAAACTGAAAATTGAAGGAGTTTTTCAGAGCAAACTAATTAAAGAACTTCTTGTAGACTCTGGATACATCCACGATGGCGATTCTTTCAAGAAACGCGTAGAGATGAAGTCTGTAGGAGATGAGTTAGAAATAACAGTTGAAGTTCATCTGTAATTTCTTCTCTTTATCCGCTTTAGAGGGTTGCTTTGCGACCCTCTTCATTTTTATTAATTTTTTATCCTACAACTGCAAATGTTAATTCTCCTTTTGCTACTATTTTGTCATCTACTGTTGCAATTGCTTCTCCAACTCCTATTGGACCTTTTCTTTTTATTATTTTTACTTCTAATTTTAGTCTATCTCCTGGAACAACCATTTTTTTGAATTTCATTTTATCTATTCCACCAAATAGTGCATTTTTTCCTTTATTTTCTGGCATGCTTAGTATTGCTATTGCTCCAGCTTGTGCTAAACTTTCTGTAATTAATACTCCCGGCATTATTGGATTACCTGGAAAATGTCCTTTAAAATACCATTCACTTTCATCTACATTTTTATATGCTATTGCACTTTCTCCTGGTACATATTCTTCTACTTCATCTATCATTAAAAATGGTTCTCTTTGTGGTATTATTTCTTTTATTTGTTCTTTATTTAACATGATTTTCTCCTTTTTATTATTTTATTTTAAATAATGGTTTTCCGTATTCTACCATTTCTCCATCTTTAACAAGAACCTCTACAATTGTTCCATCAAATTCAGATTCAATTTCATTCATAAGTTTCATTGCTTCTATAATACATAATACATCACCTTTTTTGACAGTTTTACCAACTTCTACATATGGTGCAGAATTTGGGTCTGGTCTTAAATAAAATGTTCCAACCATTGGTGATTTTACTATATTCCCTTCTTCTGTTTTTGGGTTTTCTTGAATTGTTTGTGATTGTTCAATTGGTTGTGATTGTATAATTTTATCTGCTGTTTTTTCAACTATTTGTAATTCTTTGTCTTTTTTCATTTTAATTTTAGTACCATCTGGAAAATCTATATTAATTTCTGTTAATTTTGAATTTCCCATATCTTCAATTAATTTCTTTATATCTTCATAATTCATTTTTACATATTCCTTTCTTTAAATTATATGTATTATTTAGCAAATTTTTTTAAAATTATACTTGCATTATGTCCACCAAATCCTAATGAATTTGACATTACTAGTTTCAAATCTGCATTTCTTACTTCATTTGGAACAACATCTAAATCACATTCTTCATCTTTTTCTTTGTAATTAATTGTTGGAGGAACTTTGCCTGTTTCTAATGCTTTTGTACAGAATATTGCTTCAACTCCTCCTGCTGCTCCAAGTAAATGACCTATATTTCCTTTTGTTGAACTTACCATAACTTTTTTTGCTGATTCTTCAAATGCTTTTTTTATAGCTAATGTTTCACATAAATCATTTAAATGTGTTGATGTACCATGTGCATTTATGTAATCTACATCTTCTGGATTTATATTAGCAGATTCCATTGCTCTAGTCATAGCTCTTGCTGCACCTTCTCCATCTGGTGATGGTGATGTTATATGATATGCATCTGATGTTGCACCATATCCTACTACCTCAGCATATATTTTAGCTCCTCTTTTTAAAGCATGTTCTAATTCTTCTAAAACTAGTATTCCTGCACCTTCTCCCATTACAAATCCGCTTCTTTCTTTGTCAAATGGAATACTTGCTCTTGTTTTATCTTCTGTTTCATTTGATAATGCTTTCATATTTTCAAAACCAGCAATTCCAATTTCACAAATAGATGCTTCTGTTCCACCAGCAATTATAACATCTTCATAACCATCTTTTATATTTCTATATGCTTCTCCAATTGCATGTGTTGATGATGCACAAGCAGATACTATTGAAATTGATTCTCCTTTTGCGCCTAATTCAATTGCGATATTTCCAGCAGGCATATTTGCAATTGTCATTGGTATAAACATTGGAGATATTCTATTATGTCCTTTTGTACAGCTTATTGTACATTGCTCTTGAATTGTTCTTAGTCCTGCAATTCCTGAACTTACAAATACTCCCATTCTTTCAAAATCTGTATTTTCTTTATCTATTCCACTATCTTTAAGTGCTTCTTTTGCAGCAATAATTGCAAATTGAGAACTTCTATCTAATCTTTTTGCTTGTTTTAGTTCAAAATAATCTTGTGGATTATAATCCTTTACTTCTCCTGCAAATTTTGTTTTAAATGTACTTGTATCAAATAATGTAATATTATCTATTCCACATTTTTTATCTAAAATTCCTTGCCATGTTTCATCTACATTTTTTCCTATCGGTGTTATAGCTCCAAGTCCTGTAATTACTACTCTCTTTTCCATTTTTTTCATTCCTTTTCTATTAAATATTTTTATAATTTTTTTACATTATCATTCCGCCATCAACATTTATAACTTGGCCTGTTATATAAGAACTGTCTTCTGATGCTAAAAATTTAACTACTTTTGCTACTTCTTGTGCAGATCCCATTCTTTTTACAGGGATGTTTTTTGCAATTTCATTTCTTATTTCTTCTTTTAAAACACCAGTCATATCTGTTTCTATAAATCCTGGTGCAATAGCATTTACTAAAATATTTCTTGATGCTACTTCTTTTGCTAAACTTTTTGTAAATCCTATTATTCCTGCTTTTGATGCAGAATAGTTTGTTTGCCCTGCATTTCCAGCCACTCCTACA
Source organism: uncultured Clostridia bacterium (assembly GCA_944386165.1). Classification (GTDB taxonomy): domain Bacteria; phylum Bacillota; class Clostridia; order TANB77; family CAG-508; genus CAG-269. Next base: position 96,768 of record CALXAA010000003.1, read on the forward strand.
ACAGATGAAATATTTATAATTCTTCCACTATGTGCTTTCATCATATAACTTATAACATTTTTTGTTACATTAAATGTTCCACCTAAGTTTGTATCTACTACTTGTTTAAAATCTTCTTCTTTCATTCTAATTAGTAATGAGTCTCTTGTGATTCCTGCATTATTTACTAGTACATCAATATGTCCAAATTTTTCTATAACTTGTTTTACAAATCTTTCACAATCTTCATAATTTGAAACATCACCTTGAACAGCTAATACTTCTACTCCAATTTCTGCTAATTCTTTTTTTGTATTTTCTAAATCTTCATTTTCTTTTCTATAATTTATAGCAATATCATATCCTTCTTTTGCAAGTGTTAATGCAATTTGTTTTCCTATTCCTCTTGTAGCTCCTGTTATTAAAGCAACTTTACTCATAATTTATTTCTCCTTTACAAATTTTATTACATTTTCTAATGTTTCTACATTATTAACATTTAAAATATTTATTTCTTTATCTGTTTCAATTTTTTTAACAAATCCTGATAATGTTTTTCCTGGCCCTATTTCAATAAATGTATCTACACCTAAGTCAAGCATTTCCTGTAAACTTTTTGAGAATTTAACTGGACTTATTATATGTTTTGCTAAAATTTCTCTTACATCATCATTTTCTGTATAAGGTTTTGCATCTAGATTTTTTATTACTAATGAATTTTGTTTATGTATTTCTATTTTATCTAATTCTTTTTTTAATTCTTCAGATGCTTTTTCTAATTTTATTGTATGAAATGGTCCAGATGTTTTTAATTCTCTTACTTTTCTAGCTCCCATTTCTTTTAGGATTTTTTCTGCTTCTTCTACTCCTTCTTTATCTCCTGAAATTACAATTTGTCCAGGACAATTGAAATTTACTGGAACAGCAAAACCTTTTGATATTTTTTTACAAGCTTCTTCTACTTTTTCTTCTTCCATTCCAAGAACTGCTGCCATTAGCCATTCTCCATCTGGAACTAAGTTTTGCATATATTCTCCACGTTTTTGAACTATTTTAACTCCTGTTTCAAAATCTAAAATCCCACTATAAATTAATGCTGAATATTCTCCTAAGCTTAAACCTGCACTTACTTCTGCATTAATATCATTGTCTTTTAAGATTTTTAGAATTGCTAAACTCATAGTTAATATTGCTATTTGTGTATTTGAAGTTTTATTTAATTCTTCTTCTTCTCCTTCAAATGTCATTTGAGCAACATCTATACCTATTATGTCTTTTACTTTTTTATAAATGTCTCTTACTTCTTCATATTTTTCATATAAATCTTTTCCCATTCCAATGCTTTGTGAGCCTTGTCCAGGAAATAAAAAACCTATTTTCATTCTATCACTTTCCTTTCTTTTAATTTTATTTCAAATTGTTCTATAATTTGTTGAATTATCTTCTCATTATCTACTTTAATATTGAATTCATTTTTTATGGAACTTGCAATATTTTCTATGTCCTTATTAAATCTTTTTTGATTTGTATTTATTCCAATCCCAACAACAATATATTTTGTTATTTCACCATTAATTTTGCTTTCTGTTAATATTCCACCTAATTTTTTATTATTATAAACTATATCATTTGGAAATTTAATATTGAGTTTTATATTATATAATTTATAAAATACATCTAATACTATTTGAGCTAATTCAATGGTTATTCCATCTAACTTTTGTGACTTACAGTTTACTTCTTTGTAAAAAGAAAATGCTATGTTATTTTTTTCATCAGTGTGCCAAACTCTGCCATGTGTTCCTTTTCCATTAGTCTGCTTTTCTGTTATTATAATTAATCCATCTTCGATTTTATTTTCTTTGATTCGTCTGTGTATTTCTAATTGTGTTGAATCAATTATATCATAATGTTCTACTTTCTTTCCATTAATTTCGGAAGTTGTTTTTATCATTTTATTACTTTCCTTTTTAAGAATCTATTTTGGTATGTTCATTATTAATAATGACTTCTAAGTTTTTTTCTCTTTTAATCTTATTCGTTGTTGTTTTTATTAGTGGCTCTTCTGAAACAATAATTCCTCTAATAGATTTGTACCTTGGCATAGATTTGTTTATTGCACTTATTTTTTTACTTATTTCTTTTGTGATTTCTTCTTGTGTTTGATCTTTAAAAAATTCTTTATTATATACTATTTTTGCAAAAATTTTAATATTTGTTGGATCTTCTGAAATTGGTTTTCCAAATATAAATGATTCATCTATTCCATCTTCTTTATTTATTAAACTTTCCATCTCTTCTGGATATATGTTTTTTCCGTTTTTTAATACTATAACATTTTTCTTTCTTCCACAAATAAATATATATCCTTCTTCATCTATTTTGGCTAAATCTCCTGTACTAAACCATCCATCTTTTATAACATTTTTTGTTGCTTCTTTATTTCCATAGTATTCTAACATTACATTTGGACCTTTTACAGCAAGTTCTCCAACTCCATTGTCATTAATATTTAATAATTTAACTTGTACACTTGGAACTGCTTTACCTATAGATCCTATTTTATGGTATTTTTTGTTTCCTACTGCTACAATTGGTGAGGTTTCTGTTAGTCCATAACCTTGTACAATATTGAATCCTAGGTTTCTAAATTTTTGTTCAATTTTTGCATCTAAACTTGCTGCACCACTTATAAATAGTTTTATGTTTCCTCCAAACATATTATGTATTTCTTTAAAAACTTCTTTTTTTTCTTCTATTGTATCATTTTTGTGTTTTTCTTCATTTATTAATATTTCTTCTAAATTTCCGCTTTTTTCAATTTGTTTTCTAACAATTTTAAATAGTCTTTCATATATTGCTGGTACAGATGCCATAACAGAAACTTTATATTCTTTTAAGTTTTCTGGTATATGTCTTATTCCATCACAAAATACTATCTGTGCCCCTATATAAAATGCAAATAAAAAACCTACTGTACATTCAAATACATGATGTAATGGTAAAAATGACAAAAATATATCATTTGAGTTTACATCTAATGTTGATGCTAGATCCATAAGGTTTGAACAAATATTTTTGTGTGAAAGTGCTACTGCTTTTGATAATGATGTTGTTCCAGATGTAAATAACATTATATTCATTTTTGAATTGTCTATTTCTGCTTCAGTAAATCTTTTATCTCCTTTTTTTACTAATTCTATTCCTTTTTTTATTAGTTCTTTTTCTGAGATAATTTCGTCTTCTGTTTTTTCTAAATCCATAGAAATAATATATTTTAATTTATTGTTTTTTATTTTTTTTAATGTTTCAATATATTTTTTAGAACAAATAATTGCTTCAACTTCAGAACGTTCTATTAAACTTTCTAGTTCATTTTCTGGTAAAGATTTATCTAATGGTACTACAATTCCTGTTCCACAAACTATTGATAAATATGCTATTTCCCATTCATACCTATTTTCTCCAATTATTGCAATTCTTTTGTCTTTTAGTCCCATATTGATTAATGATGTTCCTAAACCATCTACCATTTTTCTTACTTGTTCATGTGTTATTAATTTATATTTTCCTTCTTCTTCGCGTAATTTATATGCAATATTTTTACCATATTTTTCTCCAGATTTTTTTAACATGTCTTTTAAATCTGTTATTTTCATATATTCATATAATCTTTCCATTGCGTTTTCCTTTATTGTATATTTAGATTTTTGATTGGCAAAACCTATAAACCACTTATATTTATATCACTTTTTTGGCTTTTTGTGTTTGTACTGAGAGGTCAGTATAAAAAGAATTTATGAAAATTTAAGTTATATAAAGAAAAAACGCGGACTAAAAAATTATATTAAATATTTTTATAATAGTCCGCTTTTGTTTTTTAATTAACGTAATACACATTACATGCATTAAGTCCTTTTATCCATTCCCATTTTGAAAGACCTGTTGCATTTTTTATTTTTTCCATTATTTGGTCGTTTTCTTGTCCTCCATTAATAAATACTACCAATCCATTTGATAAGTCTTTGCCTTTTAATATATTTTGTATATTTTCATCTGTGCATTCAATATCTTTTGCAATATATGATTCATCTAATACTGAAAACAGTAATATGTCATCTAAAAATCTGTTTTGACTTGAGTTGAACATGTATATTGTTGGTACATTTAATTTGTTTTGAAGTTTTTCAACTATTTCTTTTTTGTCTAAAAATTGTTCTTCTGGTTCCATTTTAAATAAAATTGGTGTGATTAGTATAATTACACATATTACTATCATTATTTTATTTAAATTTTTTTCTTCTACCATGGTGTTACTTATCATTGTGTATAATAAGTATATTATTAGAACAAATATTAATCCACATACAGGCATTATGTATCTGAGTTCAATCCATGGTGATGCTATTGCAACTATTATTGAGTAAAATGCTGTTGGTATTGCAATGTATTTTATGTATATATTTTTTTCAAATTTAATTTTTTGTTTTTTGGCTTTTTTCCATATTACTATTCCTAAAATTGCTATTAAAATTATAAATAATAGACCATTAAAGGCATGTCTGTTTATTTTGTTGATGTATAAACTAATATTTGTTAAAAATTGTCCAATATTTGTTAGGTTGCTAATTGCTCCTTGTCCTCTATATCCAAAAAACATGTGTTTTATAGAATATGGGAATATTATTAGTGATAAAACTCCTGCTATACACATTGTTATAATATAAGCAGTTAGTTCTTTATATCTTTTTTCTTTTATGTATTTTATTGTAAACATTATGAACATCATTGCTAAAAAGAATAGGTAATAATAATGTGTTAGTGAGCCTGCCAATGCTACTAGACCTATGAAAAATAATAACTTGTAATCTGTTTTATCTTTTTCTAATAATAACATATGTAAATATGTTGTAATTACTATGTTTAATGTTGATAGTGCATACATCCTTATATAAATTACATTTGTTATTGATGATAATATTATTGATGATAGAAAAGCTAAAATTGCAGATTTTTCTTTGTATTTTGGTTTTCCTTTTAATATTTTTTGAATTATTAAATACATAAATATAGTTACAAATATGTATATAATAATATTTATTATTATTCCAGGCCATTGAGAATAACTGTTTTTGTGAAATCCCATGGCTATTCTTAGTAGCAGATAATATAATGGTGGGTGTACATCATTTTTTTGATTTTCATATACTTGTGTGTATTCTCCTGCTTCATCATCATTTACACATAAGTAATCTTCATAATATTCTCCATTATGCCATGTGTTGTAAAAGTCTTCATTGTTTTGAATTTCTACTTTGTCATAGCTTGCTAGACCTAATGAATATGCTTCATCCATATGAATATATTCCTTATTTGCTCCTACATAAGCAAATATTATTGTTTGTATTATTAATATTAATATTATTACTATAGTTTCAATCTTCTTTTTTTCCATAATATGATATATCTCCATCTGAACTAATTGTGTATATGTTTTTACTTCCTAAAAAAGTTAAGTAAAAATTATTTTCATCATGTTCGTCTTTTTCTAGTGTATAATCTCTATTTTCTACTCCAACGTTTTGGTCTAAATATCTTTTTAAAATATTGTATTCAACTTTTGCTCCAGGACTTTTTCCCATTGCTATAGCAACAGTTGTGTTGATTATTTCTCTTTCTTCTACAATGCTATAACTCTTTTTAGCTTCATTTGAATTTCTTATTATTCCTTCATCACCTGTTAATGAACTAATTGTTATTGTTGAGAGGATTAGTAATACTACAACAGTTATTACAAGTGCTATTAATGTTACACCTTTATTATTCTTTAGTTTTTCCATTTTTATTTTTCCTTGTATTTTATTTAGGCTTTTTATAAAGGCTTTGCCTATAAACCTTTTCTTTTCATATTATATCAGTAATTGTTTTTTTGGTCAATGGGGTCAAAGATTTTTGTCAATTGTCAATGGGGACGGAGATTTTGACAACTTTTTTTACTCAACATGATTTTTGAATTATTTTAATAAAAATATTGGTATAGTATTACTTTTTTTGAATATATTTATATTAAATTCTAATTTTAAAAATGGTTTAAAGAGAAAAATTTTATAACTATGTGTGCTTTGGAAAGGAATGGATTTTATTATGAAACTAAAAATATTAATATTCGCTTTAGCTTTTGTTGTTTTATTTGCTAATAGTTCATTTGCATTTTCTGATGATTTTGTTTGGTCTGTTTTAGATAATAGTGTTGTAACTTCTAGTCAACTTGTAAGTGAGAACGGAGATTCTGACAGCTCTCTTCGGTGAAAATTTAACTAATTTTTTGAATTTAGAAGCTGGTAGTGCTATTTTAATCGAGCAAAATTCAGGCAAGATTTTATATGGTTATAATATTCATGAACGTTTGTATCCTGCAAGTGTTACTAAAATTATGAGTTTGCTTCTAATTATGGAAGCTTTAGATTCTGGAAAAATTACTTTAGATACTCAAATTCCTTGTAGTGAAAATGCTGCTAGTATGGGCGGGTCTCAAATTTGGCTTGATACTACAGAAACTTTGTCTGTGAATGATATGCTAAAGGCTATTGCTGTTGTGAGTGCCAATGATTGTGTTACTGCTTTAGCAGAGTATCTTGGTGGCACAGTAGAAGGATTTGTTGGAATGATGAATGCTAAAGCTAAAGAGTTAGGAATGAATGATACTACTTTTCTTAATTGCCATGGACTTGATGAAGAAGGTCATTTGACTTCAGCTTATGATATTGCTTTAATGTCTAGAGAACTTTTAACAAAACATCCTTTAATTACAAATTATACTACAATTTGGACTGATTCTTTAAGAGATGGAAAGTCTGCTCTTTCAAATACTAATAAATTGGTACGTAATTATTCTGGATGTACTGGTTTAAAAACTGGTTCTACTTCTAAAGCATTATTTAATTTGTCTGCATCTGCTACTCGTGATAATTTATCTTTAATTGCTGTTGTTATGAAAGCTCCTACTTCTGCTATTAGATTTGCAAATGCAACTTCTTTATTAGATTATGGATTTAATAATTTTTCTTATCAAACTTTTGGAAATTCTGGTGATATTGTAAAAGAGATTGCTGTTACTAAAGGTGATTCTAAAACTGTTAATGCTGTTTATGAGACTTCTCCTTCTTTGCTAATTCAAAAAGGTGAGGAATCTAGTATTACTTATGAAATTGCTTTAGATGATTTTCCTCAAGCTCCTGTAACTGAAGGGCAACAACTTGGTACTATTACTTATTATCTTAAAGGTGAAAAAATTGCTGAAGTTAGCTTAGTTGCTGAAAATTCTGTTAGCAAAATGAATTTTTTTAGTATGGCGAAGTCTGTTGTGAATAATTGGTTTGGTCTTACTCGTTTTTGAGAAAAAAATAATAGGCAATTTGTTTTTTGCCTATTATTTTTTTAAATTGAAAGTTCAATTATTAATTAATATATTCATAATCTATATGGATAGGTAAATCATCAACAATAACTTTTTTCTCATTACTTTTTTCTTCATCAAAACATTCTGAATATTCATCATCAAATATTAGTTCAAATTCATCTATATTTTTGTCAATCTTATCACTATCTGTTAAATACAATTGTTTAAAGTATGCTGCTCTGTAATTTACATTTGTTCCTCCAAATATATTTTTATCTTCAATTCTTTTTAAAAATATAGCATTATTTCTTGTATACATTTGAGAATTTTTCTGATTTATAGATAATGGATCATATGGGAAGTTGTTATCATATACATATAAAATATACGTATTTTGATCACACTTTTCAAGAGCATATGCATTTATTCCATGATTTGGTAATTGAATTGTAACTATTTTTTTATCATTTTTAAAAATATCTTTTAATTGACTTATTGTTTTTTCAGTTACTTTTTTGTCACCAATTGAAAAAAGTTCATTTTTCTTAGTATTTCCTTCTACCCAATTAAAATATAATGATTTTATTAATTGTCCGTCTTCTTTTCCTTCATCCATATCTTCATTTACAATTTGTTGGCTTTCTAGAGTTCTGGACATATAATTTTTCAATTTTTCAGAAGAAGGAACATATGAATATAGATTTTTGGTGTTAAACATGTTATTATATCTACTTCCTGTTAAGTCATATCCTGTGCTAATTGCTAGTAAATCTAATAATCCATATCTACTTTTAAATATATTAACACCCTTCACTCCTAATGCTACATTATTTCTTTTTCTTTCAAAATTTCCATTATATACTCTTTCTGTAAGTATTGCAAAGCCCTCGCAAATTCCTCCTGTTGCAGCATCATTTATTGCAAAGTTTCTGAATGGTAATGCGTTTACATTTGTTCTAAAGCCAGAATCCCACACATTGTTTTTATCAGCTGTTTCACTTGGACCTATATGATAATTTACTTTTTTAACTTGTTCTTCATTTTCATTTACTAAAGGATTTGATATAATCTCATAATACATATTTCCATTTTCATCGTATTTTAAAGTTCCAATTTCTTCTCTGTCTGATTTTCCATCCCCATCAGTATCTGCTAAATAAGGACTTGTTTTGATTATATTACCAAATTGATCTCTCATGCCTGCAATTTCTATTCCGTCTGGAATTCCGTCTCCGTCGCTATCTATGGTTCCATCCACACCAACTGTAGCATTTGTTATTTCTGTAAATATATTTGATAATTCTGTATCATTTATTCTATAGAATTTTCCTGTTGTTTCTGTTGCCAAACTGCTGAATGTATCAAAATTCAAGTTAGAATTTTCATTTGCTTCTAAACCTATACCAAAAATTACTATCCCTAAGTCACTTGCTTTTCTTACTAATTCGTCTTTTTTTGAATTTAAGTTGCCATCAACGCCATCTGTTAAAAGTATTATTATTTTGTCTCTATTTGAATCTTCTTCTTTTAATAATTCAATTGTTTCTTCAACTGCACCAACTATATTAGTTCCTCCTGTACTTTTGAATTCTTCATAATCGTCTTCAGCATCTTCAGGATTGTTTGTAAAATATTGTAGTACAGTGGCATCATTTTCAAATTTAACTATTGCATATCTATCATTGGTTGTTAGTGATGATATTGCTTGTTTGGTTGCATCTATTCTTTTTCCTTGTGGGTCATTAGTAGTCATTGATCCAGAATTATCTATAACAAATGCTACACTAAATTCTGCTTTTGTGTCTCTAATTTTGGCCATTTGTTTTGCCCATGATTCATGCCATTTGTTTATGTCTATAAATATGTATTCGCTAAAATGGTCTGTTTCAAATGTAATAGTTTGTTGATTTTTATCAATTTTACTACTTATTTCAACCATTTTATTATTTTTTTCATCATACCATAATATTCCTAGATTATCTTCCGCTGTTTCTGAAGGTAACTTTTCTTTATTATATTTTAATGATACTGTTGCTTTTTGTAATTGAATATTTCCAAAATTTCCGGAAATATCAAAGGCTGTCCCTAGGCTTGATACTACAGAATTAATGTTTGAATTTGTATTGGAAATGTCTGTTATTTTTACATTTGCAAGTGGATTTCCTAAAACTTCATAGTCTACACTTATATTTTGAATAATACTATTTTCATTTTCTATTTTAAGTTCTTTTTTTCTTTCTCTAAATCCAAAAAAAGTAAAATATATTAAAATTGCATTTAACAAAAGGAGAATTAAAATTATAATATTAATATGTTTTTTCATTAATTATTACCTCCTTTTTGATAGTTTTTATAGTTTTGTATTGTTACTATTACAAAGTCTTTTGAATTACTGTCTTCGTCAATTTTTATGGTCATTTTTCTATCTGCTATAGTGTAGTTTTCAAATTCTGTATATTTACCGTTTCTGGCTACTAATAATACTACATCTGTGTCATCTAGTTTATATTCTACTTCTCCTTCAAAATTGTATAGACTAAATACTGGTTTGTATGAATTTATTTTATTGTCTTTGGTAAATTCTTTAAATATTCCTTTGGTTTCAGATTCTAAATCACTTGGCTTTAGTGTTACTGATGAATTTACTTCAATTGCTTCTGGTTTTATTTCTCCTTCTCCATATTTTTTGTTTATATCTAGTTTTTTTACTATTTTTGCAAAATCTGATATGTTGTCATCTGATGTAGACCATTTTAGTGGATTTGTGTTGCAGTTGTTTACTTCATCACCATCTGATATTCCATCATTGTCTGTGTCTGCATTCATTATGTTTGTTCCTAGTTCTTTTTCTCTTTGGTTTGTTAACCCGTCTCCATCATAGTCTTCATCTTTGTTTTCTTCTGTTACTTCAATGTCTTTTAATTCCCATTCTGGTGTTTCGTTCTCTTTTATGTCTGATATTTTGGCTGTTGTTTCTGCGTTGCTTTCATAGTTTTTAAAATTCTTGTTTGAAAAATAAATATTTGTTGCAACTATATATGCTACAAATAAAGCAAAAATCAAAAATAATACTAAAGCAATTTTGGTTTTTACTTTTATAAATTTTTCGCCTTTCTTTTCTTTGGCTTCTTTTTTTTGATTTTTTATTATTTCTTCAAGGTCAGCTCCACAGTTTGTACAAAATTTTTTTGTGTTTGTTTCTTTATTGCATTTTGGACATATCATTTTTTATTCCCCCTTTTTTTCTATTTTTATTATATACTCTTTTAAAATTTTTTCAAGATTATTGTCAGAAAATTTTAAAGAACTGCCCATTAGGCAGTTCTATTTGTTTACTTGTATTTGGTTTTTATTGGACTTTTGTGGGTCTTATTATATGCGGAATATTGTTTCTATTTTCAAATAAGAGAAAAAATATCATTTTTCTATCTAGGCAATCTAAAGTGTGCTCAATTATTTTCTCGATTTTGTTTGGAATTTTTATTTCAATATTTCCGGAGTTTCGTAATATTTTTTCGATATCTATTATTTTTTCGTTTTTAGTTTTTATTTCGTTTCTTATTTTATTTCTTGATCTTATAATTTTGCTGTTTATATTATTTTCGTTTTCTCTTAAAATTTCACTAATTTCTTTTACTGAATATTTGAAACAGTAATATAAGGTTAAAATAACTTTTTCTTCATCATTTAAATTTTTTATTAGGGTGTTAAATTTTATTTCTTCACATTTTTTATTTTTAATTAAATTTTTTTCTTTATATATTTCTTTGTTTTTTTTCTTTTTTTCTATTTTATTACATTCATTAATGTGATTTTTCATAATCCAGATTTTAAACATATTGTTGTTGTGTAATCTTTTTATATTTTTAAAATTCTTTAATATTGTGTTTTTAATGGCTTCTTCTATATCTTTTTCATCTTTTAATTTTATTTTTGCTGTTAGATATATTTCTTTTTTTATAATATTTATTAATTCAATAAATGCTCTTTTGTCTTTATTTTTTGCTAGTTTTACTAATACTATTTCTTCCACTTTAATTCCTCCGGCTTTTTGTTTATAACTTTTTCTATATTATTAGATAATTTTACCTGTAAAAAAGTTTCTTTTATTTTATATTTTTTTGAATTTTTGTTTTTTATGTTTTGTTTTTTGACAGATTGTGTTTTTTTATTGACTTTTTTATTTTTTGATGGTATAAATGATATGTATTTAGTTTTACCTTACTCATTGAAGATTTGAAACAATACCATACAATCTAGTGTTGCTAGTTCAAATGCAGTGTTTAGCCTTACTCTTTGGAGTTTTGAAACTAAATATTCCACTTATAATTGATAGTAATATCATTATGAAGTTTTACCTTACTGATCAGAGACTATTCAATGTTATAAACTATACTATTAAAGTTGTCAAAATCTCCGTCCCCATTGACAACATAAAAAAACTGCTTGTTAGGCAGTTTCTTAATTTTTTATATTAGAGTCTTGCTTTTATACAAAACTAATTTATCTATTTTTTAGTATTTATCTATTCCTGTTCCATTTTTTAAATATACTTTTATTTGTCTTATTATATGTGGAATATTGTAATTTCCACCAAATTTATTGTTATCTAGTAATTTTTCATTTATATCTAACCATTCTAGCTTATTTTTCTCTTCTACTAATTTTACTTCATGACTTAAAATACCATAATAAACTTGTATATTATTTTCATATTTAAAATAGTTTAAATCCATAAAATGGTCTAATTTTATATCTTTTTTTGATATTCCTGTTTCTTCAAATAATTCTCTATATGCTGCATCATCATTTGTTTCATTTTTTTCTACTTTTCCACCAACAAAATTGTATAAACCTTTATATGGCTCTTTTGCTCTAATACAGAAAAGTGCTTTATTTAATGTTTTATCAAATACAACAATTGAATTTAACTTTCTCATTTTTTATAATTCCTTGTATAATTTATTTAGTTTTTTAATAAGGAGTTTAACTACAACCTATTATTCAATAAATTCTTTTCATATTGTTATTTTATCATGTTTTTTTCTTGTATACAATAGTTAAATTTTAGTTTGTTAATTTAAAAATGTCCGTCGATTTCTTTTCATTGATATTCTAGGTTTACACAAGATTTTTATGATGGTTTTTATGTTTTTTTCTATTGTTTTTATTCCAAAAGTGCGTCGATGTGCTTCATTTTTTTGTACTTTTTTAAAATGTTTATTTTTTGCCTGTTTTAGCTTTTTTCTATTTTGACATCGACGTACTTTTTGGTGTTTTTTTGGCTTTTTTATTGACTTTTTTGTTTTTTGATGTTATAAATAGTATGTATTTATCTAGTTTTACCTTACTCATTAGAGGTTTGAAACTCTTCAACGTCTGTAACTACATTGTTGCTGTTGTCTGTTGTTTTACCTTACTCATTAGAGGTTTGAAACCTTTAGCAGGTTGCTCTTCTTTGTCATCTACAACATCGTTTTACCTT
>CALXAA010000004.1 GCA_944386165.1 uncultured Clostridia bacterium
ATAGACCCAGAAGAAGCAAGAAACAGTACAAGTTTAGAAGGAGAAACAAACGCAATACTAAAAGGCACAGAAATGTATATAAATGGAGAAAAAGCAGAAGGAATCTATGTAAACATATACAAAGGAAAAGCTTTAACAGAAAATGGAGAAATATATGACATAGAAAACCAAGAAAAAGACCAAGCAGAAAACAAAGTAGAAGGACTAATACTAGAAGGCAAAGTAAAGCCAAGAGAAGAATACGAATACTCTGGAAACAAAATAAAAGTATATGGAAAATACAGCACAATAAACGGACAAGCTAAAAACCAAATATACACAGTAAAAAATGGAAAACTATCAATCATATCAGGAAAAACAGAACTAAAAATAGGCAATCAAGTAATAGACATGATAAATGAAAGAGAATATGAAACAATACTACTAGAAAATGGAACCATGCAAGACCTAAAACAAAGTCTAAAATATCCAGAAAACTTCGAAAACAGCAACATAAAAGAAATAGCTCAAAACACAGATACAGAAAGAACAGAAGTATTAGTATATTACAATGATGGAACAGTAATAGTATTTAACTACTTAACAGGAGATATAATATATAAACAAGAAGAAAAACAAAATCCAGGACTAATAGACTACATAAAACAAAGCTTAGCAAACATAATCCCAAGTAGCACAAACAATACAAGTAAAGAATATGAAGAAAGCAAAGAACTAGTAGAAAAACTAGAAGAAGTGCCAGTAGAAGAAGCAATACAAGAAATAAAACCAAATAGTGGCACAAATTCACAAAATACTGAAACAAACAGTAGTACCAACATAGAAAATACTCAAAACAATGGAACAAGCAACAATGGCAATAGCTTAACATCAACTAAAAACTATGTAACATCATACAACCCAGAAACAGGAACATATGAAGTATATAGCGTAGAAGAAATAATAAATAACAGCGAAGAAGAACCAGAATCAGAAACAGAAAAAATCCAAGCAAACGGATTAGAGCAGTTCTATGAAAGCTATAATACATCTGGAAAGAAAACCAAAATAGAGCCAGGATTAGTTATAATAATAACAACTATTACAGCAATAGGAATCTTAAGTATTGCAATTATAAGAAGAGCAAAATATGCAAAATAAAAAATACAAATATGTTGAAGTAGTTAAAATAAACTACTTCAACAATAACAAAAAAAGTTGATATATTAATTTTTATAAATTTTTGTTTCAATATAGAAATTCTAAATTTCCTCAGATTGAATTCAAAATTTATTTGTTAATATATCAACGTTTTTCTATTTTTGAAAAAATAGATTTTATTATATAAAATTATATTATAAGAATTATTACATAGGTTTGGAATTTATTAAAAAAGAATTTAAAATAAATATTGATTAAAAAAATCATAAATTTCACTTTTATGCACTTCAAAAAAAAGTTTTTTATCTTGTCTTGTACTAAAAATGTATCTTATAAAAATAGTATTTTCTTTTTCAGAAATAAAATAAATAATTATAATAGCATAATGTAATGATATATTTGCATTATAATCGAATAAATCTAATAAATTATATTTAGCTCTTTGAGTTACGATAACTTTCATATCTCGCCTCCATTTCATTTTTTTATTCTTCTAATGTACAAACTCTACCATTTCTAATATCATCTTCACTTTCTTGTAGTTCAGCAAAGAAAAATAAATCATAAATAAAATCATATAGAGTATTATCTTGTGTATTTACTTGACTTAAAGTTTTTTTAAAAAAATCCATTAATATAAACCTCCTTTTAAATTGGATTCTTACCATCTAGTATTTCTTTTAATGTTTCAAAATTTAAATGCTTATTAGTACCAGGAATAATAGTTGTTTCATCTTCACCATATCTTTTTATATATTCCATCATAAGTTTAAAAACCATTTCTGTTGGTTTTAAACCATCAAAAAAATCATTAGGTACAGAATTAACAATATCTATCATTCGTTGTTTTACATCTGCCATATTTCAACCTCCTTTCATTAAAAATTTCTGAAAATAGTATAACATAAATTCCACAAAAATACTATAATTTATATATAAAAATTTAACAATTATAAATGCGTAAAACAAAGAATGTCTGAAAATGTGATAATATATGCCAAGATACTTTCTAAAAATATGAATACATATAAAGGAGACCAACTATGAAAAGTCAATAGAAAAATGAAAAAAATTTTAAAAAATTTTTGATAGAAAAAAGGTCAATCTTAATAACCGTTTTTATCTAATTTTTAAAAAACGGCTGAATACATTGAAAAATAAATATTTAATTAATCTAAGTTAAAGTCGACATTACTCTTTAACATTTTGAAAATTATTCTAACAAGTTTGTGAGCACAATGACCAAGTGCACAATAATGAGTCTTACCTTGAGAACGCTTTAAATCATAATATTCTTTGAAAGTTCTATTATGTAAGACTAAATTATGTGCAGCATAAACAAGGTTATATCTAAGTAATGAATTACCACGTTTAGACATTCTTGTAGAACGTGCTTCAAAATTACCAGATTGATATATAGATGGATCTAAACCAGCATAAGCAAGTAGTTGACATGATTTATTAAAACGGTTAATATCACCAATAAATCCGTGAATTACAGTTGCTTGATTGTAAGACATTCCAGGAATAGTTAAAAGTTTTGAATCCATTTCATCAAGAATTTGTTTAGATAATTTCTCGACTTCTTCAATTTGTTCTGTATAAAGTTCAATTTGAAGAATAGCTTGTTTAATTTGTAAAGAAAGAGTTGGATTATCAATACCAACAGAGTTTTTAGCCAATTCACGTAAGCGAATAGCATCTTGTTTATTGTATCTACCATGAGAATTATCGTGAAGAATATTAGTAAGCTTAGTTAAATGTAAAGAAGAAATTTGTTTAAGACTTGAATATTCTTTCAATAATTGATATGATACATTTAGATGAAGATTTCCTTTAAAGAATTTATTCAATTCAGGAAATAATTGATCTATAAAAGATGCTAATTGAATTTTAGAACGACTTCTCATCACAATTAAATTGTGTCGAAAACGGCTTAAGCCTTTGAGTTTTATGTTGTTGATGTCTCTTGTAGTAACAAGATTATAATTATTTAAAGTTAAAGACTTAATAATTATAAAAGTATCAACCTTATCGTTCTTAGTTTTTCTAATGTTAGATTTACGTAAGTTGGAAGTTTGGATTGGGTTAATAATCCCAATCTTGTAGTCTAAGTTGAAAAGATAAGAAATGATATTTTCGCCGTAATGAGCAGTTGATTCTAAACCAATTAGTATCTTTTGTTTATCAAAACTAGAAAGTTTAGAAATAAATTTTTGAAAGCCTTCATTATTATTTTGGAAAGAAAAAGGCTCTAAAAGAATTTCTCCATCTGAGTTCATTGCAGAAGCCCAGTGAGTATTTTTAGCAATATCAATTCCAACATAAATCATAAAAATTACCACCTTTCGAAAATATTAATAACTATGACAACCTTCCACATGTGTTCGTCCTCATAAACTTGCGTGACATAAAAACTCATAGATTAAAACTATGGCTTATCCAACCAATAAACAATTAAAAACGAAACTGTGGCAGTAAACTCCTTTGAATAGTCAAAGCTATAAAAAATATAAAAAGTCCACAGTTATCACACATAGATTATATTAAATATTAAAAAATAAAGAAAGGAGTCGTATGGTTATTTAAGTTATTAAATATATCATACAAGCTTTATATGAAAATATTGTAAGTGATATGCTAGTAAAAGAAGGATATGATTTGTATTTTTATAGAGATGATAGCAAAAAAATTGAAATGGATTTTATGGTAAGAGATAAAAATTCTTTTCAAAAACACTTGCATTAATTGGAAAAATAGGGTATAATAATAAAGTACAAAAAAGAGAGCAGAAGAGTAGGAGCAAATCCTACTCTTTAAACATACATACAAAAAGGAGCAAAATATGTCAAAAATCGAAGAAAAAGTAGAAAACCTACTAAAAGAAAAAATCGAAAGCTTAGGATATAACTTATATGATGTAGAATATGTCAAAGAAGGGCCAAATTACTATTTAAGAATATATATAGACAAAGAAACAGGAATAGATCTAAACGACTGTGAAAAAGTAAGTAACGAAATAGACGAACTATTAGACAAAGCAGACTATATAAAAGAACAATACTATTTAGAAGTATCATCACCAGGCTTAGAAAGGCAACTTAAAAAAGACCAACACTTTAGTCAAAACATAGGAAAAAAAGTAGAAATAAAACTATTCAAAAAAGACAACAACGGGAAAAAAGAATATGAAGGAACACTAAAATCATTTAACCAAGAAGAAATAATAATAGAAACAGAAAAAGGAAACCAAATCAATATCGAAAGAAAAAATATCTCACAAGCAAAAACAAAATATGAATGGTAATAAAAATAAGAAAGGATTGAGAATCAAAATGAAAGCAATAGATAATAAAGAATTAATAATAGCTTTAGAACAACTAGAAAAAGAAAAAGGAATAAAAAAGGAGGAACTATTAGAATCAATAAGAACAGCGCTAATTACAGCATACAAAAGAAATTTTGATGCACTAGAAAATGTTGATGTAAAAATGGATCAAAACACAGGAGAAACACATGTATATTCTGTAAAAGAAGTAATGGAAAGAGCAAATGATGATGCATTAGAAATAAGTTTAGAAGATGCAAGAAAAATCAATAAAAACCTAAATATAGGAGATAATGTAGAAGTTGAAATAGTTCCAAGAGATTTTGGAAGAATAGCAGCCCAAACAGCAAAACAAGTAATAATTCAAAAACTAAGAGAAACAGAAAGAAACATGATATTTAATGAATACAATGAAAGAAAAGGAGAAATAGTAACAGGCTTAGTTCAAAAGGCAGATAATCATATAGTTGTTTTAGATTTAGGAAGACTAGAAGGAATAATGCTTACAAAAGACCAAATACCAACAGAGCAATACAAAGTAAATGACAAAATAAAAGCATATGTAGTAGATGTAGAAAGAGGAGAAAAAGGAGTACCACAAGCAATAGTATCAAGAACACATCCTGATTTTGTAAGAAAACTATTAGAATTCGAAATTCCAGAAATATATGAAGGACTAATAGAAATAAAAAGTATAGCAAGAGATCCTGGTCAAAGATGCAAAGTTGCAGTATATTCTCAAAACGAAAATATAGACCCAGTTGGCTCATGTGTAGGTCAAAAAGGAATACGTATACAAAATGTCATAAATGAATTAAATGGAGAAAAAATAGATGTTATAGAATGGAGTCCAGACACAAGCACATTTTTAGCAGCAGCATTATTACCAGCACAAATAATGGCAGTTGATATTAAAGAAGACCAAAAATTTGCACAAGTAATAGTTCAAGACAATCAACTATCTTTAGCAATCGGAAAAGCAGGTCAAAATGTAAGATTAGCAGCAAAACTTACAGGATGGAAAATTGATATAAAAACAGAAAGTCAATTTAGAGAAATACTTGCCCAAAAGGCAGAAGAAGCTGAAAAGGGAGAAAATTCAGAAAAAGTAGAGAATTCTGAAGAGACAATAGAGAAAAAATAAATTCAAAACAGTCAAATAATAATTTAGGAGGACAGAATTGAAAAATTTACCACAAAGAAGTTGTGTTATTTGCAGAACACAAAAAAATAAAAACGAATTATTAAGAATAGTAAAAAATAAAGATAATATAGTTAAAGTAGATGAAAAAGGAAAAGAAGCAGGAAGAGGAGCATATATTTGTTATAATAAAGAATGTTTAGAAAAAGCCAAAAAAAATAAAAAACTAGAAAAAGCGTTAAATACAAAAATTGATGAAGAAATATATATAGAAATAGAAAAAAATATAGAAAAGAAAAATGGGGGTGATGTTATTGGGTAAAATAAAACTTTATGATATTGCTAAAGAATTAGATATACCAAGCAAAGAACTTGTTGATTTAGTAAATAAATTAAACATTAATGTTAAAAGTCATTTAAGTTCAGTAAGTGAGGAACAAGCAGAAACAATAAAAAATGAGGCAAAGAAAATATATTCTAAAACAAATAATAGCAAAAAAGAAGCAAAAAAATCAATTGATTCTAAAGAAAAAGAATCTACTCCAGTAATCATAAGAAGAGAAGTAATAGTAGAAGATGAAGACAAAAAAGCAAAAGAAGAAGCAAAAAACGCAGAAGAAAAGAAAAATGATGTTGGATTTGTTGAAAGAAAAAATAAAAACTTTAACATTGTTTATAGAAATAAACCATCTAAACCAATGACATTTGATGAATTATTTGGAACAAAAAAAGAAGAAAAGCCAGTTCAAAAAGTAGAAGAAAGTAAAAAGGATGTTGAAATGAAACAAGAAACAATTATAAAAGAAACAAAACATGAGACAAATCCAAAAGTAGAAATAAGTGAGCCTAAGCAAGAAAGCAAAAAAGAAAATATTGAAAGCAAACCTCAATTTAATAACAACAAAGTAATTGAAAAAAATACTGATAGGAATATAGACAGAAATATGGATAGAAATAATAACAGAAATTTTGATAAAAAAGAAAATAGACCTTATGAAAAGAATACAAATAACAATTATAGACCATTTAACAAGAATTATAACAATAATGGAAACAATGGAAGACCTTCTTTTGATAAAAACAACAATTCAAAATTTCAAAACAAAAACAACCAAAGTAATAACAACAGATTTGATAACAAAAATCATCAAGGTACAGGATTTACAAGCAATAAAAAACCTCTTGACAAAAAAGGAATTGAAAAAAATATTAAAGATATTATGTCTGTTGAAAGCATTGAAAAGGAACCTGCTAGAGAATACAACAAAGCAATTGACAAACAAAAAGAAAACAACAAATTTAATGAAGTTAAGACAAACAAGAAATCCAATAAATCAAGGAAGAGCAACCAAGATGGCGAAATAAATGAACACAAACTAAAAGGCTTAAAAAGAACAAATCAATTATCAAATATGTTTGATGACTCTGAAGGCGGAATGTTAGATTATTATGATTTAACAACACAAAGAGGTAAAAAAGGAAAGAAAAAAGCAAACAAAGAAGATGAAAACAGAAATAAACAAAAAATCTTCAAACTAGAAGAAATAACAATTCCTGAAAATATTACTGTTAAAGACTTTGCTGCAGAATTAAAGAAAACAACTGCAGAAGTAATCAAAAAATTGCTTGGATATGGTGTAATGGCAACAATAAACAATGAAATAGATTTTGACACAGCATCACTAATTGCAGATGAATTTGGAGTAAAAGTAAATAAAAAGGAAACAATAACAGAGGAAGATATTTTATTTGATGAATCTGAAGACAAAGAAGAAGACTTAGAACCACGTCCACCAGTAGTTGTTGTAATGGGACACGTAGACCATGGAAAAACATCATTATTAGATGCTGTTAAAAAGACAAATGTAATTGAAGGAGAAGCTGGAGGAATTACACAACATATTGGTGCATATAAAGTAAAAATTAATGATAGAGAAATTACATTTTTAGACACACCAGGACATGAAGCATTTACAGCAATGAGAGCAAGAGGAGCACAAATTACAGATATTGCAATACTAGTTGTAGCTGCAAATGATGGAGTAATGCCACAAACTGTTGAAGCTATTAACCATGCTAAATCTGCAGGAATTCCAATAATTGTTGCAATAAATAAAATAGATTTACCAGATGCTAATATAGATAGGGTAAAACAAGAACTTATGAATTATGAGTTAGTACCAGAAGAATGGGGAGGAGATACAATATTTGTACCAATTTCAGCTAAAAATCATACAAATATTGATCAATTATTAGAAATGGTACTATTAGAAGCAGATGTATTAGAATTAAAAGCAAATCCACATAAACAAGCAAAAGGTGTAGTAATTGAAGCAAAACTTGATAAAAATAGAGGTGCAATAGCATCAATACTCGTACAAAGAGGAACACTTGATGTGGGAGACACTGTAGTTGTTGGCTCATCAATAGGTAGAATAAGAAGCATGATAGATGAAAAAGGCAAGAAAATAAAGAAAGCTGGTCCATCTACTCCAGTAGAAATTATGGGATTAACAGAAGTTCCACAAGCAGGAGACACATTCTATGAAGTTAAAGATGAAAAAACAGCAAAACATTTAATAGAAAAGAGAAAACGTCAAGAAAGAGAAAAAGCAATAAATGAAGCTTCAAAAGTAACACTAGACAATTTATTCTGTAAAATGGAAGAAGAAAACTTAAAAGTACTGAACTTAATAGTAAAAGCAGATGTACAAGGATCTGTTGAAGCACTAAAACAATCTTTAGAAAAATTATCAAATGAAGAGGTAAAAGTAAAAGTTATACATGCAGCTGCTGGAGCTGTTACAGAAACTGATGTAACACTTGCAAAAGTATCTAATGCAATAATAATTGCATTTAATGTTAGACCAATGCCAAATGCAAAAAATATAGCTGAAAAAGATGGTATAGAAATAAAACAATATTCAGTTATATATCAAGCAATAGATGATGTTCAATCAGCTATGAAAGGAATGCTTGCACCAAAATACCAAGAAAAAATTATAGGAAATGCAGAAATTAGACAAACATTTAAAATTTCTAATGTTGGAACAATTGGTGGTGCATATGTATTAGAAGGAAAACTTGAAAGAAACGCAGGAGTAAGAGTATTGCGTGATAATATAGTTATTCATGAAGGAAAACTTGCATCACTTAAGAGATTTAAAGATGATGCTAAAGAAGTATCTAAAGGATTTGAATGTGGAATTCAAATTGAAAAATATAATGATATCAAAGAAGGAGATATTATTGAAGCATACATTTTAGAAGAAATAAAAAGATAGACGTTTGGAAGAAAATATCCATTCTCTTTCAAACAAAAGAATGGAGGAATGGAATTATGCCTGGAAAAAATAATAATCGCCAAGGAAGAATAGATGAAGAATTTAGAAAAGAATTAAGTCAATTAATAAGTTTTGAACTGAAAGAACCAAGTGTTACAGGAATGGTTAGTGTAACAAAAGTTAAAGTTACACCTGACTTAAAATATGCTAAAGTTTCAGTAAGTGTTTTAAATTCAAAAGATATCAAAGAAACACTTGCAGGACTAAAAAAATCATCAGGATTTTTAAGATCAGAACTTGCCAAAAGAATTAATTTAAGAAATACTCCAGAACTAGTATTTGAATTAGATGAATCACTAGAATATGGTGCTAGAATAGATAAGATAATAAAAGACTTAAAAAACAAACAATAAGTAATGAGGGGTTGTAAAAATGACTTTAGATAATATATTAGAAGAAATAAAAAAAGCACAAACCATAGTAATATTATGTCATGAATCGCCAGATGGAGATGCTGTTGCAAGTTCTCTATCTGTGATGCATGCTGTTAAACAACTTGGTAAAGATGCAGATGTAGTTATCCCAAAATATTCCAAAGTTTTTAACTTTCTACCTGGAGCTGACAAAATTAAGGACAAAGGGAGATATGAAAGTTATGATTTAGCAATAGCTGTTGATTGCTCAGACTTAAAAAGACTAGTAGGCGAAGAAGAATATTTTGAAACAGCTAAAAAGACAATAGAAATAGATCATCATTCAGTAAATTCAATGTTTGCAGATTATAATTATGTAGATCCAGTAGCTCCAGCATGTTGTCAAGTCTTAATTGCAATGTTTGAATATTTTGGAATAAACATAGACAAAGAATTAGGAACATGTATTTTAGCAGGAATAATAACAGATACAGGAGGATTTCAATGGGGAGGAGTTACTCCTGAAACATTTGAATTTGCAGCAGAATTATTAAGAAAAGGAGTAAATATTTCAAAATTATGTCAACAAGTACTTAGAAATAAAACAAAAGCACATTGTGAATTTGAAAAATTAATTTATGAAAGAATAGAATTTTACTATAATGGAAAACTTGCAGTTGCATATCTAACATTAGAAGATTATCAAAAAATAAGTAAAGATAGTGGTGATGATGAAGGATTAGTTGATATGATAAGAGACATTGAAGGCGTTGAAGTTGCTGTATTATTAAAAGAAAAAGAAGGAACTGGTGGTTTCAAAGCATCAATGCGTTCTAAAGACCAAGTTAATGTTTCTGATATTGGGCTACTTTTAGGTGGAGGAGGACACCATAATGCAGCAGGATGTTTTGTACCAGGAACATTAGAACAATCCAAAAACAAAATTGTAAGTTTAATAATACAGGAAATGAATAAATACTCTTTTTAAGGTTTTATCAATAAATTAGAAAGAAGTAAAACTATATGGATGGAATTATTATAATAAACAAACCAAAAAAATATACTTCACATGATATTGTAAGAAAAGTAAAAAAAATATTAAATCAAAAAGTAGGACACACAGGTACTTTAGACCCAAATGCAACAGGAGTATTACCATTATTAATTGGAAAAGGAACAGAACTTTCTAAATATTTAATAAACCATAACAAAACATATGAAGCTGTTTTACAATTGGGAGAAAAAAGAGATACTGGGGATTGTGAAGGAAATATTTTAGATTCAAAACCAGTACAAATAGAATGTCTAGATAAAGCAAAAATACAAAATATATTTCAAAGTTTAATTGGAAAACAACAACAAATACCTCCAATTTATTCAGCCATAAAGATAAATGGAAAGAAACTATATGAATATGCAAGAAAAGGTGAAAAAGTAGAAATTCAACCACGTGAAATTGAAATATATTCATTAGAAATAATAAATATTAATATAGAAAAAAAACAAATAGAATTTAGAGTTAAATGCTCAAAAGGTACATATATTAGAACATTATGCGAAAAAATAGCAGAAAAACTAAAAACAGTAGGATATATGAAAGAATTAAAAAGAACACAAGTCGGAGAATTTGAACTAAAAGATGCTATAACAATAGAAGAGCTAGAAAATCTTGTAAATAAGAATGAGGATAATAAAAACTTTATAACAATAGAAAACTATTTTAAAAATGCACCAAGCATAACATTAGATGAAAAAAGAATGAAATTATTTTTAAATGGAGTAAAATTAACATTTAATACAGATGACGGAATTTATAAAATTTATTATAATAAAAGTTTTGTTGGAACTGGAATTGTAAATAGTAAATTATTAAAAAGAGATATTATTATATAAAGCATATAGAAAGGGGCAGGATAATATGGGAAAAAAATTTTATGTAACAACACCAATATACTATCCAAGTGGAAAATTTCATATAGGAACAGCATATACAGAAGTATTAGCAGATGCAATAAAAAGATATAAAACACTAAGAGGATATGACACATTTTTGTTAACAGGTCTAGATGAGCATGGTCAAAAAATACAAACAGTTGCAGAGAAAACTGGAGAAACACCACAAGAATATGTTGACGAAATGGCAAGACTCGCAAAAGAATTGTGGAAAGAAATGGATATAAAATATGACTTTTTTTTAAGAACAACAGATGATTTCCATGAAAAAGCTGTTCAAAAAATATTTGAATATTTTCTAGAAAAAGGAGATATTTATAAGGGTGAATATGAAGGGTGGTATTGTATGCCATGTGAAACATATTTTACAAAAACACAACTTGTTGATGGAAAATGCCCAGATTGTGGTAGAGAAGTAAAACTATTAAAAGAAGAAGCATATTTCTTTAACATGAAAAAATATGCTGATAAATTAGTAAAATTCTATGATGAAAATCCTGATTTTGTTGAGCCAGCATATAGAAAAAATGAAATGATAAATAACTTTATAAAACCAGGTCTAGAAGATTTATGTGTAACCAGAACTTCTTTTGATTGGGGAATAAAAGTACCAAATGACCCAAAACATGTAATTTATGTATGGCTAGATGCTTTAACAAACTATTTAACAGCACTTGGATATATGCAAGAAGATGACAAACTATTTAAAAAATATTGGCCTGCTGATGTACAAATAGTTGGTAAAGACATTGCAAGATTTCACTTAATATATTGGCCAATTTTCCTAATGGCATTAAATTTACCATTACCAAAAAAATTTATTGTTCATAACTGGATAGTAATGAAAGATGGAAAAATGTCAAAATCTGTAGGAAATGTAGTATATCCAGAAAAATTAATAAATAGATATGGATTAGATGCTACAAAATATTATCTATTAAGAGTAATGCCTATTTCACAAGACGCTGTATATACACCAGAAGATTTTATTGAAAGATATAATTCAGATTTATGTAATGACTTAGGAAACTTAGTAAATAGAACAATTTCAATGGTTAACAAATATTTTCAAGGAAATGTGCCAGAATATAATGGAACACCAAATGATGCAGACAAGGAACTTGAAGAATTTACAAATAATAAACTTGAAGAAGTAGAAAACTTAATTGAAAAATATCAAATGTCAAATGCTTTACAAGAACTATGGACAGTTATAGCTAGAACAAATAAATATATTGATGAAACACGCCCATGGGAATTATCAAAAAATGATGAAATAGAAAAACTAAAATCAAGTATATATCATCTAATAGAAAATATAAGAAAAATCGCAATATTTTTACTACCATTTATGGAAAACACTGCAAAAGATATATTAAGACAAATAGGAATTCCAGAAAATTTACAAACATGGGACAGTCTAAAAGAATATGATAAATTAAACTGTATAAAAGTAATCGAAAAAGGTGAACCTATATTTATGAGAAAAAATATCGAAGAAGAATTGGAATATTTAAAAAATTAAAAAGGTGGAGTAATGGATTTGATATCTATAAGAAGAAAATATAGTAATAGAAGAAATATAATATTTATAATTTTTGCTATTGTTCTAGTTATAGTTGGATTAATTTATTTAAAAGAATTCATACAAAAACAAAATGCTGAAAAAGTTTATTTATCTTATATGAACTTAAGAACAATAGCAGTAAATTATGAAGAAGAACAGAAAAAAATAGAAGAAGAAAAAAGAAAAAGTAATTTACCAAAACTTACTGAAGAAGGTAAAAATAATATATTAAGTATATACAAATCAGAAACAAAAAGAGTATTTTTGACATTTGATGATGGACCTTCTTCAACAGTTACCCCTCTTATATTAGATACACTGAAGGCAGAAAACATAAAAGCAACATTTTTTTTATTGGGAAGTAGAGTAGAACTTAATCCTGAAATAGTAAAAAGAGAATATGAAGAAGGGCATTATTTAGCAAGCCATGGATATTCTCATGTATACTCACAAATATATGCATCTCCTCAAAGTGTATTAGACGAATATAATAACTGCATAAGAGCAATACAAAATGCAATAGGAGTACCTGAATATAATCCACATTTATTTAGATTTCCTGGTGGATTTAAAGGAGGTAAATATAGTAAAATAAAAGAAGAAGCACATAATTTACTTGAGCAAAATAATATAGTTCATGTTGATTGGAATGCTCTAACTTCTGATGCAGCTGGAGC
Organism: uncultured Clostridia bacterium; assembly: GCA_944386165.1. Lineage (GTDB taxonomy): Bacteria > Bacillota > Clostridia > TANB77 > CAG-508 > CAG-269. The sequence continues at coordinate 13,504 of CALXAA010000004.1, forward strand.
CAAAACAACTGAAGAATTTATTGCACAGTTAGAAAAAACTGTTCCAAAGTATAATAGTGTCGTTGTTCTAATGCATGATGCTGGTAATAAAAAAGCTACAGCAGAAGCATTACCTACTATAATTTCTTATTTTAGAGAACGTGGATATGAATTCGAAAACTTTTATAGTATCATAAAATAATGTCAATGGGGACGGAGATTTTGACAATAAATAGTGTCAAAATCTCCGTCCCCATTGACACCCATTGACAACTCATTGACAGACATTAATATAATAAAGTAATTTTTCTTCCGTCTTTTTTAATAAAACCTTCATCAATAAGAAGCTTTACTTCTCTCATTAATGCACTTCTATCTACACTAAAAAAATCTGCCAGGTCTGTATAATTATATGGCATGGTAAATATTTTATTCAAAGAACCTTTTGACAAAATATCGAAATAAGCCAATAACTTATCACGAATTGTACGTTTTGTTAGCAATTCAATACGTAAATTTAAATCTATAATCTCATCAATAAATAATTCGCTTAAATTAGTAATAAGTTCACTATGAAAATTACAATCATATTTACATTCATCCAGAAGAGTATTATATGTAAAAAATAGAATTTCTGATTTTTTTGCAGCTGTTACAAAAAGTTCATTATTAGTATTTGCAGGATAAAAAACCTCGCCAAAAATATCATTTTCTGCAAAGTGACCAATAATTGTTTTATTTCCATTAACATCATATCTAATTAAATCAACTTCACCACTTAGAATAATGCAAATTTGATTACGTTTTTCAATATATGTTGTAACTGTTTCTCCTTTTGCAAATTTTTTTATCTGAACTTTTTTGCAATTTTTTTTAAAATTATTTATAAAATTTTTTTTATCAAAATTAGTATCCATAACATTTTCCTTAAAAAATAGATAATATAGAAATATATAATGTTTTAAAATTCGACATAAAAATTATACTTCAGTTTATGATATTTCCAAAAGAATTATATGACATTTTTGTTGCAATTGCAACAGATTTCTAAAAAAATAAATGTATAATTAGCACATAAATACTTTAGAGGAAGGAAGTAAAAAAATGAAAGTTATAAAAAGAGACGGAAGAACAATAGACTTTGATCGTGTAAAGATTCAAATAGCTATTGAAAAAGCAAACAAAGAAGTAAGAGGTAAAGAAAAAGCTACAAAGGAAGAAATTGATGAAATAATTTCATTTATTGTAGACTTAGGAAAGAAAAGAATTTTAGTTGAAGATATTCAAGATGTTATTGAAGAAAAATTAATGGAATATGGAAAATATGAATTAGCCAAAAAATATATAGTTTATAGATATACAAGAGCATTAGTAAGAAAATCAAACACAACAGATGAATCAATATTAGGATTAATACGTAATGAAAATAAAGAATTAGCAGAAGAAAACTCAAACAAAAACACAATGCTTGCATCAACACAAAGAGATTACATAGCAGGAGAAGTCTCAAGAGACTTAACAAAAAGAATTTTACTACCAGAAAAAATATCTAAAGCACATGAAGAAGGAATTTTACATTTCCATGATGCAGACTATTTTGTTCAACCAATATTTAACTGTTGTTTAATAAATATTGGAGACATGTTAGACAATGGAACTGCAATGAATGGAAAAATGATAGAAAGCCCAAAAAGTTTCCAAGTTGCATGTACAGTAACAACACAAATAATTGCAGCAGTAGCAAGTAACCAATATGGTGGACAATCTGTAGACATGAAACACTTAGGAAAATACTTACGTAGAAGTTATGACAAAATAAAGAAAAAACTAACAGAAAAATATGGTGGAAAATTAAGCAAAGACTTGATAGAAGATATGGTAAATGATAGAGTAAAAGATGAATTATCAGCAGGAGTACAAACAATTCAATATCAAATAAACACATTAATGACAACTAATGGACAATCACCATTTGTTACACTATTTTTACATCTTGAACCAGATGATGAATATATAAATGAAAATGCAATGATTATAGAAGAAATTCTAAAACAAAGAATTCAAGGAATAAAAAATGAAGTAGGAGTTTATGTAACACCAGCATTTCCTAAGCTTGTGTATGTACTAGATGAACATAACTGCCTAAAAGGTGGTAAATATGATTATTTAACAAAATTAGCTGTAAAATGTTCAGCAAAAAGAATGTATCCAGATTATATATCAGCTAAAAAGATGAAAGAAAACTATGAAGGAAATGTATTTAGCCCAATGGGATGCAGAAGTTTCTTAGCACCATGGAAAGATGAAAATGGAAACTACAAATTTGAAGGAAGATTTAATCAAGGTGTTGTAAGCATAAACTTACCACAAATAGGAATAATTGCAAATGGAGATGAAGAAAAATTCTGGAAATTATTTGACGAAAGACTTGAACTTTGTAAAGAAGCAATTATGTGCAGACATTATGCACTACTTGGAACAAAATCAGATATTTCACCAATTCACTGGCAAAATGGTGCAATAGCACGTTTAAAGAAAGGTGAAAAAATAGATAAATACTTATTTGGAGGATATTCATCAATATCTCTTGGATATATTGGAATATATGAGCTAACAAAATTAATGAAAGGTGTATCACACACAGATCCAGTAGGACATGACTTTGCAATAAAAGTTATGAAACACTTAGAAGAAACAGTACAAAGATGGAAAAAAGAAACAAATATCGGATTTGCATTATATGGAACACCGGCAGAAAGCTTATGCTACAGATTTGCTCGTATAGATAAAGAAAAATTTGGAAGTATTCCAGATGTAACAGACAAAGGATATTATACAAATTCATATCATGTTGATGTTAGAGAAAAAATAGATGCATTTAGCAAATTAAAATTTGAAAGTGAATTCCAAACATTATCAAAAGGTGGAGCTATTTCTTATGTAGAAGTACCAAATATGAAGAATAATTTAGAAGCTCTAGAAGAAGTTGTTAAATTTATTTATGATAATATTCAATATGCTGAATTTAATACAAAATCAGATTATTGCCAAGTTTGTGGCTTTGATGGAGAAATGATTATTAATGATGATAATGAGTGGGAATGTCCTCAGTGTGGAAATAAAGATAAGTCTAAATTAAATGTTGTTAGACGTACTTGTGGATATCTAGGAGAGAATTTCTGGAATGTTGGTAAGACTAAAGAGATTAAATCTAGAGTGTTGCATTTATAAAATATAGAAAAAGGCTAGAGTAACTTAAAAAGTTATCCTAGCTCTTTTCCATTTAAAAAACTCCTATTTAGGGCTTAGATACTTGCTGGCTTAAACTCATTTGTCGAGAAAAATCATAGTTGAAATATTGCCTCTTATCCAATTGGGGAGATAGTCTCCAATCATAGCATTCCTTAAAATATTTGGGTATTTTAAGTTCCGAAGCAGGAAGTCTTCCAGAAGGAGCCTTTTGTACCTTCTTTTTGCTTGCCAACCTTCCATCATAGAATAAAGAAGATATTGAGCTTCTGCAGGAATTAGTGGAACTTTATAGCCATCAATGTCAATATAATTAAGCTCAGTAGAACTGAAATTATATTGGTAACTGGTTCCATATGTTAGTAATTTGAAACCACCCAAAATGTCAACATCAACACGATCAAGTTGATAGTGCATGTAGACATCAGATTCGCAAAAACCATTGCCACCTGTTTCTACAAGTTTGGCATTATGTTTTGCCATGATGTTCTTCACCTCTTCAGCGTCTCTTGAATCAATCAAGACGTCAAAATCGTGGAAATCGTCCACAAGCCCCATAAAAAAGAGACTAGAGGAACAGATAAGACCAAATCTTACATTGTTTTTCTGAAATTCCTCATAAAAAGTTTTAAAAGCCAACCTTCGTTCTAAGTATTCAGTGTCTGTCAAAAAACACCGAATATTTTCTTTTGCTTGGTAATTATAATCATATAGCATACAGATACCTCCTTAGTGTAATTACCAAAAAATAAGGGTTATTAAATTAATAATAACACATAATTGATAAAATTTCAACTGAAATAAAATATTTTCAAAAGTTACATAAATTTGATACCTATTGAATAAACACTAAAAATATGTTATAATAGAAATGTTTTACAACCTTGGAGAAAGGAGCTACAAATGACAATTGTCAAAGTTGCTACAAAAAATTCGGTAAAAATCGAAGCTATAAGAAATGCATTTAAACGGTACTTTGAAGAAATTGAGATAATTTCCTTTGAAGTAGATTCTGGAGTTCCTAGACAACCTATAAATGAAGAGGTTTTTATAGGAGCTCAAACTCGTTTGGAAAATCTTAAAAAAGTAGATAATTCAAAGTATGATTTTTTTGTTTCCTGTGAAGGAGGACTGATTAATCAATATGGAAATTGGTTTAATTTGCAAGTTGTTCAAATCGAAAGAAAAGATGGAAAAACAGGGATTGGACTAAGCCAAGGCTTTCAAGTTCCATCTGAGTATATTAATGAAATTCGTAATACAAGCATTGCCAGATTGTTTGATCGTCTTTTTGGAAACGGAGGAATAAGTGTATTAACTCATGGACAATTTAACCGGAAAGACCTAATTGAAAGTGGTACTATTATGGCACTTGCCAGAGTACTAAATGATTCTTGGTAAGAAGACGGGAGCTACTAGCTCCCGTTTTCTTTGCAACAAATAAATTAACTTTTTTATTGAAAACAAGTTAAAATTGTAGTAAAATATACACATTATTATATTTTAGGAGGAAAAAATGGAAAAAAATATTGAAAAAGAACTAGAAGAATTTAAAAAATTTAAAGAAACGTATAATTATACATTAAAAGAAATTCGAGAAATTGATGGAAAAGAATATTTAGATGGAGAACCATTAATAGATGAAGAAGGAAACGAAATAGGAGATTGTGAAAAATGGATAAATGTTGGATATAAAAGAAAAGGACCATATGCAAAAGTTCTTTCAAATTTATTTCCATATGAATTTGAATTTAGAGACAAGAAATTGAGTAGTATAGAATCATTTTTCCAAGGAATAAAATTTAAAAACATAGAAATGCAAAATTTAGTATTTTCTTATCATAGCTTAAATTCCAATTATGTAAAAGTATGTAGTGGATATGATTGGAAACAGACAGGAATAGTTTATTGGCAAGGAAAAGAAATTGATAGATATAGTAAAGAATATGATGACATAGTAGATGAATTATATATATCAGCAATTCAAAATCCATTATATAGAAATATTTTGAAAACATGTGAAAGAAATATTATACACACCATGGGAGCAAAAGAAAAGAATGAAACAGTGTTTACAAGATATGAATTTGAAAAACAATTAAATTGTTTAAAAGACTTTTTAAAGAAAGAAGAATAGAAAAATGGAAGAAAAATTAAGCATAAAAGATTTTGATATAGTAGGAATTATTACCTTGAATGATGTAGATGGAATAGAAAAATATGTAACACCTGTAAAACATGAAGGGAAGACAATAAAATATCTATCTCGTTCAAAGGAGTATTATAATGTAAAAAGCATGACCGAATTAGCCTTAGAAAGGGAAGAATTAAAAGCAAAATTAACAAGAGAATTAACAAAAAAGAATTTTGTTATTTTAGAAAATATGTTGAATTGTTCTGGAAAAGTATATTTCAAAAAATTTGAAGAATATATTATGGGAAAAAAAGATTTAAGAAGTAAAATTCAATTACAACAAGCAGAAGAATGTTTAATGGAAGATGTAAGAAATATTTTAGTAATATTTCAACAAAAAGGTTTAATAGAATTAGATCCTAGAAAAATACTTCCTGTAGGAGAAGAAAATTCAGCCAAAAGAGCAATTGAAATGGATAACAAAGCAATGTTATATATTTTTGCTAAATCATTAGAAATAAAAAAAGATTGTCAAAATGTAGAAGTTTTAACACCTGGATATGGAAGCATATATATAGGGCCATTTTTAAAAGCAATGTATGGATGTAATTTTACTAACATTCTAAAAAGTAAATACATATCAGAAAGCAAAAGACTTGAAAATGCAGATATGTTTTCATTAATGTCAAGTGATAGACCTTTAGAAAGTGGAAAAACTGTCCTATTGTTAGATGATAATATAGGCACTGGATCAACCATGTCAGAAATTCAAAAACAATTAGTTGGTAAAAATGTAAAATCAATTATTTCAGGTGCAGTACAATATAATTGGAGAAATTATTTTAGAGTAAGCATAGGAGAGAAAAAAGATATAGATAGATTTGAAGTTAATGATTTTGACATTGTAACTCCATTTAATTATGCAGGGCATAAATTATATAAACATGCTATAGATTTATTACATTCTTCAGGAAATGAATATATAGAATATTTAAACTCAAAATCATACAGAAAAGAAGAATATTGCGATTTAGTTGGTTCAATATATAGGTCATTAATCTGTGCAAGTAGAGTAAAATTAAACTTAGCAGAAGATTTGGCTCTTCCATATGATATTGAAAGTGAAAGTGTTAATTTATTGGATAGATATAAAGATGGACCAAAAAATATTACAAATCCAATATCAAGTAAAATTATTAAAACATTAATTTATAATGTAATGAGTATTAATGATATTAAAATTATAAAAGAAAGAAGCAAGTAATTAGCATAATAAATGCAATTATTTGCTTTTTATATATTTATAGATTTACAATTCTAATTCATATGTTCTAGTAGATTTAACAAAGTGAATTTTTTCAATCCATGGAGCTAGAATTTCATCAGGTATTTGCATATTACCATAGCCAACACCAATACCAACATCTGGCTTAATAGTACCATGAAAATCACTACCACCAGAAATAAACAAATTACGTTCTTTACAAACATTTAAAACTCTCTCATGCTGTTCTGGAGTAAAAGTAGTATAATAACATTCTATTCCATCAATTTTAAAATTATCTAAAATATATTTCAAAATTGGTTCAGCATTATTTCTGTATTCAAAAATATGAGGAATAAAAACTAAACCACCAGCTTGTCTAACTAGATTGCTTGCAATATTAAAATCAGGAACTAAATCATCCATTTCAACATATAGAGGCGTATTAGGGTCAGACATAAATTGTCTATAAAAAATTTTGCTAGAGTCCCATGCTTCAGAAGATAAAAGTTTCCTATTTTCTTCATGCTTGATAATTTCTTTATGAAAGAAACCAGAAGCAAATGTATTTGGATCATAATTATTAACACAGTCTTTGTCAAGAACTATACCATATTTAATACATTTATCATATAATCTTTTAAACTCAATTAAATTTCTTTCTTTTGGTGGAATGTAAACTTTTGGAGTAAGTTCATTCATTTTTTTATAATCTATTCCATATCCTAAAATCTCTATAGGAATATTTAATGCTTTAGTATTAAGCTCAATTCCAGGAATAACTTTTCCTTTAAATAAAGATGAAAAATCCATTTTCTCTAATTCCTCATAAGCACGAGCAGTATTATGGTCTGTTATAGAAATATAGTTTAGATTTTTTTCTTGGCATTTTTTTAAAACTGTTTCACAACTTTCAGTGCCATCTGAATAAGTTGTATGCATATGTAAATCTATCATAATAAAATCTCCTTTTCATCTAGAGTATACTATATTTTTTGTGTTAAAGCAACAGTCTAGAAATTTTACCAATATAATTGACTTTTTTATTGAAAACAAGTTGAAATTATAGTAAAATGAACATGTTATATATTTGAACAAATTATTAATGAAAGGAAATTGGAATGAAAGAAAATATTGTTTTACCAAATTATGAACATAGTATATTAAATACAATAACATCAATACTAAAATATTATAATGTAGAAACAGAACATACTTCATTAAAATCTTTAGACGAAAGACTAAATAAAAAATATAAAAATGTGGTATTTATAATATTAGATGGAATGGGTGAACACATATTAAAAAATATATCTCCAAAAGGATATGTTAGAAGCAAAGAATTAGATTGTGTAACATCAGTATATCCATCAACAACTACAGCTGCATTGACCACATATTATTCAGGAAAAACACCCTATGAAACAGGTTGGATAGCATGGTCACAATATTTTAAAGAATATGGTAGAGCAATAGATATGTTATCACATAAAGAATCATATAAAGGTGATAGTATAAGTGATGCTAGAATAGATGTATTTAAAGAATTAGTAAATTACAAACCGATATATGAGCAAATAGAAGAAGCATCACCAGATATTAAAACATATGAAATTATGCCATCTTACTCTGACAGGAGATGTAAAAGAAGTATTAGAGCAGATAATTTAGATGAATTAATTAGTAATATTGAAATGCTTTGCTCAACACAAGATGAAAAATTTGTAGTAGCATATTCAGATAATCCAGATGGAATATTACATAAATATGGAACAAAATCTGAAGAAGTTAAAGAATTTATTTTAGAAGCAGAGAACAAAATACATGAAATGATTTTAAGACTTCCAAAAGATACAATTGTAATAATTTCAGCAGACCATGGTCATAAAGATATTGAAAAAGCATATTTATTAAATGATTATCCAGAAATAAGAGAATGTTTAATTATGCCAGAATCTTTAGAATCAAGAAGTGTAGCATTCTGGGTTAAAGAAGATATGAAAACACAATTTGAAGAAAGATTTAACAAAATTTTTAAAGACGAATTTTGGCTTATGACAAAAGAAGAATTCCTAAAAAGAAATATGTTAGGATATGGAAAAAAACATCCTAAAATAGATGACTTTATAGGTAACTATATAGCACTATCTATTGGAAGCAGTATAATAAAAATAGAAACATATTTGGCAGAAGGAAAAAAAGTAAAAAAATCAACTCATTGTGGTCTAACAAAAGAAAAAATGGAAGTACCTGTAATTGTGATTGGGTAATTGGGCAATTTGGTGCCGGTTCTTTTTTTTGCTTTATTATGGAGAATAAAATAATTATATCTTTGTTGAGAGGAATTTTTTAGATATGGAAAAAGTTGATGTTTATAATAAAAGAAGAGAAACTTTGAACAATTTAAAAGAAAGAGGAAAAATAAAAGAAGGAGAATATAGTATATCAGTTCATGTTTGGATTTTAGATGGCAAAAATGTATGGATTCAAAAACGTTCAGCAAACAAAAAAATATTTCCGAACTTATGGGAACAATCTGGTGGTGGAGTTATAAGTGGAGAAACTAGTTTAGATGCAGTCAAAAGAGAAATCCAAGAAGAATTAGGAATATCATTGGAGAATAATGAAATAACATATATAGGCAGTTACACAAGGGTTAAAGATATTGTTGATGTTTGGATGGTTCAAAAGACAATGTCGTATGAGAAAATAAAAATGCAACAAGATGAGATTGCCAATATAAAGAGTGTTACTTTTAAAGAATTTGAAAAAATGATAAAAAATGGAGAGGTTGTACCTACAATAAATCCATCATATTTTTTATTGAAAAATTACTGCGAAGTATATATGAGAGGAAAATTATTTTAATGAAAATTATTGTTATATTATATTTTTATTAATAGATTAGGAGGCAATAAGATGGCAGGATATGTTATACATTTAGCAATAGCAGAAGAATATTTAAGAAAACATAATGATATAAAAGAAGACTATGAGGAATTTATAAAAGGAGTAATTTATCCAGATAGTGTAACAGATAAATCATTAACACATTATGGTATAAAAAGTAGTAAAGTCATATTAAAGGATTTTTTACAAGATAATGAAATCAATAACAGCTACATGAGAGGATACTTTTTACATTTGATAACAGATTATTTATTTTATAACAAATATTTGGAGAAATTCTCTAAAGATATATATAATGATTATGACATATTAAACAAAAGACTCATAGAAAAATATAATGTTGTTCTACCAGAAAATATACAAAACAATGTTTTTTATAAAGAAGGGGAAACTAAAATTCTAACAATGGAATTAGCAATTAAGATTATAGACGAGATATCTGATTTAAATTTAAATGCAGTCGAAAAAGAAATTAGAGAAAATCCTAATGATAAAAAATGGTCAAAGATAAACTGGAATATTTGAAAATGTCAATGGAGGTCAATGGGAACGGAGATTTTGACAATATATGTTGTCAAAAATCTCCGTCCCCATTGACACTATCCAATCAAATTTTTAATATATTCCTCATCATCCATATGAATAGGAATAATACAAGTACCATTAGACTTAATATCATTTAACTTATCCACAACATCTATAGCCTTTATATGAGCACCACCAAATTTTGAAAGATCAATATAAAATTCATCAGCATCATTCAAATAAGGCATAAAAGGTTCTATAATACAAGTATCACCAGTATACACTATTTTTTTAGAGCCTATTTTTGCATAAAAACCATAAGAATCTAAATAATCAGTATGTTTTGTTTCTATAAATTGAAAATTATCAAAACCTTTTTTTATTTCATAGGCATCTCTAGGTGTACCAGTGATATCTAAATATTCAAGTATGTGAGAACAATTACAAATTACAGTTGTTTTAATTTTATAAATAAACCATAAGTATAAAATAAATTGGCTAAGTGAGCCAGCATGGTCATTATGTAAATGTGTGATAATTACATTAATTTTTTTATATTTTTTAAAATCAAATTTTTCTTTTATCTTCAAAAAAACTGTAAATCCGACAATCAATAATAAATAATTCATCGTTTTGTTCAAAATATGCAGAAGTATTATTATTTCCAAATCCAGCTTCATTTCCAATAAAATTTAGTGTTAAACTTTCCATAAAAAATCAATTCCTTTCTTTGTCAATGGGGACGGAGATTTTGACAATCATTTTTTATACAATAAAATATAGAGCAAAGAGGCTGGAAAGCCTCTTTGCTTAAAGGATTACAACTTAAGCACTTCCATTCGGAACTCTTCAGGCAACTTCATATAATCCATGTAGTTGGTCCTAAAGCAACAAGGGCACTTGAAATAGTATGCTGAGGGATAAGCTGGGAAGTCTGCTTTATTCTTTCGCACATCATTCGGAGTAATCTCCAATTCTGCATGGCAGAATCTGCAAGTTACATTCAAGGTTACCTTGGGAAGAGTACCGGCTTTGATAATTTTCATTGTGTTTAATCCTCCACTGTTGTTTAGGCTTCAAATTAATGAAGCGGTGTCAAACGTACACGTAAGAGTCATACTCTATACAGTCGAATTATATCATATTATGTCAATATTGTAAAGCAAATAATTGATTATTTATCTGCTCAAATATCAAAAAAAATATAAGCACGTAAGGTCTTTATTTTTTATATAAAATGTGATAAAATAACACAAAATTAGTACAATTGGAAAGAGGAATAAAAATGCAAACAGCACAAGAAATAGAAAAACAAAAACAATACATAGAAAAAGTAAAAGAATTAAATGAAGGAAAAAATCCAAAATATTACATACTAACGATGGGATGTCAATTAAACGAAAATGACTCAGAAAAACTTTGTGGAATGTTAGAAGAAATGGGATATACAAAAACAGAGCAATACCAAGAAGCAGATTTGGTATTGTTCAACACATGTTGTGTAAGAGAAAATGCAGAAGACAAATTATTTGGAAAGTTAGGAGAACTAAAAAGAGTAAAAGAACAAAAAGGAACAATTATAGCAATTGGTGGATGCATGATGCAAGAAAAACACATAACAGATAAAATTCATGAAAGCTATCCATATACAGACATAATATTTGGAACACATACATTACAAAAATTTCCAGAAGATTTATATAAAACAATACAAAGTAAAACAAAAATGGAAGATGTTCTAGACATAGATGGAGAAGTGTATGAAGGTCTACCAATAAAAAGAACAAGCAATATAAAAGCATCTGTAACAATAATGTATGGATGTAATAATTTTTGTACATATTGTATCGTTCCATATGTACGTGGAAGAGAAAGAAGTAGACATCCAAAAGACATATTAGAAGAAGTAGAGGAATTAGCAAAAGAAGGATATAAAGAAATAACACTATTAGGGCAAAACGTAAATTCATACTTAAGAAGTGAAGAATGGAAAGAAAAAAATATAGATTATCATGGAATAAACTCATTTGCGACATTACTTAGAGCGATAAACAAAATAGATGGAATAGAAAGAATACGCTTTGTATCACCACATCCAAAAGATTTTACAGATGATGTAATAGATGCAATCGCAGACTGTGAAAAAGTATGTAAATTAATACATTTGCCATTACAATCAGGAAGCACAAATGTATTAAAAAGAATGAATAGAAAATATACAAAAGAACAATACCTAGAACTAGTAGAAAAAATGAAAGCGAAAATTCCAAATTTAACATTATCGACAGACATAATTGTAGGATTTGCAGGAGAAACAGAAGAAGATTTTGAAGATACATTAGATGTAGTAAGAAAAGTATGTTTTGAACAAGTATATATGTTTATTTATTCAAGAAGAGTAGGAACACCTGGAGACAAAATGCCAGACCAAATACCAGAAGAAATAAAACATAAAAGATTTGATAGACTAAAAGAACTAGTTGAAAGTCAAATAGAAGAGAACAATCAAAAATATGTAGGAACAATTCAAAAAGTACTTGTAGAAGGACCAAGCAAAAATAATCCAGAACTTTTAACAGGAAGAACAGACAGCAATAAAGTAGTAATTTTTGAAGGTTCACCAAAACTTCAAGACAAAATAATAGAACTTAAAATAGTATCAGAACATATGTGGTATCTAAAAGGGCAAATTATGTGTTAAAAAAGAAAAAAGGCAAAAAAAGAACCGGCACTAAATTGCCCAGCGAAAGGAGAAAAATAAAATGGCACAAACAATAGCAGAAATAAAAGATAAATCAGTAATATCACCAATGATGCAAAAATATTTAGAAACAAAAGAAAAATATAAAGATTGCATTTTATTTTATAGACTAGGAGACTTTTACGAGATGTTTTTTGAAGATGCAATAATAGCTTCAAAAGAATTAGAAATAACATTAACAGGAAAAGACTGTGGCTTAGAAGAAAGAGCTCCAATGGCAGGAGTGCCACACCATGCAGCAGAAAATTATGCATCAAAATTACTAGAAAAAGGATATAAAGTAGCAATTTGCGAACAATTAGAAGATCCAAAAACAGCCAAGGGAATAGTTGAAAGAGGAGTTATTCGAATTTTAACTCCAGGAACAATTGTAGAAAGCAATTTGCTAGAGGAAAAGAAAAACAATTATATAATGTGTATATGTAAAACAGGGCTTTATTATGGAATAAGTGTATGTGATATTTCAACAGGAGAATTTTATAGTTCAGAAATTAAAGGTGAAAATAATTTTGAAATTTTACTAGATGAAATAGCCAGATTTTCTCCATCAGAAATTATTGCTAATTCTATGATGTTTGAATGCAAAGATGAACTAGACAAAATAAAAGAAAGATTCAATATATATATGAACAGATTTAATGATAAATTCTTTTCAGAAGAAGAAGGTAATTTACCATTAGATTACAATATCATAGAAAACAAAAAGCAAGTTGCATCATTAAAAGAAAAAAAATTAGCTGTAAAATCTATAAATGCATTATTAGAATATTTAAATGAAACTCAAATGACAAGTTTAGAGCATATAAATACAATAACACTTTATTGTATCTCTAAATATATGTTATTAGATGTTACAGCAAGAAGAAACCTAGAAATTACAGAAAAAATGAGAGACAAATCAAAAAAAGGAACACTTTTATGGGTATTAGACAAAACATCAACATCTATGGGAGGTCGTTTACTTAGAAGATGGCTAAATGACCCATTACTTGAAATAAAAGAAATTCAGGAAAGACTAGATGCAGTAAAAGAACTAAAAGAAAATATAATGCTAAGAGGAGATGCAACAGAAACATTAAAAAAAGTTTATGACATAGAACGTCTTGCAGGAAAGATGACATATGGAAATGCAAATGCCAGAGACATGATTACATTAAAAAATTCTTTGCAAAAATTACCAGATTTAAAAAATGTTTTATCACAATGTACATCTCCAAAATTAAAAGAATTGTATGAAGAATTAGATGAACTAAAAGACATATATGAATTAATAGATAAGTCAATTATAGAAGACCCACCAATGACAGTAAAAGATGGTGGAATAATAAAAATGGGATTTGATCCAGAAATAGATCAATTAAAAACAGCAACAACAGAAGGAAAGAATTGGATAATAAAACTAGAAGCTGAAGAAAAAGCAAAAACCGGTATTAAAACATTAAAAATAGGATATAACAAAGTGTTTGGATATTATTTTGAAGTTTCAAAATCATTTGTATCACAAGTACCAGATAGATTTATAAGAAAACAAACATTAACAACAGGAGAAAGATATATAACAGAGGAATTAAAAACTCTTGAAAGCCAAATATTAGGAGCAGAAGAAAAAGTTATAAATCTAGAATATAACGCATTTGTTAAAATAAGAGAAGAAATTGCTCTAAACATAAAAAGATTACAACAATCTGCTAAAGTTGTATCTACATTAGATGTATTATCATCATTTGCACAAGTTGCAGAAGATATGAATTATTGTATGCCAACAGTTTCAAATAATGGGAAAATTACAATTAAAGAAGGAAGACATCCAGTAATTGAAAAAATGTTAGGTGTAGGAAATTTTGTACCAAATGACACAATATTGGACAAAGATGAAAATAGACTTGCAGTAATTACTGGACCGAATATGGCAGGAAAATCTACATATATGAGACAAGTTGCATTAATAACATTAATGGCACAAATAGGAAGTTTTGTACCTGCAACAGAAGCGGAAATTGGAGTAGTAGATAAAATATTTACAAGAGTTGGAGCTTCTGATGACTTAAGTATGGGACAAAGTACATTTATGGTAGAAATGATGGAAGTTGCAACAATTTTAAAAGAAGCAACAGAAAATAGTTTAGTAATTTTAGATGAAATAGGAAGAGGAACATCAACATATGATGGACTTTCAATAGCTTGGGCTGTTGCAGAATATATTGCAGATAAAGAAAAATGTGGTGCCAAAACATTATTTGCAACACACTATCATGAATTGATAGAACTTGCAGATAAACAAGAAGGAATAAAAAATTATTCAATAGCTGTTAAAGAAAAAGGAGAAGATATTATATTTTTAAGAAAAATTGTTGAAGGCGGAACAGATGAAAGTTATGGTATTCATGTTGCTCGCTTAGCAGGAGTTCCTAAAGCAGTAACAAAAAGAGCAAATGAAATTTTAAGAAGTCTTGAAAGAAAGAGTATGTTAAGTGGTAAAAAGGTAGAAAAAGAAAATAAAAATGTTGTTGAAGGTCAATTTGATATGTTTAACTATAAATTAGCAGAAATAGCACATGAAATTGATAAAATTAATTTAAATGAATTAACACCAATTGATGCACTAAATACTTTAGTTAAAATTAAAGAGAAAATGAAATAAAAAAAAGTAGGAAATTATTTTATTTAATTAGAATAATTTTCCTGCTTTTTTTGTGTGTAATAGTTTTTGACAAAAAAAGACATTTTTTTTAAATTCGACAAAACTTCTTAATTTTTACTCTTGGAAATATATGGAAATAGATATATAATTTGAATGAACAAAAATGAAGGATGAAATGAAACAAAAGGAGTTTCTATCAGAAAATGAACCTTAAGAAAGGAATGATGTAAAAAATGCAAAGTACATTTTATAAAAAGGACAAGCAATTAGTCTTCGAAATGGAAGAAGAAATTGATGAATACAGTGTACAAAATATAAAAAGGAGGATGGATAATGAAATTCAAAGATATATGCCAAAAGAAGTTATATTTGACTTTAGTAATGTTTCTTTTATGGATAGTGCAGGAATTGGACTAGTTATTGGAAGATATAAATTAATAGACATGATAGGAGGAGAACTTAAAGTAGCAAATGTAAACTTACAAATACAAAAAATATTTGAAATGAGTGGACTACTAAAATTAATACCAGTTGAATGTAAAAACAAAAAGGAGGTTCAATATGACTAAAGCATTTGATAATGAAATGAAAATAGAATTTTTAAGCAAATCACAAAACGAAGCATTTGCAAGAATTGCAGTAGCAGCATTTATAGCACAACTAGATCCAACATTAGAAGAAATAGCAGACATAAAAACAGCTGTATCAGAAGCTGTTACAAATTCTATAATTCATGGATATGAGGGGAAAGTAGGAATAGTAAAACTAGTTTGTAAAATAGTACAAAATGAAGTATTTATAGAAATATCAGATACAGGAAAAGGAATAGAAAACATTGAAGTTGCAAAACAACCATTATTTACCACAAACTCCAATTTAGAAAGGTCTGGTATGGGATTTACAATAATGGAAAGTTTTATGGACAATGTAGAAGTAGAATCAGTATTAGGACTTGGAACCAAAATAATAATGAGTAAAAAGATAAAAACTAATTCTTCTCAAGAAAAAAGACAAGAAATGGATATAAGTGAAGACAATTCAAAAGAGTTAATAAATTCTGGAGTAAGGGGAGAGGAATAGTGTATGAAAATGATATGAAAATCATAGAACGTGCCCAAAACGGAAGTAAAGATGATATGACAAAATTAATACAAGACAATAGTAGATTAGTTTGGAGCATTGTTCGAAGATTTAATGGAAGAGGATATGATACGGAAGATTTGTATCAAATAGGAAGTATTGGGTTAATAAAAGCAATTCAAAGATTTGACACCAATTTCGAAGTTCGACTTTCAACATATGCAGTACCATACATTTTAGGTGAAATAAAAAGATTTGTAAGAGATGATGGACCAATTAAAATAAGCAGAAGTATAAAAGAACTAAATATCAAAATAAAAGAATTACAAAAGGAATATTTAGAAAAATATGGAAAAGAAATAACATTAGAAGAAATTGCAAAAGAATTAAAAACATCAAAAGAAGAAATTACAATGGCTCTAGATTCTGCAAGACCAGTAAATTCAATAGAAGATAGTATGTATAGAGATAATAAAACAGATAAAACAATTAGTTTAATTGAACAATTATCAACAGGCAAAGATGAAGAAACAGAAATTACAAATAGAATAACAATAAAAAAATTAATAAGTGAATTAAAAGATAAAGAAAAAGAAGTAATACTTCTTAGATATTATAAAGGAAAAACACAAATGCAAGTTTCTAGAATTCTTGGAATAACGCAAGTACAAGTATCAAGAATTGAAAGAAAAGTTCTAGACAATATGAAAAGAAAACTTTCTGTTTAATAAAAGAGCAATCATATTTTCATAAGGAGAGGAATGAGCAAATATGAAAAAATTTTTACTCTATTTATTAGGATTTGTATTTGTTGTTTTTATTTTGCCAATTATTTGTACAACACCAAATAAAGAACAAGAAGTAGTTGCTAATATAACAGAAGAAAATACCGAAATGCAGAGTACAAATAATACAGAAAACAATAATGTACAAAATCAAAATTATGATGAAAATTATTTAAAATACCAAACAATAAGATTATTACACACCGAAACAGGTCAAATTGAGGAACTGTCTATGGATGAATATCTTTATGGAGTTGTTGCTGCAGAGATGCCAGCAAGTTATGAAGTAGAAGCATTAAAAGCACAAGCAATTGTAGCAAGAACATATACAATATATCAAGCAATGAATAGTGTAGGAAAACATGAGAATGCAGACATATGCGACAATTATGCTTGTTGCCAAGCATGGATGAGTAAAGAAGAAAGATTTGCAAGTTGGGACCCTAATGAAGCAGAAGCTAACTGGCAGAAAATAGTTGATTGTGTTAATGCAACAACTGGAAGAATAATAACATATAATGGACAACCTATAAATGCATTTTTCCATTCAAATAGTGGGGGAACCACAGAAGCATCTTTAAATATCTGGGGAGGAATTGATTACCCATATTTAAAATCTGTTGAAACTTCAGGTGAAGATGGTTATAGTCAATATAGTTCAGAAGTTACAATTTCAAAAGAAGATTTAGAAAATAAGATGAAAGAAAAATATCAGGACTTTGAAATAGATTTTTCAGATGAAAACTGTGTACAAATTTTGGAATATACTTCAAGCAATAGAGTTAAAACAATAAAAATAGGAAATAAAGAAATTGCTGGTACAGAAGCAAGAACAATTTTAGGATTAAAATCCACAAATTTTACATTTTCCTTTGATGGAAGCAACTTTACATTTAGTGTAGTTGGAAATGGACATGGAGTTGGAATGAGTCAAACAGGGGCAGACAGTATGGCAAAAAATGGATCAAATTATGAAGAAATAATAAAACACTTTTACACAGGTGTAGAAATTAAATAATAAATCCTCTTAAAATGAATAATCTTTGAAAAAAAGTAAATAATTGTAATAATAAAGAATTAAGGAGGAAAGTATATTATTATGAAAAAAGGAAAAAGATTTATAGAAAACGAAAATTTAATCATATATGTTGGAACTGCAATATTTTTTATTCTTGCAATATCTGTTGGTATAGTTATGTATATGACAACAAAAACAAATTCTAAAACTCAAAATAATGAACAACAGATAAGCCAAGAAAATCAAAGTGAAAGTGAAATAGCAGAAAATGTTAGTTCAAATATGGGAAAAACAGTTGAAGAACAACAAAAAAGTGAAGAGACTCCAAAAACAGAAAATACAGCTAATACAAATAGTAGTTCAAAAAAAGAAGAATCTACAACACAAAGTGTAACACCAAAAACTGAAACAACAACACAAAGTACAACAAATAAAACAGAAGCAACCACTCAAAGTACAACAGAATCTACTCAAAAAGAAGAAACAAAAACAGATGAAGAACAAACTGTAATTGAAGAAAAAAATCCAATTACATTTATAAAACCAACAGATGGAGAAATCGTTTCTGAATTTGCACAAGAGAACTTAATTTATTCTGAAACCCTAAAAGAATGGGTAACACACACAGGAGTAGACATAAAGGCTGACAAAACTAGTATTATAAAAGCAGCTGCAGATGGTGTTATATCGTCAATTATAAATGATCCTAGATATGGATTAACAGTTGTAATTACACATGATAATGGATATGAAACAGTATACTCAAATCTGTTAACAGCTGAATTTGTTGTAGAAGGTGAAGAAGTAAAACAAGGTCAAACAATAGGAACAGCTGGAAATACAGCAGCATTTGAAAGCAGTATGGAATGTCATTTACATTTCGAAATATTACAAGATGGTAAATATTTAGACCCTAGTATATATTTAAAATGAAAATAATGTCGAATTTTAAACAGTATTAAAAAAAATGTAAAAAAAAGGTACAAGTAACACTTGTACTTTTTTTAATTAAGTGATATTATATAAGCGAAAAAATAAAAAAGGCATTTTTGTGCTTTAAGAAAGGAAATATTTTATAGTGAAAATTTTAATTACAGGAGCTAATGGAATGTTAGCAAAAGAAGTTAAAGAAAAATTTGAAAAAGAAAATGAAATTATCGCAACAGATGTATCAGAGCTTGATATTACTAATGAAAAAATGGTATATGACTATGTAATGAAAGTAAAACCAGAATATATAATAAATTGTGCAGCATATACAGCAGTAGACAAAGCAGAAGAAAACTATGAATTAGCAGATAAAATAAATGGAGATGGACCAACATATTTAGCCAAAGCTGCAAAAGCTTCTTGTGCAAAACTAATACATATTTCTACAGACTATGTTTTTGGAGGAGACTTAGATGTATCAAAAGACTACAAAGAAGATGATGAAAAACAACCTGTAACAGTATATGGAAAAACAAAACTACATGGAGAAGAAGGAATAATAGCTAACACAGATGAATACTACATATTTAGAACAGCATGGCTATATGGAGTTGGAGGAAACAACTTTGTAAAAACAATGACAAAACTAGGAACAACAAGAGATGAAATAAATGTAGTATCAGACCAACATGGAAGCCCAACATATGCAAAAGACTTAAGTAATATAATCTATCAATCTATAGAAAAGAAAATTCCTTATGGAATATATAATGCAACAAATGAAGGATATACAACATGGTATGATTTTACAAAAGAAATATTAGCAGACCAAGGAATAAAATGCAAAGTAAATCCAGTTACAACAGAAGAATATATAGAAATGATGAAAATAACACAAGCCAAAAGACCATATAATTCACAAATGTCAAAAGAAAAATTACACAAATGTGGAATAAC
Organism: uncultured Clostridia bacterium; assembly: GCA_944386165.1. Classification (GTDB taxonomy): domain Bacteria; phylum Bacillota; class Clostridia; order TANB77; family CAG-508; genus CAG-269. The sequence continues at coordinate 33,737 of CALXAA010000004.1, forward strand.
AATTCCAGACTGGAAAGATGGACTAAAGAGATACTTAGAAGAAGTAAAAAAAATTGAACAATAAAAGCAAATTTTAAATAAAAATTGCTTAAAGAAAGGAATTAAATATGAAAAAAAGAAAAGGAATTATTTTAGCAGGAGGAAGTGGAACAAGATTATATCCATTAACACTTGCAATATCAAAACAAATCATGCCAGTATATGACAAACCAATGATTTATTATCCATTATCAATTTTAATGCAAGCAGACATAAGAGAAGTATTAATTATAACAACACCAAGAGACCTTGAAACATTTAAAAGCTTACTTGGAGATGGAAGTCAATGGGGAATGAAATTCCAATACAAAATTCAAGAAAAACCAAATGGATTAGCAGAAGCATTTATAATAGGAGCTGACTTTATAGGAGAAGACAATGTTGCCATGATTTTAGGAGATAATATGTTTTATGGAGAACACTTATCACAAAAACTAAAAGAAGCAAATGAAAGAGAAAATGAAGCAACAATATTTGGATACTATGTAAAAGATCCAAGAGCTTATGGTGTTGTTGAAATTGATGAAAATGGAAAAGCCATATCTATTGAAGAAAAACCAGCAAATCCAAAATCAAATTATGCAGTACCAGGATTATACTTCTACACAAATGAAGTAATTGATATCGCAAAAAATGTAAAACCATCAGCAAGAGGAGAATTAGAAATAACATCAATAAATGAAGAATATATGAAAAGAGGACAACTTAGAGTAGAAAAACTAGGACGAGGAATGACTTGGTTTGATACAGGAACACATGATGCTTTAATAGAAACAGCAAGTTTTGTACAAACAATACAAAAAAGACAAGGATTACAAATATGTTGCCCAGAAGAAATAGCATTTGATAAAGGATGGATAAGTTCTGAACAACTATTAGATTTAGCTCAAAGATATATGAAAACAGATTATGGAAAATATCTTAAAGATGTTGCAGAAAATGTATTTGGAGAAGAATAAATTAATAAAAAAGGAGAGTTTAAAATGGGAAAGTTTAAAAAAATTGACACTTCAATTGAAGGAGTTTATGTTATAGAGCCAACAGTATTTGGAGATAATAGAGGCTATTTTATGGAAACATATAGTAAAGAAGATTTTGAAGAAATAGGATTAAATTACAATTTTGTTCAAGATAATCAATCAAAATCAAAAAAAGGTGTTTTAAGAGGATTACACTTCCAAAAAGAAAACACACAAGCAAAACTTGTAAGATGCATAAAAGGAGAAGTTTTTGATGTTGCAGTTGATTTAAGACCAGGAAGCAAAACATATGGAAAATGGGAAGGTGTTATTTTAACTGAAGAAAATAAAAAAATGTTTATGATACCAAGAGGATTTGCACATGGATTTTTAGTATTATCAGATGAAGCAGAATTTGCTTATAAATGTGATGATGTATATAATCATGAAGTAGAAGGTGGATTAAAATATAATGATCCAGATGTAGCAATAAAATGGCCAATGGAAGGTTTAAAAGTTGAAGAAATACTTACATCTGAAAAAGATTCAAAATGGCCTAGTTTAAAAGAATTAAAAGAAACAGATTTATTCAAAAATTTATAATAAAAAAGGAGAAACTTATGAAAAACGTATTAGTAACAGGAGCAGCAGGATTTATAGGAGCAAATTTTGCTGAATATTTTGTAAACAAACATCCAGACTACAATATAGTTGTAGTAGATAAATTAACATATGCAGGAAACCTAGCAAATTTAAATAAAGTAAAGGACAAAATTACATTTGTACAAGCAGATATATGTGATTTTGAAAAAATGAAAGAAATATTTAAAAAATATGAAATAAATGGAGTAATACATTTTGCAGCTGAATCACATGTAGATAACAGTATAAAAAATCCATTTATATTCACACAAACAAATGTAATAGGAACACATACATTACTTGAAACTGCTAAACAAATTTGGGGAGAAGGTTCAGAAAACAAATTTGTACATATATCAACAGATGAAGTATATGGAGCATTAGGAGAAGAAGGATATTTTACAGAAAACTCACCAATTAATCCAAGTAGTCCATATTCAGCATCAAAAGCAAGTTCAGACTTAATTGCATTTGCATATCACACAACATATAAAATGAATGTAAATGTAACAAATTGCTCAAATAATTATGGACCATATCAACATAATGAAAAATTAATACCACATATGATTAAATTAGCAATAAATAATGAAAAATTGCCAGTATATGGAACAGGAAAAAATATTAGAGACTGGTTGTATGTAGAAGATCACTGCAAAGCAATAGATCTAGTATTCCATAAAGGTATTGCAGGAGAAAGATACAATATAGGTGGACACAATGAAAAGAGAAATATAGAAATTGTAAAACTTATATTAAAACGTCTTGGAAAATCAGAAGATTTAATCCAATATGTAGAAGACAGAAAAGGTCATGACTATAGATATGCAATAGACCCAAGTAAAATAAAAGCAGAACTTGGATGGGAACCAGAAACAAAATTCGAAGATGGAATAGTAAAAACAATAGACTGGTATTTAGCAAATCCAGACTGGTTAAAATAAAAAACAAAAAACCATGCATTTTACCTTAAGTGCGTGGTTTTTATTGACTTTAAGCCCTAAATGTAATATAATATATGGCATACAAGCTAAAAAGCTTTTTATATAAAATAAATTTCTTTTTCCTAATAGTATCTTTTGATAGATACTATTTTCACATAAATGTTCGAACACACACTAAAAAAAGAAAGGAAAAACAACATGAGAAAATACAAAGATAGCGAAAACTTTGGCTTGAAATCTGGAGAAGTACTTACACATAAAGGTAAATATGTAGAAGTATATTCTCGGAAAAGTGGTAAACGCCTTTATAGCTTGAATGGTAATTTCATAGGTTCTATTGGTCATAAGGAATTTAAGGAGGCTTGCATCCCATTAGATGAATGTATTTTTATTAAAGATATGAGCTCTTGGAAACTTCTTTCTTATGAAGGAGAAAAAATTTGTGAATCTATTAGCAAAGTTGATTTCCTTCGTAATTTTCCTGAATATATGGTTCTTTATAAGTTTAGAGGACAAATTGCAATATATTCGGTAGCAGGTGAGTGTATTTTGGAATTTGGCAATTATGGAGAACTCATCTCTGCTAGAAAAAATATTTGCTTATTCAAAGATATTACTGGGAAAATCAAAGTATTCGATTTGAAAGAAAAAAAGTTTTTGCAAGATAGTTTTGAAGAATGTATCTCTACATTGGGAGGATATTATCTAAAAAATTCTGGAGGATATAATTTTTTAAATGAAGAAACAGCAAAAATAGAATTTCAGGTTGATGCTTTTTACTTTGTTGATTTTTATAAAAATCGTAATGTTATAGGAGGTTCCTTTGGTTTTGACGAACTATACAAGAATGGACATTGTGGAATTGTTGCAAAATATCATCCTTGGTACAATAAAAGCAAATATATTGTAAAAATAATTCTACCTATTGAATATAAAAAAATCGAATTTAATGAAAATGGAATTAAAGCTTATAAGGAGGATGAAATCACAACATATTCTTATTCTGCGATTTATAACAAATATTTTGCTCAAGAATATTCTGAAAAGGAAGATAAAACCACACAAGAAGATAAAAATATTGAAATCAAAGTTTTTGGTAGTACTGTAAAATTTGGAGAAACAGTCTACATGTTTGATAAGTTCCTAGCAATTGAAGATCCAAACAGAAATCTTACTCCGTGTAAATGTTTTTCTTTAAATGGAACATATTTAGGAAATGCTGGATTAATTGATGATGGAGAAAATCCTGCATTTCCCAATATTGTAGCAACAGAATCTTGGATTGCAATGGGAATTAATTCTTCTGGTGGTTGCTTTGGAGAAAACTGGGGCAATTGGATTATACATTCTTATGATGGAAAAGCAGTTGTAAGAAAAACTTTTAATAATTACGAAATTTATGGTAATTACTATGTTTTCAGTTATAATTTGAATTACAAAGTTGACTCTAGTAGGGATAATTACATTGCAGTATTTAACATGAAAGGAGAAATGATTTTAACTCTAAATAATATTAATAGAGTTGAGCCTAAAGAGAGTTATATTAAAGCTGTTGATTTTGATGATAGAGTCTGGATTTATAACTTAAAAGGAAAGCTTGTCATAAAAGAAGGTTTTGATCAGAAACAAGTTACAGAAATTGAAGACACAATTTGGGTAAAGCAACCTAGTGGCTATGTTATGTATAACTGTTTAACAGGTCAGAAATATCAGCAAAAAGTTGATGAAATCTACAAAGTAGATATTTATGACTCTAAGTTATACAAAATCCATTATCAAGATCATTGTGGAATTTATATGTATACTGGTGACTTTTCTGTAAAATCTAATATTGTGGGTTTTAAAGAAATTGTCCCAATTAAATATAACGTAATTGAGACCAAAGTAGATTATTCTAAGTTTAATTTGTTTAGAGCATTAAAGGATGATTGTGAAGAAATTTATGATTTGGATGGCAACCTGATTGCCACAACGGAAAATTAACCAACAAAACTAGAGAAATCTTAATAATTTAGGATTTCTCTAGTCATTTACACAAGTCTTTAAGGAGGCAACATTAATATGCCAAGATTTTTTATAAAAGAAAATCAAATACAAAATAACCAAATAACAATAATCGGAGAAGATGTAAATCACATAAAAAATGTAATAAGAAAACAAATAGGAGACATTATAGAAATCTGTAATCAAGATAATGAAAAATCCTATAAATGTGAAATTGAAAAAATAGAAGAAAAACAAATTACAACCAAAATCATAGAAGAATTAAAAGCACAAGAAAGTAATATAAAAGTAGACATATTTCAAGGTTTACCAAAAGCAGAAAAAATGGAGCTCATCATTCAAAAATCTGTAGAACTAGGAGCTAATGCAATAATACCAGTAAACATGAAAAGATGTGTAGTAAAACTAGACTCAAAAAGTGAAGAAAAGAAAATTGAAAGATGGCAAAAAATTTCTGAAAGTGCAGCAAAACAATGTGGAAGAAATAACATACCAGAAGTAAAACATCTAGTAAATATAAAAGACATATGTAATAAAATTAAGGACTATGATGCAATGATAGTTGCATATGAAAACGAAAAAGAAAACACATTAAAACAAGAACTAACCAAATTAAAAAATAAACAAAAAAATCTTAAAATAGGAATTGTAATTGGACCTGAAGGTGGACTTGAAGAAAATGATGTTAAACTTTTAAAAGAAAGTGGAGCCAAAATTATAACGTTAGGTCACAGAATTCTTAGAACAGAAACAGTAGCACTAAATATGTTAAGTATAATAATGTACGAACTTGAGTTGGAGGTATAAAAATGTCTAACGAAATATCATTTGATGAAATTCTTAAATTAAATAGACATTACAGAAAAAATAGTGATTTTAAATCACCTGAAATAAATTATAGATATGGAAACGAATTAGCAAATAAAAATCAATCTTTTTTTAAATATGTAAGAAAAATATATGAAGAAAATCCTAATATTACTGATAAAGAAGTTGCAGAAAAAGTATTAAAATTTGTTGAAAATTGCTCTATAAGTTTGTTAGAATGTTCAAGTTTTAGAAGTGATAGTTTAAGATTAGATACAGCAATTCAATTATCTGACAATGTTTCTGATTTTAATCGCATTTATAATGAATTAATAGAAGAAGAAAAAACAAATAAAAAACCAATTACTTCAGAAGAAACAATAACCTTTTCATCAAATCAAGAAGTATCAAAAAGACAACTTTTAAAAGATTTAATTAGTACATATAGACGTGATAAAAATATGGTATTCAATGAATTGCCAGAATTAAAACCAGGAACTAAACAATCAAAATTAAATAAAAGATCAATAATGAATTTTTTAAGAGATAGAGATAAATCTTCTGCAGAATTAATTAAAATTTATTTAGAAGATGATGAATGTAAAAGTCTTAAATTATTGCTAAATAAAAAAATTAAAGATTTTGAAAAAGATTTAAAAGAAAAACACAAAAAATCAATAAAACAAATTTTATCAAAATTAAATGAAATGGGTGTTTTAGACAAATACATGTTGTCTCATAATAAACTATATTCAGATGAATTAGGATTTCCGGAATTAAATATAACACCTGAAGAATTTAAAGAAGCATATAGTGATGAAATACTTAATAATTTAGATATTACAACATTATCATCATTAGACTCATTTTGGATAAATAGATATACAAAAGAAATTTCTAATTTTAATTTAACCTATTTTTTGGCTTCAGATTTAAATTTATGGTCAGATATAAAAAATGCCCAAATTAATGAAAAAAATAATAAATTAGAAATAAATATTCCTAAAAAAGTTTTAGAAGCAGAACTCGAAAAAATGAGCTTTCTTGAAAATGTATATAATAATTACATTGATGAGACTAATGTACAGATTCAAAAAACATCAAATAAAAATGTAGTTGTAGCTGATATTGCTCCAGTTTTAGGAAAAATAAATCAAGATATTAATTCAGATTATAAAACATATTTTTCCAGAGTAAATGATGGTGCAATTTCAAATTCAAAAAATGATTTTTTAGAAGATTTTCTTTTATTTTATAAAGAACTAAATGTAAAAAAATTCTCATATCAACTAAAAGATTATATTATGATTTCTCAATTATCTAAAATGTTTAATATAAAAAAGTCTTCTAAAAATTGGGGAATAACCTATGAAAAAAATAAAAATGGATTTCAAAAAAATATGATGTTATTATCTATAGATATTGTTGGTGTAAATATGCCACAAAGATTGCATATATCTAAATACTGTTTAGAAGATTTCTTAAGAGCAAATCAAAATTCTTCTAGAATTCCAATATATCAAGGAGAAGGTGATTTCTATAGAAATAAATCATTAAACATATCTACTCCAATAATGCTTCCTTTACTTCCTAAAAGAAAAAAGATTATAAGAGAGCTTTCAAACAAAATAGATGAAAATCATCCAAACTATAAATTTATACAACATTTAAACTTTTTGGCGGGAGGAGCTCTTCCAATGCACTTAAAATCATCTGAACCAAATAGTAACAAAAAAAGATTAATTCAAAAACTATATGATTTATTAGATGGAAAAATATATAAGCAAAATGCTGATAGAACATATACAGAAGATATAGATTTTCTATCAGAAAAAAATTCTATAGAGCATTAAAAAGGAAAATAATTAAAATGAAAAATGAAGAAATTTTAAAATTAATAGATTATTATATTGAAAGACGAGAATTTTCTAAGAGCAATAGTTATTTAAGAAAAATAATTATAAGTATATATACAAATAAAATACGTAAGTACAAAGAAGATTATTATTACGCAACACCAGTAGAATTACTAGAAGAAGTTGAAAAATATCTTCCATATGAAGATATTATTAATTTTAATAAATTTTATTATGCCTTAAATGAGAATTTAATGGAACATGAAGAAACCAATGCTTTGCTTAAAATATTTAAATCAATTATTAGTTCAAAGTGAAAGCATAAATATTATATGTAAAAATGATTTAAAAAGCTTGACTTTTATGCATAAAATGATGTAAAATAATAATATTGGAAATTATGTTAAGAATTAGAAGGGAGAAAAATTATGGCAGGAGTATACATGGCAGGAGATTTTAGAAATGGAACAACATTTGAAATGGATGGAGGAGTATATAGAGTAGTTGAATTCCAACACGTAAAACCAGGAAAAGGAGCAGCATTTGTTAGAACAAAACTAAAAAATGTAATAACTGGAGCAGTATTAGAAAAAACATTCAACCCATCAGACAAATATCCAGGAGCAGAAATAGAAAAAAGAACAATGCAATATTTATATAATGATGGAGACTTATATTACTTTATGGACAACAACACATATGACCAAATGCCATTAAACAAAGAAGACATTGGAGACTGTTTAAAATACTTAAAAGAAAACATGGAAGTAACAATACTTTCATTCAAAGGAAAAGTATTTGCAGTAGAACCACCAATATTTGTTGAATTAGAAGTTACATATACTGAACCTGGATTTGCAGGTAACACAACAACAACATCAGGAAAACCAGCAAAATTAGAAACAGGTTTAGAATTACAAGTACCAATGTTTATAAATATTGGAGACATCATTAGAATTGACACACGTACATGTGAATATATGGAAAGAGTATAAAGAAAAGCGGACATTTTAAAATTTTAATAATTTTAAGTCCGCATTTATTATATAAAAAGGAGAACAGAAAAATGCCAGAAAAAGAATTATTAGAAAAAATTGAAAAATTAGAAAAAAGAGTACAAGAACTTGAAAAAGACATGTCACAAATAAAAGAAGATTTTTACGAATTTGCAACAGATGACGAAGACTTAGATAATAGTTGTAATGGATGTTGTTCAAACTGTAATGAATGCAACTAAATAATTAAAATACAAGACATATTATATACAAGAAATAAATTATATATAATAGTCTTGTTTTTTTTAATAAAAAACTAATAAAAAATTAAGAAAAAATGCCGTCTCAAAATTTGACAAAATAGTAAAAAATAAGTATACTATATCTGTAATATAAATAAAAGAGGGAAAATATGATTAATTTATTATTATGTGGAAATAAAAAGGTATTTGATGGAGCATTAACAGAACTAATCTCAATTACAAACAGAACACAAGAAACCATAAATTGTTATGTACTAACAATGGATTTATCAAGACTAAAACCAGAATATATATGTATTACAGATGAACAAGTAGATTTTTTAAACAAAGTAGTACAAACCAAAAAGCCAGAAAACAAAGTAACAAAAATAGATGTAACAAACCTATATGAAGAAGAATTTATGAAATGTAAAAATGAGAGTGCATATTGCACTCCATATACATTATTAAGACTACTTATAGACAAAATTCCCAATATTCCAGACAAAATATTATATTTAGACATAGACATGATGGCAGGAGATGACATAGCAAAATTATATAATACAGATGTTGAAGAATACGAATATGCTGCAGTAAGAGAAAAATATGGAAGATGGTTTATAAGACCAGACTATATAAATGCAGGAATGCTATTATTTAATATGAAAGTTTCAAGAGAAACCAAATTATTTGAAAAAGCAAGAGAATTAATAAGAACAAAAAAAATGCTTTTTGCAGACCAAGATGCCATATTTAGATCAACAACAAAAAAGAAACTATTACCAGGAAAATTCAATGAACAATCAAGGTTTAACAAAAAAGACACAATAATATGTCATTTTTGTAAAAGACTTTTATGGCTACCATATCCACGAGTAAGAAATTACAAACAATGGAATATAGAAGAAGTTCATAAAGAATTAAAATGTCATGCATTTGATACAGATCTTGAAGAATATTTAAAACTAAAAAAAGAATTTGAAAGTTATATAAGAGAGGAAGTTTAAATGGAAAATAATATAATACCAATTTTTTTTGCTATTGATGATGGATACACACCTTTTTTAGCAGTTTCATTACAATCGTTAATAGACAATGCAAGTACTGACTATAATTATTGTATAAAAGTATTACACACAAATGTAAAAGAAGAACACATGAAACAAATAAAAAAATACGAAAACGAATATGTGAATATTGAGTTTGTAGATTTAAACTATTATATTGAAAAAGTAAAAGACAAATTATATACAAGAGATTATTACACAAACACTACTTATTTTAGATTATTTTTACCTGAATTATATCCACAATATGATAAAGTATTATATTTAGACAGTGACACAGTTATATTAGGAGACATATCTGAATTATTCAATACAGATATGGGAACAAATTTAGTAGCTGCAGCCCCAGATGACATAATACAATGTAACAAAGTTTTTCAAGATTATGCAGAATTAGTTGTTGGAGTAGAATCATACAAAAACTATTTCAATGCAGGTGTTTTACTAATGAATTTAGACCAACTGAGAAAATTTAAATTTCAGGAAAAATTTATTCATTTATTAACAACAGTAAAATACTCAGTAGCACAAGACCAAGATTACCTAAACAGATTATGCAAAGGAAGAGTAACACTAATTGACCACAAATGGGATTGTATGCCATTAGTTAATAATGAAACAAAAAGAGAAGACATTAAATTAGTACATTATAATTTCGCATACAAACCATGGCATTTCGAAGATGTATTATATAAAGAATTCTTCTGGAAATATGCTCAAAAAACAGAATTTTATGGAGAAATTCTAAAAATAAAAGATGAGTACACAGAAGAACAAAAATTTAAAGATAGAGAAGCAGAAAAACAACTAAGACTATTAGCAGAAAAAGAAAACTCTTGTGTTGGTGATGATAGAAGAAAAATTTCAATAGAAGAAAGCAATAAAAAGATAGAAAAATCAAAAGAAAGACTAGAGATTTTAGAAAAAATTAAGCAATTAGAAAGAGAAGGAAAATTCGACTTAGATGTTGAAAATGATCCACCAACAGTTGTATTAACACCAGACAATGTTGACTATTTAAATACAAAAAGATTAAATAGATGGAAAACAGCATTTGCCAATAAGGTTGGAGAAAAGTTTTTAGAAGAAATAATAAAAAATAATAAACTAATAATAAAAGACATTAAAGGAATCGAAAATCTTGCAAATATTGAAAATGGTGCTGTTATAACATGTAACCATTTCAACCCATTTGATTCATTTGCAATTGAAAAAGCATTCAAAGATTCTGGATTATATAAAGAAAAAAAATTATATAAAGTAATTAGAGAAGGAAATTATACAAACTTTTCTGGATTTTATGGATTTCTATTTAGAAATGCAGACACATTACCATTAAGTTCAAATCGAAAAACAATGGTAGAATTCATGAAAGCAGTAGATGTAATCCTACAAAGAGGAGATTGTATACTAATCTATCCAGAGCAAAGCATGTGGTGGAACTATACTAAACCAAAGCCACTAAAAATTGGAGCATTTAAATTTGCTAAACGAAACAATGTACCTGTAATTCCAATTTTCATAACAATGAGGGACAGTCAAATAATAGGAGATGATGGGTTTCCTGTTCAAGAATACTATATAAATATTGAAAAACCAATATATCCAGACAAAAATTTAACAGAAAAAGAAAATGCAGAAATAATGAAAGAAAAAAATTTTGAAGTTTGGAAAAATATCTATGAAGATTTTTATAAAATCCCTCTTGAATATACAACAGTAAAAAGACAGATTGTTAATAAATAAATATACAGGAAAAAGGAAAAATGAAAGAACAAAAAACTTATTATTATTCAGATGAATTAAATGATGAATTTTCAGAAGCAAAAATTGAAGCAAGAGTCATAGATGAAAATTACAAATATTTACATAAAAATATATTTTGGAACTTAGCACATTTTTTAGTACAAAATGTGCTAAGTGTTCCTTTAAAGATATTATATGCAAAAATAAAATTTAGAATTAAATATGTAGGAAAAGAAAAACTAAAAAAATATAAAAAACAAGGATATTTTATATATGCAAACCATACTCAAACATTAGCAGATACATTTTTAACATCAGATGCAGTTTATCCAAAACGAAACTATTTAATAGTAAATCCTGAAAATGTATCAATGAAATTTTTAGGAAATTTTGTGCAAATGTTTGGAGCAATACCTATACCAAACAAAAAAGAAGGAATGAAAAATTTTTTAGAAGCGATAAAATATCACATATCAAAAGGGCAATCAATAACAATATATCCAGAAGCACATATATGGCCATATTATACAAAAATTAGACCATTTAAAAATGTTTCTTTTAGATATCCTATAGAATTAGAAACTCCTACATTTTGCATAACAAACACATACAAAAAAAGAGGAAAAAACAAAGTAAAAATTACATCATATATAGATGGACCATTTTGGGCTGACAGCAAATTACCCTCAATAAAAGAAAAAAAACAAGATTTAAGAGATAAAGTTTATAACCAAATGGTTGAAAGAAGTAAAAACAGTAACTACGAATATATAAAATATGAAAAGAAGGAAAGCTAAAAATGGGGAACATAGTATTATTAGATGACTTAACAATAAACAAAATAGCAGCTGGAGAAGTAATAGAAAGACCACTAAATGTAGTAAAAGAAGTAGTAGAAAATTCAATAGATGCAGGTGCAACCAAAATAACTATCGAAATAAAAAAAGGAGGAAAACAACTAATAAAAGTTGTTGACAATGGAAAAGGCATCCAAAAAGATGATATGGACATTGCACTTGAAAGACATGCTACATCAAAACTACGTAAAATAGAAGATTTAGAAAACATATATACAATGGGATTTAGAGGAGAAGCTTTAGCAAGCATTTCAGCAGTTTCAAAACTAACAATGATTTCTAGAACAAATAAAGATGATTTTGGAAACAAAATTATTGCAGAAGCAGGAGACATTATCCAAAGAGAAGAAACTGGTTCACCAATAGGAACAACAATAATTGTAGAAAACTTATTTTTCAATGTACCTGTAAGATATAAATTTTTAAAACAAGACGCAACAGAATTTAAATATATAAAAGACTGGCTACAAAAAGCAGTATTTTCAAATCCATCAATATCATTTAAACTGATAAATGAAGATAAAGTAGTATTTCAATCTAATGGAAATGGAAAAATTGAAGACATAATTTATTCAATTTATGGAAAAGAATTAAAAGAAAACATTGTAAAAGTAGATTTTGAAGAAGAAGGAATAAAAGTTACTGGAGTAATTGGAAACACAAGAATTGCAAGAGATTCAAGAAAAGACCAGATAATTTTTCTAAACAAAAGAAATATAAGAAATCAAATTTTAACAAACAGTGCTGACCAAGCATTTAAAGGAAGCATAGGAATAGGAAAGTACGGATTTTTTATTTTAAACTTAGAAATGCCAGCTAATTTTTATGACATAAATGTTCATCCTACAAAAATGGAAGTAAGATTTGTAGATGATGATAAAATATATAAAATTTTTTATCATGCAATAAAAAATGCTATGCTTACTAAAGAATTCTTAGGAAATACTCAAGTAGAAAAAAATGAAGAATATGTAGCAAATGAATTTAAATTTTTAACAAATCATTTTACCAAAGAAACAAATACTAATAACTATTTTTCAAGGCTAACAGTAAATGCAAATAAAAGTATAAACATTTTAGAAGAAAAAGATGACCTAATATATAGGCAAAATAAAAGAGATGTTCAATATAAATATATAGGAATTATATTTAGAACATTTATAATAGTTGAAATAGAAGACCAATTGTATCTTATTGACCAACATGCAGCTCATGAAAGATTGTTATATGAGCAAATAAAAGAAAATTATAAAAATAATATGAGTAGTAATAGCCAGATGATGTTAGTACCAGAAATTTATAATTTAACACACAAAGAATTTGAATTTGTAACACAAAATATAGAAATGTTCAAAATATATGGGTTTGACATAGAACTATTTGGATCAAATTCAGTAAAAATAAATGGTATTCCAGACATTGAATATAGATCAAAAAGCAAAAACATTTTTTTAGAAGTACTTGATGAGATGATTACAAATGAAAGAGTTTCTTTAAAAGATGTTGAAGAACGTTTTATAGCAACTGTTGCATGTAAAGCAGCTGTTAAAGCAAATATGGACTTAAATCAACATGAAGTAGATTATCTTATTCAAAATTTGTTAAAATTAAAAAATCCATATACATGCCCACATGGTAGACCTACTACAATTAAGTTTAGTAAAGACGAACTATTTAAAAATATATAGTCTTTTATTTTTGATAAAATACCATAAAAAGTAAATTGAATTTTTGGTTAAAATAGAGAGCAAAATATGCAAAATAAATATTGACAATTTTGAAAAATAAGAATATAATAACAATAATTTAATATTTGAATTACGATGAAAAAGAAAAATTATAAAATAGTATTTATAGAGAGTTAGTGGTTGGTGTAAACTAACAATACCATTTATAAGGGGAGCTTTGGAGTAATATAAATTAAGGTGCTTAAAATATTGAATTTTAAGAATTAGGGTGGAATCGCGGAAGAACTTTCGTCCCTAGCAATTTTTGCTAGGAATGGAAGTTCTTTTTTTGAAAACATAATACTTTTCAAAACTCAAATTTTACATTGTAATTATAATTGAAAGGAGAATAAACATGGTAAAATCGATGGAAACAATAGTAAACCTATGTAAAGCAAGAGGATATATTTATCCAGGTTCAGAAATATATGGAGGATTAGCAAACACATGGGATTATGGACCACTTGGAGTTGAATTAAAAGATAATATAAAAAAATTATGGAGAAAAAAATTCATACAAGAAAACAAACATAATGTAGGGCTAGATGCAGCAATATTAATGAACCCATCAGTATGGGTAGCATCTGGACATGTTGGAGGATTTTCAGACCCACTTATAGACTGCAAAGAATGTAAAACAAGACATAGAGCAGACAAACTAATAGAAGAATGGGCACATGAAAAAGGAAAAGACATGATTGCAGATGGAATGTCAGATGAAGAAATGATTAAATTTATAGATGATAATAATATATGCTGTCCAAACTGTGGTAAACATAATTTCACATCAATACGTAAATTTAACCTAATGTTTAAAACATTTCAAGGTGTAACAGAAGATGCAAAATCAGAAATTTATTTGAGACCAGAAACAGCTCAAGGAATATTTGTAAACTTCAAAAATGTAATAAGAACAACAAGAAAAAAATTACCAATGGGAATTGCACAAATAGGAAAAGCATTCAGAAATGAAATCACTCCAGGAAACTTTACATTTAGAACAAGAGAATTTGAACAAATGGAACTAGAATTTTTCTGCAAACCAGGTACAGACTTAGAATGGTTTAAATACTGGAAAGAATTCTGTGAAAATTGGTTAATTTCATTAGGAATGAAAAAAGAAAATATACGTTTAAGAGACCACAGCCCAGAAGAACTAGTATTTTATAGTAAAGCAACAACAGATATTGAATTTGCATTTCCATTTGGATGGGGAGAACTATGGGGAATTGCAGACAGAACAGATTATGATTTATCAAATCATATTAGAGTATCTAATGAAGACTTAACATATTTAGATCCAGAAACAAATGAAAGATATACACCATACTGTATAGAGCCATCACTTGGGGCAGATAGAGTTGCACTTGCATTCTTATGTAATGCATATGATGAAGAAGAAATTGCAGAAGGAGATACAAGAGTTGTATTACATTTACATCCAGCCTTAGCACCATATAAAGTTGCAGTATTACCATTATCAAAGAAATTATCAGAAAAAGCAGAAGAAGTATATGAAATGCTTTCAAAAAAATTCATGTGTGAATATGACGAAACAGGATCAATAGGAAAACGTTATAGAAGAGAAGATGAAATTGGTACACCATATTGTGTAACTATAGATTTTGACACATTAAATGACAATACAGTAACAATAAGAGATAGAGACACTATGGAACAAGTAAGAGTTAAAATAGATGAACTTGAAAATTGGATTGCTAAAAAAATTGAATTTTAGTTATAAAGCCTTCAATTAAGCTAAAGTGTAAAAGTATTAGAAACCAAAGAAAGGATGAAACAAATGGAAAATAAAAAAACAATAATTGCCATAATAATAATTTCTATTTTAATAGTAGCATTAATTGCAGTATCATTTTTATACAGTAAATTTAATAAAACACAGTTAGATACATTAACAGAAGAGTCAAATAAATTAATACAACAAGATTTAATAAATGAAGAAATAAATGAAGAAATAAGAACTCAAAAAGAATATGCAATAGTTGAAAAAACAATTAAAGAATATTTAACTAATATAAAAAATATATATTTAGAAGTTGAAAAACTAAATTCACAAATTAATGCAGAAGAAATTTTTTCAGCATCAAATGCAGAAGATGGTAAATTTAATAATGTTGATTCATTAGTAGATGAATATAAAGAAAAAAGTAAAGAATACTTAGAACAATGCATAAGCTTAATTGAAGAAGACAGTATTATGGAAGCAATAAATAATGCAGAACTAACAGCAAAAAAAGATTATTATGTAGATTTATATAAAACAGTAATGCTTTCAGACTCAATGAAAAATCAATTATTAAAAATGGAAGAAAGTGTAGAAAAAAGTAGAGATAATTTAATTGACAAACTTACAATTGTTTCTAATATAAAAAAATTTTTAGAAGAAAATTCTAGATATTGGAATGTTAAAGATGATCAATTAATTTTTACTAATACAAACATTATGGTACAATATTATGATTTACTTAATGAATTAAATTCATAAAAAAATTAAGAAAGGAGAGCATGGTTATTTTCTTTTATAAATAACCATGAATTGATATGAGAAAATATTTTGGAACAGATGGAATTCGTAGAATAGCAAATACAGAATTATCACCTGAATTAGTATATAGAGTAGCAAAATCAGGAGCATATGTATTATCAAAACATACAGATAAAACTCCAACAATTTTAATAGGAAGAGATACAAGACTTTCAGGAACATTAATAGAAAGTGCTATGGTTGCAGGATTTTTAAGTTATGGTGCAAATGTTAAATTACTTGGAGTTATGCCAACTCCTGCAGTAGCATATTTAACAAGAAAATTACAAGCAGATGCAAGTGTAGTAATATCTGCATCACATAATACATTTGAATTTAATGGAATAAAATATTTTAGTAATAAGGGAATGAAGATTCCAGATGAATTAGAAGAAGAAATTGAAGAAACAATGGATTCTGGCAAATTAGACCAATTAACAGCAGTAAAAGACAAAATAGGAGTTTCAGAAGTTAGAACAGATTTACTAGATGAATATGTATATTTCTTTAGAAAGAATTTTGACGATAATATTGAAAAATACAATAATCCAAATTTTAAAGTTGCAATTGATACTGCAAATGGTGCAACATTTAAGGTTGTTGAAATGATATTTAAATTACTAAAAATTAATCATGTAATAATAAATAATAATCCAAACGGGATAAACATTAATGAAAATTGTGGTTCAACACATCTAGAAAGCTTAAAAGAATATGTAATTAAAAACAAAATGAGTTTAGGAATTGCATATGACGGTGATGGAGATAGATGCTTAG
Organism: uncultured Clostridia bacterium; assembly: GCA_944386165.1. Lineage (GTDB taxonomy): Bacteria > Bacillota > Clostridia > TANB77 > CAG-508 > CAG-269. Next base: position 50,947 of record CALXAA010000004.1, read on the forward strand.
CTGTTGACGAAAAAGGTGAAGAAATTGATGGTGATAAAATTTTAGCAATTCTTGCAAACTATTTAAAACAAAAAGGAAAACTTTCAAAAGACACAATAGTTGCAACAGTTATGAGTAATTTAGGACTTAATAAATATGCAGAAGCAAATAAGCTAAAATTAATACAAACTAAAGTTGGAGATAGATATGTTTTAGAAGAAATGTTAAAAAATGGATACAATTTAGGAGGAGAACAATCTGGTCATGTTATTTTATTAGATTATAATCCAACTGGAGATGGAATATTAACATCATTAATGTTAATACAAGCAATACTTGAAAGTGGTAAAAAAGCATCTGAACTTGGAAACATCGTACAAAAATATCCACAAGTATTAATTAATGCAAAAGTAGATTCTAACAAAAAATATGATTACGAAAAAAACCCAGAAATAAAAACAGCAATAGAGAAATTAGAACAAGAATTTTCAGGAAATGGAAGAGTTTTAATCCGTCCTTCTGGTACAGAACCACTTGTTAGAGTAATGATTGAAGGAAAAGATACAAAATTAATTGAAGAAAAAGCAAAAAAATTAGCAGACTTAATAGAAGAAAAATGTAAATAATGCAAAAATAATGTCGAAAAGATATTTTTGAAATTAAAAAAACTACTTGAAGTTCAAAATAAACTATGTTACTATAAATACATACTAAGATTTTTAGTATGTATTTATTTTTTAATCAAATAAAAATTTTAAAATCAATTTATTTAAAAATCAAACATTTTCCCAAATTATATTAAATGTTATAAAAAAACTTATTTAGCGCGCAATAAGTATTTTTTAATGAAAAATTTTTATAAATGCACTAAAAATCGAAGTTTAATAAATAATAAGGAAGGAATTTTTATGAAAACGAAAATAATAAGCACGATTTTAATAACATTTATTTTATTAAATGCAATATTACAAATACCTGTTAATGCAATACCAATGCAAGAAACCAAAATAGAAAATTTAGGACAATGTGAAATGCATTTACAATATTGGAAAGAGCCAGATGGAATATGGAGTTATATAGTAACAACAATGGTAGGATATAGAATAAATGGAAACTTACACTATGCATATTGTTTGCAACGTGAAAGGAAAGGAGTTGGAGGAGACCAAGAAAGTTATAATGTAAATGTAACAGAAATGTTAAAAGACGAAAAAATATGGAGAGCAATAATAAATGGATTTCCATATAAAAGTGCAGAAGAATTAGGGGTCGAAAATGACCAAGATGCCTTTGTTGCAACTAAACAAGCAATATACAGTGTTATGTATGATTGGGATGTGGATACACATTTTAGAGGAGCAGATGAAAGAGGTTGGAAAATATTTAATGCAATAAAAACAATTACAAACAATGCAAGAAATGGTACAGAAACACCAAACAAATCAAATGTATTAGAAATAAAACCAGTTGGAGAATTCAAGAAAGAAAATAATAATTATTATTCACAAGAATATAGTGTAAAAGCAAGTGTAGATATGAGTAATTACATCATAACCAAAATTGAAAACTTCCCAGAAGGAAGTATAGTTACAGATTTAAATAATAATCTAAAAACAGAATTTTCGCCTAATCAAAACTTCAAAATATTAATACCAAAAAATAAAATTTTAAATAATTTTGAAGGAACTATAAAAATAAATGGTAGAGTAAAAACATATCCTGTATTTTATGGTGCAAGTTATGACGAAAATCTTCAAGATTATGCACTAACATATGATGCATATGAAACAGTAGGAGATGAAATTACATTGAGAGTAAATGCATACAAATCAAAAATAACAGTAATAAAAAAAGACGGTGAAACAAATAAACCAATTGAAAATGTTGAATTTAATGTAAAATATAAAGATGGAACCCAAATTGGAAATTTTAAAACAGACCAAAATGGAACAATAACAATATCAAATTTAAAACAAGGAACAATAATACTTACAGAAACAAAAACACAAGAACAATACGTATTAGATGGAACAGAAAAAGAAATAATAATTGAATATGATGAAGAAAAAACAATTGAAATAAAAAATAAAAGAAAAAAAGGAAATATCACAATAAAAAAAGTAGATAAGGATGATAACTCTATAAATTTAAGTGGAGTAGAATTTGACTTAATAGCTCAAAATGGAGATATTGTAAAACATCTAGTTACAGATAAAAATGGTGAAGCTAAAGCCGAAAATATAGATATTGGAAATTATATATTAAAAGAAACCAAAACCAATCAAGAATATAAATTATCATTACAGCAAGATATTACAATAGAATGGAATAAAACCTTTAATATTCAAATAGAAAATGAAAAGATAAAAGGCAAAGTTAAGGTAATCAAAACAAGTGAAGATGATAATTTAATTAATGGAGACAAGGCAGGCACACCAATAGCAAATGTAAAATTTGTAATATATGATGAAAAAGGAGAAATAGTAGATACACTTATTACAGAAACTGATGGAATAGCAATTTCAAAAGACTTAGTAAAAGGAAAATATATTATTAAAGAAATAGAAACAGGTGATGCTTATGAATTAAATGAAGAAGATTTTACTATTGAAATAAAAAAAGATGGAGAAGTTGTAGAATTAGAAATAAGTAATAAATCTAAAACTCCTCCACCAGAAGAACCTCCGGAAGAACCACCTGTTGAAGAACCTCCAATTGAAGTGCCTCCAGAGGAACCACCAGAGGAGCCTGAAATTGAAGTTCCACCTGTTGAAGAACCTAAAAAATTACCTGTTACAGGATATTAAATATTTAAAGAACTATCTAAAGCAAGCTTAATCATATTATTTAATCCAGTTTGGCGTTCTTCAGGAGTTGCAACATCTTTAATATATTTAGAATCAACAACACTCATAATACATGCTGCTCTTTTATTTAAAACTTTTGCAACATAAAATAAAGCAAAAGCTTCCATTTCAGCAGAAACAGGATTAAAATTTTTTGGAACCCTCTCAAGAAATTTATTTACATCAGTCATATAAACATCAAAACAATCTGTACAAACAGTATTACCTACATATAATGGAATATTAGTATTTCTTGCAGTTTCCTTAATTATATTGTTTAAATCATTATTGCTAGAAACAATATGGCAATTTTCATTATTTAATGTTAAAGCAAAATTTCCCTCGCTAAAAACATTTTCTGCAAGTATTACATCAAATAATTTTAATTCAGGTTTATAAGCTCCACAAGAGCCAATACGAATTATATTTTCAACTTCATAAAATTTATATAATTCATAACAATATATTCCCATACTTGGCATTCCCATTCCAGAAGCCATAACTGTTATTTCTTTATTTTTATATTTACCAGTATAAGCATACATTCCTCTTACAGAATTTACTAATTTATAATCTTGTAAAAAGTTTTCTGCAATGTATTTTGCTCTTAGTGGATCTCCTGGCATTATAACTATTTTTGCAATATCTCCTAAATTTGCTTCATTGTGTGGTGTAGACATAAAAATACCTCCTATATATTTTAATTCAAAAAAATTATAACAATAAAAATTAAAAAAATCAAATTAGACTAATTTAGTCAATGATACTTTAAATTTAATATTAAAAGAATTGTTTGAAATAAGGCAACCACGGTTGCCCAATTTAAGGAGGTGAAACTTTATCCAAAGATATAATTTCTGCATTTTATTTAGATATAAAAAAGGAGGCAAGCCTTTATGGAAGAAAACATAAAAAATATTATTTTATTAGGTGAAAATGTTAATACCGAATTAAAAGAAGCTAATAATGGATTACCAAAAAATATATTTGAAACAGTATGTTCTTTTCTAAATACTACTGGAGGATATATTATATTAGGTGTAAATGATATGAAAGAGATAATTGGAATAAAAAAAGAATTAATTGAAAAAATAAAAAAAGATTATACTTCACAATGTAATAATAAAGAAGTATTAAATCCAACAATTTTTTCAGAATTACATGAAGTAAAGATAGAAAGAAAAATAATTTTATATAGTCATATTGAAGAATCAACAGAAATACATAAATGTAAAGGAAAAGTTTTCATACGTAATTATGAAGGCGATTTTGATATATCAAATAATATTCCATTGATTGCCAGTATTCACAATAAAAAAAGAAAAATATTTGATGAAGATATAATTTATCCATTTGTTTCTGTAATAGATGATTTACGACATGATTTAATAGAAAAATCAAGAAAATTAGCTAATTTAAATGTCAAGAAAAGACATATTTGGATGGATATGTCAGACTTAGAGTTATTAAAAAGTGCAGGGTTATACAAAATTGATAAAGAAACAGGAAAAGAAGGTGTAACACTAGCAGGAGTTATGCTATTTGGAAAAGATGAAGTTATTTCAAATATTAATCCTTATTGTAGAACTGATGCATTATATAAAGTTGATGATTTAGATAGATATGATGATAGAGATTTTATAGAAACTAATTTGATAGAAATGTATGATAGATTAATTGATTTTATTGTAAAATATACAATGGATAGATTTGCATTAGATGAAAATGCAAGACGAGTAAGTCCAAGGAATGTCATGGCTCGTGAAATAGTATTAAATATGATCATGCATAGAGATTTAAAAGATGGACATACAAGTAGATTAATTATATATAAAGAAAAATTATTATGTGAGAATCCTAATTCTTTTAGAACGAATGAATTATTAACATTAAAAAATTATACACCATTTGCAAAGAATCCAACTTTAGCAAAATTCTTTAGAGAAATAGGATATGCTGATGAATTAGGAAGTGGTTTTATAAAAATCACAAAAAACTCATACTTATATTCTGGTAAACCACCTATTTTTGAAGATAAAGAGATGTTTAGAGTAACAATTCCTCTACTAAGAGATGAAAAATTGGATGAAAAAGATTTAATTAATTTAGCTAATGATACTTTAAATGATACTTTAAATGACACTTTAAATGGCACTTTAAATGGCACTTTAAATAATATTTTGAATGATTCAAATGATACTTTAAATGATACATTAAATGATACTTTAAATTTGTTTAAAATGTATCCTAATATAAAACAAAAAGATATTGCTAAGAAATTAAAAGTTTCTGAAGTAACAATAAAAAGAAATATAAAAGAATTAAAAGAAAAAGGATATATTAAAAGAGAAGGTTCAAAAAAGACTGGACATTGGAAAATAATAAAAAATGACTAAATTATAAATATTGAGAATAGCAATAAATTCATTTGACTTTATGTCAATCTTAGAGTATAATTATATAGTCAGAAAAAACAATTGTTTTAAATTACGAGGTGAAAAAATGACATACAAATTTAAAGAAGAAGATCAGCAATTCTACAAATTTTTAGAAAAACTTGATATTTTACCGTATTTAAATGTTTTTGTTGAACAGCACAAGTCAAGAATAAAAAAAACATATGAAAATATGATTGCCAAAATGAAAGAAAATGTACAAACAGAACGGCAAACAAAGTTTATCGAAGAAATGAATTATGAACAATATTATGAAGTAGTAAAAATCACATTGGAAATTATGTTTGCAAAAGACATAGTAAGATTGACTACAAATCATAAAAATGCAGAACTTCTATACCTCGCTGCACATAGTTTAGCTTTAAAGATGAGTCGCAATGCTCAAAATGCTACATATGTTAAGCAAATGGAACATATCATCTCAAATTGCCAAGATTCCATTATGCAAACATATAGAAATAGCTAAAATATAATTATAAAATGTGCACTAAAGCTCTCTCTATTAGAGGGAGCTTTCCTTATGTTGATATTTATATAATCATACTTTTTTAAATAAATTATAAAAAAAGATTGAAAAAATCAAAAAAAAGTAATATAATACTAACATATACAAAAACAAGAAAAAAGAGGAGTACATCTATACTTATTTATCAGAGAAAGAAGTTATTAGCTGAAAGCTTCTAAACAAAGGTAGATGGAAGGTAGCTTTTTTAGTTGATATTCAGAAATAGCAGTAAGAATATCCGTGTTGTTACGTTATAAACTTCAAAAGAGATTATTAGAAATAATAATAAATTAAGGTGGTACCGTGAGATATAAAAACTCGCCCTTTTGTTTAGGGGCGAGTTTTTGTCATTCTTAAAAGGAGGGGAATATGTTAGAAATAAAAACAAAAAAAGCAGGAGCAGAATTAACAAGTATAAAATTAAATGGAGAAGAAAAACTTCACCAAGGAAAAGAACATTGGAATAGACAAGCTCCAATATTATTTCCAATTGTTGGTCAAATAAAAGATGGTCAAACACTAATAAATAATAAACAATATAAAATGGGACAACATGGATTTGCAAGAGACATAGAATTTGAAGAAATTGGAGAAAACAAATATCTATTAAAATCATCTAAAGAAACATTAGAAAAATTCCCATTTAAGTTTGAATTATATGTAGAATATGAAGTAAATGAAAGTGAACTAACAACAAAATATAAAGTAATAAATAAAGATGAAAAACAAATGTTATTTGGGATAGGAGGACATCCTGCATTTATTTGTGATTATTCTACTGGAAATTATCAAATTCAATTCAATAAACAAGAAGATAAAATAGAATTTTTACAACTAGAAAATGGCTTAATATCAGATAAAAAAGCATCAAATATTTTAAAGGAAAATGCAATAAATTTGGAGGCAGATACTTTCAAAAATGATGCAATAATTATGAAAAATATAAAATCAAACAAAGTATCAGTATATAATAAAAAAGAAGATAAAAAACTATTAGAATTTGATTTTACAGGATTTCCATTTCTTGCACTTTGGTCAAAAATAGGAGCACCTTTCGTCTGTATAGAGCCATGGTATAATACAGCAGATAAAGTTAATTCAACTGGAAATTTTGAAGATAAAGAAAATATTTTAAAATTAGAGCCAGAAGAAAAGTTTGAATGTAAGTATAAGCTTAAATTTTTTTAAAAGAAAGGAATTAAAATTATGAAAGACCATAAATTAATGGATAAATACAATCCAAAAGAATTTGAAGAAAAATTATATGAAGAATGGGAGAAAAAAGGATATTTTAAACCATCAATGGATAAAACAAGAGAAAGTTTTTGCATAGTAATGCCACCACCAAATGTAACAGGAAAATTACACATGGGTCATGCATTAGATGGAACAATTCAAGATATATTAATAAGATTTAAAAGAATGTGTGGATATAATACATTATGGGTTCCAGGAACAGACCATTCTGCAATTGCAACAGAAGTAAAAGTGGTAGAAAAAATGAAAAAAGAAGAAGGCCTTACAAAAGCAGATATAACAAGAGAACAATTTTTAGAAAGAGCATGGGCATGGACAAAAGAATATGGAGGAACAATCCAAATGCAACAACGTAGACTTGGATGTTCATGTGATTGGGACCGTTCAAGATTTACAATGGACAAAGGACTATCTGATGCAGTATTAGAGCAATTTGTAAACTTATATAAAAAAGGTCTAATTTATAAAGGAACAAGAATGATAAATTGGTGCCCATCATGCCATACATCATTATCAGATGCAGAAGTAGAGTTTGAAGAAGAAGCTTCACATTTGTGGCATATAAGATACAAAATAAAAGGAACAGATAGATTTGTAATAGTTGCAACTACAAGACCTGAAACAATGCTTGGAGATACAGCAGTTGCAGTACATCCAGATGATGAAAGATATAAAGACATTATAGGAAAAACATGTATATTACCAATAATGAATAAAGAAATACCAATAATTGCAGATGAATTTGTAGAAAAAGAATTTGGAACAGGATGTGTAAAAATCACACCAGCACATGATATGAATGACTATCAAGCGGGATTAAGACATAATCTTGAAATAGTTGAAGTATTTGATGATTCATCTATAATGGGAGATTTAGTACCAGAATATAAAGGATTAACAACCCTTGAAGCACGTAAACTAATTGTAAAGAAATTAGAGGAAATAGGAGCACTTGTAAAAACAGAAGATTATACTCATAATGTTGGAAAATGTTATAGATGTCATAATACAGTAGAACCAAGAATTTCTGAGCAATGGTTTGTAAAAATGAAAGAACTTGCAGAACCTGCAATAAAAGCTGTAAAAGAAGATGACATAAAATTCGTTCCAAAAAGATATGAAAAAACTTATTTTAATTGGATGGAAAATATACAAGATTGGTGTATATCACGCCAATTGTGGTGGGGACATAGAATTCCAGCATATTATTGCGAGGAATGTGGACATATTAATGTTTCAAAAACAGCTCCAGAAAAATGTGAAAAATGTGGATCTAGTAAATTACATCAGGATGAAGATTCACTAGACACATGGTTTAGTTCAGCATTATGGCCATTTTCAACTCTTGGTTGGCCAAACAAAGATGCAGAAGATTTAAAAACATTTTATCCTACAAATGTATTAGTAACTGGATATGACATAATATTCTTCTGGGTTGCAAGAATGATATTCTCTGGCTTAGAAGTTATGAATGAAAAACCATTTAGTGATGTATTAATACATGGAATTGTAAGAGACAGCCTAGGAAGAAAAATGTCAAAATCATTAGGAAATGGAATTGACCCATTAGATGTAATTGAAAAATACAGTACAGATGCATTAAGATTTTCGCTAATTCTAGGAATTTCACCAGGAAATGATATTAAATATATGCCTGAAAAATTAGACCAAGCTTCAAATTTTGCTAATAAATTATGGAATGCAGCAAAATTCGTAACAATGAATTTAGTGCCAGATGCAGAAATTCTTGAATTTGAAAAACAAATTACAGAAAAAGACGGAAAATATAGAGATGAATATTTGAAAATAGAAGACAAATGGATCATAAATAAATTAGACAACTTAATCAAAACTGTTACTCAAAATATAAATGAATATGATTTAGGTATTGCATTAGAAAACATTTACAATTTTATTTGGAATGAATTCTGTGATTGGTATATTGAAATTGCAAAATCAAGATTATATAGTAATGATATTAAAGAAAAAACACAAGTATGTTTTGTATTAAACAAAGTTTTAAGCGATAGTTTAAAATTATTACATCCATTTATGCCATTTGTAACTTCAGAAATTTATTCTAAACTAGTAAATTCTGATGAAAAAGATTTAATGGTTTCAGATTGGCCAGAAACAAAGGAAAGAATTAATTATGATGAAACAAAAGACTTTATAGAAAATATAAAAGAAATAGTAATTCAAATTAGAAATATAAGAGCAAATATGAATGTTCATCCAAGCAAAAAATCAAAATTGATTTTTGTAACTACAGAATACAAAAATGAAATAGAACAGTCTAAATCATTTATTGAAAAAATAGGATTTGCAAATGAAATAATTATTCAAGAAAATAAAGATAATATTCCTAATAATGCAATTTCAATTATAGCAAATGGAACTCAGGTATATATTCCTTTTGAAGAATTAGTTGATGTAGAACAAGAACATAAAAGACTTGAAGAAGAAAAGAAAAAAGTATTATCTGAAATTGAAAGAGCAAGTAAGATGTTATCTAATCCAGGATTTGTAAATAAGGCTCCAGAAGCTAAAATAAATGAGGAGAAAGCTAAACTTGCAAAATATCAAGATATGTTAAAAAGTATTGAAGAAAGATTAAAATAATAATAAATGAAAGGAATAAAAAATGAAAGATGATGATATGGATAGAATATTTGTTCCAAATAATAACAATCGCAAAAAAAGACAAGATTTTAACATGTATGAAATTCTTGGAGAGATGATAGATGCTGAACTTTTTGATAAGGAATTAAAAGATGATCCAACTTATGAAAATATATTAAAATCTTTAGCTGAACGTAAAGCTGAAATTGAAGAAGATGATGAAGATGCTGACGAATTTTTTGAAGTCGAGAAACATTACATGGAATCTCCAGAAAAATTAAAAGAAGAAGATGCAAAATACAATTTTCCAATATTAAGAAGCAAAGCTTTAGAAATAGCTAATAGAGATGAAAATTTAAAGACAGATTATTGTAGAAATACAAGTAGAGGAAATATTTCTTATATTTGTTTTACAGATAAAAAAATAGAAGTTGTTGAAATAGAAAATAAAAAATATTGGCAAATACAAATTCTTTCTGGTGATGTATCTGGAATGGAAGTTAATAGAAATGGATCTTACAATTGGGATGGGTGGCTTGGAGATAAAGACCTAAATTTATTAAGATGTTTGGTAGATGTGGAAACAGGAGAATATATTTATTATCCTTTACCAAAAAGACAAAAGAGTAATTTATTTAGTAGATTTTTTAAAAAATTTCATAATAAATAATAAAATATGGAATTTATCACAAAAGTCGTTTGAAAAATGTGTAAAATATCACGAAAGTCGTTTGACTTTTGTGATATTTTTTCGTATAATATATAGAGAGGTGATAAAAAATGTATAGATATAAAATGGAAGATTTAAAGCAATGGAAAAACTCTGAAGACAGAAAACCTTTAATAATAAGAGGAGCAAGACAAGTTGGTAAAACTTGGCTTATGAAAGAGTTTGGAAAAAACAATTATGAAAAATGTGCATATATAAATTTTGATGATAATATTAGAATGGAACAATTATTTTCTGATGATTTCAATATTGAAAGAATTATACAAGGACTAAAAATAGAATCAGGAGTAAATATTGAACCAGAAAATACATTAATTATTTTTGATGAAGTACAAGAAGTACCAAAAGCTTTAACCTCATTGAAATATTTTTATGAAAAAGCTAATAAATATCATATAATTGCAGCAGGCTCTTTACTTGGGGTTGCAATGCATGAGGGAACCTCGTTTCCTGTTGGAAAAGTAGATTTTCTAGATTTATATCCATTAAATTTTTACGAATTCCTGGAAGCATTAGGTGAACGGAGAATTGGTAAAGCTTATTAAGAGCAATGATACAGATATGATTACTGTATTTGCAGATAAATTAAAATCATATTTAAAACAATATTTTTATATAGGTGGAATGCCAGAAATTATTGCTTCATATATACAGAATAAAGATTTTAATGAAGTAAGAAAAAAGCAAAAAGTATTATTAGAAGCTTATGAACAAGACTTTTCAAAACATGCTCCAAATAATGTTGTACCTAGAATAAGACAATTATGGAACAATATACCAACTCAACTTGCTAAAGAAAACAAAAAATTCATATATGGACTAGTTAAAGAAGGTGCAAGAGCTAGAGAATATGAGTTGGCTTTATCTTGGCTAATAGATTGTGGATTAGTTTATCAAGTAAACAGAGTAAATGATTGTAAAATTCCTTTATCTGCATATCAAGACTTTAATGCATTCAAATTATATTTATTAGATGTTGGATTATTATGTGCAATGGCAGATGTAGATGCAACAACTATTATTGATGGTAATGAAATCTTTGTGGAATTTAAAGGGGCTTTAACAGAACAATATGTGTTAACAGAATTAAAAACTAATACAACTGAAAATGTTTATTATTGGTCATCAGATAGGGGTTCCTCAGAAGTTGATTATATAATTCAATTAGGAAGTAATAACATTCCAATAGAAGTAAAAGCAAATGAAAATTTACAGGCAAAAAGCTTAAAAACATTTGTGCAAAAATATAATACAAAAATAAATGTAAGAACATCAATGGCAAATTATAGAAAAGAAGAATGGTTGCTTAACATACCTCTATATTTAATTGGAAATATAAGTGAAATAATCAAAAAAATATAAAATATCCCTGTAGAGAAAACTCTACAGGGATTAATGTCAAATTAATCTTGAAATTCTTGAAATTTGTTTCTTGGACAGTCATTTGTATCTTTGCATTGATAATAGCCAAAATACTCATCAATACAAAAACTAATCTGTTTTAGTTCTTCATCTAAATCTTCATATTCTTGTTCTAAACTACTATATTCATCTTCTAAAGCTTTGATTTTGTTATCTAAATTTTCGATTTGCTTAAACCAATGCTCATTTTTAGCATTTTGGATTTTGGGAAATTCATAAGGTGTATTATTAAATCTATAAACAGTGTCTACATATTGAATATCTTCATTCCAATTTATGCGAAAACCACAAATTGGACATTCATAATATTCAACTTCATCAGTAACAGAAGGAGAGTCACCTTTAAGTACACATTTGTAAAAAATGTGATTGCATTGATTTCTCCAATTAGCAATAAGTTGTTCTCTTTCTACAAAAGCATCTTCAAATTTAGAACTAATTTCAGGAATTAAAATTCTTTTTAATTTATCAAGCCGATTAATCATTTCTTTTATATTATTAAGAGAAGAATTTTTATTTGACATATTTCTACCCCTCTTTTCATAAATTTATGTGTGATGGATTTATATAAATTCAATTTAAAACATTATAACATTCAAAAAAAATAAAGTAAACAGTAAATAATAAAATTATAGTTCTAAAATTATTTAAAAGGCATATTATAATTTAGTAAAGAAATTTTTTAAAGTGAAAGGAAGATATTAAATTATGATAGAAGAAAGAAAGAATGTTAATATAAACACAAATGTTGTGCAAAATATAGTATTAGAAAATAGAGAAAAGTTAAGTGTTTCAGGTGTAAATGATGTGCTTAGTTTTGATGATCAAGTAGTTTTAGTAGATACAGAATTAGGATTGCTAACAGTTAAAGGAGAGAATATAAGAATTAACAAGTTAAGTTTAGATACATCTGAAGTTATAATTGAGGGAGAAATATCATGTTTAAATTATAGTCAGAAAAATCAAGAAAAAAGCAGTGGAACATCTTTATTAAGTAAAATCTTTAAATAACAGAAAGGTGAAAAATGGTAGAAAATCAAGCATATTTATTTTTAGTTTTTTCATTAACAGGAGTTGTTTTGGGAGTATTGTTTGACTTTTTTAGAGTTTTAAGAAAGACATTTAAAACAGGAGATTTTGTAACATATATAGAAGATATATTATACTGGATATTAGCTGGAATAATCATTTTATATAATATATGGTTCTTTAATGATGGAGAAATTAGAGTTTTCATGATTTTGGGGATATTAATGGGAGCTATAATATATTGTTTAACATTAAGTCCAATATTTATAAAAATAGACTACTTTTTTATGAAAAAAATAAAAGGTGTATTTACATTATTGTACAATATTTTAAAAATTCCAATAGAATTTATGATAAATCTACTAAAAAAAATAAAAAATATAGTAAATTTTAAAAATAAAAAGGGGAATTTTAGTAGTAATGGAGAATAATAAATTATGTAAGTTTTTAAAATTTGGAGAGTACATATGAAAAGAAAGTTATTAATACCTATATTTATAATAGCAATAATTGTATGGGTTATTGTATTAATAAAGCAACAAATTAATATATCACAATATCAAAAAGAAATAGAAGAATTATCATCAAAAATAGAACTAGCTCAAGAAGAATTAAATCAAAATAAACAAAATCTAGAAGAAGAAATAAATAAATCAAATTCATCAGAATACATAGAAAAAATTGCACGAGAAAAACTTGGAATGTATTTACAAAACGAAAGAGTTTATGTCGATAGTAATAATTAGATCCCTAAAACATTCGAATTTTATGGATTTTATTTTATGTGATATAGGAAATATACAAACTCATTAATATTTCCTATATCATAAATTCAAAATTTCTTTTGTATTTAAAATTATTTTAGATATGTATTTTATTCTTTTTCTTTTATTAAATCATAAAAAGAAAATCCAAAAATGTAGTAAATTATATCAATAATAAATATAAAATAGGAGGTAGTTATGTTAGATATAGAAAACATGACATTATTAGAATTGAGAAACTTTGCAAAAGAACATAATATAAAAAACATTTCAAAATTAAAAAAAGAAGAACTAATAGGATTATTAAAACAAATTATTAACACATCAAAACCAATTGTTGAAGAACAAGACAAAGAAGAAATAAGATATGATGATAATGACGAAGAACAAGTTAATGAGCTTGGAGAATCTACAATAGAATATAAAATAACAAATGATGATGATGAAATTGTAGAAGGAATACTTGAAGTATTACCTGATGGATATGGATTTTTAAGAGGAGACAATTATTTATCAAGTCCAAAGGATGTATATATTTCACCAATACAAATAAGAAGATTCAAATTAGATACTGGAGATATAGTAAAAGGTATAGCAAGAACAAAAGAAGGAGAAAAATTTCCTTCACTAATATTTGTTGGAGAAGTAAATGGAGAACATCCAGAAAAAGCAGCAAAAAGAAAAAGATTTGATGAACTAATACCAATATATCCAAATGAAAGGCTAAAATTAGAAACAACACCAACTGAATATGCAATGAGAATAATCGATTTAATTTCACCTATAGGAAAAGGGCAAAGAGGAATGATTGTTGCTCCACCTAAAGTTGGAAAAACAACATTATTAAAGAAAATTGCAAATAGTATATCAGCTAATAATCCAGAAGTTGAATTAATTGTACTTCTAATTGATGAAAGACCAGAAGAAGTTACAGATATGAAACGTTCAATAAAAGGACAAGTTATTTATTCAACATTTGACGAATTACCAGAACACCATGTTAAAGTTGCAGAAATGGTACTTGAAAGAGCAAAAAGAATAATTGAACATAATAAAGATGTAGTTATTTTATTAGATAGTATTACAAGGTTAGCTCGAGCATACAATTTAGTAATGCCATCATCTGGAAAAACATTATCTGGAGGTCTAGATCCAGCAGCACTTCATAAACCAAAAAAATTCTTTGGAGCAGCAAGAAATATTGAAAATGGTGGAAGCTTAACTATATTAGCAACTGCTTTAATTGAAACTGGAAGTAGAATGGATGATGTAATATTTGAAGAATTTAAAGGTACTGGTAATATGGAAGTCCATCTAGACAGGAAATTATCAGAAAAACGTATATTTCCAGCAATTGATATAAATAAATCTGGAACAAGAAGAGAAGATTTATTATTAACAAAAGAAGAAATGGAAACAGTATTTGCATTAAGAAAAGCATTAAATAATTTACCTGTTTCAGAAGTTACTGAACAAATCATTTCACAAATGACACAAACCAAAAACAATGAAGAATTCATAGAAAAAATAGATTCATATTTAAAAAATTTTAAAAACTAAAAAAAGTAAAAAAGAGGGCTTCATCAACAATTTGAAGCTCTCATATTGTTATTAATGTATTTTATTTTAATTATTTTGAGCGGTAAACTTTTGCTCTGCTGTAGTTATTTTTTGTTGTTCAGCATTCTCTGTTTTATACCAACCTTTTTCTGCCATTAAATTATATATTTTATTTTGTATATTTAAAGCCTCGTTTAAAGACTCTTTAAAAACGGTATGAACTTCAGCTGTTGTTGATTCCATTGTACCATGTAAATATAAATCACAAACACCTTTAATTACAAGTAATTCATTTTCCATTAAATCTTTATCTTGCATAATTTTAATCCTTTCCGAAAGAGATTATTTTCTTTCAAATTTATAGTAAATTTAAAAATTTGTTGTATAAATCTGTATGCTTCTTATGAAGTTCACATATATATGAAGATAAAGTTGGATCAGTAAGTTGTGAACTTGTTTTTTTACAACAATTTTTCATATAAGCTTCATGTTCTAAAGCATCTTCAACATATAAAAGCTCTTTATTTGTCATAAATATCACCACCTAAATATATAATTACCAAAATTTATAAAAAAATACATCATTATTACCAATCTGTAAAAAAATGATTGATTTTTTTTAAAAAAGATGATATTATACTGTATGTAAATAAGAAATGGAGGTAATAAAAATGGAATTAAAAGGATCAAAAACAGAACAAAATTTAATGACTGCTTTTGCAGGAGAATCACAAGCAAGAAATAAATATACATATTTTGCAAGCAAAGCAAAAAAGGAAGGATATGAACAAATTGCTGCAATCTTCCAAGAAACAGCAGATAATGAAAAAGAACATGCAAAAATGTGGTTTAAATTATTAAATGGTGGAGACATTGGAACAACAGCAGAAAATTTACAAGCCGCTGCTGATGGAGAAAACTATGAATGGACAGATATGTATGACGGATTTGCCAAAACAGCAAAAGAAGAAGGCTTCACACATATAGCATATTTATTTGAAGAAGTTGCAAAAATAGAAAAAGAACATGAACAAAGATATTTAAAACTTTTAGAAAATGTAAAAGAAGGAAAAGTATTTGAAGCCGGTGAAGTTAAAATCTGGAAATGTAGAAACTGTGGTCATATTGTAGTTGGTACAAGTGCACCAGAAGTTTGCCCTGTATGTAGTCATCCAAAAGCTTATTTTGAAATAAAAGCTGAAAATTATTAATATAAAAAATTTATGGACATGATTAAAATTTTTTCATGTCCATTTTTATATTTTATTGTTTCCATTTCATACTTATATCAGCTTGAGCCTTAATTCTTTTAGGAGATAAAAAACTTGCTCTATATTCTTGTTTCCAAATTGGAGGTATAAAATATCCATTACCTTTTGTATTAAAAGAAGGTGCAATAGGTGCTGTAAAAGGAACTCCAAAAGATTTCAAACTACAAATTAATGTAACATAAATAAATAAACCTGTTCCAATTCCTAAAAAACCTGCAGTAAATCCTAAGGCAATAAATATAAATCTAAAAATTCTTAAGTGAAAACCAAATGAAAAATCCGGGATGGCAAAAGAAGAAATACCAGTAATTGCAACTATTATAATAAGAGTAGGACTAACAATACCAGCATTAACAGCTGCATCACCTAATATTAAAGCTCCAACAATACCTATTGTAGAACCAATAGGAGAAGGAACTCTTAGTCCCGCTTCTCGAATTAATTCAAAAGAAAATTCCATAAGTAAAAGTTCAAATATTATTGGAAAAGGAACATTTTCTCTAGCTGAAAGTATAGATAACAATAATTCTGTTGGTAATATTTCTTGATGAAAGCTAGTAATTGCCATATAAGTACCTGGTAAAAGTAAAGTAATTATTGCAGCTATAATACGGATAAGTCTAATAAAATTTGTAAAAATAGGTCTAAAATTTGTATCTTCCGGTGAAAATAAGAAATCTTCAATATTTGCAGGTGCAATAATAGAATAAGGATTTCCGTTAACTAAAATTACAACTCTCCCTTGTAATAAATATTTGCAACATTTATCAGGTCTTTCTGTAGAAATAACTTGAGGAACACCAAAAGTTTCATCTTCTTCAATTAATTGTTCCAATTGTCCTGTTGACATCAAAGAATCAATATCTAAGTTATTTAATCTATATTTTATTTCTGAAACTAAATCAGAATTTGCAATATTATTCATGTAGCATATTCCACATTTAGTTTTACTTATTTTGCCAACGGGAATATTTTCAATTATCAAATTTTCATTATTAATAATACGTCTTAAAAGAGAAGTATTTGTTCTAATGTTTTCAACAAAACTTTCATGAGGACCTTTTATTATAATTTCATTTTCTGGTTTACTTACATTACGAGCATTAAATTTTTTTACATCAATATCAAAAGCAACATCTAAAGTATCTATAAAAAGTAAACAATCACCCATGTTTATTCCATCACAAACTTTATCAAACATATTAGCCTTATTAACACTATTTTGAGGTAATAACCTATTATCAATATAATTTAATAAATTACTTGGATCTGGATTTTTTACATGTTTTGGAAACATAAGTGGTTCTAATACAAAATCATTTATTGAAATTGAATCAACTAAACCATCAAAATAAACAATAAAACTTTTAAATGTTTGATTTTGTGCTAAAGTTTCAAATTTTCTAATCTTAATATCACTATTAATTAATGTATTATACTTACTTTTTATAAACTCTAAATTTTTATCTATTTGAGGAAAAACCTTTATCTGATTAGTACTTATATTTTTATAATTTTCGTTTTTATTATTTACAATTGAAAAATTATAATTATTTTTAAATAAATTATCTACAAAATTTTTAATATTCATATTGATAATATTAACAAATAATAAAAAAATATGCATAAATATTGAAAAAAGGTAATTTATAATATATAATTAAATAAGAAGATAATTATGCCTTAAGAAAGGAATTTAATTAAAAATGAGAAAAGAAAATGGTTTTATTAATTTTTTACTATCATTAATAGCATTGGTATTAATAATAGTTATTTTATTTTTTGGATATATTGTATATGAAGAATATTATGGAGAAGGCACAATTATTATTGACGGTGAAGCAGGATATCCTGTAATCGGAAATAATAATGCTACTGGCAGTAATGTAGAAGACACAGAAATAGTAAATATAGATTTAAGCACTACAGATACCCAAACTAATGATAATAAAAATAGATATTTATATAATCAATTAAGTGACACTGCAAAAATAATATACCAAAAATTATATGATAATAAAGAAAATTTAAAAACAGGAACATATACATTGGAATTTGGAAATGTTTTTAGTAATATTTTATCACAAGAAAATGGAAGTGATTTATTAAAACAAGAGTATCAAACAGCAATAGAAGCTTTTACATATGAAAACCCAGATGTATTTTATTTAGACGTAACAAAAATGTATATAAACATAGAAATGATAAAAAAACTATTTACAACAAAATATAATGTATATATAAATAATTATGAAGACCCAAATTATTTAGCAGAATCATTTACATCAAAAGACCAAATAGATGAATGTCAAAGACAAATTGAACAAGTAAGAGATAAGGTATTAGCTAATATAGAAGGAAAAGACATTATAGAACAAATAAGATATATACACAATTATTTAATTGATAATGTACAATATGATCAAACTGTCAAAAAAGATAACATATATAATATTTATGGTGCACTTGTTTTAAAAGAAGGAGTATGTGAAGGATATGCAAAAGCATTACAATATCTTTTAAGTTCTGCAGGAATAGAAAATGTAATAGTTACAGGTATTGCTACAAACAATAATGGAGAAACCGAAAATCATGCATGGAACTATGTAAAAATTGGAAGTGCATGGTATGCATTAGATGTAACATGGGATGATCCAATAATTATTGGAGGAGGAAAAATAAATGATAAAATCAGATATCAATATTTTCTAAAAGGCAGTAGAACTATGGATGAAAATCATTATTTATCAAATCAATTTACAGAAAATGGTATGGAATTTGAATTTCCGAAATTATCAATAACAGATTATAATATATAGGAGTCTAAAAATGTTAGAATTAGAAGAAAATTTAAATAAATTACACCAACTAAAAATTAAAATAGAAAGTTTAGGTGAATCTCTTTGACATAACTGACAAAAGAGATGAACTAAAAAAATTAGAAAAACAAATACAAGATGAAAATTTTTGGCAACAAGAAACATCTGAAACAACCAAAATACTAGTAAAACAAAAAGAATTAAAAAGGAAAATTGAAAAATTTGAATCAGCACAAAATGAAGTTAATAATTTAATAGAATTAACAGAACTTACAAATATAGAAAATGATGAAAATGTTGCAAAAGACATTTTAAAATCCACAAATCAATTAGAAGAAGAAATAGGTAAGTTGCAACTAGAAACTTTATTATCTGGAAAATATGATAAAAATAATGCAATATTAACTTTGCATCCAGGAGCAGGAGGAACAGAATCACAAGACTGGGCAGAAATGCTTTACAGAATGTATACAAGATGGGCAACAAAAAAAGGATATGAAGTAAAAGAACTAGATTATTTAGAAGGTGATGAAGCCGGAATAAAGAGTGTTACTTTTGAAATAATTGGAGAAAATGCCTATGGATATATGAAAGGAGAAATGGGAGTTCATAGACTAGTAAGAATTTCTCCTTTTGATGCAGGAGGAAGAAGACATACTTCATTTGCATCATTAGAAGTATTACCAGAAATAACAGAAGATATAGAAATAGACATAAATCCAGATGATTTAAGAATAGACACATATAGAGCATCAGGAGCAGGAGGACAACATATAAATAAAACATCTTCAGCAGTAAGAATTACACATATACCTACAAATATAGTTGTTGCTTGTCAATCAGAACGTTCTCAAATACAAAACAGAGAAACAGCAATGAAAATGTTAAAATCAAAATTATATGATTTAAAAGAAAAAGAACAAAAAGAAACAATAAATGATTTAAAAGGAGTTCAAAAAGATATTGCCTGGGGAAGTCAAATTCGTTCTTATGTATTTTGTCCATATACACTAGTAAAAGATCATAGAACTAATTTTGAAGTAGGAAATGTTCAAACTGTTATGGATGGCAATTTAGATGGTTTTATAGAAAGCTATTTAAAATATATAAATAGTAGCAAGTAAATATTAAAATTAATATAATATAGTAGTTATGTTTAGTTATAAATATAACTACTATTTTTTTGTAGATTGAAAAATAATTATAATTTTGTTTGTACCCAAATTTAATTCTTTTTCAATCATTTAAGGAAGGATAAATTCAATATGGACACAATAGTTTTAAAATTCGGAGGAAGTTCTCTAGCAGACAATGAAAAATTAAAAATTGTTGCAAATAAAATAATAAACAGAGCAAAAGAAAATAAAGTAGTTGTAATAGTTTCTGCACAAGGAAAAACAACAGACAATTTAATAAATCAATCAAAAGAATTAGCAGAAATGGTAGAGACAACAGATTCCCAAATAAACAAAAGAGAATTAGATATGTTATTATCTTCAGGTGAACAAATGAGCTCTGCTAAACTTTCAATTTTATTAAATTTAATGGGATATAAATCAATTTCATTAAATGCATGGCAAGTAGGAATATATACCAATTCTAATTATCAAAATGCATTAATTGAAAAAATTGATAAAAAAAGAATAAACAAAGAATTAGAAAATGGTTATATAGTTGTTATAACAGGATTTCAAGGAATTGATAAAAATAACAATATTACAACATTAGGTAGAGGTGGCTCAGACACAACTGCAGTAGCAATTGCTACAGAATTAAAAGCAAAACAATGTTATATATATTCAGATGTAGATGGGATATATACAGCAGACCCAAATAAAGTTCCAAATGCAGATAAATTAAAAAATATTTCTTATGAAGAAATGTATGCATTATCTAGTGAAGGAGCAAAAGTTTTACATGATAGATGTGTAGAAATAGGAGAAAGATTTGATGTACCAATTATTACAGAATCAACATTTAATAATAAACCTGGAACACAAATAACTCATAAACTTGAGTGTTCTGGAATTAAAAGTATAGTAAAAAAAGATGTTTCTAGAATTTCTGTAGTTGGTTTTGGAATAAGTTCAAATGATGATACACTAAATAAAATACTAGAAATTGCCGATAAAAATAGTTTAGAGATATTTAATATTGATATTAGTAGAACAAAAATTTCTATTGTATTTAAAGAAATTGTTAAAGAAAATGTTTTACAAGAAATACATGATGCTTTGATATTGTAATCAAAACTATTATATAAACATAATATAAAGTAAGAATCAGAAAAAATACAAATTTTCAAGCTTAAGGGGGAGATGAGATAAATATGAAAAAAATATTAGAAGTAAGCAAAATTTGTAAAACCTATCAAGCACAAAATGGAGAAATAGAAGCAATAAAAGACATAAGTTTTACAATAAATGAAGGTGAATATGTAAGTATAATAGGACCAAGTGGATGTGGAAAATCAACATTATTATCAATTATTTCTGGTTTAGAGCCAAAAACATCTGGAAGCATATATGTAGATGGCAAAATTGGCTATATGCTTCAAAAAGACAATTTACTTGAATGGAGAACAATATTACAAAATGTTCTTTTTGGATTAGAAATACAAAAGAAATTAACAGAAGAAAACAAAAAATATGCTATAGACTTATTAAAGAAATATGGTATTTATGAATTTAAAGATAAATACCCAAATCAATTATCTGGAGGAATGAGGCAAAGAGTTGCACTTATAAGAACACTTGCAATAAAACCTAAAATTTTACTTTTAGATGAAGCATTTTCTGCACTAGATTATCAAACAAGACTAATGGTAACTGATGATATTTATAGTATATTAAAAAATGAACATATTACAACATTAATGGTAACACATGATATCTCAGAAGCGATAAGCATGTCAGACAAAATCATTGTATTAAGTCATAGACCAGCCACAATAAAGGCAATACATGATATTAACTTTGAAATAGAAAATCGTACACCTCTAAATTGTAGGCAAGACCCAAAGTTTAGTAAGTATTTTGATTTATTATGGAAAGAACTTGACGAAAGAGAAAATAAATTATAAAAAATGAAAGGAGCTAAAGAAATGGAAAAAGACAAAGAAAAAAATAATATAGTTCAAGTATCTAAAGAACGAAAAAAGTACATAAGAAAACAAAAAATAAGAAAAATAGAAGTTTTATTAACTCAAATAGCAATAATTATTACATTTATAGCATTGTGGGAGATCTTAGCTAATACTGGAAAAATTGATAGTTTTATAATGAGTCAGCCTTCAAGAATAGTAAAAACATTTTTAAATTTAACTTCAAATAATTTATTAGAGCATTTACAAATAACATTAATAGAAACTTTACTTGGATTTTCAATAGGAGTAATTCTGGGATTTATTATTGCAATTATTCTTTGGTGGTCCCCTTTTATATCAAAAGTGTCTGAACCATTTTTAGTTGTATTAAATAGTTTACCTAAAATTGCATTAGGACCTGTTATTATAATATGGGTAGGAGCTGGAATGCCAGCAATAATAACTGTTCGGAGTGTCAATTTCACTAATTGTAACAGTTTTAGAATTATTAAATGGATTTATGATAACAGATAAAGAAAAAATACTAATGGCAAGAACATTTAATGCTAAAAAAATACAAATTTTAACTAAAATTGTTATACCATCTAATATACCAACTTTTTTTAATACCTTGAAAGTAAATATAGGTCTTACTCTTGTTGGAGTAATTTCTGGTGAGTTTTTAGTATCTAAAGGTGGCCTTGGATATTTAATTGTATATGGTGGTCAGGTATTTCAACTAGATTTAGTAATGACAAGTGTTATAATTCTTGCAGTACTTGCAGCATTAATGTACCAAAGCATAGTTATATTAGAAAAGTTTTTTGTTAGATATAATTAGGTTTATAAGTTTATCCAAAAACTTAAATAAAAAATGGAGATTTAATTAATATGAAAAGAATTTTAATTTATGTACTTATATTTATTATTGTTTGTGCTTTAGTTGTTACAGCAGTAATATTTAATACTAAAAAGGATGAAAATTCTGATCTTCAAGTAATACAAATAAATGAAGTAACAAGATCAGTATTTTATGCACCTCAATATGTTGCTATAGCAAATGGATATTTTGAAGAAGAAGGATTAGAATTAGAAATTACAACAGGCCAAGGTGCAGATAAGGTAATGACAGCAATTTTAGCAAGTCAAAGTGATATAGGATTATGTGGTCCAGAAGCCGCAATATATGTTTATAATGAAGGTAAAGAAGATTATGCCCAAGTATTTGCACAACTAACACAAAAAGATGGTTCATTATTAGTTAGTAAAGAACCTATTGAAAACTTTAAATGGGAAGATGTAAAGGGTAAAACTGTTATTCCTGGAAGAAAAGGTGGAGTGCCTTATATGACTTTTGAGTATGTATTAAAACAAAATGGTATAAATCCTGAAATAGATGTAAATTTAGATGATAGTATTAAATTTGACTTGATGGCTGGAGCATTTACTGGTGGAGAGGCTGAATTTGTTACATTATTTGAGCCTACAGCTTCTATGACAGAAGATGCTGAAAAAGGATATGTTGTTGCATCTGTTGGTGAAGCTGCTGGAGAAGTACCATATACAGCATATTGTGCTAAAAAAAGTTATATAGAAGAAAATTCAGAAATAATTGAAGGATTTACTAGAGCAATATATAAAGGTGAGCAATTTGTAGAAGAACATTCAGCAAATGAAATTGCAGAAATTATACAAGACTTTTTTCCAGATACAACTGTAGAATCATTAACAAAATCTGTTCAAACATATAAAGATATTGATGCTTGGAAAGAGAACCCTATTCTTAAAGAAGAAGCTTTTGACAAACTTCAACTTATTATGACAGAAGCGGGAGAGCTAGATAAAAAAGCACCTTATGAAATGATAGTTAATAATTCTTTTGCAGAAAAAGTTATTCAATAATTTATTTAAAGGATACACTTTAATTAGTGTGTTCTTTTTAATTGCAAAAAAATATTGATTATATGCTAAAAAAATGTTATAAAATATAGCTAGAGAGGAGCGAAAAAATGAGTGAAAAAATAATAGAATTACATGCTTTAGATGGTGTAAAAACAAACGGATATTTAATAAGTGGTGATAGAAATAATAAAAATGTATTAATTGAAATACATGGAATGACAAGTAATTGTTTCAAAAAAAGAGAAAGAGTAATAGCTAAAACAGTTAAGAATATTGGGATAGATACTATTTGTATTAATACCAGAGGAAGTGAAATTGTAAAATATATTAAATATAATGATGGAAGAAGAGAATTAGCAGGTACAGCATATGAAGATGTTGAAGAATCATATTATGATTTAATGGGAGTTATAAAATTTGCTATAAGCCTTGGATATTCTTCTATATACCTTCAAGGACATAGTTTAGGAGCAACAAAAGTTGTCTATACCTATACCAAAATGAAGCAAAAACAAGATGAAGAACTAAAAAACATAAAAGGAATTTTATTATTATCTTTAGTAGATATACCTGATATGATTAGAACATTTTTAAAAAATGAATATTTATTATATGCAGAAGAAAAAGAAAAAAATGGACAAGTATTAGAATTAATGCCTCAAAATGCTTTTATTCATCCAATATCTGTTAAAACATATTTAAAATATGCAAAATATAATAGTGAAATTGATTTTGCACAATATAGTAATGAAAATTATGATTTTGATACGTTAAATAAAATAGATGTTCCATTATTTATGAGATGGGGAAATGATAATGAATTAATTAGAAAAAGTGCTCAAGAACAAGTTGAACTTATGAGAAGAGTAATAAAGAAAAAAGATGCTGACATAAACTTTACTAATGGGGCAAATCATTCATATAATGGTAAAGAAACTGAACTTGCAAATGATATTGCAAACTTTTTAAAATAAAAGAAGTTGAAAGAAAAGCAGAATCAATGTATCAATATTATTCAAAAGAACAAGAGGAAAAATATGGAGTTGTAGGAATAAAAATAAAATTATTAAGTAATAATTAAAAGAATTAAATAAAAATTTTAGAAAATAATTTATTATTAATTACAAAAAATATAATAAATATTGAAAAATCTAACAAAAAGTAGTATAATATTTACATAATATGACTTTGCGCACATAACACAAGGAGGCACATTATGGAAATAACCTATTTGTCTGTTCATTGGAAATTCTTTGCGAGGTCCAAGGAAAATAATCATTATTTGATCGCCATAGGGAAGCTTCTTCCAGATATGGCGGATAAGTTGCCAACAGAATGGCTGACCAGAAACTTAATTGATGCATCAGCCATCAAAATAGAAAAAGTGGGTGAGTTTAATGGGGAGGTTTGCGAAAACATTCCTCAACTCACTAAATTGGAAACTTGCAATCCTAGAGTGGTCTTTGCAGTAAGGTTTAATACCATGGAAGACCTTATGAAGTACAGGAAGGAGATGTTCTAATGTGCTTCGACCCCTGTGTGAGATTGAATTAATTAAAACAATTTCACACAGGGGGCTTTTTGTATAAAAAAAGAAAATTTTGTTTACATATTTAAATATAAATGGTATAATAACCACAGTTTATAAATATAAAGAGAAAAGCACATATTTTTTATAAAATTTGTACTTTAAGGAAGGAATGAGATAAAAATGAGTAAAATAGAATTAAGAAATGTAAAAGGAACAACAGACTATTCTCCAAAAGAACAATATATAAGAAACTACATATCAGATACATTAAAAAAAGTATTTGAAAAATATGGATTTAAGCCATTACAAACACCATTATTATGTTATTATGATTTATTAGCACTAAAATACGATGAAGAAAATGACATTTTAAAAGAAGTATATAAAGTATCTGACCAAGGAAACAGAAATTTAGCATTAAGATATGACTTAACTGTACCATTTGCAAAATATATAGCAATAAACCAAAATACTAAACTTCCATTTAAAAGATATGAAATAGGAGAAGTATTCAGAAATGGACCAGTAAAACTTGGAAGAGATAGAGAATTTATTCAATGTGATGTTGATACAGTAGGAATTGAAGGGCAATTAGTTGAGGCAGAATTTGTAGCATTATATGTAGAAGCATATAAAGAACTAGGAATAGATGTTATAATAAAATACAATAACAGAAAATTCCTATCAGGAATAATAATTGAAGCAGGAATTCCAGATGAATTAGTTACAGATACAATAACTGTAATAGACAAATTTGAAAAACTAACAAAAGAAGAACTTGAAAAAGAATTTCTAAAAATAGGAGTTAATAAAGACCAAATTGAGAAGCTATACAAATTTTTACAAATGGATGCAGAAGAATTAGTAAATATCAAAAGTGAAAATGAAATATTAAATGAAGGAATAAAAGAATTAGAAACATTAAAAAAATATGTAGGAGAACTTAATTTAGTAGAATATGTACAATTTTCACCATCTTTAGCACGTGGGCAAGAATATTATACAGGAACTGTATTTGAAGTATATGATGCAAAAGGAGACATCAAATCAAGTATTGGCGGAGGAGGTCGTTATGATAAAATGATAACAGACTTCATAAATGATGGTAAACAATATCCTGCTGTAGGAATAAGCTTTGGATTAAATGTTATATATGAAATATTAAAAGAAAGAGAAGAATTTACTCAAAAAGCTTTAACAGATATATTTATTATACCTATGGGAACAGAAATAGAATGTTTAAAAATTGCAGAAACTTTAAGAAAAGCGGATTTCAAAGTAGAAGTAGAAATGAAAACTAGAAAAATGAAAAAATCATTAGAATATGCAAACGAAGAAAATATTCCATATGTATTTATTTTAGGAGAAGATGAATTAAAGCAAAACCAAGTTTCTGTAAAAGACATGAAAAATAAAACTCAAACAACAATTTCTTTAGCAAATCTAGTTGAAGATTTTAAAAAATTATTACAATAAAACTATAGACTTTTTACAAAATATGTAATATAATTCACCTGGTATTAAAAACTAGATGAAAGGAAAAATTTATGAAAAGAACAAAATTAAAAGATAGAATATTACCAACCTATACAAAAGGCGAAGAAATATTTAATATGGTTTCACATATTGTAGGAGGAGCTTTAGGAATAGTAACATTAGTACTTTCAATTATTATTGGTGCAGTACATCATAATGTATATGGAATTATAAGTGGAATAATTTTTGGAGTTTCTATGATATTTTTATACACAATGTCAAGTATTTACCATGGATTAAGTCCTAAATTATTATCAAAAAAAGTAATGCAAATACTTGATCATTGTGCAATATTTGTTTTAATTGCAGGTTCATATACTCCATTTGCACTATGTACATTAAGAGAATATTCACCTGCTCTTGGATGGACAATATTTGCTGTAATTTGGGCTTTTGCAGCATTGGGAATTACTCTAAACTCTATAGACTTAAAAAAATACAAAATTTTTTCAATGATTTGCTATTTAGCAATGGGATGGTGTATCATTGTTAGAGTTAATATATTACCAGAATTGCTTACATTACCAGGATTTATATTATTACTTGCTGGTGGAATTATTTATACAATAGGTGCTGTATTATATGGAGTAGGAAAAAAACGTAAATATATACATTCTGTATTTCATTTAAGTGTATTTTTTGGAAATTTACTACACGTTTTATGTGTTTTAATGTTTGTAATTTAAATTAGGAATATTTTTATTTACAGTAACATTCATTACCACAATTTATTTTTTTAATTAAATGCTAAAAAATACTATTCATCATTAATAAAATATAATGAAACTTATTTGAATAGCATATATCAAAAAAGCTCATTTTTAATATTAACTAGTTCTGAAGATTGTTATGATGAAATAGAAAAAAATAAAAATGTAGAAAAAGTAGATAGATTTATTATGTTTGAACCATATGATAAGTGTATAACATTTAAACATCAATCTTATTCTGTAGCAACCAATAATTATACAATTGATTATAATGTTGAATCGCAACAAGATGATAGAATAGCTTGGGAAGATTTCATGGCATTAGGCGGAATTATGATATTTTCTGACAAAAACAAAAATTTTAAACTAAATAATAATGAAATAGCATTATCTTCAAGTGGAATTGAATATGTAAAACAAGAAATTAAAAATAATTTAATTGGACAAGATTTATCTTTTTCTTATAATAATGAAATACATACTTTTACAATAAAAGACTATTATAATTCTGTAAATTCAGAAATGACTATATCAGAAGAGAAATTTAATGAGCTTAAAAATTTTAGTGAATACTCATATAAATTATACATAAAAGATTATCTAAATTTAGGTGATAGTATTGCAGAACTTGAAAAGTCAATAAATAATGGAAATGTGGAAGTAGATGGAATTCAAAATGCATATTTAGGAGAAGAAGCAGATAAATATTATCAGTCGAAAGATTTATTATATTTATATGAAGTAATTTGCTTTTTTACAATAATTACTTTTATTATTATTTTTATTATAGTATCTAGGAATGTATTAAAAGATGAGAAGAAAAGTATAAAAATAGAAAGAATGCTAGGGTATAATAAGTCGCAATCAAGAAAATTTGGCCTTTTGAATATATTAGTATTAAATTTTAGTGCACTTTTCATTTCTATTATATTTTTTATAATTATTAGTGTAGGAATTAATATTTTTACAGATTATACAATTCCAATATTTAGTTTTAAATGATAATTCAAGAATAATTGCAAATGTAACAGCTTACACAAAAGTTTTTTTGGGGGGGAAAACTTTAAATGTTTTCTGCCTCCTCTTTTTATTTAATAAAAAATTAATAAATCCTCTATTTTTTATTAATAAATTTATGGTATAATAATAATCAAGTAAAAAAATAAAAGGAGAAAAAAGATGTATAACATATTAGTAGTAGATGATGACAAAGAAATAGTAAAAGCAATAGAAATATATTTAGGAAAAGAAAATTACAAAATATTTAAAGCATATGATGGAGAACAAGCTTTGCAGCAAATAAAAGATAATGATATACATTTAATAATAATGGACATAATGATGCCAAACAAAGACGGAATAGAAACATTAGAAGAAATAAGAAAAGACAAAAGTATACCTGTAATATTATTATCAGCCAAATCAGAAGATATTGATAAAATAAATGGACTAAATATAGGAGCTGATGATTATGTAACAAAACCTTTTAATCCAATAGAACTAATTGCAAGAGTAAATGCTCTAATAAGAAGATGCACTAAATTTGGAACAATAGAAAATAAAGAATCAATAATTAAAACAGGAGACTTGACAATTGATGATGAATTAAAAAAAGTAGTTGTTGATGGAAGAGAAGTAAAACTTACACCAACAGAATATAATATTTTGAAATTTTTAACAAAAAACAAAGGAAAAGTATATTCAATAGATGAAATATACACGAATATTTGGGAAGAAGAAAGCTTTGCAGCAGAAAACATAATTGCAGTACATATTAGGCACATAAGAGAAAAAATAGAAATCAACCCAAAAGAACCTAAATATTTAAAAGTAATATGGGGAGTAGGATATAAAATAGAAGATTTAAACTAAAAAGAAGGGATAAATTTAAATGAGAAATAGTAAAGTATTTAAAATTATAAGTTATATAACATTACCTATACTAATTGGAATAATAATTTTATCTACTTTTTATATAGAGTTAAAAGATTCAACATATTACAGTGTAGAGGAATATTTTAATTCTGAGGATTTCTTAGGAACATATATGTCAAAGCTATCAACGATAGCAAATAGATTAATTTATAGCAATCCTCAATATAACAATATAAAAGATGGTGATACATATATTTTTTATTCCTCAAATGGAGAATTTGATTATAGATTAATTAACATGTATTTTTTAGTTATTTATAAAAATAAAGCATTTACTAATGTTGAATTAACATCAGAAGTAAGTACTATTGAAACAATAAAAAATTTTATTAAATCTGTTCCTGAAAGCCAAACATTTAATATAGTAGAAGGTAAAGTTGAAACTAATTCAGAAATATTAAGAAAAAGAGCGGAACAATATTTAGATAGTTTTATTTATACATATTATACAACTAATCCTGCAGAGTTATATCCTTCAGAATCATACTCTATAGACTATAGCAATAGTAAAGAATATATTACAACTAATATAACAGACTTTTCTATATATACATCATATACAGAAAACTTTATAGATAGTTCTAAACAATTATTACTTTGCAAATTCATAGAAAGACTTAGACCATATGAAAATTTCTTTTATATTTCAATGCCAATCTGCATGGTATTATCAGTACTAATTTTACTTTACTTGCTTATATCTGTAGGACACAAAAAAGGAGTAAAAGGAATATCTACTTCAGATTTTGATAAAATACCACTAGAAATTATATGCTTTATAGCAACTTGTGTAATTGGAATTATTACAGTACTCTTAATGGAAGGAATAAATACAACTGAGATTGAAGTAATACTATCATTAACATTTACAGTATATTTTACAACATTTATAATTTGCTCTATTATTTTTGATACAGTTGTAAAAAGAATAAAATCAAAAACATTTTGGAAAACAACACTAACAGGTAAACTAATAATAATGTTACTAAAACCTATTCATAAATTTGAAAATTTCATACAAGAAGTAAGAGGAACATCAAAATATTTTTCAAATACTATAAAAAAATTTATTATATTTTTCTGTATTGAAGTATTTTTAGCATTTATTGTTTTTGTATTATTCCGCTCAGATGCTTTGTTATTTTTATTGCTTGAATTTATATTAGTAGCAATATTTATATTAAGGATTATAAAAGCAATTTCTGACTATGATAAAATTCAGACAAAATTAAAAGAAATGTATGAAGGAAATAACCAAACTCAATTAAATGAAGAAGAATTTATACCTGAATTTCATCAATCAGTATCATATTTAAATGATATATCTAATGGATTAGAAAATGCTATTCAAGATAGAATGAAAAGTGAAAGGTTAAAAACAGAATTAATTACAAATGTATCACATGATATAAAAACACCGTTAACATCTATAATAAACTATGTAGATTTAATAAAACAGGAAAACATACAAAATGAAAAAGTAAATGAATATATTGGAATACTTGATAATAAATCTCAAAGATTAAAAAAATTAATTGAGGACTTGGTAGAGGCTTCAAAGGTTTCTACAGGAAATGTTAAATTAAATTTAGAAAAAATAAATATTGTAGAATTAATAAATCAAGCAGTTGGTGAATTCGAAGACAAATTTAATTTAAAAGGTCTAGACATAGTTATAGATTCTAATGAAAATGAAATATATATTATTGCAGATAGTAGATATATGTACAGAATTATTGAAAATCTGTTTAGCAATATATCAAAATATGCTTTAGAAAATTCTAGAGTATATATAGACTTAGTAAAAGAAAATGGTAAAGTTTATATAAAAATGAAAAACATTTCAAAAGAAAAATTAAATATACCTGCAGAAGAATTAATGCAAAGATTTGTTAGAGGTGATAAATCTAGAACAACAGAAGGCAGTGGTCTTGGAATTTCAATTGCTCAGAACTTAACTGAAATTCAAAATGGTAAATTTAATTTAATAGTAGATGGTGATTTATTCAAAGTTGAACTTGAATTTATCACAATTTAAAAAGTTTATATAATGATTATTATAATTTGGTAATGACAATTATAATAATATATGTTATAATGTGTATTGAAAAATTCTTATTAAAGAAAGGAATTAAATTATGAAAGAAGAAACAAATCAAAACACAACTAATGGGGAGGTGGATTCGTCCACAGGGTCGAAGGAAATACAATTTAGAGAAACACTATTTAAAAACTATTTAAAAACTTCAAAAGAAATAACTATGCAATGTGCAGATAGTAATACAAGTATAAAAATTGATCTTTTACAAAAAGGAAGAATTAATCTTTTAAATAAAGCTATTTTAATTTCATACTTTTATGACCAAAATTTTGTTGGTAATAAAGATTTTATGCATATACCTAGTATTACTCAAATAATGCAAAACATAATAAAATATCCAATTTTATTAGCAAAAAGAAAAAATGTATTTGGTAATGAAGAAATAATAGGAATTACAACTATAAAAGATGAAAAAAACAGTTCATTATCTGATAATCCATTTTTTCCTTCACAAAATGAAAAAGTATTATCTATTACAGGTATTTTAGCCAAATCAAACATTTATAATATGTTTGGAGAAAAAATTAAAGGAATAGGAAAACAATTGTTTAAAACAGCTATTAGAGGAGCTTATGAGTTAAATAAGAACAATCCTATTAGACTAATGTGTGAAATAGATTGTAGAAACAATAATAGTATGAAATCATTGCAAAATGCTATAAAAGAATTACAAGAAGAAAATTTTAATATAAAAGCAAATTTAGTTGGATATTATGAAATTATAAAAAATAATCAAGAACTAACTGAAGCCCCAACATTTATTTTTGAAATAATTTTTGATAAAAGTATAACATTAAAAAATAAAACAATAATATTTTCATATGAAAAAATTCAAACTACAAACTTGTATAATAGTTTATCACAAGTTATAAAAAATAAAACTACAGAAAAACAAGTCTATATAAACAGTTTAAATGAAAATATAGTTAAATATCATGAAATTAAACCAATTAATATATTAGAAACTGTTGTTGAACCTGGTTTAACAGCTCTTGGGAATGACAGGATTCCAGTTACATCTAATTTTAAATATATTAATATGCAAAAACAAAGTTTGTAGGAGAGAATAATTATGGAAATAAGTAAATATAAATTAAATATAGAAAGAGAATTTGTAAGAACAGATTCAAAAAATAAATTAGTAAAAAATACTTTCCCAAAGGTATTTGGAGATAAGGCAAAGAATTGCTTTATTACTGCAGATGATGAAAATAAAAAATTTAAGATAAGAACTCCATTTTGTTATAATGTAGAAGATACATACGAAAAATTAGAAGAAATTACTAATGTAGTCATTGAAGAACTATACAAATTAAACCAAAATATATGGCCTTTAAATACATATACATCTACATCTAAAACAGATAAAATTAAACTTTATACAAAAATAAATTTCTCATTAAACAAAGACTTAATTGAAAATTCAACAGAAGAAGCATATATAAAAATAAAAAATTGGGTTGAAAGCAATTTAGAATTTGTTAGTAATGCAATTGGAGATTTCAAAATAAAATTAACAAGAGATGGTATACAAATATTTAATATAAATGTAGATTATTCATCAAAATGTGGAATAAAAAAAGAAACACTATTATTTTTAATAGTAGTATTGTTTGGAGGGCTTGAAGAAGATTCATCTTCTGCAGTTCAAGAAAAAATTGATTTTTTGAAAAAAGTAAGCAAAAAATATAATTTAAAAGCACAAAATGTTATAGACCAAATTAAAGAAACCAAATTAATAAAAAAAGATTTTAAAGAAGATGAAATAAATCAAATTATTAAAAAATATATGGATGAGGGTCATAATGCTAGATATTGCTTACAAAACCATAAAAAATTAGTAAGTGAATCTGTAGTAATTATAAAAGATGCAATTTCAAGAGGCATTGATTATGAAATATTAAATGAATCTAAAAGTATAGTTTTATTTAAAAATAAAAACAAATCTGAATTTGTAATCGAAGGAAATAAAACAAATAGAGATTCTTATATTTTTCCAATAATAACTGATGATAAATATATTGCCAAACAAATAATGAAAGAAAATGGATTAAATGTTCCAAATGCTATTTTATTAAAAAAGAATATGGACTCAAATGATATAGAGTTAATTTTAAAACCATTTTATAATAGTAAATTAGTTGTAAAACCAAGAAATACAAATTATGGAACTGGAATTACTGTGTTTTCAAAAAATGCAACAAAATCACAAATTTTAAATGCTGTAAAATATGCCTTTAATTTTGATGATAATGTTCTAATAGAAGAATATATTAAAGGAATGGAATATAGATTTTTAGTTATAGATGGTAAATGTTTAAGTGTATGTCATAGAAGAGTTGCAAGTGTTGTTGGAAATGGAAAATCTACTATAAAACAATTAATTGAAGAAAAAAATAAAGAACCTTGGCATTATCTTACAGCCACACCAGTAAAGATGGATGAACCTGTTGTAGAATTTCTAAAATTACAAGGATATGATTATGATACAGTTTTACCTGAAAATAAAAGAGTCTTTCTAAGAACAAATTCAAATTGTTCAACTGGTGGAGAAAGTATAGATATGACAGAAACTATGCCAGAATATTTTAAACAAGTTGCTGAAAAAGCCGCAAAATCATTTAACGCTAAAATTTGTGGTGTAGACATAATTATAGAAGATTTAAAAAAAGAAAATTACTCAATTATAGAAATTAATGATAACCCTGGATATTCAATTAATGAATGGCCATATGAAGGAAAAGGGCAAAAAATTGGAACTGCAATTTTAAAATTATTAGATTTAATATAATATTATAAGAGGTGAAAGTAATAACAGATGAAAAGTAACAAAATTTACATCATTCAGATGCATACACACACTATTCCTGCTAGACTAATAAAATTAGCAACACATTACCAATACAGTCATATAGCAATTTCACTAACTCCTGAATGTGATACACTTTATAGTTTTGGAAGAAGAAATCCAAATTCAATTTTAAACAGTGGATTTGTTATTGAAAATAAAAATGGTGAATTTTTTAATAAGTTTAAAGATACAATTTGTAGAATATATGAAATGGAAGTAACTAAAAAGCAATATAAGCATTTAAAAAAGATATTTTCATATATGAATAAACATAAAGAAACATATAAATATGATTACTTTGGTATTGTATTAAGATTTTTCAAAATTCCAATTCTTTTTAGAAATAGATATGTTTGTAGTTTCTTTGTGGCAGATGCTTTAGAAAGGGCAAATATTTATAAATTTAATAAAAAAAGTGCTTTTGTTGAGCCTAGAGATTTTGAAAAAATTGAAGGAATAAAGAAAATTTATGAAGGTAAATATTTGTTAATGAATAATTGCATATAAAATTAGGTGGGAGTGGAAACACATGTTACACTCCCGCTTCTTATATTCATAATAAAATAGGCTGAATTTGCTCATTGTCTAAAGCATGTTCAATGGTTTTAATTAAATATTCAGGGTCAAAAACTATTGAACGTGGTTTAGTAATTGGGTTATCTTGTTTAAAAGGCACAAAATAATAATGTTTTCTATTTAATAATTTTCCAATATTTTCAGCGGCTCCTGATAAACCATTATTTGTTGAAATTGCCATAACAACTGGTCTTTCACGGCGTAAATGAGATTTTACGGCCATTGTTGCAGTTCCATCTATTATATCATTTGCGAGTTTTGCCATGGTATTACCTGTAGCAGGAGCAACAACTAAAATATCTAACATATCTTTTGGACCTAAAACTTCTACATCTTGAATTGTATGTAGAACTTTTTCATCTGTTATATTTTCAATTTCATTTATAAAATCTTGTGCATTTCCAAATTTAGTATCAAATGTGTAACTATGTTCAGACATTATTGGAATAACTTTGGCATTAAGTTTCATAATTTTTTTTAGTTGTTCTATTGTTTTTTTTAATGTACAAAATGAACCAGTAAATACAAATCCAATTCTTTTTCCTTCTAATTGCATAAAAAAAATCCTCCTTTCATATCTTTATATATAATATGAAAAAAGGTGTTTTTTGTCGAATTGTATTTTGTTTTTAGTTCTTTTGCTTACTATATTTTAACATGCATTTTTTCTTAATAAATTCTGAAAAGTCATTTGCATTTCCTATTTCAAAACCATTTTTACTTAATAAGAAAGCAGTATCCTCGTTCACATAAAGGTAAAAATATTCTTTGGTTTCAAATACCTTATGTAATTTAAAATAATAAAATCTTTGGCCGTTAACTGTAAAATAAAATTTATAAAAAGTAAATGTAAAAAAAGATGACTTATTATTAGAAAATCTTTTTTTATTTTTTATATATTCTTTTGCAGGTATATAAATTCTCATAACCAAATAAGCAATTAACATTCCTAAAAACAGTAAAATTAGCCCAATATTTTTTTGCATTATATTTAAAACAATACAATAAATAAATAAAATTGAGATTACAATAGTATAGAATTTGTATGATAGATTATATTTGTCTGTATGAAAATCTACAAATTGTTGATAGCTTTTATCTGAATATTTTGTTACATTTTTAAATAAGGGTTTTAAATATTTCATTAATATAAGATCCTTTCTTTTAATGATTTAACGGATTTCTTTCAATAGCATCACGAACTTGCTCATTGCTTACATGTGTATAAATTTCTGTTGTAGAAATACTCTGATGTCCTAGCAATTCTTGTAATGCTCTAATATCAACATTACCATATTGATACATAAGTGTTGCTGCAGTATGTCTTAATTTGTGTACAGATAAGTTTTTAGAACCTAATCCTGCTAATTTTAGTTCTTTTGTTATAATTAGTTGTACTGTTCTATTACTAATTCTCCTTTTTTGTTCACTTAAAAATAATGCTTTATCAGAGGATTTAGAATCACGTTTTATAAGTGAGGGAGAGGGACGTGAAGATAGATAATCTTTAATTGCATTTATACAAGATTTATTTAAATATATAACTCTTTCTTTATTGCCTTTTCCAATAACAGTCATTTTATTTTCATCAAAATCTATATCATTTATGTTAATTCCAACTAATTCTGATAATCTGAGACCACAGTTTAAAAATAATGTGGTTATTGCAAAATCTCTTTTATAATTTCTATTATTTTCATCATCAGAAACTTTTAAAAGTTTTTGACTTTGCTCAAGTGATAGATATTTAGGCATCCTTTTTTCTAGCTTTGGAGTTTCTAAATCTTGAGCAGGATTTACATCTAAAATCTTTTCTTTTGTTGCAAGATATTTAAAAAATATTCTTAATGTAGAAATTTTTCTTGCTCTTGTAGTAGCTTTAGATCTATTATCTATTGCTAAATGAGAGATATAAGAATGAATATCTTCAAGTGTGATTTTTTTTAAATCTTCTACAGAAAATGAAGATACATCTATTTTTTCATAATCAGTTTCTTTTGTGATTTTTAAATGAACCATCATATATTTTAAAAAATTATTTATATCATAATTATATTCTTTTACTGAATTTGGTGATTTGTTGAGTATTGTTATTGAATAGTCTAAAAATGGATTAACAAAGCTAGGATTGTTCTCTCTTGAAATCATATTTTTTCTCCTTTTGTATAAATTTTTGATAAATATATGTAAATTTATAATATCACTTTTATAAAAAAAAATAAAGACTTTTCACAAAATTATTATGTCAAAAAGACTTTCTTATTGAATATTTCGAAACTATTTTACACCATAATACAATTGAAATTTGACATAATTTATAAAAAAATGGTATAATATATGTAAGACCGTGGTGTCACATGTGTTGTTCGTTCTTTTACATTACAAATGAGAAAAGGAGAAAACTATGAAAAAGAAAATGCTTACTATGCTTATGGCTCTGGTGATGACCTTCGCTCTTGTTGGGTGTGCTTCACCCAAACAGAGTTGGGCAACCATCCAAAAGTTCGAGGAATGCAATTCGTTCCTGTATGTCAGTCAGGAAGGTGACTTCCGCATCTACAAAGAGGATGGAACAGTCCTCTTTAATGCAGATGACATGCGGACTAGTGATTCGCAGTACGAAATGTATGCCCGTGGCGCGGCATACATTAACGACCAGAATGATTTAATCCTGGTGAGCGCCATCACAGGCGAAAGCAAGGTGTGCGACACCAATGTTGCGTATCTTGTAGGTGAAGGCTACAGCAAGTTTGGTAGCACAAGCGCCTACTTGCTCTTGGCCTACGGGGTCAATGAGGACGGCAAAATTGTAGCCGTCAATATGATGTAAATCCCCCGTAACGGAATTTCAGCAACCCATAACGAATGACACATGGGCTCCCCTCCTATAGGAGGGGGGTTTTAATTTGTAATTAATAAATTTAAATATTATGGTGGAAAAAATGGTGGTAAAATTTGCATCATATATAATAATGAAGATTATATGTTGAAATTTCCTGGAATAAATGAAGGTATTTCTGAACATGGATATTCCAACAATTGTATATCAGAGTATATAGCTTGTAAAATAATAAGAACATTAGATATTAAAGTTCAAGAAACATTACTTGGAGAATATAATTTAAATGGAACTGAAAAAACAGTTGTTGCTTGCAAAGATTTTACTTCTAATGGAACTATTTTAAAACAATTTGCTGAATTAAAAAATAGCCAAATTGAAACATCTAAAAATGGTTATGGTACAGAATTAAATGAGGTAATTCAAACAATTGAAGAACAACAAATATATGATGTTAAAGAGTTAAAAGAATTCTTTTGGGATATGTTTATTGCTGATTGTTTAGTAGGTAATTTTGATAGACATAATGGAAATTGGGGATTTTTAATAAATGAAGAACAAAAAAGAATTGAAATAGCACCTATATATGATTGTGCATCATGTTTATATCCTCAGTTAACAGATGAAAGAATAAGAGAAATTATTGATGATGAAGATGAAATGAATGCAAGAGTTTTTGTATTTCCAACTTCAGCATTAAAAATAGATGATAAAAAAATTAATAAAATTATAAATGAAACAGAATTTATATCAGAAATCAGGAAAGATTTTTATAAAAAAATTATACAAATGAGATATGAGAAAATATTAAAATATAGTTATGAAAAAGGAAAATCTATATAAAAAGTGTGGGTATAGCATTAATTTATGCATACCCATATTTTTTATATTATATAAAAGGGCTTTTCTCTAATAGATGCACATAATTTGAAATATAAAAAAATTTAAAAAAACTATTGACAGTTGAATGATTATTCATATATAATATATAGAGAAAGGTTGAATAAATACTCAACTATTATTCATAAAGAATAAGGAGGTAATAGATGTCTAAAAACGAATTTATATGTGATTGTAATGTAATACATCAAGATGTAGTTGATAAAACAATAAAAAATATGCCTGATGGAGATACATTTAATAAACTTGCAGAATTTTTTAAAATCATAGGTGATACAACAAGAACAAAAATTTTATTTGCTTTAGACCAAAACGAAATGTGTGTATGTGATATTGCAAATGTATTAGGAATGAGCAAATCATCAATCTCACATCAATTAGGCACTTTAAGAAGAAGTGGAATTGTTAAATGCAGAAAATCAGGAAAAGAAGTTTTTTATATGCTAGATGATGAACATGTAAAACAAGTATTTGAAGTTGGAATAGAACATATTGAACACAAAAAATAAAGAAAGGAATGTGATTATTATGAAATGTAAATTTAAAATTAGAGGATTAGACTGTGCAAATTGTGCAGCAGAATTAGAAAGAAAATTAAATAAATTAGATGGAATAGATGAGGCAAATATTAATTTTATAACAGAAAGAATGGAACTTGAACTTTATGCTGATGAAGATAAAGATGAAATAATAAAAAGAGTAAAAAAATTAATAAAAAAAGAAGAACCAGATGTAACTATTGATGAATTATAATAATGAGTTTGACAGAAGAAAGGAATTTTTATAAATATGAGAAAAAAAGGAATTAAAATTATAATAGCTCTTATATTATTTCTATTAGCAATGACAATCAATTTTAACAATGAAATGATTACTAAGGTAATATTTATAATAGCTTATTTAATTGTTGGATTAGAGATACTAAAAAAAGCATTAAGAAATATTACAAGAGGAAAAGTCTTTGACGAAAATTTTCTAATGTCTGTTGCAACAATTGGAGCATTTGCAATAGGAGAATTTCCAGAAGCTGTTGCAGTAATGTTATTTTACCAAGTAGGAGAATTATTCCAAAGCTATGCAGTAGACAAATCAAGAAAATCAATTTCAAGTTTAATGAATATTAGACCAGATTTTGCAAATGTAGAAAGAGAGGAAAAAATAGAAAAAGTAGACCCTGATGAAGTAAAAATTGGAGAAATAATTGTAGTAAAACCAGGAGAAAAAGTTCCATTAGACGGAATTGTAGTAGAAGGAAAAACAAGTCTAGACACTAAAGCATTAACTGGAGAATCATTACCTAGAGAAATTGCAGAAAATGATGAAATATTAAGTGGTTCAATAAACTTAAATGGTGTAATAAAAATAAAAGTAACAAAAGAATATGGAGAATCAACTGTAAGTAAAATTTTAGATTTAGTTGAAAATGCAAGTAGCAAAAAATCTAAATCAGAAAACTTTATTACTAAATTTGCTGAATATTATACACCAATAGTAGTAATCATTGCAGTTATTCTTGCAATAGTTCCACCGCTTCTTATAAAAGATGCAACATTTTCAGATTGGTTATATAGGGCATTATCATTTTTAGTTGTTTCATGTCCTTGTGCATTAGTTATATCAATACCACTAAGCTTCTTTGGAGGAATTGGTGGAGCATCTAAAATGGGAGTTTTAATAAAAGGTAGTAACTATTTAGAACAATTAGCTAATACAGAAATAATTGTATTTGACAAAACAGGAACTTTAACAGAAGGAGTATTTGAAGTACAAAAAGTTCATGCTATAGATATGAGTGAAGAAGAATTATTAAGAATAACAGCATATGCAGAAAATTATTCAAACCATCCAATTTCACTATCTGTAAAAAAAGCATATAACAAAGAAATAGATGAAAAGCAAATTTTAAATACAGAAGAAATATCTGGACATGGAATTGTTGCAAAAATCGGAAATCAAGATGTTTTAGTTGGAAATGAAAAATTAATGAGTGAAAACAATATTAAAATTACAAAATGCGAAGATATTGGAACTATTTTAAATGTTGCAGTTGATGGGAAATATGCTGGTTATATATTAATTGCTGATAAAATTAAAAAAGATTCAAAAAGTGCAATAAAAAGCTTAAAGAAAAACAATATTAAACAAACTGTAATGCTAACTGGAGATAGAAAAAATGTTGGAGAACATGTAGCAAAAGAATTAGGCTTAGATAAAGTATATACAGAATTATTACCAGATGGAAAAGTAGAAAAAGTTGAAAGTTTATTAAAAGAAAAAAGTGAAAAAGGAAAGTTAGCATTTGTTGGAGATGGAATAAATGATGCACCAGTATTAGCTTTAGCAGATATAGGAATTGCTATGGGAGGATTAGGCTCAGATGCTGCAATAGAAGCTGCAGATATTGTGCTTATGACTGATGAACCATCTAAAATAGTAGATGCAATTCACTTATCTAAAAAAACAATGAGAATAGTAAAAGAAAATATTATATTTGCAATTGTAATAAAGGTACTTGTATTAGTTTTAAGTGCATTTGGATTATCTACTATGTGGGAAGCAGTATTTGCTGATGTAGGTGTTTCTATAATTGCAATTATTAATGCTTTAAGAGTATTAAGAGTAAAAAATAGGGGATAAATTTTATTCCTTATTTTTTTATTTGTGTTGTGATTTTTTTTATTAGTGTGATATAATCATACTATAATTATTAAAAGGAGGAAATAAAATGTTAGAAAACATAGAAGTTTTATGTCATAGCAGTATAAAATTTAGCAAAGAGAAAGTAATTTATTTTGATCCATTTAAAATAGAATCAAATTACAATGATGCAGATATAATATTTATAACACATGACCACTATGACCATTATTCAACAGAAGATATAAATAAAGTAAAAAAAGCAGAAACAAAAATTGTAGCACCAGAAGATTTACAAACAAAACTATTAAAAGATGGATTTTCTCAAGAAAATATAATTTTAGTTGAGCCAAATGAAAAAAAAGAAGTTTGTGGAATAAAATTTGAAACAATACCTGCATACAATATTAGTAAACAATTTCATCCAAAAGGAAATGGATGGGTTGGATATATTATTGAACTAAATGGGAAAAGATACTATGTAGCAGGAGATACAGATATTACAGAGGATAACAAAAAAGTAAAATGCGATATAGCATTTGTTCCTGTTGGAGGAACTTATACAATGGATTTTAAGGAAGCTGCACAATTAGTAAATGAAATTAAACCTAAAATTGCAGTACCAATCCACTATGGTAGTATTGTAGGAACAAACCAAGATGCTACAGACTTTATAAAATTATTACATACAGATATAAAAGGTAAGATTTTAATGTTATAATAAGGAGGAAAAAAATTATGGAAAAATGGAAATGCCCAAAATGTGAAAATGAAGAATATGAAAAAGATCAATTTCAAGCAACAGGAGGCAACTTTGCAAAAGTATTTGATGTTCAAAATAAAAAATTTATAACTATTAGCTGTACAAAATGTGGCTATACTGAATTATATAAATCAGGAACTTCTGCAGGGATGAATATACTTGACTTTTTAGCAAATTAGAAAATAAAATAAAGTTATAAAATTCTTAGCATATTTAAAATTATAAATATATATATTATATAATAAATTAGGATAAATGGGAGGGATTATGAAAGTTTTATTAGTAAATGGAGGACCTCATAAAGAAGGATGTACTTATACAGCATTAACAGAAGTAGCCAAAACATTAAATGAAGAAGGAATTGAAACAGAAATTTTTTGGATTGGAAACAAACCTGTTGGAGGATGTATAGCATGTAAAAAGTGCAAAGAGCTTGGAAAGTGTGTGTTTGATGATGTTGTAAATGTTTTCATAGAAAAAGCAAAAGAAGCAGATGGCTTTATATTTGGAAGCCCTGTACATTATGCTGGAGCAACGGGAAACATGACAGGTTTTATGGATAGAGTATTTTATGCTCCATTTCAGTCAGGCAAAGGAGATATATTTTTATTCAAACCAGCTGCAACAGTAATTTCTGCAAGAAGAGCAGGAACAACAGCAACTTATGACCAATTAAATAAATATTTTGGAATTTCACAAATGCCAATAATTTCATCAAGATATTGGAATATGGTACATGGTGCAACACCAGATGATGTAAGAAAAGATGAAGAAGGAATGCAAATAATGAGAATTCTTGGAA
The DNA here is from genome assembly GCA_944386165.1 of uncultured Clostridia bacterium. GTDB lineage: Bacteria > Bacillota > Clostridia > TANB77 > CAG-508 > CAG-269. The sequence goes on from CALXAA010000004.1 coordinate 94,375, forward strand.
GAAATATGGCATATTATTTAAAATGTATTGAAGCTGGAAAAGAAAAAGGTATTGAACTTCCAAAACAAGAAGAGAAAATTAATTTTACAAATTTTATAAGATAACTTTAAAAAACTCCATTAAAAAGGAATGGAGTTTTTTATAATATTTTTGTAACTTTTTGAAAAGATATATGTATATACTTTTGAAAGCAGGTAAAAAATGGACAAAGATTTAGATATGAAATTATATAATGAATATTTAAATGGAGACAAAGAAGCATTTGAACTCCTATATAACAAGTATAAAAATAAAATTCAATACTTTATTTGTAATATAATAAAAGACTATCAAAAAGCAGAAGATATTACCCAAGAAGTATTTATTTATATTTTACAAAATAAAGTAAGAGAAGATTGTAGTTTTAAATATTACATATATTTAGTAGCCAAAAGTAGAGCTATAAATTATATTAATATGGAAAAAAGACATACAGATTTAAATGAAAAATATGTATTTCCTGAAGCCGAAGAAATCCAAAAAGATGTTAGTGAAATAATTATAAAAGAAGAAACAAAAAAAGAGCTTAAAGAAGCAATAGACAAATTAGATGATAAATACAAAAATGCTATCTATTTAACCAAAATAGAAGAACTCTCTTATAATGAAACAGCACAAATATTAGATGAAACTCTCGAAAACACAAAAGTACTTGTTCATAGAGGAAAAAAAGAACTAAGAAAAATCCTGCTAAAGAAAGGATTTGATGAAATGAATAAATCTTTAAAAGTTATATTAATAGTAATATTAGTTGGAGCATTATTATCAGGAATAGTTTATGCAGGAACTGTAATTTATAATAATTATATAAAAAATAATACAAATCATAATATATCAATGAATCCATCTTATCAAAGTACTTTAGATGAAAATACAATAAACAATTTATGGGTTGGAACATTAGATTTAGCATGGAAAGAATTAGAAAATCAATTAGGAAAAGAAAGAATTGATTTAGAAGATGGAAATCTACCAATTGTTGATGATTTAAATTTTAGTACATTTACAAAAGATATGCTAGATTCAAATGATTATAATATTACTGTAGAAAGAACAATAACAAATGGTTATAAAATAGATACATCATTAAATAAAGAACTACATTTTTTAGAAGTATTTGATAATTTTAGTAATGATTATACATGGACATTTGGAGATAGTGAAGAATTTATAAAATATTTTGGAATTAATAATGCAAGTTCTGAAGAAATAAATAAAAATATTGAAGTTTTATTTTTTAATAGAAATGATGATAATAGTGCAATGAGTGATGATTTTGCAATAAAATTAAAAACACAAGAAGGAGACGAAATAATACTTTATAGAACAAATGAGAATAAAAATTTTGATGAATATTATAAAGATATTCAGGAAAAAACAAAAGCTTATACAGAAAATAGAGAATTTGCAGAAGATGATGAACTAAGAATTCCATATGTAAGAGTAAATGGAATGATTGCACATAATGAACTATATAGCAAATATATAAAAGATACTAATGGACTATATTTTACAGATGTAATTCAAAATGTAAACTTTTATTTGAATGAAAAAGGTTGTAATTTATCAAGCCAAGTTACAATGGTAACAGAATACTTAGGAATATCATCAGATGCAAGATATTGTTATTTTAATGACCAATTTATAATATTTATGAAAGAAGCAAATTCTAATAATCCATATTTTGCCTTAAAAGTAGATAATACAGATATATTAGAAAAAAGGGAAGAAACTGATGAGCCTAAAATATTAGATAGTACAGTAATTAATCCTGATATGTATAAAGAATTTTTAGGCGGTGGAGAATATAAATTTTATGAAGATGAAAATTATGAATATTATTATACTTCACATAAATCACCTGTTGTAACTGTTTGGTTCAAAGATGGTGAACATGATACAGTTGAAAATGCTCTAAAAGATGGGAAAATTACAATGGACTTATTAGATAAATATGGAGTAGAGTATATTAAAAAAGAAAAATAAATTATTAGTAGAAATTTCATAAATACTTTAAACTATATAAATTAGTATAGTTTGAAGTATTTATTTTTTGTTGAAAAATTTTTCCAAAAAATATTGACAAAATAAGTTATTATCATTATAATAACAACATACTTATTAATAAAATGATAATAACATAATAAAGGAAGTGGTATATATGAAAGAGAAAAATTGTATTGTTGTATTTGGAGGTTCATTCAATCCACCATTAAATTCACATTTTCTAATGGCACAGGAAGTTTTAAATCAATATGAACAAGTAGAAAAAATAGTTTTTGTTCCTGTAAATAATAAATATCAAAAAGCTGGATTAATAGAAAATAAACATCGTTATAATATGTTAAAACTTGTAGCTGATAAAAACAAAGATTTTTCCGTATCAGACATAGACTTTTACGGAGAACGTTCTTTATATACAGTAGAAGTATTAGAAAAAATGAAAAAACAATTTCCAAATAAACAAATTTGGTTTCTAACAGGAAGTGATAACCTAAAAACAATACATACATGGAAAGGTGCAGAAGAATTAGTATCAAATTACAAAATACTTGTAATGGTTAGAAATCAAGACAATATTAAAGAAATTATAAAAAATAGTAAATTATTAAATAATTATAAAGAAAATATTTTCGAATTAAATCCTGAAGCAAGAAATGATATTAGTTCTACATTTGTAAGGTTACAAATAAAGAATGGAAAAAGTATTAAATACATGCTTCCAGATGAAGTTTATGAGTATATAGAAAGAAATAATTTATATAAGGTATAAAATTCATACCTTAAGAAAGGTTTAAATATGATTAAAGATATAAGTAAAGAAGTAGAAGGAATAATTAATTGGATTAAAGATTATGTTAAAAAAAATTCTGTTAATGGAGTTGTTGTAGGAAACAGTGGAGGAAAAGATAGTGCAACAGTAATAGCACTTGCTACAAAAGCACTTGGAAAAGAAAGAGTTTTAACTGTAGCAATGCCTTGTAATTCTATAAAAGCAGACATAGAAGATGCAAAATTAGTAGCAGATACATTTGATGTACCATTAATTAAAGTAGATTTAACAGAAACTTATAGAACTTTTGAGAAAGAAGTTGATAATGTAATAAACCCTAATGAGGAAACAAGACATAAAGAAGCAAAAATAAATGCAAAACCAAGATTAAGAATGGCAACTTTATATTATATTGCACAAAGCTTAAATTATTTAGTAATAGGAACTGGTAATAAATGTGAAGCTGTAGTTGGATATACCACAAAATGGGGAGATAATGCACATGATTTTAATCCAATAGGAGATTTTACAGTTGATGAAGTATTACAAATAGGTGAATATTTAGGTGTACCAGAAAAAATAATCAAAAAAGCTCCAAATGATGGGTTAGGTGGTCAAACAGATGAAGAAAAATTAGGAGTTACATATAAGCAAATTGCAGAATATATAGAAACAGGTAAAACAGATGAAAAAGCATTAGAAATCATAAAGAAAAAAGAACAAGCATCAAAACATAAAAGAGAGCCAATACCTGTATATAAGAGAAGAACATAGAATTATGAACTTGACAAAAAAAGCGGTTAATGTTATTATTTGAATGATATTAACTGCTATATTATTTTAAGAGGTAAATAAAAGATGGAAAAAGAATATTTTAGACCTTCTGTAACAGTAGACTCTATTATTTTTACAATAAGAGATTCTCAGGCAGAAAATTATAGAAAATTACCAAAAAAGGAATTACAAATATTATTAATAAAAAGAGCACAAGAGCCATTTAAAGATAAATGGTCTTTACCAGGAACATTTGTAGGAGAAAAAGAAAAACTTGAAGAAGCGGTAAATAGGTCTTTAGAAGAAAAAACAAATATTAAAAACATTTATTTAGAACAATTATATACATGGGGAGATCCTTTAAGAGATCCAAGAACAAGAGTTATTAGTACTTCATATATGGGATTAGTGGATAGTGATAATATTCAAATTAAAGCTGGTAAAAATGTTGATGACATAGATTGGTTTAATATAAAGTTAAATACCTTAAAACAGTCAAATAAAGAGAAAAAGAATGGATATTACAAGACTGAAGAAATAGAGATAATATTAACTAATAAAAATGAGACATTAAAAAACAAAGTAAAAGTTGTAAAAGAATTAGTAAATGGAAATTTAATAATTTATACACAAATTTTACAATCAGATTTAGCATTTGATCATGCAAAATTATTAATATATGCTATAGAAAGATTAAAAAACAAAGTTGAATACACAACAATTGCTTTTAATCTTATGCCAGAAAGATTTACTTTAACACAATTACAACAAGTTTATGAAATATTACTTGATGAGCCATTATTAAAAGCAAATTTTAGAAGAAAAATTGCAGATATGGTAATTGAAACTGATCAGCAAGAAGAAAATATTGGGCATAGACCTTCAAGATTATATAAATTTAATAATAATTGGCAACCACATATATTTTAAAATGAAAAATAATAAAGGAAGGTAGTAATTATGGAGAATAGTGTAAAGAAAAGAAAAAATTATATTACATGGGATGAATATTTTATGGCTATTGCTAAACTTTCAGCAATGAGAAGTAAAGATCCATCAACACAAGTTGGAGCATGTATAGTTGAAGAAGATAATAGAATTTTATCAATTGGATATAATGGTGCTCCTAATGGATTTAATGATGATGAATTTCCATGGGATAGAGAAGGAAAAAACTTAGAAACAAAATATCCATATGTGTGTCATGCAGAAATGAATGCAATATTAAATTATAGAGGAAGCAGAAAAGATTTAGAAGGATCAAAAATATATGTTGATTTATTTCCATGTAATGAATGTGCTAAAATTATAATACAATCTGGAATTAAAGAAGTTATATATTTATCAGACAAATATGCCAATAGTGAAAATAATATAGCTTCTAGAAAATTATTTGATGAATGTGGTGTAAAGTATAAAAAAATAGATTTGCCAGATGACTTTGAAAAAATTGAAATAAATTTTAAATAATGGAGGTACTAATATTGGAAAATATTAATATTGAAAACATTTGGAAAAGAGGATTTGAAGATTCTGATATGATTAAAGTTGAAGAAGAAACTAGAATTGAAACTAGTACAAAAACTGAAGAATGTATAGAAAAATACTTGAATTTAGAACAATCAAGAAATGGTAACTATATAAGCTCAGACTTAATGAAATTAGTATTTGACAAATATGCAAATGATATTGAATATAGAAGAAAATATAATCTTGCAGTTTCAAATAGTGCCGCATGTTTAGCCAAAATAGCATTTAAAAATGCAATCTCAAAAGATTCTACAAAGCACTGTATATTTGTAGCAGGAGCATATGGTTCAGGAAAATCTTTTTTAGTTCAATCATTATATGAAGAAAGAAAAGAAGAACTAGATAATTGTGTAGTATATGAAGGTTCAATTACTTCCAAAGCAATAGATGAAAAAATAGATGCTGTTTATGAAAACGGAATGATTCCAAGTATAATTGTTTTAAATCCAACATTAGAACTTTCTATGAGAAACATAAAAGAAAGAGCAAAACGAATTGGAAGAGATGTAAAAAAAGAAGACTGTGTATTTGTATATGCAAACATATATGATGCATTAAAAAGATTACATGAAAAATATAAAGATTTGTCTTATGTTATATATAATAAAACATCTAATATACCAGAAAATTTAGATGTAAGTACAAATATAGAAGATTTAAATCATGGTTCATATGACGAAATTTCTAAACAATATGATGAGATAGCAAAAAACTTATAATCCTAAAAAATATTGTACAAGGTTTATAGGTAAATCCTTTATAAAAAAGCCTAAATATATTATATAAGGAGTAAAAGATATATTAAAATATATCAAGTATTAAAATATGAATGAAAACAAGGAAATAAAAAAAGATAATGAAGAAAAATACATAAATAATCTAGTTAAAATAGGTAAAATGATTTCTATTGAAGCTAGTAAAAATCCAAAATTAGAAGAAAAAATAAAGAAAATGTCAAGTTATTAATAAATATATAATATAAATGAAAATGTAATATTTAGTTTACACTTTCATATAAATGGAAGGAGAAAATTATGAAAAAAATAATTTTAGTTATTTTAGTTTTAATTATATGTGTAATAGGAGGAATCTTTATTGTAAAATATAAAGATACTGATAATGCTAATAAAGCTGAAGAAAACAACACAGCAGTATCTGAAGAAACAAATACAGAAAATACTGATAGTACTGAAAATGAAACAAATAATACTGAAAGTAATTTTAGAACAATAGAAGTTACAGAAGATGATTTTAAAAATAACTATGAAATAGTAGAACAATATGAAATAATAAATACAGATTATTTTAATATAAAAAAAGAAAATAATAAGGTGTTGATATAGAAAATGGATATAATACAGGAAACTTTAATGCAGAGATAATACCAGGATTAGAAAATGTAGAAAAAATAGAGCAAACAAGTGTTACACCTCCTAATGATAGTGGATATGTAGCTGTAGTAGCAATCACAAAAGATGGAACAGCTTATGAAATTAGAAAAATTGAAGATTAGTAAAAAAAGATTAGTTTGAAATATAGCTAATCTTTATTAAATAGGAGTGATTTTATGGTAGAAAAAATAGAAATAAAAGGTGCAAAAGTTCATAATTTAAAAAATATAGATGTTGATATTCCACTTAATAAGATTATAGCTATATCTGGTGTATCAGGAAGCGGAAAATCTTCTTTAGCATTAGGTGTAATTTATGCAGAAGGTTCAAGAAGATATTTAGAAGCATTATCTACATATACAAGAAGAAGAATTTCACAAGGAGAAAAAGCAAAAGTAGACAGTATTCTTCATGTTCCAAGTGCCTTAGCATTGCATCAAAGACCAAATGTACCAAGTATTAGGTCAACATTTGGAACAGCAACAGAACTTTTAAATTCTATAAGATTATTATTTTCAAGATGTGGAAACTATATATGTCCTAATGGACATATTTTACCAGCAACAGCTAATATTGCTAGAGACGAACAATTAGAATGTCCTCAATGCCACGAAAAATTTTATGGACTTGGTGCAGAAGAATATGCATTTAATTCATCTGGAGCTTGCCTAAAGTGTGGAGGAACAGGCATTGTTGAGACTGTTGACATGGATTCTTTAATCCCTGATAAAAATCTAAGTATAGATGAAGGTGCAGTTGCTCCATGGAATAGTTTAATGTGGTCATTAATGACAGATGTATGTCGTGCAATGGGAGTTAGAACAAATATTCCTTTTAAAAATTTAAGCAAAAAAGAACAAGAAATTGTTTATGATGGACCAATGGAAAAAAAGCATATATTTTATAGACCCAAAAATGGAGATACAACTTTAGCCACAGAGATGGATTTTACTTATTATAGTGCTAAAGCGACTGTTTTAAATGCATTAAAAAAAGTAAAAGACGAAAAAAGCATGAGTAGAGTATCAAAATTTTTAAAAGAAGAAATCTGCCCAGAATGTAATGGTTCAAGAATAAATAAAAAAGCAAATTCTACTTTATTAGGAGGAAAAAATTTATCTCAAGTTTGTGAAATGAGTCTTAGAGATCTAACAATATGGCTTCCAAAAATTGTGAATGAATTAAATGATGAAGTAAGACAAATGGGTAAAAACATATTAGAAGAATTTATGATAAATGCAAATGCTTTGCTTTCATTAGGACTTGGATATTTAACATTAAACAGAGCAAGTAATACTTTATCTACTGGAGAATTACAAAGAGTTCAACTTGCAAGAACTGTAAGAAATAGAACAACTGGAGTCTTATATGTATTAGATGAGCCATCTATTGGACTTCATCCTGCAAATGTAGATGGACTAATAAATTTAATGAAGCAATTAATTAAAGATGGAAACTCAGTTGTTTTAGTTGACCACGATACACGTATACTTAAAACTGCTGATTATATGATAGAAATAGGACCAGAAGCGGGAGCTAAAGGTGGAGAAATTATTAGCAAAGGTACAATTGAAGATATCATAAAAAATAATAATTCTATAATTGGACCATATTTAAGTAATAAAGAAGAAATAAAAATCAGAAAAGAAATTGATAAAGACGAAATCTTTAAGTTTGGTAAAATAAGTATAAAAACAGACTCAATTCATACTGTAAAACCACTTTGTATAGATATCCCAAAAGGAAGATTAACTACAATAACAGGAATGTCTGGAAGTGGTAAAACAACACTAATTCTTGAATCTTTATATCCTGCAATTATAGCAAAATTAAATAATAAAACTATGCCATCACATATAAAAGAACTAGATGCAGATTGGGTAAATAAAATAGATTTAATAGATGCAACACCAATAGGTAATAATGTAAGAAGTACAGTTGCAACATATTCAGGAGTGTTTGATGATTTAAGAAAATTATATGGGAAACTAAGCAAAGAATATACAGCAAGTGATTTTTCATATAATACTGGTAAATTAAAATGTCCAACATGTGATGGAACAGGAATTATATCTATGGATGTTCAATTTTTGCCAGATATAGAAATGACTTGTAATTCCTGTGATGGTACAAGATATTCACATGATGTAGACAAAATATATTATAATAATTATTCTATTAAAGATGTAATGCAATTAACAATTAGACAAGCATTAGAAGTGTTTAAAGATAATAAAAAAATTAAAGATAAATTACAAATTTTAGTAGACTTAGGAATAGGATATTTAACACTTGGCGAAGCAACACCAGCATTATCTGGAGGAGAAGCACAAAGACTAAAACTTGCCTCTGAAATTGGAAAAATTCAAGATGGAAGTGTATTTATATTTGATGAACCAAGTATAGGATTACATCCTCAAGATGTAAAAACATTATTAAAAGTATTTCAAAAACTAATTGATAATGGTGCCACAATAATTGTAATTGAACACGATTTAGATGTAATCAAAAATTCAGACTATATTATTGATATGGGCCCTGAAGGTGGATATCTTGGAGGAGAAGTTATAGCTAAAGGAACTGTTCAAGACATAAAAAATTCAAAAAAGAGTATTACTGGCATGTATTTATAAATTTTATTTTATAATATAATTTTTAATCTTGGTTTAATAAAGGTAAAGTATAGTATTAGTGGTGATAAATATGAGGATTTTAATAGTAGAATTTGAAAGTTTAGTAAATGCAATAAAACATAGTATTTCAAAAGGAGAAATAAAGGTTAATTTAAAAAAGAAAAAGGAAATATAATTTTAACAGTTGCAAATAAAGGAAAAGAAATTCCTAAAGAAGAAAGAGAAAGGATATTTGAAAGATTTTATCGTATAGATGAATCTAGAAATAGAAATGATAATAGATATGGATTAGGTTTGGCAATAGCAAAAAATATTGTAACAAACCATAATGGAAAAATATCTGTAACTTCAGAAAATGGGTATACAATATTTAAGATAGTATTTAAATTGTGATAAAAATTATACATAATTAAAGATACCTTCTATATTTAATCAATAATATAGAAAGTATCTTTTTTTAGGCTTTACAAAGCCCACTGGGGATTACCAATATCTTGAAATATAGCAACAAAAAGTTTTATTTTTGCCACTAAGTTCTTTTGATATTGGACAAATGTTATCTTTTTTTAGTGAAGGTAAATAAATCTCATCTTGTCCTTCCTTAAAGTAAAAAGAAAGTTCTTCATTGAAAAAGCTTAACATAGGAACATGAGTTGCCACAATACCTTTTTCTGTAAAAGTAACCATAAGCTCTGTTATAGAAGAGTCTTTCATACAATACCACTTCGTTTCATCATTATGCCATAATTCTGGATAAATTACAGGACAGCGAACAGAAATGTGTTTATCTTTGTGTCTATCTACAACACTTTGAATAGCATCGTGGACATTGTGTAATTCATTGACAGTAAGATGGCGATGAGTGGGAAGTGATACACCAGATTCAAGTGAGCCAATATGAAATGTAAACCAATACACTCCAATGTGAATAAAATATTCCATTAATTCTTCAACATCATTGAAATTTGACGACCACAATGTAGGCTGAATTTTTACAGTATATCCATTGTCTAAAAGCCATTTAATTCCATCAACAGATTTTTTTAAGGAATATTGTCTTCCTTTTAAAATGTTTAGTTTTTGTTCATCTACAGTATCAATACTAACAGAAACGTAGTCAACTATAGAATTAGGAATTTCTTTCAAAAGTTTTTCATAACTTACTTTACCTCCAATACCAGAAGTAGAAAAAGAAACATTAATTTTTCTTGCCATTGCCATCTTCATTATCTGATGGCAAAAATCAAGATCAACTGTTGGGTCAGGATTACCTAAGATGTAAAGTTGCTTCAAATTAGGCAACATTTCAAAAAAGGTATTTGCTTGATCTAAAGTTCCTTCATAATGTTGTTCTCTCTTCCGTTGTGAACAGCAAGGACAAGAGCAAGTACAATACCAGGTACTATTGTTCCCAGTATATAAGGTGACATTTGTCACCTTGCTTAATTCAATTTTAGGCATTTTATATCCCCCTTACATGTTTAATTAATAGCCTAATTATATCACTTAAATGTACATAATGCAAATTGTAGAGATAACAATTCCCAGTGAATTATAAAAGATGAAACTGTTTGGCTAAATTTAGAACAGATGGCTGAACTTTTTGATAGAGACAAATCTGTTATCTCAAGACATATAAAGAATGCACTTTCAGAAGAATTAAAAGATGAACAGGTTGTTGCAAAATTTGCAACAACCACTAAACATGGTGCTATAAAAGGCAAAACGCAGACTCACATAGTCGATTATTACAATCTTGATATGATTATTTCAATTGGTTATCGTGTAAAATCAACACAAGGTGTTGCTTTTAGAAAATGGGCTAATAAAATACTAAAAGATTACATGTTAAAAGGATATGCAGTAAATCAAAAAAGACTAGAATATTTAGAAAAAACTATAAAACTAATAGATATAGCCAATAGAATTGACGAAAGACTAGAAGGAAATGACGCAAAAGAAATCCTAAAAGTAAAGAGATAAAGGATTAGAATCTATAATTGGCAATATCTATCAAAGCTTTGCTGGACAAGATGTTTATAAAAGTATAGAAGAAAAAGCTGCAAACTTTCTATATTTAATCGTAAAGAATCATGTTTTTGCTGATGGCAATAAAAGAATTGCAGCAACATTATTTATATATTTCTTAAGTTTTTATGGAATTCTATACAAGAATGGAAAACAATCAATAGATAATAACACATTAACAGCATTAACACTACTTATTGCTGAATCTAATCCAAAAGAAAAAGAAATAATTATAGATTTAGTTATGAATTTCTTAAATAATGAATAAGAAATGAGTTATGCAATATTAAGAACAAATAATTTGGACTAATGTTTAAATATATATTACATTTTACAATATTAAGATTAGTTTTAAACATAACTAATCTTTTCTTTTTTTATAAAAAACTTGTAACAAAACATAAAAAAAATTAGACATATATAATGAAAAGGAAGGGGGAGAAAAGTGGAAGAAATTTATAAAAAGTATTCAAAATTAGTCTATAAATATTTATATACACTAACAAGAGATATAGAAATTTCTGAAGAATTAACTCAAGAAACTTTTTATAGTGCTATAAAGAATTTAAAAAACTTCAGAAATGAGTGTAAAATAAGTGTTTGGCTATGCCAAATTGCAAAACATAAATGGATAGATTACTTATCTAAAAATAAAAAAACGATACCGTTTGACGAACAAATTATTGATAAAAATTTATTTCTTGATGAGAGTGATAAAATTATAGAAAAAAACGATTTATACGAAAATATAAATAAATTAGATAAAGAAACAAAAAATGTATTTTACCTAAGATTAAAATCTGAATTATCATTTAAAGAAATTGGCGAAATACTTGGAAAATCAGAGCAATGGGCAAGAATTACTTTTTATAGAGGAAAAATAAAATTAAGGAAAGGATTAAAAAATTATGAATAATGATTGTTATATTGTAAATGATTTACTACCAAATTATGTAGAAAAACTATTATCAAAAGAAACAGAAAAATTTATAGAAAATCATATAAGTAGTTGTGAAAGTTGCAAAGAAAAGCTTCAAATTATGCAAGAACAATACTTAGATAATAAAAAAAATAGTGAAGAAGAAGATAAAATTGAGTTTGATTTTTTAAAAAAAGTAAAGAAAAAAAATCAAATATTTAAAATAATTGCGATAATATTTTTTATAATAATATTCGCAAACATTATTTTTGCTTATATAAACTATAATAAAATTACAAATATATTAAGCGAAAGTAAAATAAGTTTACAAAAATATAAAGAACAAGAAAATTATAGTTTTAGCAAAGAAAACTATCAATTGGATTTAACAACTCAAAAAGAATTATATAATTATACAAAATATTATTATAAAGATAGAATCTATAAAGAGGAACATAATACAGAATCATTTAACCAAACAATTTCAAGTGGAAAAAGAACAGAATATGGTAAAATTAATACTAAAAATCGTATAACAATATATCCTAATACTAATGAATATTATAAGGTTGAAACAAATTATATTGTAAAATCAAAAGAAGATCCTATGGAATGGAGTACTAGTTTTTCAGTACTTAAAAGTGATTTTAATGTTATTGCAAAAATTTGGCATGACATGAATTTAGAAATAAGAAATGATAGATATAATGGTAAAGAATGCTTTGTATTAAGAGATGATTGGAAAAGTGGATATAACGAAACATGGATTGATAAAGAAACAAAACTTCCAATAAGAGAAATTAGTGAGAAATATAATGAAAACTACAATGAATTAACAATATCCTTTTATAGTGGAAATGTAACTGATGAAGATGTAGCTATTCCAGATGAAAATAATTATATAGTAAAAAATGTAGAAGAAACTTTAGATGAAAAAGAATTGAAAATATATAATGAGGTAATGAAGAAAATATATTAAATAAAAGATGTAATTTGGTATAGAATAATTCCTTTTTTTGTGTTAATATTGATATATGAGAAATAAGTATAGGAGGTTTTTAGATGTCAGAACCAATAAATTTAAATGAATTTCAAGAATATATTAACAAAGGAGAAACTGACTTTGCTTTTGATATAATAGTAAATAAATCTATTCAATTGATTAAACAAATTGCAACAATGAAAGGATTATCTTTAGAAGATTTAAAAAGTATAGAAGACAGAGAAGACTTATTTTATTACTTTGAAAAATTATTTGAAGAAAATTGTGCTTATTTTCAAGCTATCCCAGCTTTAATGCGTAACTTTACAACGTGGTATACTGAATTAATAGATATATATGAACCAACTTGTGAAGAAAAAATAGAAATGTATATTAATAATTATAATTTAATATTATATGAACTAGAAGAATATGAAAAAATAAAAAAAGAAATTCAAGAAAAAGGATATGAAAATTTAAAAAATGAAAAAATCCAAAAATTAATTCCTGTTTTTAAAGAGATGTTAGACTTCAAACATAAAAATTATAATGAAAAATGGAGTTTTAATGAATGGATAGAAGCTATGGATAAATACTATCACTTTTATCATGAAAATTTTGAAAGCACATTAAGTCAAATACAAAGAAATATTCTATGTCGTAACATATATATGGATTATCAAGTATATATTGATACAGATGAAGTAGAAAACATAATAGCTTTAGATGATTTATATGATATTATAGATCCAGAGTCAGAGGAATACAAAGATGTTGCAGATTTTTATGAAGACATAGAGTTAGAAGAAGGTCAAACATATAAAGATTTATATAATGAAAAAATCGAAAATTTTATTGAGCTTTTTAAGAAAATGTTAGATTATATAAATGTACAACATCAAAATAATTCTTTTGAGAACTTAAAATCTTTAATAAGGCAATATTTTCCATATTATAGTGACAACATAACATCATTAGATGTAATGATTAGTAATCCTACAAATACTTATATATCATTATTAAGTGATATGGATATGATTTATAATTATCTTAATAAAACATATGAAAATCATGAAGAGAACATGAAAAAGTATAATAAAGAGTTAGAAGAGATGGAAGAATTTGATTTAATAGATGATTCTGAAGATGATATTGATATATAGTAATTTGATGAAAATAATAGAATATGTCATGAAGTGTTTCTTGAGTCTTATAGAAGAAATGAAGATATGGAAAAATAGAGAATAAATTTTATTGTGCAAAACTTTGATAATGGTTCGTTTTTTTATGTATAAAAATCTTAGTTTTCAAAATAATATATATAATCATTTCCCAAAAACAAAAAAAACTTGATTTTGGGAAATGATACTGATATAATATTTGTGAAATGATTCTATATTAAATTTAATTTGATTAAAAATAGTAACTTATAGAGGAGATGATTCAAAGTGAAAAAAAGACCAATAACAACTTTATTTATGTTAGAATCTCTTGATGGCAAAATTAGTAGTGGTAATACTGATGAACTAGATGCCGACAAAGATTGGTGTAAAATTGATGGTGTTAAAGAGGGATTACACCAGTATTATGAAATAGAATCTACTACTGATTACTTTTCAATAAATACTGGTAGAGTAATGGCGAAAATTGGTGTTAATGATAGAAAAGAATATCATAATAAAGTTGAAGTAAAATTTGTTATTATTGATAATAAGCCACATTTAAATACAAATGGAATAGATTATATATGCAACTGGGTAGAAAGTTTAATATTAGTTACTACAAATAAAAATCATATTGCATATT
>CALXAA010000005.1 GCA_944386165.1 uncultured Clostridia bacterium
GGTGGCTTGAAGTGGAATCGAACCACTGACACAGGGATTTTCAGTCCCTTGCTCTACCAACTGAGCTATCAAGCCATTTATTATATTAGGATATGTTGATTGGACATATCCTAATTAGTTTTGGCGACCTGGAACGGGCTCGAACCGTCGACCTCTAGCGTGACAGGCTAGCGTTCTAACCAACTGAACTACCAGGCCATAAATATGGTGGTCGCTATAGGGCTCGAACCTATGACCCTCTGCTTGTAAGGCAGATGCTCTCCCAGCTGAGCTAAGCGACCATTTCTTTCGACAATGTTAAGTATACTATGTTTTGAAATAAATGTCAATACCTTTTTTGAAATTTTTTCATAAATTTATCAAAAGTGGAAACTCTCATTTTTTTTAAGAGAATTTTACTAAAAATATATAAAAATGAACCGTCCTTATTAAACTTATTTTGTCTAATAATTTAGGTTCACTTCATTGTTTTGTGTCGTTAATTTATTGTTGTACTTGTTGCTCCTGTTCCTACAACATTTTCTTGTAATGATCTCCATGTGTTACATCCTATAATTCCATCTGAAACTAATCCTCTTGATGCTTGATATCTTTTTACTGCTGTAAATGTTTGCCCTCCAAATACTCCATCTAACCCTCCTGTTGGATATCCTAGCGTATTTAAATCATCTTGTGCTATACATACATAATTTCCTCTTGAGCCCTGCCTTATTAATGGATATCCTCCTGTAGAACATGCAGGATCTCCAAATCTTCTGTCAAAATGTACCCATGTTGGTGATAAAGATACTGGTTCTACGTATTTCCATAGTCCCGAGCTTCTGGCACTGTTTCTTAAAACTGCTCTCTGTGCATTTGTTAAAGTTTGACCAACATCAAATGCTGTTCCTGCATAATGTTGTGATTGTGCTCACACAGTTGAACCACTTTTTGTGCAAAATATAATTGTCAAAACACAATTCTTTTTTTGCATTTGTTATTATATAAGCTTATCAACATCTATTTTTAATTCAAATTTTACAGATTTATCATGATAAATATAAATTTTATCGATTAGCATATTTAGTATTGCTTTATCTGGTACTTCCGCTTCTATAATTTGATTAAAATAGTCTATTGTTTGTTTCATTTTTTCTTGCTTTATTTCTAACTCTTCATTTTGCAACTCTTGTAATTTCTTTTTTGTCTTTTCTATTTCTTTATACTTTTCTTCTTCTAAACTTCTATATGCATTTTCTATAAATTCTTTTTTGTCTTCTAAAGAACTTGCTATTTCTTTTATTCTCTGTGATATTAAAACTTTATATTCTGCTTCCAAATTCTTTAAATTGTTTTTTTGTTCTTCAAGATTTTTCTTTTTGCTAGATTTATATTCTTTCAACTTTAAATTATTTATTTCTGAAATATAATTATCTCTTAATAGTATCAAGAAATTTTTAAAATTAGCAAGTAAATAATCTTCTCTTACATTATGACATACACATCTTGACTTACCATATTTCCTATAAGCCACGCATTCATATAATTTTTTAGGGACATATCCTTCTCTTTGACTTCTAACTCTTGCTACTCCTGTAACACTACCGTTTGCATTCTCCACATCTTAAAAATCCACCAAATATATAGTCTCTTTTTTTCTTTGTGTAAATACTAGAATTTTTTACTCTTTTTTTCATCATTTCTTGCACTCTTTCAAATTGTTCTTTTGATATAATCGCCTCATGATGATTTTTAAATATATATTGATTTTCTCTTTTTACTTTTTTGCCTTGTTTATGAATATCTTTTCTTTCTGTTTTATGTGTTATGAGTGTTCCTACATAAATCTCATCTTTTAAAATTCTTTTTACCATATAAATATCCCACATTTTTTTGACTGGCTTTTTATAACTTTTCCCTTTCTCTTTTAAATTTCTTTCTATCACCTGTGATGGTGTTAAAAAGTCATATTCAAAATTTAGTTTATTGCAAATCTTTCTCATCCCTAAGCCTTGCTCATATAAATCAAATATGGTTGTTATAGTTTCTCTTACACTTTCATCAACTATTAATTCACCTTTTTTAGCAGTTTTTAAATATCCAAATTTTGTACCTTGAAGCAATATTCCTTTTTCTAACTGTTTGTGCATACCAACTTTTACCTTTTTTGATACCTCTTTTACATATCTTTCATTAAACCAAGTGGAAAGCCCTAGTAAATCATCATCTCCTTCTAATAAATTAAATTCTCCAAAAGTATCCTTAGTTAGTATTAAATTTACATTCTTCTCTTTTAATTCATCAATAAATGTAAGTGTTCTGCTACCTTTACGACCGATTCTTGATAAATCTTTTGCTAGAATAATATCTACTTTTCCATCATCAATATCTTGTAGCATTTTACTAAATTCTGGTCTTTCATCATTTGAAATATATCCAGATACATTATCATCAATATAGTATTTAGATATATTCCAGCCTTGAGAGTCTGCATATTCTTCTGCTAGTTCTATCTGACTATTTATACTACTATATCTACTTTTGTTATCATCTTTACTTAACCTACAGTAACATACAACTTTCAATATATTTATCCTTTCCGAAGATAAATATATTTGTGTTTTAGATTATCTATATTTTATCTTCTTTTCAGAACAATAGCAACATAATTTTTATATTTTAACATTTTAGTTCACTAATATGTTGCGTCATTGTTCGTGTGCCAAATTTATGAAATAAATTTGTGTACAATGTGTATATTAGGAAAGTTAGAATAACTTTTCTAATATATAAATACAATCCTTTTATATCTTATCTTTGCTTTTTTCATAATTTAGCATTTCTTTTATTGTTTTTATGGTTTCATTCTCTCCACTAATAAATATTGTTATGTTTAAATAATGTTTTTTTAACTCATTAATTTCTTTTATAATTTTTAAATCTTCTTGCTCTGATTTCTTAATATATATTTGAAGTATTTCATTTTTCTCAAATTTATATTTTTGAATTTTCATACACGTCACTTGCCTTTTTTATTAATGTATATTAAAAGCTTTTCTTTTACATTCCTTTTAATTTATTTAAAAAACAAAAAGCAAGAAAAAAAGCTAGATTTCTCTAACTTAGTTTCTTGCTTTCAATTTTTCATATTAATATAATATCATCTTGTTTTTTATACGTCAATGAACGTTTTTTGAAACATTTTTGAAATTTTTATTTTGAACATAAATAATAATTTTATATAATTTATAAAATTCACTATATGTATGTTTAATACATTTAATGTATTTTACAATACTAGCAATGTATTTAATTTATAATTCTGTTGTTTGTTCTCTGCCTTAGCTTACTTATACCAAGTGGTTTATCACATTTTTGTTATTCTGTGCTTTCTCTGTATTATTTTAACTTTTACAGAGGTCTAAAAAACTTGTTTTTCTATGCTTTTATGAGATACACTCTGTATCTCTTTCCTGCCTTTTAGTTTACTTTTTATACATCTTTATTGTTTTCCATATTTAATAAATTTAATATTATATAATTTTATTAGCTTCATATTTATATATGCTATTATTATCTTTCTAAATCCTCACCAGTTTCTTTGACTCTTTCCTTTACTTTTTCTCTAACACAATCTTGAATTGAGGCCAATAGTAAAGTAATTTCTGTTTCAACTCTTTCCAAATCTTCTTCTTTTACTCTACCCAATTCAATATCACTTATTCTCTTTATAGCTGCTAATGATAATTCTTTTGATCCATATCTATTCAATTCTTCTACAAATGTTTTATATTTATCATCTTTCATTAGTTCTTTTAAATATTCTTTTTCTGCATCTAAAAATGTATCTCTTAAAAATGCTATATTTCCATTAATATTATTTCCTTCCATTAGTTCTCCTCCTTGTAAAATTATTTATATATTTATTTTAGCATAAAACTATATAAAAAAGAAAACCTTTGTTATCTTAATTTTATGACTTTTAGTTCGTTTAATATTATTTTTACTTTTTCCCTCATAACAAATAAACTGCTCGAATGCTATAAATTCAGACATTGTTTTGAATTTTTAAGAAATATCATTGTACAAACTTTCACATAGCTTGTCAACTAATACACATAATATTTACCAATCTATCTCTTTTGGATACTCTGTTCCATCTATTATTATATTATCCATATCGCATTGATTTTCTTCAGCATATTCTATTAATTCTTGTTCTAAATCTATATATTCTTGGTATTCCCAATATTTAATTACTCTTTTTGTAGTATTTACTAGTCCCTTTAGTCTATCTTCTTTATTTTTAGCTAAATATCTACAATCTATTAATTCAAGATATTGATGAACTAATCTATTAGTTCCAAATTCTCTCTCATAAAATAGCTTTAAAAAAATTTTTTTATTCTTTTCAGATAAATGTTGTACTATAGATTTTATAACTTTAGATTGAAATTCTTGTACGATATTTACCGCTTCATCATATACTACTTTTGTATAGTATGAACTTTTATATTTCTTGTATTTGTAATTATCTATAAATATATTCAATGCATATACAACAAATATTGCCTGTGTTAAAATATATTTAAATTTATAATACACATTATTAATAGGTGTTATAATTGAATGCCATTTCATAATTTCATCATTCATATTATTTTCAACTAATTCTATTTCTCTATTGCCTTGTTTGGCATGTCTCAAATCATAACAAAAAGCTAATATTTGAATTCTCAATTTTTCTAGTGTAGGATAATCTTCTTCATCACCAATTATTTCGAAAATTGAATCATATAATTGTTCAAAATCAGCATAATCTCCTTTTACTTCAATACCACCATAATTTTCGGTAACTTTTATATCTAACATATTTTCTCCTATAACATATAAATTTCTATGATTATTCTAACATAAATTTCTAAAAAAAAGAAGTGCTATTAAATATTTTTAGGTTAGGTCTTATTTAATTATTTATCTAACATTTTTTGTTTGAACGATTTTGCTAACCTCAGCAAAATCATCATCAATAATTCTTTTTCTATTCCAATATGCTAATTTTCACTACTTTCTATTAATTTATCAAAATCAGATTTGTTGCCCATCTTCTAAATTGAATTGCTCTATCTGTATTTACTCTATAGCCAACAGATATTACTGCATCTAAATTGTAATACTTTACTTTACTTTTCTTTTTACTTCTCTGTTTCCCTCTTTTTGAACTAGTAAGAAATCCTTACTAGTTGAATTTTCATCAAGTTCATTACTACTATATATCTCTTGAAGATGCATAGTTATATTATTTCTTGTAGTATTAAATAATTCTCCCAATGCCTTTTGTGTAAGCCATAAATCTCCATCTTCGAATCTTACTTCAATTTCTTTTTCTCTTTTTTGTTGTTCAAATATTAAGAATTCTGCTGAACTACTTCTTATATATAAATCTTTACCATTCATTTTTTATTCACCTCTATTCTCTTTTAAATATTTATTTAGCATTTGATCCATACTCGAAATATATTCTTTATCTTGTTTAATTCTAAATTTTTCATATTCTTCATTTGCTTTTTGGGTTGCCTGTTTATGTGATATTTTTCCTGCATCTTTTAAAATATTTTTCTTTCTATATTTTAATAAATCATCTGCAACTTCTATCCATTTATTCATTGTCATAGTTTTCTGCTCTTTTGCTTCTGCTTCTGCTACATCTAAAAACAAATTAGTTAAATCATTTAGTTTTTCTAGTTCATCTTTTTGTAAATAATTCTTAGCAATACCTACATCATATTTATAAATTAGTCCATCTGGTGAGTTTTTCCATGAAGTTAGTCCCATATGAGCTTTCTTTGAATCTACTCTTTCAAAAATTAATTCGGCAGCAGTTTTTCCTGTTATTGCATAATGTAACTTGTTTTGTACAATTTTAAAAAAAGTATATGCTTCTTCTGAATCTTTATTATAATCAACTGCTGTTGCTATAAATAAATCCATAATTTTTTGGTAAGACATTCTTTCGCTTACTCTAATAGTTTTTATGCGTTCTAATAATTCATCAAAATATCTAGTATCAAATTTATTACCATTGATAAATCTGTCATCATTTAATGCAAAACCTTTAATCATATATTCTTTGATAATCTTATTTGCCCATGTTCTAAATTTAATAGCTGGTTTTGAATTTACTCTAAATCCTATTGATATTATCATATCTAGATTATAATAAGAAATATTTCTTGTAACACTTCTGTTACCTTCTTTTTGAACTTGTGCAATTTTTGCACAAGTTGAGTTTTCTTCTAATTCTTCATCTTTATAAATATTATTTATATGCCTTGTTATACCAGTTCTATCAATTTTAAATAATTTCGTTAAAGAATCAATGTTGAGCCAAACATTTTCATTTTGTAAAATGACTTCAACATTAACATTATTTTCTTCATCAGTATAAAATACAATATTATTTTCATTTCCAATTAAATTATCATCAATTGTATTATTATTCAAATAAAATTCCTCCTTTTATTGAAATTTTTAATAGTTAAAATTATCTCATTTTTTGTTACATATTATCAAACTTTTGTTCTTTTGTCAATCAATTTGCACCCACTTATTGGAAATTTTTTCTATTAAAATACGCATTAGCATTTATACTAGCTAATACTTATAATTTTACCTCTAAAAACACAAATTTTAATTATCTCCTATTACAATTTTTTATATGTTCAACTGTATGTATTCAGTCATGACTTTGATTTCCATGCCCTCCTTCATAAGGTCTTTTAAATGCAAATCCAACATATATTGGAGCACCATATATATATCTTTGACTATTCCAAGCTTGCATAGTTCTTTTGTCTGTCCATAATATATTACTTTTGCTAGAACCTCTAAATTCCCTGACTCTTAATGTTCCGTTTGTATTGTAAGGCATAGATTCATTTTCTCCTCTGTAATATGTTTCCATTCTATTTGTATCTTGATTATAAACTAAAATTTTTGCCATAGATACCTCCACCTTTTTCTTATATAATATGAAATTTTTTGAAATTGGTGAATTATGTCATAAAAATACTTAAGACTTTTGGCCTTAAGTATTTTGGTTCTATAAAAATGCTCTCATAATTAATAATTTTGTTTTATTTTTTTTCTTTACATCTTACTACAACTCTTTCTTTACTATCATCAGTACAAGTAATTAAAGTAACTTCTCTTCCTTCTACTTCTTGGGTTGTATCTGCAACATTTTTTGGATCTACTGTATGAATATCGTAAACCTCATATTCAACAGTTCTTTCACTCAAATCTGTTATTTGGACTATGTCACCTATTTCAAGTGTTGGAACTTTACTGAAGAATCTTTTATTTCTCCAATTGTGTCCAATTAAACATAAATTACCATTTTCATTTGGTTCTCCTCCATGGAATCTACAAATAGATATTTTTAGTAAATCATATGTCCAATGGTCAAATATTGCGTAATCAACATTTATTTTAGGTATAACAATTCTTCCAATATAATTATATTGTGTTCCATCTGGTGCAGTATATGTTGATGTTTTTTGAACATTTTGTGTTTCTTCTTCTGTTGTGTCTTCTTCATTTTGATATTGTTCTATATTTTCTGCAAATTCCTCTGTTATTTTAACAATTAATGCATTTTCTTCTTGACTAATAACTGTTTTATCTTCAAACATAGATTCTACAATATTTTTTGATATTTCTGATTCTTTGTTTCTGTCATATGCAGCATATATATACATTGATGTTAAACAAATTAAGCAGAATAATGATATCATAAATAGAACTTTGTATATTTTTTTCTTTCTCTTTAGTTCTGGAGTTACATATACTTTCTCAGTTACTAATATTTGATTCATTTGACACTTCCTTTCATTTTTAATATTAAGAATTTATTTGAGTAATTGTTATTGTTTCAAGAATTCCATTTGTTTCATTAAATGTCATTGAAACCTCATATTTTTTTTGTTCATCAATTCTTTCTATTATACTATTGGCTAATTCAACATTTGCACTGCCTAATTTAATATTTAATGTTATTTTTTCTTTGTTGTTTTCTCCTTCTATTGGCTCTATATTAACACTTTCTAAATAGTCTTTTGAAAGCTCTACCATTTGTTTTACATTTGACCCAGATATTCCCGTTCCTGAGTAGAATTGAAACATTGCATTAAATCTATTAATTTCAGTCTTTGTTAAGTCATCTGCTTCTGAAGATGGTGTTTCTTCTCCTGTTAAATTATCGCCACTTTCTTGTGGCTGTTCTTCTTCAACAACTTCTGCTCCAAATATTATATTGTATTTATTTTTAATTTCATTAATTAATTCTGTTGCTTGTAATTTTTGTATTAATAATTCATATCTTCCTTTTAGTTTTTCTGGTACTTGAACATTTAATATATTTAAAGTTGCACTTAAACTTTCTTCTGACAGTTCATTTAAAATAACATTATTTTCTGAAGTTAATTCAATTTTTTCTTCAATACTTGTACTTATATTGTTTTCTAATGATATTGTAATTTCTGTAATACCCTTCTTATATCCAAAAGATAAGTTTGTTCTTGCAAAGTCACTATCTAATGTTGCATTTATTTCATATTCTTCTTCACCATTTGCCACATTAAAGGTTATTGCATAATTTTCTTTAGTATCTGTTAATTGTTTTGAAATATTTAATGTTTTTGAGTTATTTTCTGAATTTAAACTAGTATATTCAAATGTTATATTACCATTTCCATTTTGTATAGAAATATCCATTATAACATTAAAATCTTCTGATTGCATTTCTGTTCTTTGTGTAACTCCACCTTTTTCATAAACAACTATTTTAACTGCTTTGAAGTCTTTATCTTCTACTTGTCTTATTTTGCTATCAATTGTATTAACATAATTTTCAGAACTTCCTGATATAGCTTCTATTTTTCCAATAATAATATCATCTATTTTTAAGTTATTTAAAATTTCAATTATTAAATTTTGAAATTGATATCCTGTTAAATCAACACTATATGCGGTAGTTTGTATACTTTGTGAACCCACAGTTATAGTAGATTTTGATTGTTTTGAAAAACTTCCTTGGCTTAATATCTGTGATATAACTGTTATATATTTACTTTCTAGACTTTGTAATTCTTGCTTAGAAAATATCATATCTTGAAAATAAGTAGAATCATCTACAATTATTGCATTAAGGGCTTCAAGTTTTTCATCTTCTATTTCTAGACCATCAATTTTTTGACCATTTTCTAAACTTACAAATTGTTTAAGCAAATTTGAAAATCTAATTCCATAGTTTCCACTATTTTGTATCCCTTCAATTTGTACTGCACTTTGTTCTTCAAATATTATATTGAAATCTTTATAATTGTAATCTGTGTCTTTTTGATTTTTTAATGTCATACTTAAATTATTATATGGACTTGATATTTCTCCACCTTCTGCATATTTTATATTTGCTGTAGTATTTTCTTCATAGGTTTGTCCATTCTTTAAATTATTATAATTTTCTAAAGTTTTTGAATTGGCTATTTCTTTTATTGTTTCTACATTTTGTGTTAAGTAATTAAAGAATAATTCTTTTTCACTTTTAAATGTGTCTGTAGCTAAAAACAAGTATGCAAATACTCCTCCACATATTCCTATAATTAATATAATTAATATTATAATTATTGCTACTTTTTTACTTACACTTCTCATATAAATTAATCCTTTCTAATTCTTTGTTTTACAGCTTCATATACTACTATTCCCGTTGATACTGCTGCATTTAAAGAACCTATTTTTCCTTTCATTGGTATCTTAACAAGAAAATCACAATTTTTCTTTACTTTATCTCCTATTCCTTTTCCTTCATTTCCTATAACTATTGCTAATGGTCCTGTTAAATCTTGATTATAATAATATTTGTCTGTATCAATTGCTGTTCCACATATCCATAAACCAGCTTGTTTTAATTTTTCTATTGCATCAGATATGTTTGTTACTCTTGCAATTTTCATATATTCTACAGCTCCTGCTGATGCTTTATTTACTGTACTATTTACAGATGCAGCTCTTCTTTTTGGAATAATAATTCCATGAACACCTGCTGTTTCTGCTGTTCTTATTATTGATCCTAAATTTCCTGGATCTTCTATTCCATCTAAAATTAGAACAAATGGCTCTTCTTGTTTTTGCTTTGCATATTCTAATATGTCTTCTATTTCTACATATTCATATGGTGGTACAATAGCAATAACTCCTTGATAATTTTCTTCTTGTGCTATTTCATCCATTTGTCTTTTATCTTTTTCAACAACTATTATTTTTCTTTCTTTTGCAATTGCTAAAATTTTATTTATTGAACCATGTTTTTCTCCTCGTGTAACAAATATTTTATTAATATCTCTTCCACTTTCTAATAGTTCTAAAACTGAATTTCTGCCTTCAATTTGGTCATCAAATTTTTTTTCTTCTATTTTATCTTCACTTCTTCTGCCTTCCTGTCTTCTGTCAAATTTTCTTCTATCATCATTTTGTCTTCTTTCTTTTTTTCTTCTATCTTGTCCACTTCTTCTTTCATTCATATTAATATTTTCTCCTCCATTGGTTATTCATCATCTAGTTTTAAAACTGATAAAAATGCTTCTTGTGGCATTTCAACACTTCCTATTTGTCTCATTCTTTTTTTACCACGTTTTTGTTTTTCAAGTAATTTCTTTTTCCTTGTTATGTCTCCTCCATAACATTTTGCTAGTACATCTTTTCTCATTGCTGAAATTGTTTCTCTTGCAATGATTGTTCCTCCAACAACTGCTTGTAAAGGTATTGCAAATAAATGTCTTGGAATAACTTCTTTTAGTTTTTCTACCATCTTTTTTCCTCTTTCATATGCATTTTCTTTGCATACTATAAAAGATAGTGCATCAACTGGTTCTCCATTTACATGTATATCTAGTTTTACTAGATTAGATTTTCTATATTCTTTGAATTCATAATCAAAAGATGCATATCCTTTTGTTCTTGATTTAAGACTGTCAAAAAAGTCATATATTATTTCGTTTAAAGGCATGTCATAAATTAGTGTTACTCTGTTTTCATCTAAATATTTCATGTCAATAAATGTGCCTCTTCTATTTTGGCATATGTCCATTATATTTCCAACATATTCTTTTGGTGTAAATATGCTTGCAGTTACTATAGGTTCTTCCATATATAATATTTCTGTTTGTGGTGGTAAGTCTGTAGGATTATAAACATCAAGTACTTCTCCTGTTGTTTTATGTACTTTGTATATTACTGATGGGGCAGTTGTTATTAGTCCTAAGTCAAATTCTCTGTCTAGTCTTTCTTCAATTATTTCTAAATGAAGTAGTCCTAAAAAACCACATCTAAATCCAAATCCTAATGCTGCAGATGTTTCTGGTTCATATTCTAATGCTGCATCATTTAATTTTAATTTTTCTAATGCTATTTTTAGATTTTCATATTCACTTCCATCTACTGGGTATAGTCCACAATATACCATTGGTGTTACCTTTTTATATCCTGGAAGAGGTTTATCTGCTGGATTGTTTTTTAATGTGATTGTATCTCCTACATGAATATCTGTTAGACTTTTTATACTTGCTGCTATATATCCAACTTCTCCTGCTTTTATTTCTTTTGTTGGCATGTATTGTCCTGGGGCAAAATATCCCACCTCAGCTACTGTAAAAGATTTTTTTGTTGCCATTAATGTAATTTCATCTCCAACTTTAATTGTTCCGTCAACTACTCTTACATATGCAACAGCACCTTTATAATTATCATAATAAGAGTCAAATATTAAGCATTTTGCTTTAGCATTTTCATCACCTTTTGGTGCAGGTAAATCTGTTACAATTCTTTCTAATACTTCATCTACATTTAATCCTGATTTTGCTGAAATACATGGTGCATCCATTGCAGGAATTCCAATTATGTCTTCTATTTCTTTTTTTACTTCTTCTGGTCTTGCATTTGGTAAATCAATTTTATTTATTACTGGAAGTATTTCTAAATTATTATCTATTGCTAAATATACATTTGCAAGTGTTTGAGCTTCAACTCCTTGACTTGCATCTACTACAAGTATTGCTCCATCACATGCTGCTAAACTTCTTGAAACTTCATAATTAAAATCTACATGCCCTGGTGTGTCTATTAAATTAAATATATATTCTTCTCCATCTTTTGCTTTGTATTTCATTCTTACTGCTTGAGATTTTATTGTTATACCTCTTTCTCGTTCAATATCCATGTTGTCTAATACTTGCTCTTCCATTTCTCTTTGTGTTAAAACTCCTGTTTTTTCGATTAGTCTATCTGCAAGTGTTGACTTTCCATGATCTATGTGTGCTATTATACTAAAGTTTCTAATTCTTTCTTGACTCATCTTTCCTCCTAGCATTTTCATATTTCTTAGCTATTTTATTATAACATGTTTATTATAAAATTTCACTATTTTTAATAAAAAAAAGAGAGAATTTTTTATTTCTCCCCTTTTATTTCACAACTGTTACTGGTAGATATTTTACTCCCCACGCTAAAGCTTCTGCATGTGAATTCATATAAATATCTATTCTATTTCCTTGAATAGCTCCACCTCTGTCTTCTACAACATATGTGTAACCACCAATATCAAGTTTCGTTCCAAATGAAAATTGTGCTGATGTAGCAATTGTTCTTCCTGCAGTTGCTTTTGTTCCAGATGCTGTTATTCCATTTGTTTTGCCACAACATTTAGCACAAGAACAATATGCTGTTACTTTAAATATTTTTGTTTCTCCAACTTTTATACCAGTTGTTGCTGTTCTATCTGTTCCTCTTGATGTTGTTACAATATTTTTTTGAACTTGTACAATTCTATCAACAGGTTCTTTTAAAATATTTTCAGAAATAACTGTTCTTTCAATTTCTTCATCATTTTGATATTTGATTTTATATGTTATTTCTTTTAATCCGTCTTGACCTTGTTGAATAACTTTATTTTTTGTGTCTGTTGCTCCTTGAGCTGCATCTTTTGTAATTGTCTCAAATGGTATAATTTCTTGTTCTACAACTATCTTTTCTATTATTGGTGAGTAGCTTTTTAATATTTCATCTAATGTAGTTTCTATTCCACTTTCTGAGATTTTTGCTATTTGTACTTCTTGTACTGATTTGTCTGTAATTAAAATTTGGTTACTTTCATTTATATTTTCTTCTAAGTTTGGACTTACTTTTTCGTCTTCTTCTAAAATTATATTGTTGTCTTCTAAAATTTCTTCTACATTCGTTTTTGTTGTTATAACTGTCATTTGATAACCATTTGCTAATGTTATTTCTACAGTTCTAACATTTATATCTGAAGCCATTACTGTTATTCCTAATATGAAAATTATTATTAAGCTTACACCAATGATTTTCATTATTGAGATAGATGCTCTATCTTTTTTATTCATAAAAATCATATATCCTCCTTTTTGCGACAAAATTATTATACACATTTTTTATTTTTTTGTCAAATTTTTTGTTTTTGCCTTTCCATGTTCTACAACCCTTGCCATTACTTGGTATTTAATATATTATATGCTGCTTGTACAAAAAAATTACCAAAATTTTTTAAAACTTTTTTATTTTATAAAATTTTTATTGTAAAAAATAATAATATATGATAATATATATTCTGTAAGCAAGGAGGTAATTAATATGGTTTGGATTATTTTAGTTGTAGTTGTTCTAATTATTGTTGCCATAATAGGCATTTATAATGGATTAGTAACTGCAAGACAAAAAGTTGAAAACGCTTGGAGTCAAATTGATGTTCAGCTACAAAGAAGATTTGATTTAATACCTAATTTTGTTGAAACAGTAAAAGGTTATATGACACATGAATCTGAAACTTTTGAAAAAATAGCTCAATTAAGAACATCTTGGGCAAATTCTTCTTCTGTTGGAGAAAAAGCTCAATTAGATGGTGAACTTTCTGGAGCTTTAAAAACAATTATGGCTGTTTCAGAAAATTATCCAGATTTAAAAGCAAATCAAAATTTTGCAGATTTATCTGAAGAACTACGTAACACTGAAAATAAAATTTCTTTTTCAAGACAATTTTATAATGATAGTGTAACAATGTATAACACAAAATTAGAAGTTTTCCCTTCAAATATTATTGCTGGAATGTTTAACTTTAAACAAAAAGAACTATTCTCAGCAGAAAGTGATGAAGCAAGAAAAAATGTTAAAGTTGATTTTAACAAATAATTAAATTTTAAATAGGGGGTAGAATTTTATTCTATCTCCTCAATTTTATAAGGAGTAAAATATGTTTGAAGATATTAAGAAAAATAAAATAAAATCCATTTTTATAGTATTTCTATTTTTAGCCTTTATTTCTGTAATTGTTTATTATATTTGTATGGCTTTAAATTTAGGAGAAATGTCAATAATAATAGCACTAATTTTTGCTTTTTTTTCTACATGGGGATCTTATTATTATAGTGATAAAATAGTTTTAAGTTTAAATAAGGCAAGACCGGCAACAAAAGAAGAAGACCTAAAGTTAGTAAATATATTAGATTCTTTAGTTGTTGCATCAGGTTTGCCAGCAAAGCCTAGATTATATGTTGTTGAAGATAAACAACCTAATGCTTTTGCTACCGGTAGAAATCCTCAAAATGCAGTTATTTGTGTAACAACTGGGCTTTTAGATAAATTAGAATATTATGAATTAGAAGGTGTTCTTGCACATGAAATGGCACATATAAAAAATTATGATATTCTATTTTCTGCTGTTGTTTCTGTTATGTTAGGTTTTGTTGTTATGCTTTCTGATTTGTTTACAAGAATTGCTTTTTGGGGTGGTTTTAGAGATAATAGTGATGATAATGATAATAGCAAAGGAAATGCAATTTTAATGTTAATTGGTTTAATCTTTTTGATTTTAGCACCTATTTTTGGTCAATTAATGAAACTTGCTTTTTCAAGAAAAAGAGAATTTTTAGCAGATGCAACAGCTGTTGAATTTACTAGAAATCCTGAAGGTTTAATTTCTGCTCTTGAAAAAATTTCTGCTGACCCAAATGAGTTAAAAGTTGCTAATAAAGCTACAGAGAATATGTATATAGCAAATCCATTTAGAAAAAAGAAAAATACATCTAGTATTTGGTCTACTCACCCAAGTACTGAGGATAGAATTGAAGCTTTAAGAAACTTGAAATAACCTTTATTTAACATAATTATTGACAATTAACTTGAAAAGTAGTATAATTTACCCAATTGCTAATCTGCAATTATACACCAACCAATATGTTGAAGCAAAGGAGTATGTTATGATTAAAATCGACAATTGGGCATTTATTCGGACTGAAATCTATCATGCCAAAGAGGAAAAGTGCTACAAGGCAAGAGTTTGTTCTTTGGCAAAAGATTTCAACTATAAGTTGAATCGTGTTACAGGTATCATAAACTCTGGTAGCATAAATGAAGAATTGTTTACCTCTAGTAATGGTATTGATGTTTATCTCGATGACCGTGTTACCACACTTACGGGTGAGATTTTCTATCTGGGCACAATCAATCCATATTATTCAGCATTTAAAAATGCTGTTGATATGGAGTTGCCTATAATGAGTGAAGTATCTCTCACTCGTGGTCTTGATGGTAACTACCAGCTGAAAGGACTTTTGTCTAACAATCAAACTGAATTGAAAAAAATTGTTGGTCAAGATGTCGAAAAAAATCTGCTTTACTTTGCTGATAAATCTTATGCTTTTGTCGACTGGGTAAATGCCCAGTTTGATGACAAAGTCAAACTTGATTTAATCAGAAAGAGACTTGACTTCAAGGAATATGTTGGGCTTAACATTATGCCCATCTTCAAGTTCTAATCATATTGGAAGAGGGTGTCCTAATATGGGACACCCTCTGTTTTTTATTTTTTTAGTTCTTCTATAAATAATTTATTTAAAAGTTGTGGATTTGCCTTTCCTTTAGTTTCTTTCATAGCTTGTCCTACTAAAAATCCTAAAGCTCTATCTTTTCCACCTTTGTAATCTGCAACAGATTGAGGATTTGCTTCAATAATTTTTTGTACAATTTCTTTTATTGCACCTTCATCAGAAATTTGTATCCAGCCTTTTTCTTTAATAATATCTTCTGGGTCTCTTGGATTTTCAAATAATTCTTCTAAAACTTTTTTACCTATACTTGAACTTATTGTTCCTTTATCTATTAAAGTTACTAATTTTGCAAGTTGTTTTGCGTCAAATGGAATTTCAATTGGGTCCATTTCTGTTTCATTTAATATTCTAGAAATATCTGAAATAATCCAGTTATTAACTGCTCTATAATTGCCACATATCTCTCCTGCTTTTTCAAATAAGTCTGATAAATATTTAGATGATGTTATAATTCCAGCATCTTTTTCTGATAATTTATAATCATTTAAATATCTTTGTTTTCTGCTTTCTGGCATCTCTGGTAATGTTTTTCTAATATTTTCTATATATTCTTCAGATAGTTTTATTGCAACTAAATCTGGTTCTGGGAAATATCTATAATCTTGTGCATCTTCTTTATCTCTCATTGAAAATGTTTTTCCAGATACTTCATCCCATCTTAAAGTTTCTTGTTCAACTGTTCCTCCATTATCTAGTACTTCAACTTGTCTACCTATTTCATATTCTAGTGCTCTTGTAATACTTCTAAATGAGTTCATATTTTTCATTTCTGTACGTGTTCCTAGTTTTTGAGAACCAATTGGTCTTATTGATGTATTAACATCTGCTCTATATGAACCTTCTTGCATTTTACAGTCTGATACTTCTATATATTCTAGTATTGATTTTAATTTTTTTAAGTAGGCATCTACTTCTTCTACTGAACGGAAATCTGGTTCAGATACTATTTCTATTAGTGGTACACCTGCTCTATTTAAGTCAACAAGTGCTCCCCCACTTAAATCATCATGGTCTAGTTTTCCAGCATCTTCTTCAATATGAATACGTGTTATACCTATTTTCTTTTTTCCTTTACTTGTTTCTATTTCTATATATCCATGCTCACATAAAGGTTTGTCATATTGTGATATTTGATATGCTTTAGGTAAATCTGGATAAAAATAGTTTTTTCTATCATTTTTACTATTTCTTGATATTTCACAGTTTGTTGCAAGACCTGCTTTTACTGCATATTCTACAACTTTTTCGTTTAACTTTGGTAATGTTCCTGGCATTGCCATACATATTGGACATACTTGTGTATTTGGCTTTGCTCCAAATTTTGTAGGACAACTACAAAATATTTTTGTTTTTGTTGAAAGTTCTGCATGAACTTCTAACCCCATTACTACTTCATAATCTTCTCTTGCCATTTGTATGTAAACCTCCTTGTTTTTTGTATTATTTTTTTAAATATTATCTATTATTCCATAAGCAATTTTCATTGAAAGTATTCTTCTAACTGCTTTATTTATAATGTTTTCACTTATTTTATTTTCTTCTATAGCTTTTAAAATTTCTTGCTTTTGTTCTACAAAATCTGATGAAATTAGCATATCATTTCCAGCAAGTACTGCTTGAAGTGCTACATCTCCATTTTCAGCATATGTTTTTACTGCTTCCATTGATAAATCGTCTGTTATAATTATTCCAGAAAAGTTTAAGTCTTCTCTTAAAATCTTGTGAACATTTTCTGATAATGATGCAGGATAATTTTCATCCATTGATTTTACTATATTATGACTTACTAAGATACATGGTCCTTTTGCTTCAATTCCACTTTCAAATGGTAAAAAATCAGATGTTTCAAATGTTGAATATGGTCTTTCATCAATTGCAATCCCTGTATGTGTATCTGCATTATCACCATAACCCGGAAAATGTTTCATTACAGAAATCATATTATCTTCATTCATTGTTTGTATTAATCTTGATGTATATGTAGCTGTTTTTTCTGCTCCTCTTCCATATGACCTTTTATATATAAATGAACTTGTTTTGGTTGGAACATCTACAACTGGTGCTAGATTCATATTTAATCCTATACTTTTTAATAGTTCTGATTTTTCTTTTGAATCTTCTAATATTGTAGGTAATTGTCCTTTTTTCCATAATTCTTGTGGTGATTGGAATTTTGAACTTCTAAATGCTTTATGCGAGCTTACTCTTACAACTGTTCCGCCTTCTTCATCTACTCCAAATATAAGTCCTATTTTACTTGCTTGTTGATTTTCTGTAAGTTCTTTTAATATGCTTTCTTTGGTTTCATTGTCAAAGTCTTTTCCAAATAATATATATCCTCCTGGAGCTTCTTCTTTTATTTGTTCTATTACTCCATTATCTGGATATCTTACTAGAAACATTTGTCCAACTTTTTCTTCTATTGTCATATCTTTCATTATTTGTTCTGCTTGCTCATAGTATTTTGCAAATAATTCATTTGAAAAATCTTCTTGATTGCTTTCTACAGAACTTGTTGTTTCGGTTTTAGTTGTTTGACTTGTTGAATTTGTTTGAGCTTTCTCATTGGAATTTTCTGTTTCTGAGGTCAATACAGTATTATAATTTGAATTATTTGATTTTTGCTTATTTACATTTTTTATGCCAAAAGCAATTGCAATTATACACAATATTAGTAAAATACTACTTAAAATCTTAGTAGATTTTGTTACTTTTTTCATCTTTATGCTCCTTGTACATATTTCTAATTTTATTATTTGGTTAAATCGTCTTTATCTTACTTTTTCATTTTCTTCTTGGTTCTTTTGATCTCCTGTATTTAAAAAATCTCCTTTATATATTTTTATATCTGATTGTATACGACTTCTAAATTGTTGTTCTTTTGACTTTGCTTGAACTATTAAGTTATTATCTTGTTGATTCCAACTTCTAAATTGTTGTTCTTTTGACTTTGCTTGTATTCCATGCTCTTGAGTTTTGTAAAAAGCTTCTCTTTTTTGGTTTTCTTCTTTCCAAAATGCATCTTTAGTTTCTCTACATTCTTGTTGTATCATTTCAAAACTTTCAAGAATTCCTTTATATAAATCTTTATAACGATCTTTGTCGTATTTTGCATATGAAGGACAAAAATATTTTAGACTTTCACCATCTTTCTCATATGTAAGTTCTGCTTTATTATTGTCTGAGCAATATTCTTCCAAACAATCACAAAAACAATATCCAAAACTTGTTTTCATTATTGCATCTACTAATTCAGCATATGCCAAACATTGTGGCAATTTCATTTTCGGATCTATTTTGACACACTGTTTATACACGTATTCTAATCTAGTAAATAACATATTTCCAAAATCATCTATATTAAAGAGAAACTTATTTGCATAATTCAATTTTTTATCAAATTTAAAGAATTTATTATATCCAAAACTCCAATAATATCCTTCAATTTTATTTGGATCTTCAAGTTTTTCCATTATCCAATATATTACACTTTTTGAATCTGGTGTATACTTATTTTCAGTATCTCTATTTTCTTTTTCTAACCTTTGATTTTCAATATCTTTTACCATATCTATTGGTATATATTTTGCAAGCCAGTCTAAACTAATTTTTCCTAAATCTTTTGCGCTAAGTGGTAATTTAGGGTCTTTACTAAAAAACTTACTAGAAAAAGTGCTTACTATTTTTTGCATTAAATTAAATTGAGGTCTTGTTTTTTTTATTACAGATAATGCTGTATTTTGAGATAATGGCTTATTTGTTATTATAGTTTCTGTTTCAAATTTTTCTTTCTGGGCATAACTAAGTAACTTCCATGTTTCACTATTGTGTAATGCTTCTGGCCCACTCATTAAATTATATTTTACTCTTTCAATATAGCTCTTTACTTTTGGATTTTTGTTTTGTTGCATTCTATTTAGTTCTTTGTTTAAATACATCATTAATCCTATTTCATCTTCTTTAGAAATATCTATGCTATCAGGATAAAATTCATTAACTTCTCTCATTACTAATTTTGCTTTTAATTCATATATTTTATCTTCAATTTCATCTCTATCTCCAAAGTCATAGTCTCCTAGATTATCTTTATAGGATTCTAATAATTTTGATACTTCTTGATGAAAATCATCTAAACTTAAGTTTTCAGACATAGCATTAAGTTCTTCTATTTGCATAATTATTGTTTTACTTTTGTCTTCAAAACTTTTTTCTTTGCCTTGTCCATTTTCATATTCTGTAATTCTAAATTCTAATTCTGTAATTTTATCCATTAATTCATTATCTGGTGTATTTTCAATTAATTCATTATATTCTTGTAAAAATGTTATCGCTGCTTTTGTATCATATAATAAAATTTGTGATATTCTTAATTTTAATGGTTTTAGTTGTTCATTATATATTTTGTTTTTTTGTCCTGGTGTAAATTTAAAATCATCACCCATTTTTTATTCTCCTTCTTTTGTTTATTTCTTAAAAGTAGGTTTGTATCTATCTCTAAATTTGGTTTCTTGCTCATATGCATATGCTGTTTTTATAATTGTTTCTTCACAGAATTTGTTTCCAATTATTTGCATTCCTATTGGCATACCTTCACTATCAATTCCACATGGTATTGATATTCCTGGTAAACCTGCAATATTTACAGAAACTGTACAAATATCTGCTAAATACATTTCCATTGGATTATTTGATTTTGAACCTAATTTGAATGCAGTTGTTGGAGATGTTGGTGTTACAATTACATCATATTTTTCAAATGCTTTATTAAATTCATTCATAACTAGAGTTCTAACTTGTTGTGCTTTTTTGTAATATGCATCATAATATCCTGATGATAATACATATGTTCCAAGTATAATTCTTCTTTTTACTTCTGCTCCAAATGCTTCACTTCTTGATTTTTTATAAATTTCTTTTAATGTTTTTGCTTCTGGTGATCTATATGTATATCTTATTCCATCATATCTTCCTAAATTTGAGCTTGCTTCTGCACAGGCAATTATATAATAAGTTGCTAAAGCATATTGTGCTATGTCTAATGAGAATTCTTCTACTTCTGCTCCCATTTCTTTATATTTTGCAATTGCTGTTTCTAGTGATGATTTTACTTCAGAGTTTATTCCTTCTCCATAAAATTCTTTTGGAACTCCTATTTTCAAACCTTTTATATCTTTTTGTAATGATTTTGTATAATCTTTTGGTCCTACATCAACTGATGTTGTGTCTTTTTCGTCATGTCCTGCAATTACATTTAAAAGTGTTGCACAATCTTGTACATCTTTTGTAAATACTCCTACTTGATCAAGTGATGATGCAAATGCTACTACTCCGTATCTTGAAACTAATCCATATGTTGGTTTTAATCCTACAACTCCACATAGTGCAGCTGGTTGACGTATACTTCCTCCAGTATCTGTTCCTAATGCCCATGGTACCATGTTTGCTGCTACTGCTGCTGCAGAACCTCCTGATGAGCCTCCTGGAACTCTACTTAAATCCCATGGATTTCTTGTTTTCTTAAAATATGAATATTCAGTAGAACCTCCCATTGCAAATTCATCCATATTTAGTTTTCCTAAATCTATCATCTCTTCTGCATTTATTTTTTCCATTACTGTTGCATCATATGGTGCAACAAAGTTTTCTAACATTTTTGATGCACATGTTGTTTTTATTCCTTTTGTACAGATAATGTCTTTTATTCCTATTGGTATTCCTGCTAAATCTCCTACTTTTTCTCCATTATCTATTTTGTTTTGAATTTGTTTTGCTTGCTCCATTCCTTTGTCTGTTAATTCTGTTATAAATGCTTGTACTTCTGGCTCTTTTTCTTTTATTCTATTAACATATGCTTCATTTATTTGCATAATTGTTAATTCTTTATTTTTTAATTTTTCTTGTAATTCATGTACTGTTAATTCTGTAATATCCATTTACGTTCCTCCTTGCTATTGGATAATTTAATTTTGATATTTTAAATTATTTTCTAAAACATCTGCTCAAAAAAATATATTAGTCTAATACCTTTGGAATTTTAAACATATGCTTATCTTGTGCTGGTGCATTTTGTAATAATCCTTCTATATTATCAAATGTTTTCACTTCATCTTTTCTAA
This sequence comes from uncultured Clostridia bacterium, assembly GCA_944386165.1. Taxonomy (GTDB): domain Bacteria; phylum Bacillota; class Clostridia; order TANB77; family CAG-508; genus CAG-269. The sequence continues at coordinate 22,055 of CALXAA010000005.1, forward strand.
ATATGTTTTTGGCTTCATTTGCTCCTATTGTAATGTCTAATCCTTCAATTGGTGCATTATTTACTATATTAGCAAAATTTAAAATTTCTTGTAAGTTTAAGATATATTTGTCTATCTCTTCTTCTTTTAATTCCAATTGTGCTAAATTTGCTATATGCAATATTTCTTCTTTACTTACTTGCATTTTATCTCCTCCTTGTTTATTTACATTATTGAGTCCTATTATATCATGTTTTTACACATTTTCATACTATTTTTTAAAAATTTTGTCAATGAGTTGTCAATGGGGACGGAGATTTTGACAACTGACAAAAAAGTTGTCAAAATCTCCGTCCCCATTGACACTAATTTTCATAATGACCACTACAAGAAATTATAATCAAATTCTTATTTTCATCAAAATTATATACAAGGCGATGTTCTTGAGTTATTCTTCTACTCCATGCTTTCCTGTGTTTTAATGGCTCTGGTTTTCCAAGTCCTTTCTCTAGTCCATTTCTGTTGATATCTTTTATAAGTTCATTAATTTTTTTACCATTGATTTATCTTTCATTTGCCAATCTGTATACTCTTCCCAAGCTTTTTCGGAAAATATATTATTCATTTTCCATCTCCTCTAATTCTTCAATGGTTTTAGTTACAGTTTTTCCTTTTTCTATTTGTTCAATGGATTTATCTATCTTATTTAAATACTCAGAATTTCTTAATGCTCTCATTAATTCATTATAATGTTCTAAGCTCATTAATACAACATTTTTTTCATCTTTTCTTGTAACAATTACTGTTTCATTATTGTCTGTGGCTTTATCACAATAGTCTTTTAATTTACTTCTAATAGTTGAATAATTAACTGCTAACATATAAATCACTCCTTTCTTAATTGTACAACTTATTGTACTTAATATTGTACCATATTATTATATGCAAGTCAATGATTTTTATACACAATTTTTTATTCAAATTTCATGTCAATGGGGTGTCAAAATCTCCGTCCCCATTGACAATCGCCACTATTCAACACTTTTCAAGCTTTCAATCATATCAATTTTTCTTAAAACAAAGTGAATTATGAAGTTTACAATTAGAGAAAATACAATTGTTGTTACTGCTGAAATTATATAACTTGATAAAAGTATATTTTCGGCAAATCTTAATGAGTCTATTTCTATACTTGCAATTATTCCACTTGTTATCAATACTCCAAGTCCAAGTCCTAAAATTACACCAAAAACTGTAAATACCATATTTTCTTTGTTTATGTAATTATCAACTTCTTTATCATAAAATCCTAAAACTTTGAGTGTTGCAATTTCTCTTTGTCTTTCTCCTATATTTATATTTGCTAAATTGTATAATACAACAAATTCAAGCATTGCAGATGTAACAATTAGTACTATTACAATATAATTCATAGTGTTTAGCATATCACTTACTTGTTTTACTAAACTAGATGTGATTGAAACTGATGCTACTCCATTAAAGTTTAATATTTCTTCTGAAATTGTATTTTGTTGTTCTTCACTTATATCTTTTGTATTTACAAGAATCATATTTGTTTTATAGGTATAGCCCATATTTGCTTCATAATATTCTTTAGACATATAAATATAATGTGATACATAGTTTTGAGTAATTCCATCAACTTTTAATTTATGTTCGATATCATCACTATCGATTATTGTTATTTCATCTCCAACTTCAATTTCAAATGTATCAGCTAACTTATCTGTTATAATTACTCCGCTATTACTTATTTGAAGTTTTTCTTCATCTTTTACATCAATTAGGTTACATACTTCTTCAAAATTTTCTGTATTGTTTGGTACAAAAATATTTACATCATAACTTATTTCTTCATTAGATACTTTGCCTGTTGATGCATATACTTCGTGAAAGTTTTCTATGTTTTCATTTTCAGATAAATATTTGGTAATATCATTTAATCCATCTGTGTTTGATAATGTAATTGATGTTTCATATTTAAATATGTCATTAAATTGAAAATCAGGTATATCAGAAACTGAATCTCTAATTCCAAAACCTGCAAGCATAAGTCCTGTGCATCCTGCAATTCCTATAATTGTAATAAGTGCTCTTTTTTTGTAACGAAAGATATTTCTAACAGTTATTTTTTGTGAGAAATTGAATCTTTTCCATATAAATGTTATTTTCTCCATTAATATTCTTTTTCCGTTTTTTGGAGCTTTTGGTCTCATTAATATTGCTGGTGTCTCTTTTAATTCTTTATATGCAGAAAGTATTGTTGCTCCTCCTATACAAATAAATGCTATTAAAATTCCTGCAAGACCTATTTCTACACGGTATGTAATATAAAATTGCGGAATTGTATATATCATTGAATATAACTCCCAAACAATTGTTGGTAGTAAGTAAAAACATACTGTCATTCCTAAAATTCCACCTATTACACAGGCAAGAAATGCATATAATATATATTTTGAAATAATTTGCATGTTTGTATATCCTAATGCCTTTAAAGTTCCTATTTCTGTTCTTTCTTCATCAATCATTCTTGTCATTGATGTTAGGCTTATCAATACTGCTACTAAATAAAATATTACAGGGAACATTTTGGATATATTAGACATTGTTTCTATTGCATCAAAAATATTTGTATATCCTGTGTTATCAAATCTATCTTGTATATACCATTTTGCCTTTTCTATTTTTGTAATATCTTGTCTTGCTTCATCAATTTTTGCTTGTGCATCATTTAATTCTTGCTCTGCTTCTGCTTTTTTCTCTTGAAATTCTTGTTCATTTGTTTCTATTTCTGTTTTAGCTTCTTGAATTTGTTTTCTTCCATCTTCTATTTCTGCTTTTCCATTAGATATTTTTTTATATGCGGTTTTTTTATTAGTTTCTAATTCTGATTTTTGTCTTTCTATCTCTGCTTTTGCATTTGCTAGTTCTGTTTCTCCTGAAGTGATTTGTTCTTCTGCACTTTTTAATTGATTTTGAATTTCTGTTTTTTGTGCTTGTAGCTGGTCTATTGTTCCTTGTGCTGTAGTAATTCCAGCATCTATTTCTGTGGTATCCATTCCTGCTTGAATTAGTTGCTCTTTTTGTGTTTCTAATTGTTGCAGAGTATTTTGTGCTGTAGTAATTCCTGAATCAATTTGCCCGATTGCTTCATTTGCTTGAGTTCTTTGAGTTTCTAATTCTGTTTTTCCACTTTCCAATTCAGCAGATTTAGTATTTATATGTTCTTCTGCATCTGAAATTTGTTTTTCTGCATCACTAAATTGTTTATTTAAATTTTTTTCTTGTTGTGTTAACTGTTTTTCTGAATTATTTAATGTTGTTTCCTGCTCACTTATTTCATTTTTTGCATCATTTATCTTATTTTCAGCATCTTGTAATTCACTATCTGCTTCTGCTTTTTTATCATCAAATTCTTTTTGTGCTTCATCTATTTTTTCATTTGCTTCATTTATCAAACCATCATATCTTGCTTGTTCTCTTATTTCTTTTATTTCTTCTATTTTTTGATAAACTGGATTTACTAATTTAAGATATGAATTACTATCTGTTACTTCTTCTTTTGCTCCTGAAACTTTTACTCCAATTTCTGTATAGTAATCTAAATTTATAACATCATCTTTACAGTATATGTAAAATGAAACTTTTCCACTTCCTATTGTAGTTGTTCCTCTTTCACTTGATATATATATAGGTGATTCAACTATACCAACTATTTTAAATTCTTTTGTTGTAAATATTGGGTTATCATTTTCATCTAAATCTTCATTTTGTAATGTTATAGTTTTTCCTATGTATTCTTCTGGATTTTCAGTTTGTACATATGCATCGTCTAATAAGCATTCATTTGAATTTTCTGGCAGTCTTCCTGCTATTAATGTTGGAGTGTTAATATTTTCATTATATTCTATTACTTTACAAATACTTTCATTTTCATCAATTAAAGCAAATGAGTCTTTTGTTTGTATTCCATATGCTCCTTCAACACCATCAATTTCTTGAAGTGCCGTTATATCTTCATCAGTTAGTCCTAGTGTTGAAATAATGTTTATATCATATAAATTACTACTATCTGCGTATTTATCTAAACTATCTAACATATCTGGACTTGTTGCAACTAATCCCGCAAAAAAGCCTACTCCTAAAAATGCCATAACTAGTATAGATAGAAATCGTCTTCTTGTTTTAAATATTGTTTTTATATTATTTTTTAACAATGACTTTTTCACTTTTTATCAGCCCCCTTTCATAAGGCTCTAAATATAAACGCCTAAATACATCTTTTCCTACCATTCAATATCATCTATTGAAATTGGATTTTCATTTTTTTCTATTTTTTCTGCTGTTCCATTTTTGAAATGTATTACTTTATCTGCCATTGGTGCTATTGCTCCATTATGTGTTATTATTACTACTGTCATTTTTTCTTTTCTTGCCATATCTTGTAATAGTTTTAAAATGCTTTTTCCTGTTTTATAGTCTAATGCTCCTGTTGGCTCATCACATAATAATAGTTTTGGGTTTTTTGCTATTGCTCTTGCAATTGCAACTCTTTGTTGCTCTCCTCCTGATAATTGTGCTGGAAAGTTATCTTTTCTACTACTTAGCCCTACTTTGTCTAGAATTTCATTTACATCTAGTGCATCTGAACATAGTTGTGTTGCAAGTTCTACATTTTCTTTTGCTGTTAGATTTTGTACTAGATTATAAAATTGAAATACAAATCCAATGTCATTTCTTCTATATTCTGTTAATTTTCTATTGTTTAATTTTGTGATTTCTTTTTCGTCTACAAAAACTTCTCCTTTTGTTGCTGTGTCCATTCCTCCTAATATGTTTAATGCTGTTGTTTTTCCTGCTCCAGATGGTCCTACTATTACAACTAGTTCTCCTTTTTCTATTTGAAAATTTGTATTATCTAATGCTTTTATTGTGACTTCTCCCATTTTGTATTCTTTTACAATATTTTTAAATTCTATATATGACATATAAACTCATTCCTTTCTTGAGTTTTGTAATATTTGTTGGCATAATTTTACTCTACTATTTTTCCAGTAAAATTATACCATAAATTTGTGAAATTTTTGTGTATTATTTATTAATTTAATTAATTTTTCATAAAATAAAAATATAAAATATATTATTTTTTAAATTTTTAGTATTATTTTTGATTTTGTGTCAAAATTAGCGTTTGTTATTTTTGATTTTGTGCAAAATAGCTGTTGAATTATTTTTGATTTTGTGTAAAATGTAGTATAATATCAGTAACAATATTACAAAAAAGTACGCATTATGTAGTACTCCTCCTTTCAACCTTTAAGCGAAGGGCAATTCAATTATATTACTTTTCAACTAAACATAATATTAAATTGACTTTTTATAAGAGGCTAATTCTAGAAAATATTGTAGTTCAAATGTTAATTAGTAATAATAGAAAATTATATTTCTTTAAGAAATTAATAATGCTCTTGAAAAAGGATGAATTACATAAAATGATACAAAATAATTTTATCTAAAAAATTAAAGCAAACTAACTTTTTGCTATATTGTAATTTTTTCAATTTGTTACTTTTTTTTCCATTACAAGTATTGACATTTTTTCAAATTATAGTATAATATTGAATGTACTACTTAGGTAGTGCATAAAAAAAGGTTGGTTCAATCATTTAGCAAATAGGAGGTTTCTCATGAAATCAAAATCTAAAGTTTTGGCTCTTATGATAGGCCTTGTGATGATGTTCAGCTCCAACTTGCCCGCTTTTGCAGCAGAAAATGCTGAACCGGAAGTTGAACTCATTCCCGTTTCGGTTGAATCTGATGGAATTGTTCCCTTTACCGTTGGCCAGGAAACTACTTTCAAAATTGGAGAAGTTGGATACCTCGACGATTGTGGAAATTTTCCTGCCTTTGAAATGTGGGTAACAGGAGGAACTAGTTCCACCCAGGTTATGTTTGAACTGACATCATCTGGTGGCGTCAAGTACGGTCCTTGTGGTCCAGTCTCCGCTGATAACTCCAACTATTGGAGATTCAGCCATTTTGTTCTGAATGGTGGAGGTTCCTGGAGATTCACTGCTTATGTGTCCAAAGGTACCAATACATCTAATCTTGTCTGCCATGTAAGACAAGTAGAATAACGACTACTTACTTCTCTATATGAAAATGTAAGTAACCTAAATTAGAGCCAACCTTTTCAGCTACGAGTAATAATTAGAACTTGTAGCTGTTTTTTTATTATGATAATTATATTAATATGTTTTAAAACAAATGTAACAATACATAAATAAAAAACATACTAAAACATGTAATATACATTTTAGTATGTTTTTAAATTATCTTATTTCTTGTTTTTTAAAAAAATATAATCCAACTATATTTGATACTAATATTAGTCCTAAAGCATATTTTGGCATTTCGGTTAGATTTTCTTTTATTTTATTTACTTTTTCTTCATCAATTATAGAACTTTCACTACATGCCATATGTACAACATCTGCTTGTCCTGTTGGAATTAAAAAATATATTGTTTTATAAATTCTCAATTCTTTTTCTTCTGGATAATTTGGATTAGGTTGTTTATCTATTACATGTTGTCCTTGCTCATCATAATATGTGCTTACTATATACTTAGAAGTATTAACCTTTTGGCTAACTATACTATTAACTACAAACATTGTAACAAATAAGATAATACAAACTACAAGAGCAATTGATGCGTCTGAACAAAACATAGTAATTAAATTATAAATTGAGCAATAAACTGTAACAATTAAAATTGTATATAAAAAGATTTCTCCCAAACTCATTAATTGTTGTAAATTTCCATATATTTTTGTGCCAAATAATAAAACAGTACCAATATAAATTGCTTCTAAAACTAATCCTGCAAAAATAGATATGATTAAATTTGCTAAATAAATATGCATTCTTTTATGTCCTGAAATAATTTTATTTCTAATAGTACCTCCTGTATATTCTTTTCCAACATATACACTTATAAAAATCGCAATTATAATTCCAAAATAATTTGCCATGTATTCAGTTATGATTCTATCTATTACTATAGAATCAACCATTGATTGATAACGATATACTGCAAATAAAGAAAGTACAAAACTTATTAAAATCATTACAAGAAAAATTTTATCTTTTTTTAATTTATAAAAATTGGCATTTAATAATTTAAACATTATTGTTACCTCCTATTAAATTAATATAATACTCTTCTAGTGTTTCTTCCTTTTCATGAAAATCATTAATTACACAATTTTTATTTGACAGTCCAACCACAAGTTCTGAAATATTTACTTTATCATATATATTAATTAATTTATCGGTAATTACTTCAAAATCAATTTTCTCATTTTTTAAATATTTAGTACATTCTTCTACATTATTGACATTTATTTCAACTATTCTCTTACAATTTTTTTCTAACTCTTTACTTGTAATCTCTTTTATTATTTGACCATTATTTAAAAATCCATAGTTTGTAGCTATTTTGGAAAGTTCATCTAAATAATGGCTTGATATTAAAAATGTAATATTTTTTTCTTTATTAAGTTTTAAAATAAGTTCTCTTATTTCTATAATTCCTTCTGGATCTAGTCCATTTATAGGCTCATCTAAAATAAGAAAATCATGATTTCCTGCTAGTGCAATAGCAATTCCTAATCTTTGTTTCATTCCTAAAGAAAATGTCTTTACTTTCTTTTTTCCTGTTTCTGCTAATCCTACAAGTTTTAATATATCATATATACTCTTATAGTTAGATATTCCCAATATTTTATATTGTATTTTTAAATTTTCTTCTGCAGTCATATCTAAATAAATAGATGGACTTTCTATAATTGCTCCCATTCTTTTTCTTGCTTCTATAATTTTTGAGCTTTCACTAGAAATTTTATAAATAGTATAAGTACCATTTGTTGTTTTTTGTAAACCACAAATTACTCTCATTAAAGTTGTTTTGCCTGCTCCATTTTTTCCAATAAGTCCATAGATTGCACCTTTTTCAATATGTAAGTTAAGATTAGAAAGAACTAAATTTTTCTTATATTTCTTTACAATGTTATTTGCTTCCAAAACATATTCCATATTTTTCCTCCTATTTAAAACGTATTATATCATCAATATTAATAAATAGCAATATTATTACATTAAAATTATAGAAAAGTATTTTTTATACACATATTTACATTTTTTTCTATTATAATACAATATTAAGAGTAATAAAATAAGGAATATTCCTAGATTTTAGGAACGTTCCTTATTTTTACATCTCAACATCAATATTAAAAACTTTTCCAGAGCCATCAAGAAGAATTCTATTATCAGACTCAATGCCATTTATCAAAACTCTTTTAACACCTGTGCAAGATTTTGAGATATTATTTACTTTTATATTATAAATACTTTCACCATATTTATATTGTACAGAATATTTATCCCAATTATGTGGAATACATGGCTGAATACTTAAAATATTATGGTGAACTTTTAGACCTAGTATATATTCTATTCCTGCAATGTAATACCAACTACTTGAGCCTGTATACCATGTCCAGCCTCCTTGTCCTACTAAGTTCTGTGCACCATAGATGTCTGCTGAAATTACATATGGTTCTACTTTATATTTGTTTGCTTCTTCTTTTGTTTTTGTATGCTCAATAGGATTTATCATCTTATACCATTGAATTGCATTGTCTCCATTTCCTAACATTGTTTCTGCAATTATTGCCCAAATTGCAGCATGTGTATATTGCCCTCCATTTTCTCTTACTCCTGGCAAATATGCTTTTATATATCCTGGTTCTAATTTGCTTTTTTCAAATGGTGGATCTAATAATTTTATTAGTCCATGTTCTCTATCAACTAAATGATTTCCTAAGCTTTCCATTGCTACTATCTGTTTTTCTGAATCTCCCGCTTCTGATATTACACTCCAGCTTTGTGCAATACTGTCTATTTTACATTCTTCATTTTCCATACTTCCATATACATCACCATTGTCTGCAAATGCTCTTTTATACCATCTTCCATCCCAAGCATTTTTATTTAGATTTTCTTTTAATTTATTTGCTATTCCTATATATCTTTCTGCTGTTTCTATATCTGTTTTTATATCAATTTTTGTATTTTCCATATTTGACTCAATTTCATCATTTATTTCATAATTTTTTGCATATTCTGCAAATTCAACTAAAATAGAATATAAGAAAAATCCAAGCCAAACACTTTCTCCCTTTCCTTTTGGTCCAATATTACTAAATCCATCATTCCAATCTCCTATTCCTATTTTAGGAATTCCATGTTCTCCAAATTTACATGCTCTGTCTATTGCTTTTTTGCAATGTTCATATATAGTTCCTTCTATTTTGCTTTGCAAATATTTATCATATTTTTCTTTTTCATCTTCACTTAATTCTGCTCCTTGTAAATATGGAGTTTTAACTTTTAATATACTGTAATCTCCTGTGAAATTTATATATTTTATTACTGCATATGGGAGCCAAAGTAAATCATCTGAAAATTTAGTCCTAATTCCTCTTTCATTTTCATCATGCCACCAGTGTTCTACATCACCTTCAATAAATTGATGTTTACTGTGCTTAATAATTTGATTATAAAGAATATTAGTGTCTATAAACTTACTAGAAAATGTATCTTGTAATTGGTCTCTAAAACCATATGCTCCACCAGATTGATAAAATCCTGTTTTTCCTAATAGTCTACTTACAAGTGTTTGGTACATCACCCATCCATTTAGTGTAATATTTAAAGATTCATATGGTGTATTTACTTGTACTCTTCCTAAAACTTCATTCCACTTGTTTTTTACTTTTTGAAGTTCCATATTGCAATTCTGAATATTTGAATATTTATATGCTATATCTTTTGCTGTAATTTTGTTTTCTTCTGCTCCTAATATAATTGATATTTTCTTTTCAGAAAAGCTTTCTATTTGAACCTCTAATTCTATTGCAATACAAGATTTTTTACCAATTCCATTATCATTATCTAATCTCATACATTTTAAAGCATCTGGTGATGTTATTCCACCTTTTCCAAAAAATTTTGATTTATTTCCTGTAAAAGATTTTATTTTTTCACTACTTGATACATAAATAATATTGTTTAATGGATCTTTATTATATAATTTTTTAGCAATAATAACATTTGAATTTTCTTCATATTGTAATTTTATATATCCATCTGTTTTTAATTCATCTTCTCCAAGTACTGGTTTTATATAATAATATATTTTAATTTTTTTCTTTTTAGGTGCATTGTTTTTTAAAGTCAAAATGTTTATTTTTGCTGAGTCTTCATTTGGAACAAATACTTCTAGTTCTTGAATTATATCATCACTTGAATGAATAAATTTTGCATATCCAAATCCAAATACTGTATTATAGTTTTTTTCATCAGGTGTAGGCATTGCAGTTGGAGACCATATTCTGCCTGATTCTTCATCTTTTAAATATATAGCTTCTGTTGGTGTATTTATTGTAAAACTGTTGTGCCAAGCAGTTATTCTATTAAGTCTACTATTTCTATACCAAGTATATCCTCCATTTGATTCTGTAACTACTGTTCCAAAGTTTTGGTTTGCCATGATATGACTCCATGTTGTAGGAGTTTTCTGCTCTTTATTTATTTTTATCCAATATTCTTTTCCATCTTGTGAAAATGCTCCATATTCATTATAATATTTTAGATTTTCTGTGTTTGCGAGCATATCTATTTCATTAGAATTATCTTCTTCTATTGATGGCAAATCTACTAATTCTGTTACTCTATAATTATCTATTACATCTTCTTCCATATCTTTTATAATATTTTCTAAATTTCCTAAATGACTATCTATTACAAGAGAAGAAACAAATTTTATTAATCTTACATCTTTACTGTCCATTTCACTTTTTGAAAGTATAAATATACCTCCAAAAATGTTTTTTAAATATGCTAATTGACTATTTAAAACCGCTCCTTCTACTTCATTTCTAACATAATTTTCATAACTATAATTTTCTTCATCTATTATTACTAATTCCATTTTTAAGTTTCTCATCCTTAAATATTCATACATTTTTATAACTTGTTTTACAACATATATATCATTTAAATATTTAATAGTTACTGTAATTATTGGAAGTTCTCCAGAAATTCCATATTTCCATAAATCTTCTTGTTTGAATTCTTCATTTTGATTATTCTTTTTTGATTTTAATGGATTATCAAATAATATATAAGATGCAATTGTTTGATAAATGTCTATATCTTTTCCCTTTACTTCCATATATCTTGATTCTGCATCTGTTTTTGCTTTTACAATTTCAAATTCTCTTGAAACATTTTCTATATTTTTATATTTTTCTATATTTTTTTGTGCTAGTTCTTTAGTGTATTCCACTGATAAAATTAAATCAACATAGCCCTTTGATTTAGGTGGAATTTTAATTGTATTTTTTATTGCTACTATTCCTTCTGTTACAAGTCCTATTTTTTTAGATAATGGTGTTGAATTTTTTATTGCATTTGGAACACTTAAATTATTTCTTCCAATAAATTTTTCTTTATTTATTTCATATTCTGTTTCTCCTATTTTTTCTGCATTTGTCTGCATTTTTGCAATTAAATACAATCCTTTTTGATTTGTTTCTCTTTGGTTTCTTTTTATAATCATTTCATCTTCTGTTTCATTATAGCTAAAAAGTAAAAATAGATTGTTAAAAGCTGTGTGTGCATAATCTTGTTCTTTTTTTGATAGTACTGGTTCAAAATAACTTGTAACTTCAAAAATTTTGTCTTCACCAGATAAATTTTGTATTTGTAATCTTCTTATTTCTACTGGTTCATTTGCATCTGCTATTATAGAAAATTTGGTTTTTAAATCTTCATTTTCTTTTTGAAATTCGTTTCTATCTGGCATGAAGCTAATTGTAAATTTATCGCAATTTTCTTCTCCTGTAACATATTCTATTTTGTTTGATTTTATATCTTTTAAACACATGAAAATACCTTGACTATAATCATCTGTTATTTTAAATCTATTTATATAATTATCTTCAAATTTACTAACTCCTTCTCCTTTTTGATTTATTCCTATAACATATTTTTCATTTCCTATAATATTTCCTCTTATTATTCTTTCATCAATCTTTGTATATTGTCTTACACTATAATTTTCATAATCTTGATATTTTATTTTTTCTGGTTTTTGTTTATTTTCTTTAGTAACTATAAATGTTTCTGGCATTCTTTCTTGTAACAAAATACTTACAGCTTCTATTTCTGGATTTTGCATAAATCTTTTTTGAAATATTTGATTATTAAAGAAATTGTTTATTGAAAGCAATATTAGTGCTTGATGATGTGCCATATAAGTTTTTACAGGTTCAGAAGTTTGTCCTTTGGCTAATCTTTCTGGTGTATAATCAATTGATTCGAAAAAGCCATATTTACTTTTCATTCCTTGTTTTTCTAATTCTTTTATATTTTTTACAACTTCTTCTGAAACATCTGAAAGTGCAAGTATACTTCCATAACTTGAAACAACCATTTCATCTTCTAAGCCTCTTTTTAGACCAAGCCATGGAATTCCAAATGCTTTATATTGGTAGTTTGAATGTAAATCTTTTAAATTAAATGCTGCTTCTGACATTCCCCAAGGTATTCCTAGTTTTTGACTATATTCTATTTGGTTCATTATTGCAAATTTACTTGATTCATCAAGTAAACTTCCATTATATCTTTTGATATTAATATTTGGCATTAAATATTCAAAAGATGTTCCAGACCATGATACTAGTCCTTTATATTTTTTTAATACTGTTAATGTTCTACTTAAATTGTTCCAATGTTTTGGTGATACATCTTTTTTAGCTATTGCAACTAAACTTGCTTGTCTTGCTTCTGATGCTAATAAATCATAATATGAATCTGTTAATTTATTTTCTTCTACATTAAATCCTATTGAAAATACTCTTTGTTCTTCACTATATAAAATTTTAAAATCTGTTTCTTCTATCATTTTATCTAATTTTTCTATTAAATCATTTAGTTCTTGTTTATCTTTATTTTTATCTAAAATATCTTGTAAAAATGTTTTGGTTGTATACATATATCCTACTAAATTACCACTATCAACTGTTGATACATATCTTGGATATAATGGTTCTTTTGTTTTTATATTATACCAATTATATAAATGCCCATTCCATTTTGGAAGATTATATACACAATTTATAATTTTTTCTAATAAATTTAGTGTATCTTCTAAATTTTCAAATTTTAAGTCATAACTTGATATAACTGCTAAAAGTGAAAGTCCAATATTTGTTGATGAAGTTCTTGATACTACAATTGGTTTTCTGTCTTGTTGATAATTATCTGGCATTAAATAATTATTTTCTTTTGTTAAATAATCTTTAAAAAATTGCCAAGTTAATTTTGCAATATCTATCAAATATTTTTTATCTTCTTCATTTATAGCCATTTCTTTATTTTCATGTATTTGACTTATCTTAAACATTATATAAGGTACTATTATCCACAAAATTCCAACAATTGTTAATAAAATATTTTGTTTAAAAACTGCAAGTATTATTGATAAAATTCCTATTATTACATTTATAAACATTGTTTTATAATATGTTGATATATCTGTTTTTGATTGTTTCTCCGCTTCTTCTGATGTCATCCATTCTAATAGATGTTTATGTGATATTTTTAATCTATAAATTGTTTTTACAATTGAAACAATTGATATATATGCTTTATATGGTAAACAGCCTAAAGTTAGCACTGCTCTTATAATGGCTCCTTTAAAACCATCTATTTGTGGATTAAATGTTTGTTGTTTTTTCTCTCCTTCTTTAATTGAAAATGCTCTTGAAAAAATGTCTAGTAAAAATGGATAAATTACAATTCCAAGACCTAAATATATTAATAATTTTGAATTATTTAAAAATACTAAACTCCAAATTAGTAATATCATTATTGAGATTTCAAATAAACTTCTTCGTAAATTATCTAATATTTTAAATTTTGATATAGTATTTAATTTACTTTTAAGCCAACTTTTTATCTGCCAATCTCCTCTAATCCAGCGAGATAATCTATTCATAAAGCTTAAATATTTTGCTGGATATCCATCTATTAACATTATATCTGTTGCAAGTCCACATCTTAAGTAACATCCTTCTAATAAATCATGACTTAAAACTGTGTTTTCTGGTATTTCATCTTTTAATACTTTTGAAAATATTTCTACATCATAAATTCCTTTTCCTGTAAAAATTCCTTCTTCAAAATTATCTTGATATAAATCTGAAATTGCATTAGTATAACTATCTATTCCTCCTGAACCTGCAAATATTTTGGTAAATAAGTTTTTATTACTATTGTCCAAATTTATTCCAATACGTGGTTGAATAAGAGCATGTCCTTTAACTACTATGTTTTTATTTTCATCTAGTTCTGGCTTGTTTAAAATATGTGACATAGTTCCAATTAAATCAAATGCAGTATTTAGTGTAAGTTCTGTATCTGCATCTAATGTTATAACATATTTTATTTTTGGTAATGTATCTTGATTTATTGTATTTACTCTAAATTTATTTTTTTCATGTTTTAAAATATATTCATTAAATTGAGTAAGCATCCCTCTCTTTCGTTCCCAGCCTAAATATTTTTCTTCTGAATTGTTAAATTCTCTTTCTCTATATATAAAGTGAAAAATTGGAAAATTATTATTTGATATATATTTTTTATTTAATTTTTGTACTTGTTTTAAACCTTCTTCAATTACTTCTTTATCAAATTTTTCTTCTTTTTGGTCACTTTCAGAACAATCTCCTAATAATGTAAAATATAAATTGGGTGATTGATTTGCAAGGTAAAATACTTCTAATTTTTTAAATAATTCTTTTACCTTTTCTTTTGATTTTATTATTGTTGGTATAACTACAAAAGTAGAATTTTCACTATCTATTCCTTTTAGTAAGTCCATTTTTGGAAGGGATTTTGATTTAACATTTTTTCCTAATATATATTGGATTGTTTGAATAACAAATTCTGATACTGGTATTATTAAAAAGATAATTGTTAAAATGTATTTTATTAAATTGTTTTCACTTACAGCTGATGCTAAAAAAAGTGAGATTGAAAATGTAAATATTATAATTGATAATATATATATTTGTGCTTTTACTTTTGAATTAAGTTTTCTTTCTTTTATTCCTAGTTTTTGTGCTAGTTCTTTTCTTCCATCATCAATTAGATAATATCCTATATGTTTTTCCTTTTCTTTTAAATTAGGTCTTTGACATAATTCGATTATTTTTTTGGAAATATATATTTCTGATATATTTGTTTTTTGTGCTAGTTCTTTTATACTATTTCTATAAAGTTCTTTTGTTTTGTATTCAATTTTTTCATATATTCCAGCAGGGTCTTGATTTAAAATTTCTTCTACTCCATTTATTTTCTCAAATATTTCTAAAAAATTGATTCTTTGAATTCTTTTTATACTTGTTATGCAATTTGCAATTGATATTTTACATATTGCTATATCAAAATGTTCTTTTTGAATTGCTTCTTGTACTGTAATTCCTGTTTTTTCAACTTCTTCTTCGAGAATATTTAAATATCCATATGCTTTTCTTCCATATTTTTTTAATGAATATGACATATATTCTATAAATGGATATTTCATTCCCTTAAATTCATTATTTTTTAGTTTTATTCCAGAGACTTGATTAAATTTTAATTCGTTTTTGTCTTTTTTTTCTACTAATCTTTCTATTATATTTTTTACTTTATATTTTTGCATCTGGCTATTGTATATTTTTATACAAATATCTGCAATATTTTGTATTATTGCTATTTGTAAGAATATTCCTATATTCCAAATTTCATCCATATTTAAGCTTTTCTTAGTTTGATATGCTTGTAAATAAGATTCTAAACTTTGCCCTGTTATTTTATTATCTGTATATGCTATAATTTCAGAAGCAAGTAAATATATTCTTGCAAATCCAGCATATCTTCCACTTTGTATTCCTACAAAATTTGTGTATTTTTTTAGAGTTAATTCTTTTTCTATTTGTTGTACAGCTTCTTCAATTATATAAAAATTATCTAGTATCCATTCACCTGCAGGATGAATATTTATTCCAAGACTAATATGTTCATTTAATAAATTATATACATTTTTTATGGTATAATAATTTTCTAATAATTGTGGTATTGGATATGTTATTTTATTAGATTTTTTTATTATATTATGTTGCATCGCTATTTTTTCTAAATGTCTTTTTAAATTTCCTTCATCTAACAATGCTCCTTCTAATTTTAAATTCTCATAATTTTTCACAAAAAATCCACTCCTTGCATTTTTCAACTATTATTTACAATTGTGGAATTTTTTATTCATAATATATTATTGTTTAAATCCTTCTCCAAGTGCCTCTCTTGCATTTGCAACTACTATAAAACATTTTTCATCTATTTGTTTTGCTATTAGTTTTATTTTTACAATGTCTCCTCTACTTGCAGCACAAATTAATACTAGTTTTTCTTCTCCACTATACATTCCTTTTCCATATAGTCCTGTTACTCCTCTTTTTACTTTATTTTCTATTTCTTTAGATATTTGTTCACTCTTATTTGAAATAATAAATAAAAGTTTTGTATAATAAATTCCTTCAAATACTATATCTATTAATTTTCCATATAAATATATTGCTATTGCTGAATATAAACCTATTTCTATATGTTTAAATACTATCACATTAGCTAAAACAATAATTGCATCAATTAATGTTAAATATCTACTTATTGTTATATTAGGTTTATATGATTTGATTAAATTTGCTATTAGTTCTGTTCCTCCTGTTGATGATCCAACTTTTAATATTATTGCTGTTCCTATTCCTATTATAATTCCTCCATATATTGATGCTAAAAATCTATCTGTAGTTATTGGTTTAAATTTATCAAAAATATCAATAAATATTGATAAACTAATGGTTCCTATTATTGTTTTTATAAAAAAATTTTTTCCAATTTTAAATCCGGAAAATATAAACATAGGTATATTTAGTAGAATGTTCATTGTTCCCATTGGAATTTTAAACATGTAATATGTTATTGTTGCAATTCCTGAAAATCCTCCTGTTGATAATTGGTTTGGTAATAAAAAAGATGCTGTGCCAAATCCTATCATTCCAGCTCCAAGAATTGTGCCTATTATTGATATAATTGAATTTTTTACATTTTCATTCATAACAAATTTTCCTCCATTTGCTATATACACAAAAAAACACCATATATTAACATTATTCGTAATATATAGTGTTTTTATTCATTTAAATTACTACTTTTACTCCTGTTATAGGATTATAATATTCTGTTGTTTCTTGAGGAGATATTCCTAAAAGACTAGAAAAGTCATAAACAAATTCTATGTCAGATTCATGTGCTTCTCTGTTCTTTTGTATTACAATTGGTTCAATATTTTCTGTAAAGTCATGAGCTGTCATATCATATGAATTTCCTATTTCTACATATTTTATAAAAGTATTTTTTGTTGTTTCATCTACATAATCTTCAATTGTAATTTTATAGTTTAATATGTAAAAATTTTGTGTATTTTGATTTGCTAATACTTTTAAGTTTGATATTTCTTCTTCTATATCTTTTATTTTGTTTTCTACTAATTTTTTCTCAAAGTCTGTTTTGTTTTCTTCTTGCCATTCTACAAATATGTCAATGAAATAATTTGCTTCATTTTGATAATTTGTATAATAATAATATGAATCATTTTGCCTTGTTGTTAATGTATATAAATTGTCAATTCCAATATCATCATCTTCATATAAGTCTTCATTTTTTATAAATTTATTATATATAACTATATAATCTGCAAAGTCTTGCATTGGAATATCAATTCTCATGTCATCAAAAAGAATTATTATATCTGATGTTGTACAATAAACTTCTGTTATTTTACCTCTTAAATATTGTTCCATAACATATGCTAGGTCCTCTTCAATATTTCCATAATCATTTACAATCATTTCATATGATAAATTTGTTTCGGCCTTATCTCTTAAAATACTATAATAAGTGGATTTTCTTATAATATCTTTCATAGGAGCATTTGTTTTAAAAATTTCATTAAATTCAATTTTATTCCCTGTATTTAAATCAAAATTAACTCCTTTTTCAATATCTATAATCTCTGTTTGTTCATCAGTTTTACTTGCATCAAATCTTCCCCAACAATATAAATTTAATGAAATTATATTTCCGTAATTCGCAGTACAGCTAGTACTTACAGATAAATTCACAACATCATCTATATTAATTTTTTCTTTGTAAGAATTTAGTGTTAATCTTTCAATCTCTTTATTTATATTATCTTGAATTGTTTTGTCTCTTAAACCATCAATTTGAAAATATGAAAACTCTATTTTTTCTGTTGAGGCTTGTTTGCTTATTATTTTTAAATCATTTTGATTATATTTTCCTTTTAAGTCTATTCCTTGTTCTTCAACTGTTTCTGTTGTTATAGGATTTTCTACGTTTTCATTACTTATTTGCTCATCTGCTATATCTATATTTTTATACATAATAAGTAATGATGTTATAATAATACAAATTATTGAAAATACAGTAACACAAATTAATTTTATTTTAATAGCTTTCGACATATCCAGCCTCCTTTGCAATACTTTGACCATAACTTGAAATCATTGCATTTAATAACTTCCTTACATTACTATCTTCTGGTTCATCTTTTCGAATTATTGCATAATATTCTGTCTGGAGTCCATATAACCCTGTTTTTATATTTTCATATGTTGGTTCTATTCCATTTACAGATAAAAGTTTTATTTGTTCTTTATCATATAAAGAAGTATAATAATTATATGAATAACCAATTGCTGTATCTGTATTTGTATAATCTGTTATAATGTCTGTTAATTGCCACAATTCTACATCTTCCAAGTCTTGCTCTTTCATATTTTTTCCTTGCATAACAAGAGATAACATCCCTTTTTGACTATCAGATGTACTTGGTCTTTGATATGCTGTAATTTGTGCATCTGCACCACCAACATCTTTCCAATTAGTTATATTTCCTGAATATATGTCTTGTATTTGAGTTAGAGTTAAATTTTCTACAGGATTTTGTTTATTTACAAAAAATACAAAAGCATCTTTTACAACTGGATATATTTCTAATTCTACACCATTATTTAGTGCCAGTTGCGTTTCTTCTTCTGTTGGATATGTTACTAATATTAAATCTGTTTCTGTATTTATTAAATTTTCATATGCTTTTTCTGTTTTTGAATGAGTAATATTTACATTATCAATATCTTCTCCTGTAAATGCTGATTTGAATGCTTCTGCTAGTTTTAATGTTGCAATTGAACCATCTACTTTAGGATAGTCTTCCATATTAAATATTGTGTTTTGTGTATTACTTACGTCCTCTTGTCCAAAATATAAATATGAAACAATACATCCAACAACAACTAATACCATTATTATAATTAATAATACATTTATTAGACCATTTTTTTGTTGCATCTTTTATTATATTCCTTTCTAATATTATTAATTTATCTGAAAAATGAAATTTATGTATGTTCTTCCAAAAATTCCGGATATGTTTCTAATACCTCTAACTCGAATTTTCCACTTTTAATTTTATCCTCTTGTTTAACAATCAAATCAAGTTCATACATGTCTTTTAGTTTATTTACATTTTCCCTTTTATGTCCAACAACATTGTTTACATCTTTAGGATTTACTGTAATTTGTACTTTTTTAACTTTTACATTTAATTCTTTTATTCTTTCTACAATATTGTCATACCACAAACTAGCTTCTACAAGTTGTCTGAATGCAGGATGATATGGCCCAGCAACAACTTCACTCCCTTTTATGGATGGATCTGTTATTTCATCTGTATTTTGTAATCCTATTCTTATTACTTCTATTCCCTTTTTCATAAACATTGGAACAATTTCTTTACAAGTTTCAACAGCTTGTACTACTGTTAATGGTTTATATTTTTCATCAAGATAATCTTTTTCCAATTTTGTATTTTTTATTACTAGAACAGGATAAATTCTAACCATTTTTGGCTTTAGTTTTATTAATTCTCTTGCTGTATTAATTTCATCTATTTTTGTACTATCTGGAAGTCCAACCATCATTTGATGTCCTAAATTAAATCCATACCATCTTATTAATTTTGAAGCTTTTTTTACATCTTCAA
This sequence comes from uncultured Clostridia bacterium, assembly GCA_944386165.1. Lineage (GTDB taxonomy): Bacteria > Bacillota > Clostridia > TANB77 > CAG-508 > CAG-269. Next base: position 42,360 of record CALXAA010000005.1, read on the forward strand.
ATGTATGGTTTCTATGACTTTGTCTTAAAACATAATCATTTGCAGACTGAACTCCAAGTTCTATTGTTTTTACTTTATATTTTTTTAACATTTTTAAAATAGGTTTATTTATATAATCTGGTCTTGTAGAAATTCTTATACTATCTATTTGGTTGTTTTTTATATATTTGTATGCAGTTTGTAGAAATTCTTCTTGTTTTTCTACATCAATTCCTGTAAAACTTCCACCAAAAAATGCAACTTCTTTTTTTGCTTCTTTATCTTTTATATTATTTAAATAAAAGTTGATAGTATTTTCTATATCTTCTTTTGTTATCATTTTTTGTTGTCCACTTATTGATTTTTGATTACAAAATACACAATCATTTGGACATCCTAAATGTGGTACAAAAATTGGAATTATATAATGTTTTGTCATTTTATTATTTTACCTTTCTAAATTTAATTATTAGTTTTAAAATTTTCAAGTGCTTTTCTAGCAGCTTCCATTTCAGCTGCTTTTTTAGATTTACCTTCTCCTATTGCAAGTTTTTTTCCATTCCATTCTACTTTGGCTACAAATGATTTTTCATGGTCAGGTCCTTTTTCATCTATGATAACATATTTTATTGAAGTATTTCCATGTTCTTGCAATTTTTCTTGTAAAACTGTTTTATAATCTTTTTGACCAACATGTTCTGTTGCATTTCTAATTTCTTCTTCTAAATTACTTATTATGAATTTACGTGCTTCTTCTAAGTTGCTGTCTAAATATATTGCTGCTATTACAGCTTCAACACTATCTGCTAATATTGCTTTTCTTATTTGTTCTTTTCCTTTTATTTCTGATTTTCCTAAATATAAAAATTCATTAAATCTTAATTTAGTTGCTATTTTATATAAACTTTCTTCACATACAACAGTTGCTCTTACTTTTGTCATTTCTCCTTCTTTTAGTTTTGGATATTTTTGATAAATATATATACTAGTTATAAATTCTAATATGCTATCTCCTAAAAATTCTAGTTTTTCATTACTTTCTACTCCTTTTTCATATGCATATGAAGTGTGTGTTAATGCTTTTTTTAGTAGTTCTTTATCTTTAAATAAGTAACCTATATTTTCTTCTAAACTTTTCATTTTTTGCCTCTCATTTTTATTTTTTATGTTTATATTTTACTATATCCAACCAAAAAATGCAAGAAAAAAGACATGTCATTTTAACATGCCTATATTTTATTTCTTATACATTTTCTTTTATGTAGTCAACTACATCTCCTACTGTAACAACTTTTTCTGCATCAGCATCTGGAATTTCTATATCAAATTCTTCTTCTAATGCCATAACTAGTTCTACAATGTCTAATGAATCAGCACCTAAATCATCTATAAATGATGCTTCCATTGTAACTGATGTATCTGCTACACCTAATTGTTCAACTATTATATTTTTTACTTTTTCAAATATTTCTTCTGAACTCATAACAAGTTCACCCCCTCTCATTTTTAAATGATCTATTTCATTTAATTTTTCAAATGTGTCTTTAACATTTATATTATATGTTTATTATTTTGTCAAGCATATTTGATATTTTTTTTATTTTTGTACTAACTATTCAAAATTTTATTTTGTTCAAAATGTTCTATCATCTTGTCTACTGCTTTATTTTCAACAAATTTTTCAGCTTGCCTAATCGTAAATTCAAAAAGTTCTTCATCACTACTTCCATGTGCTTTTACAACTGGTTTTTTTACTCCTAAAAATAATGCTCCTCCATATGATTTATAATCCATTGTTTTTTTGAAACGTTTAATTGCTGGTAAACATGGTATTGTACAGATTTTAGCAAGTATATTTTGTGTTAGACTTTCTGTTAATGTTCGTTTTACAAATTTTCCAATTCCTTCTGTTGTTTTTAAGAAAACATTTCCTGTGAATCCATCTGTTACTATTGCATCTATTTTTCCTGAAAATGCATCTCTACCTTCTACATTTCCTACAAAATTTATTCCTAGTTCTTCAGATTTTTCTTTTAATAATTTATAACTTTCTTTTACTAAGTCATTTCCCTTGGTTTCTTCTGTTCCAATATTTAATAATCCTATTGCTGGTTTTTCAATTCCAAATGTATTTTTTAAATATATTGTTGACATTTGCGCAAATTGTAACAAATTAATTGGCTTACAGTTGGTGTTTGATCCTGAATCTATTAATAAAAGTTGACTTTTATATGCTGGTAATATTCCTGCTAATGCAGGTCTATCTATTCCTTTAATTCTTCCTACTATTAGCGTTGCTCCAGCAAGCAATGCTCCTGAGTTTCCAGCAGAAATAAATACATCTCCTTCGTTTTCTTTTAGCATTCTAAATCCTACTACCATAGATGAATCTTTTTTATGCTTTATTGCATCTGTTGGTCCATCTTCCATTTCTATAATTTCTGTTGCATTTTTTATTTTTAGCCTATTAGAAATTTCTTCTGGTTCTTTCCCTGTGAATTCTTTTATTTTACTTCTAATAATGTCTTCTTTTCCTATTAGTGTTATTATTGCTTTAACTTCTTTAACTGCTTTGAGTGCTCCTTTTATATTTGCATCTGGGGCATTATCTCCACCCATTGCATCTAATAAAATGTTCATATACAAGCTTCCTTTCTTGTTTTATATAATTATTACAAACTTTATTTTAATTTATATTATACATATTCATGACCTTATTATTTTATTATTGTTTTCTTAAAATTGCAATAGTTTTGCAAAATATTTATTTATTAGCTTTTTTATAAAGCATAAATTCATGAAAAAAAGAGAGAATGTATTTTATTTTACACTCTCTTTTTTATATTATTTTGAATAATCATCATCTTTTGAAGCATCTGATTCTAAAGATAAATCAAAATTATCACCAACGCTTGCTTGTTTAGAATCATTTTGTTGAGATTTTTCTGCAGAAGTCGTAGCTGCAACATAATCTCTTGCATCTAATTGTTGCATTAAATTCTGTCTATTACTATTTTGCAATGACTCTGCTTTTTCTGGAATTTGTAATACTTCTTTTTCTTTTTTCTTTGTAAATAAAGGTTGTTGCTTTATTTTGTTTATCATATCTCTTACCATAAAACCTTGTTTTGTTAATAAACCATGAATAATGCTTGCATTTCCTCTATTTTCATATGCAAAATCTTTTATTTGTTTTACTTGCTCTCTTGATAAAGCACAATTTTTTAATGCTCTAGATATTAAAGACATTCCTCTTAAATCAAATTTTAATTTAACATCTGGATTTAGATTTTTTGCATTTTCAACTAATTCATGAAGATTTTTTATTTGGCTTATATCTGTCAATGTTCCATCACAGAAAATACCATATTTATTAAATTCTATAATATATTCTTTTTTACTTTCTGGTACTGGATTTTTGATTGTTTGGATAACGCCTGGATTTGTTTGAACTGATCCTTGTCCTTGTTGCCCAGTTGTTTGTGTAGTGCCTGGATTTGTTTGGGCTGATCCTTTATCTTGCCCAGCACTATCTTTTTTAGGTGTTTCCTTTTTTTCTTCTTGTTTTTGTGGTTCATCTAGTTTATCTTTACCATATTTTTCTTCTAATTTACCCATTGCTTTAAGTATTTTTTCAAGCTTATCTTTTTTCTCTTTACTTTTTACCTTATTCTTTTCATTTTTAAGTTCTTCATCAATTTTGGCAATATCAGATAAATATTCTTTTATCTCAGGGTCATTATCATCTTTTCCCTTTGATTTTAGACTTCTTATTTCATTTTCAAGTTGTTTTTTTTCTTCTAATAAATGTTCTGAATTGTCTGTTTTTTCAATCTCTTTAATTTCATTTTCAAGTTTTTGTTTTTCGGTTTTTAATCCTTGATAATCATTTCTTGCTTCATTTAGTTCTGCTTTTGTAACAATTTTCTCCTTTTTAATTGATTCAATTTCAGCTTGCAAGTTTTGAATTTCTTCATCAAGATATACATCTGAATATGAATATCCTTGTTCAGTTAGCTTATCTATTTTTTCATTTATTTTCTTGTTTAGTTCATCTATTTTTTCTTTTTTACCATTTTCAAATTCGTTTATTTCTTCAATTTGAGATAACAACTTTTCTAATTTTTTATTTACTTCTTTTTCAATTCTCTGTAAGCCCATATTTAAATTTGCAATCTCTTGATCAGAATAAATGTCTCTATTTTCTTTTTCAAGATCTTCCATTCTGTTATTTATTCTTTCATCTATTAATTCTTTGCTTTTAGTAAATCCTTTTCTTAATTCATCAACTTCATTTTGTAATTGTTTTAGTTCTTCTTCCATATTAATTTTTCCTTTCTAATATAAATTAACATAAATCTCTTATGTAAACATACATATTAATTATAACTTAATTTGTATTTTTTGTCAATATTTATGTGAATTAATCAATTAATATAATTTATTGTATTTTATCATATTATTGTTTAATTAATATTACAGAAATATTATTTTTTTATTACATTTTGAAGAACGCAAAAAAGAGAATGATTTTTACATTCTCTTTTTGTTTTTATATTAAACTAAGCAATGATATCAGATACAACACCTGAACCAACTGTTCTACCACCTTCACGAATAGCGAATCTTAATCCTTTTTCGATAGCGATAGGTGTAATTAATTCAATTGTCATTGATACGTTGTCTCCTGGCATAACCATTTCTGTTCCAGCAGGTAATTCAATAACACCTGTTACGTCTGTTGTTCTGAAATAGAATTGTGGTCTATATCCATTGAAGAATGGTGTATGACGTCCACCTTCTTCTTTTGTTAAAACGTATACTTCTGATGTGAATTTTGTATGTGGATGGATTGTTCCTGGTTTACATAGAACTTGACCTCTTTCGATGTCTTTTCTATCAATTCCTCTTAATAATGTTCCTATATTATCTCCAGCTTCAGCTTGATCTAATAATTTTCTGAACATTTCTACACCTGTAACTACAGTTTTCTTTCTTTCTGTAGATAAACCAATGATTTCAACTTCATCACCAATTTTAACTTCTCCTCTTTCTACTCTACCTGTAGCAACTGTTCCACGTCCTGTAATTGTGAATACGTCTTCAACTGGCATTAAGAATGGTTGATCTATTGGTCTTTGTGGTGTTGGAATATAAGAATCTACAGCATCCATTAATTCTTTCATTGGAGCATATACTGGATCATTTGGATCTGTTGATGTGCTTTCTAATACTTTTAATGAAGATCCTTTGATAACTGGAATTTCGTCTCCTGGGAAACCATATTCTGTTAATAGGTCTCTAACTTCCATTTCAACTAATTCTAATAATTCTGGATCATCTACCATATCGCATTTATTTAAGTAAACAACGATATATTTTACACCTACTTGTCTTGCTAATAGTATATGTTCTCTTGTTTGAGGCATTGGACCATCAGCAGCAGATACTACTAATATAGCTCCATCCATTTGAGCTGCACCTGTAATCATGTTTTTTACATAGTCAGCATGACCTGGACAGTCTACGTGTGCATAGTGTCTGTTTTCTGTTTCATATTCTACGTGAGCTGTGTTAATTGTGATTCCTCTTGCTTTTTCTTCTGGTGCTCCGTCGATTTGATCATAAGCTGTATATTGAGCTCTATTAAATAATGATAAATATTTTGTAATAGCAGCTGTTGTTGTTGTTTTTCCATGGTCTACGTGTCCAATAGTACCAATGTTAACGTGTGGCTTTGTTCTTTCAAATTTTGCTTTTGCCATTTTAAATTCCTCCTTAATTTTTGAGATTTCTCTCTTTTTATTTCTATTTTGTACACCAATTTTATAACATTTTCATTAAAAAATCAAGTGTTTTTATAAATTTCAAGTATTTATTTGTATTAGTCTTGTTTTTTACCTCTTGCGGCTACAATTGTTTCTAATACTGATTTTGGAACTTCCTCATAATGTGATGGTTCCATTGAATATGTTCCTCTACCTTGTGTTTTTGAACGTAAGTCTGTAGCATAACCAAACATTTCAGATAATGGTATAAATGCTCTGATTTCTTGCATTCCGTCATTTGCTTCCATTCCTTCCATTCTTCCACGTCTAGAGTTTACATCACCTATAACATCTCCCATGTATTCTTCTGGAACTGTTATTTCAACTTTCATTATTGGCTCTAATAGCACTGATTTAGCTTGTTTACATCCTTCTTTGAATGCCATTGAAGCAGCTATTTTGAATGCCATTTCAGATGAGTCAACTTCATGGTAAGATCCATCTACTAAAGTACATTTAAAGTCAATTACTGGGTATCCTGCTAAAATACCTGTTTCAGCAGCTTCTCTCATACCTTGTTCAATTGGTTTAATATATTCTTTTGGAACTGCTCCTCCAACAATTTTGCTTTCGAATTCAATTCCTTTTCCTGCTTCTAATGGTTCCATTTCAAACCATACGTCTCCGTATTGACCTTTACCACCAGATTGACGAATAAATTTACCTTGAACTTTTACTTTGTTTCTAATTGTTTCTTTATATGCAACTTGTGGTTTTCCTACATTGCATTCAACTTTGAATTCTCTTTTTAATCTATCTACAATTATATCTAAGTGTAATTCACCCATACCTGCTATAATTGTTTGTCCAGTTTCTTGATTTGTATAAGCTTTAAATGTTGGATCTTCTTCAGCTAATTTTGCTAAAGCTATTCCCATTTTTTCTTGAGCTGCTTTATCTTTTGGCTCAATAGCTATATCAATAACTGGTTCAGGGAATTCCATTGATTCAAGAATTATTGGATGTTCTGGATCACATAAAGTATTTCCTGTTGTAACATCTTTTAATCCTACTGCTGCAGCAATGTCTCCTGCATATACTTTTTCAATGTCTTCTCTATGATTTGAATGCATTTGTAAAATTCTACCTATTCTTTCTTTTTTATCTTTGCTTGAGTTTAAAACAGTTGAACCAGTTTCTAATGTTCCTGAATAAACTCTAAAGAAACATAGTTTTCCTACAAATGGGTCTGTTGCAATTTTAAATGCTAATGCTGCAAATGGTTCTGAATCAGATGTTTTGGCTTCTGTTTCAGTTCCATCTAATAATTGTCCTTTTATATGTGGTATATCAAGTGGTGATGGCATGTAATCTACTATTGCATTTAATAATTCTTGTACACCTTTGTTTTTGTATGAAGATCCACATGTTACTGGAACTATTGTATTTGCTATTGTTCCTTTACGTAATCCTCTTTTTATTTCTTCTTCAGAAAGTTCCTCGCCTTCTAAATATTTCATCATTAATTCTTCGTCTTGTTCACATGCAGCTTCTATCATAGCTGTTCTATATTTTTTTGCATCTTCTACCATATCTTCAGGAATATCAATTTCTTCAATTACTTTTCCTAAGTCATCTTTATGTTCAAATGCTCTCATTTTTATTAAATCTACTATTCCTAAGAAATGATCTTCTGCTCCAATTGGTAATTGGATTGGAACAGCATTTGCATGTAATCTATTTTTTAGTTGTTCAACACATAACATGAAGTTTGCACCAACAACATCCATTTTATTTACATATACCATTCTTGGTACTTGATATTTATCAGCTTGTCTCCAAACTGTTTCTGTTTGTGGTTGAACTCCACCTTTTGCAGCAAGTACTGTAACTGCTCCATCTAGTACTCTTAATGATCTTTGAACTTCTACTGTAAAGTCAACGTGGCCTGGTGTGTCAATAATATTAATTCTATTATTATTCCAGAAACAAGTTGTAGCAGCAGATGTAATTGTTATACCTCTTTCTTGTTCTTGTTCCATCCAGTCCATTGTTGCAGCACCCTCATGAACTTCTCCTATTTTATGAGTTTTACCTGTATAAAATAGGATTCTTTCTGTTGTTGTTGTTTTTCCTGCATCTATGTGTGCCATTATTCCTATATTTCTTGTTCTTTCTAATGGGTATGCTCTTCCTGCCATTTTCTATATTTCCTCCTTTCGTTTATCGTAAACGAATTTCTCATTTATTTTAAATTATCTTTTTACCATTTATAATGTGCGAAAGCTTTATTAGCTTCTGCCATTCTATGTGTATCTTCTTTCTTCTTGAATGCTCCACCATTTCCGTTTGTTGCATCTATAATTTCATTTGCTAGTTTTTCAGCCATTGTTTTTTCATGTCTTGTTCTAGCATATGTTACTAACCATCTTAATCCTAATGTTTGTCTTCTTTCTGGTCTAATTTCTAATGGTACTTGGTATGTTGCTCCTCCAACTCTTCTTGCTTTTACTTCAAGAACTGGCATTACATTTTCTAATGCTGCTTCAAATACTTCTAAAGGATTTTTTCCTTCTTTTTCTTTTATTATATCAAAAGCATCATAAACTATTCCTTGAGCAACTGATTTTTTACCATCTAACATTATGTTGTTTATTAATTTTGTTACAACTTTGCTGTTATATATAGGATCTGGTAATACATCTCTTTTTGCTATAAATCCTCTTCTTGGCACTATTCTTCACTCCTTTTCTTTCTGAGATTTTTTTCTCTTTGATTGATATCTATAAAGATATCTAAGTTACTCTGAAAATCTTTTGATTTCCCGTTTAGTGCTACATAATCTATTCTAAATTTAAGTACCTTAATTTAGTAAGATGTGCATGCACTACTAAACAAATTTAACATTTGTTTATTTTTTTGGACGTTTTGCTCCGTATTTTGAACGTCCTTGCATTCTGTCTTTAACACCTGCTGTATCTAATGTTCCTCTAATAATATGATATCTAACACCAGGAAGGTCTTTTACTCTTCCTCCTCTTATTAGAACTACACTGTGTTCTTGTAGGTTATGTCCTATTCCAGGAATATATGATGTTACTTCATATCCATTTGAAAGTCTAACTCTGGCAACTTTTCTTAATGCTGAGTTTGGTTTTTTTGGTGTTACTGTTTTTACTACTGTACATACACCTCTTTTTTGTGGTGCTTTATTATCTGTTACAGTTTTGTTTTTTGAGTTCCATCCATGTTGTAATGCTGGAGCTGTAGATTTTGCCTTTGTTGTCTTTCTTCCTTTTCTTACTAATTGATTAATTGTTGGCACTTAAATTTCACCTCTTTTCTTTAATATTAAAATTGACCGCAAACACAATTATTTTTATAATTTGTTGCGGTCTATATTTTATCATTTTTTTCCTGTAATGTCAATGTTTTTCTTTTATTTTTTATAAATTATCTCTACTTCCTTCTGTTAATGCTTTTACATTGTTTAAATTAAATATTCTTTTTGCAAAACATTTTATTTTTTCTGCAAATGAAATTGTTCCTATTGTTTCTATTAGTACATTTTTATTAGCATTTTTAACTATTTTTTGCATTGTTTTTAAGTCATGCTTTGTTATTTTTATTTCATTTGAGTAAGATAAATTATATATTATTTTTGGTAATTGTTCTGAACCTGATACTTCTACATTAGCAAATGACATTACATAGTTGTATATCATTTTTTCAGAATCTTTATTGTATTTTATTGCAAATCTTTCTAATAGTTCACAAATTATAGGATCCATTTTTCTAACAGCATTACTGTAATAGTTTTTGTATGTAGTTGCTGCATATTTTATAATAGCTTCTTTCCATAGTTTTCTGTCATTTTTTTCGTTTTCTAGTTTTCTTTCTTTGATTGGATATATTTTCATTGTAGTTCCATCACTAATTTCAGCTTTGTAAACTATTGTTTTATCTTCTACTTTTATAATAATATTTTGTATTGTTATTGGTTCTACTATTTTTGGCGTTTCTTCATATGATGTATTTTCTTCAAATGTGATTATTTCGTCTTCTTTTGCTAGTTGTTCTTGTAATGTTTTTATGATTTCATCTTCAAGTTGACTGAAATCTTCTACCACTACATCTTTTTCTATTTTTGGTTCTTCAATATCTTCAAATTTATCAATATTTATTTCATCTATTTTTATTTCATCAAGTTGTGGTTCGAATTCTTCTACTTTAAATGGTTCTTCTTCTGGTTTAAATTCTTCTACTTTTATTTCTTCTATTGTTTGTAAAACTTCTCTTGCTTCTGTTTCATTTTGTTCTTTGTTTTGTTGTCTTTGATTTTCTTCTGTAAGAATTCTGTTAATTTCACCATATTTTATCATTTTCTTTATCCATAAAAGATTTGATATATTTTCTTCTATCCTACTAATACTGTTTTTTTCTTCATAAACAGTATTAATATCTCCTGAACAGTTTTCATTTTCTTCGATTTGTTCATTTATTATGCGGATTTTTCTCATTTCTTCTGCAATTAAACTGTTTATTTCTAAATATGCTTGTTCTTTTATTGATATTAATTTTGAATCAATTTGATTTTGAAACCACTGGCTTTGATTGCCTAAATCCGAAATTTGTCTACCTAAGCAATTTATTTCTGACCATATTTCTTCGTCATTGTTTGCTTTATTTGCTGCTTTTTTTGAATTTCTTTCTTTTGCTAATTCATTTCTTTTTCTTTCTATTTTGTCTATTTGTTCTTTTAAATTTCTTTTTTCTTCAACAAAACTTTTATAATTTCTAAAAATTTCTTCCATAATTAATCAAACCCAGTTATATTAAGCTTTTAGTCTTAATATATCTCCTTTCTTTTGTTTTAAGCTTTTATTCAATTGTTATTCTATCATATTGTGTTTTTTCTTGCAAGTAATTTTTGTCAATTTTTTTATTTTTTTGTGAATATTTGTTATAAATTTAATAATGCTCTATCAGCAAGTTTTCCATATTTCAATTTTTTGTCTTTTATCTTTTCTTCTAGTTCAGGTAAAATCCCAAAATTAGCATTCATGGGTTGAAATTTGTCATTTGGAGTTGAAATATAATTTGCCAGTGCACCAATCATTGTTAATTTTGAAAATTCTTTTTTTCCTTCTCCTTTAAATTGTGCTACTGCATTTAATGCAGCAACCATCCCTGATGAAATTGATTCTACATATCCTTCAACTCCTGTAATTTGTCCTGCAAAATAAATATTTTTATTATTTTTAAAGTTATATGTGTTATCTAATAATTTTGTTGAATTTATATATGTATTTCTATGCATTACTCCATATCTAACAAATTCTGCATTTTCTAAACCTGGTATCATAGTCAATACTCTTTTTTGTTCACCAAATTTTAAATTTGTTTGAAATCCTACTATATTATATATAGTAGCTGTTTCATTATCTTGTCTTAATTGAACCACTGCATAAGGTCGTTTTCCTGTTCTTGGATCATCAAATCCTACAGGTTTTAGTGGTCCATATCTTAAAGTATCTATACCTCTTTTAGCCATTACTTCAACAGGCATACATCCTTCAAAAATTTCTTTTTTTTCAAATTCATGTTTTGTTGCAATATCTGCATTTACAAGTTCTTTAACAAACAGTTCATATTCTTCTTTATTCATTGGAAGATTAATATAACTTGCATTTTGTTCTTCTAATCTTTTTTTCCAATCACCTATGCTTTCTTCTTTTCCTTTTTCTTGTTCATATCTATTTCCATAAAACGCAATTTCAAAATTTATACTCTCTTTTGTTACAATTGGTGCTGCAGCATCATAAAAATATAGTTTATCCTCTCCTGTTATTTTTGATATTTCTTTTGATAAACCTTCTGATGTTAATGGGCCTGTTGCTATAATTACAATTCCATTTTTTATAAGATCTTCTAAGTTTGTTATTTCTTCATGAATTATTTCTATAAGTGAATTTTGGGTAATTTCACTAGTTACTTTTTCTGCAAAAATTTCTCTATCTACTGCAAGAGCTTGTCCAGCAGGAACTTGTGTTTTGTCTGCAATTTTTATTAATAATGAGTCTAATTTTCTTAATTCTTCTTTTAAAAGTCCACATGCATTTGTATGTAAATTTGATTTGAATGAATTACTACAAACTATTTCAGCTAAGTTCTTACTAGTATGTGCTTCTGTGTATTTGGTTGGTTTCATTTCATATAGTTTTACTTTTATTCCTCTTTTTGTTATTTGATATGCAGCTTCACATCCTGCTAATCCTCCACCTATAACTACTATATAGTCATTCATATATTACCTCTTTTCATAATATCAATCAAATAATTTTAATATTTCTTCTTTTGACAATCTACTAATAAATGACACTTTTGTATCAAGCATATTATCTATTAATTGTGACTTTCTTTGTTGTAGTTCATATATTTTTTCTTCTATAGAATTTTTTGTTATTAATTTATAAACTTGTACATGATTTTTTTGACCAATTCTATAAGCTCTGTCTGTTGCCTGGTTTTCAGCAGATGCATTCCACCATGGGTCATAATGTATTACCATATCTGCACCAGTTAAATTCAATCCTGTTCCTCCTGCTTTTAATGAAATTAAAAAAACTTTGATGTTTTTATTTTCATTAAATTCATCTACCATTCTGATTCTTTCATCAACCTTTGTTGCACCTGTTAATTTAAAATATTTAATTGCATTATTATCTAATTCCTTTTCTATTAATTCAAACATAGATGTATATCCAGAAAATAGTAAAATTTTGTGTCCCGCTTCTACAGCATCTTTAACAATTTCTACACATTGTTCTAATTTACTACTTCCCCCTTCGTAATCTTTTATAAATAAACTTGGATGACAACAAATTTGCCTTAATCTAGTTAGAGCTGCTAATACTTGAATATGGCTTTTTTCTATGCCATTCAATTGAATTGCTTCTTTAACATCCTGTTTTGCTTGTGCCAAATATGTTAAATATATTTTTTCTTGTTCTTCCTTCATTTGGTTATTCAAAACTGTTATTGTTTTTTCAGGAAGTTCTGTTAATACTTGTTTTTTTGTTCTTCTTAAAACAAATGGCTCAATTAACATTTTTAATTTTTTCATTGCTGTTACACTATTTTCTTTTACTATAGGTGTTTCATATTCTGTTTTGAATTTTTTATATCCAAATAAATATCCTGGCATAATGAAATCAAAAATAGACCATAATTCTGCTAATGAATTTTCTATTGGTGTACCTGTTAAAGCATATCTTGTTTCTGCAACAATCTCTTTTACTGCTTTTGCATTTTGTGTATTACTATTTTTTAAGTATTGTGCTTCATCGGCAATTGCATATTTGAATTCATATTTCTTTTCTTTATATACTTCAATATCTCTTTTTAATAAATCATATGATGTAATAATTAAATCATAATTTTGAATCTCTGAAATTTGTTTTTTTCTTTCTTCTGCAGTTCCTCTAATTACAAGAGTTTTTAAATTATTTGTAAATTTTTGTGCTTCATTTTGCCAGTTTAATGTAAGTGAACTTGGACTTATTACTATTGATGCTTTTCTTTCTTTTTCTTGTTCTACATATCCTACAATAATTGATAACATTTGAACAGTCTTTCCAAGCCCCATATCATCTGCTAAAATTCCACCAAACTTATAATTATCTATCGTTTTTAACCATTTATATCCTGTTTTTTGATAATATCTTAATACATTTTCTAAGTTTGATGGTATTTGAATATCTTCTTCTCCATTTTCTTTGTCTAGTCCATTTATAATTTTCTTATATTCTGAATTTTTTATTATTTGTGTATCATTTATTGTTTTTAATAATTGGTTTAAATATAATGTTCTATTTACAGGTAAACGTATATTGCCTTTTTCTAGTTCTTTATAGCTTATATCCATTCCTTTTATTAGTTTATCAATAAATTCAATATCTTGGTTTTCTTCAAAACTTACAAATGTTCCGTCTTTTAACTTATGATATTTTTTCTTTAGTTCATATTTTTTTATTATATCTTCTAATTCTTTTACATCTATATTTAAGTTTTGTAAATCTATTGTTAATAAATTGTTTTCAACTTTGATTCCTAAACTTCCTATTTTAGGTTGCTTTATTTGTTTTGTTCTAAATTTATCTGTTACCATTACCTCAAATGCTTGCATATAATTTTGAATGTCATTTGATAGAAATTCATAAATTTTATCTTCATCTGGTAATATAAAACATTTTTTGGATTCATAAAACATAAATCCTGTTTTTCTTATCATGTTAACAGCTTTACTTTCTGCAATCATATCTCGTGGGTATTTGGTATCAATTTTTGGTTCTAATGGATTAAATTCTATATCTCCATAGCAAAACTTTATCTCTGCTAGAATTCTATCATGTTCATCAAAATCTAAAAACATTTTTACCACTAAAGTTTTAGGTTTATATTTTTCTATTTCTTTTTCATTAATATCTTTGAATTCAATGTTGTTTTTTAGACGCGGAATTATTACAGAAAAAAGTTCTGGTAATTGTTCTTTTCCAAAAACTATTTCTGTTAGATAATTCTCTTTAAATAATTGTAATAGTCTTATTACTGAATTTTCATATTCTTTGCTACATTTATATATTGTTCCTTTAAATAAAATGTATGTATTTTGTTTTCCTTCAAATATTTTTAAATCTTTTATAATATCTATATTATCAGTTAAAATTATTTTATATTCTTTTTCATTTACTTTCTTTATTTTAAAGTGTAATTTGGGATCATTTTCCGAAAAATTAATAATGCTATCTTCATTTTCTGTTTGCATTAATACATTTCTATCTTTTAAAATATCAAAAAGCTTATCTAGTAATGTTCTATTTACTACTATACTGCTTTCATCTAGTGCTTTTCCATAATATCTGTAATTAGAATTTGAATTAGAATTTACTGTATTTATTATTTCAGCATTTTTTAATATAAAATCTAATAAGTCTTGGTCTTTTTCGGTGAATGCTTCTTTTTTATGTATAAATTCTAAATTATTACCATATTTGAATTTTTCAGAATGTTGCATTCTATCATAAAATTCAACTAGGTTTTTAAGTTTATACATTCTTTTATCACCAATTTTGAAATCAATTTTTAATGAATTATAATACTTATTATATATAAGCCTTGGTTCAATTTTTATTTTATTATTAATATCTGTTTCTACTCTTTTTTCTTCTGTTTCATGCATTTCTTCTTCATACAATTCATTTACTATCTGCGCAAAACTTCTATATTTTTGATTTGCTCTTAGTTTTTTATTTACATCAATTTTATCTTCTCTTGATAACATGTTTTCGTATTTTGGATTTTCATCAAATTCCATTATTGTGGCTATTATATGTTTACATGCTGCATATCTACCTCTATAATCTAAACATTCACATGTTATATCACTAATTTCTCCATCTTCAACAGATACATTAGTTCTATAAATTTCTTGTCCTAATACTTTTCCCGTAATTTCGAAATTGTTTTTATTTTTGTAATTTATTTTTGTAATATCAACTTTTTCTGTTTTCACATATAATCTAGCTTTTTGAACTCTTATATCACCTGCATCTTCAAATAATTCTTCTTTTATTTTATTATCAACTAACATGCCTATTTTCCCCTTTAGAATGAAACTTTTATAAACTTTTATTATAAATATAAAACATTTTTCGATTTTTTTCTTGAAGCTACATTATAAACTATTTTTCCACTTTTGTCAATGTCAATGTTGTCAATTGGGTTGTCAATGAGGACGGAGATTTTGACAACTTTTGACTACGGAAACGTTATGAGAAAGCTATTGTAATTAACTTAATAAAAAAATTTGTACTGATTAAATGGTATTTGATTAAAAAAACAAAATCTTACCCTAAAACATTTACTTAATTTAATTGTTACGAACTAGAGTCAAATAGTTTTTAATTAATTTCTCATTTTGCACATGTAATTTGTTACTGGTGTTATTTGTAAACTTAATTTATCATTTTTTTTTGGTATTATAAATTTAAATATATTGATAAATGAGGTATTATATGGGAAATAAAATGGAACAAGATATCTATTATTTAGTTGGTCAAAATATAAAAAAGCAAAGGAAATTAAAAAATTTAACACAATTACAATTAGCAGAAAAATCATTTTTTAGTTATGAATTTATAAGAAAAATTGAGTCTAAAAGTTCATGTAGAAACACTTTTTCTTTAGACACTGTTGATAAAATTGCAAAAGTTCTTGAAGTTGATATTAGAATTTTATTTGAACCTTTAGATGAGGAATGATGTCAATGGTTGTCAAAATCTCCGTCCCCATTGACACATTGACATAGAATTTTTTTATTTACCCTTATTTAAGTCGAAAATAATTTTAAACTTTGGAGGGTAAAACCTCCATAATTTAAAGGAGGAAACATCTCATGAAAATGAAACGCTGGACTTTAAAACTTATTATTGCAGTAATAATAGCAACAATTATATTCTTGTGTAGTAAAATCATATTTGAACTGTGTTCATATCCCGAAAGTAATAGAACAACTTCGTCTCAATGTGACAAAAAAGAAAATATTAATTCTAATGATGCCTACTATGCTATGGCACAAATGTATCTTGCTCAGGGAAATTTGGGGATGTGGAATTTTTATATGAGCATGGCCAATGCTAATGGTCAACATAATTGAGTATTGATGTAAAAAGTCATACTGTATACTGTAATTCGGTATGAACAGTTAGACAGAAAATAACAATAAAGGAAGTGAATACTTATAAAGATTCAAAGTTGATTTCAACAGAATACAAATAACATGTATATGCACTTTAGATTATCAGATAATCTAAAGTGCATTACATGTTTTCCTATTTATTGCTTGAGAATTGAAATTCAAGAATGTATCAAAGAGTGTCAATGGGGATGGAGATTTTGACAACTTTTACTTATTTTGTTTTTTGCTATTGATTATAAATTTTTCTAACCGTTTCTCTACTTATTTCTAATTCTTCTGCTATTTTTCTCAACGAAATTTTATTTTTATCTTTCAAAAGCAAAATTAGTTCCTTTAACAATTCCTTTCTTTGTTTTATAGATTTTAAGTCTATCCTGTTTTCTTTTAAATATGCTTCTATAATTTTATTACATGTTATCACATTCTTTTCATCCACATCAATAAATACATATTCTTCATTATTGCACTCACTGTTAGTCATCAAACTATATCTCTCTTTAAATTCGGTTTTCATCATTTTATAATTTGAATAAGGATATTCTTCAGGTTTGTTACATATTCCTGCTTTTACGGGATTATTATAGATATATTTTATGCAGTTATATAAATGTTTTTCACTATATATTCCTTCCGCTTTATACCTATCTCTAAAAACATAGCCAACTCTACTATATTTTTTATTATAATATTTTCCATATGTAGTATTAATTCTTTGCATATATTTACTTAATTGTTCAATTAATTGCGTTTTTATTAACATATGTGTATGATTATTCATTATACAATATGCTATTATATTGATGTTATGTTCTTCTTTTATTTTATACATTATTTTTACATAATATTTTATATCTTCTGGTTTTTCAAAAATATAACTTTTTTCAATTCCTTGAGTAATTACATGGAAAAATGGAGTATTCATGTAGTTTCGCGGAAGTCTTGACATTAAATTCCTCCTTTACAAAAATAGTATGATATAATAGCAAATATTATATCATACTATTTTTGTATTTTTTGTCGAAACTTGTAATTATTTAAATTTTTTTATTATAAAAGTTGTCAAAATCTCCGTCCCCATTGACAACCTTCAAAAAAATTGGAGCGGGTAGAGGGAATCGAACCCTCACCACCAGGTCGGAAGCATGGGATTCTACCATTAAACTATACCCGCAAAAATTATATTTAAAAATATTCCCATGCTTATAATATACTATAAACTAATCAAAATAACAAGTAATTTTTCAAATTTTATGGCTGTTTCCAACATTTTACTAAAAACAATTATATAAACTATAAAACTATGTTATAAGTAATTTTATAACTATTAATAGCACACTCCCTGGCACACCTAAAATTCCGTATTAAAATTGAAGTAAAAAAATTTAGACCTATGTGAAATCCCCAATTTGCACCAATTATATTTATTATATAAATCAAAATCCCACCTAAAATAGAATTAAATATCAATTTCAAAATCCATTTTAAAGGAACAATAAAAATTCGCCCAATTATAAATAAAAAACATATACAAGATATAAATATTAGTGTATTCATACCTTTCCTCCACTTTCTTTTCTTACTTTCTGTAATCTATATTAAATAGATTACATTACACCATCTTTATATTTAATGTTTATGTTTTTAATTGGACAAATATACATTTTATTTTTACTTTTTTTGCAATAATTTAAAAAGACTTTTTCCACAATAGAAAACTTCTTTTAAACAGCCATTTCTCTTCTAGAAAATAATCTTAATTTTATTTCATTATCTCTTGACAACACTATTCCCTTCTGTTTTGCGACCTTAATTAAATAGTCTAATTTAGATTGATTTGCTTTTATTTGATAAATATAATAGTCTATCATATCATCTTCAGCATATTCAAAATTACTTCTTGCAATTTTAAGCTTTTCCTTTGTTTCAATAATGCTTTGCATTATCTCTGTTTCCCTTTCTTTTTCACTTTTCCCCTTTAACATTTTAGATAACAAATATTCCTCTTGCACAGCACACACCTCTTTACAATATTTAGGTTTTATGGTTTTACCTATAAACCTCTACACTTTTAGTTTATTTTATTAATCATTTTTCCTATTATGCACAAATTATGTAATTTTTATTGAATTTTCCATAATTTTATTATATAATAAGGAAAAATTTTAACTGAAAGGAAATGTATTATAAATGATAGATATAAAATTAATTAGAGAAAATCCAGAATTGGTAAAAGAAAATATTAAGAAAAAATTTCAAGACCATAAGCTTGTTTTAGTTGATGAAGTTATAGAACTTGATAGAAAAAATAGAGATGCAAAATTAAATGGAGATAACCTTCGTTCTGAAAGAAAAAAACTAAGTGAAGAAATTGGAAAACTTATGAAAGCTAATCAAAAAGCTGAAGCAGAAAAACTTCGTCAAGAAGTTCAAAAAGTAAATTCTGCCATAGAAGAAAATGAAGAATTAGAAGAACATTATTCTGAAGAAATTAAAGCTAGAATGATGAAAATTCCAAATATTATAGATAGTTCAGTTCCAATTGGAAAAGATGATAGTGAAAATGTTGAAGTTCAAAAATTTGGAGATCCTTTTGTTCCAAAATATGAAATTCCTTATCATGCAGATATAATTGACAGATTTAATGGTCTTGATAAAGAAAGTGCAGGTCGTACTAGCGGTGTTGGATTTTATTATTTAATTGGCGATATAGCTCGTTTACATGAAGCTATGCTTGCATATGCTCGTGATTATATGATAGGCCATGGATTTACTTATTGCATACCACCATTTATGATTAGAAGCAATGTAGTAACAGGTGTAATGTCTTTTGATGAAATGGAAGCTATGATGTATAAAATTGAAGGTGAAGATTTATACCTAATCGGTACTTCTGAACACAGTATGATTGGTAGATTTATTGACCAAATTGTTGATGAATCTCAATTACCTATTACCCTAACATCATATTCTCCATGCTTTAGAAAAGAAATTGGATCACATGGATTAGAAGAAAGAGGTTTATATAGAGTTCATCAATTTGAAAAACAAGAAATGATTGTTCTTTGTAAACCAGAAGAATCAATGGAATGGTACAATAAAATGTGGAAATTATCTGTTGATTTATTTAGAAACTTAGATATCCCTGTTAGACAACTTGATTGTTGTAGTGGTGATATGGCAGATTTAAAAGTTAAATCATGTGATATTGAAGCTTGGAGCCCTCGTCAACAAAAATATTTTGAAGTATGTTCTTGTTCTACTTTAGGTGATGCTCAAGCTAGACGTTTAGGTATTAGATATAAAACAAAAGAAGGTAATAAATTTGTTCATACTTTAAATAATACAGTTTTAGCTACTCCAAGAGCTTTAATTGCTTTATTAGAGTGTAATTATAATGAAGATGGAAGTATTAATGTTCCTAAAGTTCTACAACCATATATGGGTGGAAAGGAAAAATTAATTCCTGTAAAATAAAATTAAATATTTGAGAGCACATTTGTGCTCTTATTAATTATTAAAAGAAAGAGGTAAAAAATGATTGTAAAAAATCCACAATTTGAAGTTTCTGCTGTTAATAAAAAGCAATATCCAAATAATGGCTTACCAGAAGTTGTTTTAGTTGGTAAATCTAATGTTGGGAAATCTAGTTTTATAAATACTATGATTAATAGAAAAAAATTAGCTCGTACTAGTAGTGAGCCTGGCAAAACTCGTCAACTTAATTTTTATAATATTGATAATTTATTTTATTTTGTTGATTTGCCTGGATATGGTTTTAGCAAAATGTCTAAACAAGAACAGGTTAAAGTTGGTGAATTTATAGAAGATTATTTGAAAAATCGTAAAGAAATTTGTTTGATTATTTTTTTAGTTGATATAAGACATGACCCAACTTCAAATGATTATTTAATGTATGATTATGTTGTTAGAAGTGGTCTTCCTTTTATGATTTTAGCTAATAAAGCTGATAAAATTGCTAAGACTAAAGTAAATGATACTGCTAAAAATATTCAAAAACAACTTAATCCTATTGGAGATATTCCTACTCTTCCATTTTCTTCTGAGAATAAGATTTATTCTGATGATGTGTGGAAAATAATTGAAGAACATATTAATTAATGTGAAAAAAGCTGATGTTTATTTATCAGCTTTTTTCTCTATTTTTGTTATTGCTTTTAATGCTTTAGGTCTTTCAAGCACAACAATATGTCCACAACCTTGGCATTTTAATTTAAAGTCAACACCTACTCTTGTGATTTCCCATAATTTGCAACCACAAGGATGAGGCTTTTTAGTTCTTACTATATCTCCAACATTGTACTCCATATTGTTGCTCCTTTCCCCTAGTTTTTATTTCAAATTTTCAATTGCTTTTTCAAAACGTTTTTGTATTCTTTCTTTTCCAAGAACTTTCATAATTTCATACATATCTGGTGTATTTGTTCTAGATGTTAAAGCAACTCTTAATACTGTACTTACATCTCCTACATGAGCTTTATATTTTCCTGGGTTTGCTTTAAATTCTTTTACTTCTCCTGCATATCCTTTTTCTACTGATAATTGTTTTATTTTGTCAAACCAAGTTTGCTTATCATCTTCTTCATTATAATATTTTTCTATATATGAGTTTAAAATTTCTTTTATTTCGTCTTTTTCTGATATTGCAGGTTGATATGGATAATCTTGTTCTTTACTGTAAAATTTTTCGTCATACATATATTCAATGTTATACATTACATCAGACCATTTTGAAATGTCTTTTCTAGGTTTTTTGTTTCCTCTCTCTATTCCAAATACTTTTAATGCATATTCTTTGTCTTTTAACATTTCTGCTAATTCTGAGTCATATTCTTTTGCCCATGTTAAAGTTTTTTCATAAACTTCTTCTGCTGTCATTTTTGATATTACTGTTTTTCCAATATCTAGAAGTTTAACCATATCAAATAATGCTCCACTTACACTCATTTTGTTTAATTGAAAATCAAATTCGTCTATTGATTTATCTGGATTTGCTCTTCTCCAATTTTCAAATGTAGAGTTTGCAATATTTAGTAAATATTCTTTTACAGCTAATGGTGGTATTCCTTCTTTTTTGTAATATTCTACTGCAGCTTCTGGATCTTTTCTTTTACTTAATTTACGTTTTCCACCATTGTCATTTTTCATAATTGGTGAAATGTGTGCATATTTAGGTGCTTTAAATCCTAACTCTTGGAATAATTGTAAGTGTAATGGTACTGATGATAACCATTCATCACTTCTAATTACATGTGTTGTATGCATTAAGTGGTCATCAACTGCATGTGCGAAATGATATGTTGGTAGTCCATCTGCTTTGATTATTACTATATCTAAATCGTTTTCTGGGAAGTCTACATTTCCTTTTATTATGTCTTTGTGTTTTATTTTTCTGTCTTCTCTTCCTGGTGATTTAAATCTTACAATATATTGTTCCCCATTTTTTATTTTTTGTATTGCTTCTTCAACAGATAAATTTCTACATTTTGCCCATACTCCATAATATCCTGGTCTTATTTTTGCTTCTTCTTGTTTTTTTCTTTGTTCTTCTCCTTCTTCTGGTGTGCAAAAACATGGATATGCTTTTCCTTGTGCAATTAAATATTTTGCATAAGCTTGATATATCTCTTTTCTTAGAGATTGTTTGTATGGTCCATATGATCCTTTTTCTTCTGTATCTGAAATCATTCCTTCATCAGGTGCCATATCAAAGTCTATTAGTGAATTTACAATATCTGTTACACCATTTTTTATTTCTCTTTTTTGGTCTGTGTCTTCAACTCTTAAGAAAAATACTCCATTTGTTCTTTTTGCACATTCTATTGCTACTAGTGCTTGATATAATCCTCCTATATGTACAAATCCTGTAGGACTTGGTGCAAATCTTGTTACTATTGCCCCTTCTGGTAAATTTCTTTCAGGATATTTTTCTTCATAATATGATATATCTTTCGCATTTGGAAAGATTAATTCTGCTAAATCTTTGTAATCCATTTTCAACATTCCTTGCTTTTTATATTTAGTTTTTGGTTTTAAACTATAACCTTTTATTTTTTGTTGTCAAAATCTCCGTCCCTATTGACATTTTTCGTTGTCAAAACTTCCGTTCCCATTGACACAAAAGTTATTATACTATAATATTGCTTATTTTTCAAGTATTCTAGCTATATATATTTTCTTTTTTTACCCAAATTGATACACTTCCACCATTACAATAAAATATTCCGTTTCCGTCTTGGTCTACATATACTGTTTCTTGAACATTTCCTGTGTAGTCATAAAATACTGTGTTTGCAAGTTTTTTTCCTACATTCATCATTTTAGATCCTCCTGGTCCATCACTTAGAATTACAACCATTCCTGAATCTATATGTTCATTGTCTCCTGTTCTTACCCATGCTATAACATCATGATGGTTAAAATAGTCTATTTGGTCTCCATATGCAAAGTATTTTCTTGCTTTTATTATTTTTTCTAACTTTTCTCCCATTGGTTTTATATTGTGTGCTGGAACTCCATAAAAATCTCCATAAAATACACATGGAAGTCCTTCTTTTCTAAGTAGTATCAATGCATATGCTAATGGTTTGAACCATTCTTGTACCCATGAAAATAGTGCTTGTCCTGGCTCAGTATCATGATTATCTACAAATGTTACTGCTAGACTTGGCATATCTTTTACAAGTGTATAGTCAAAAATTCTAGCCATATCATAATTTCCATTGCTTGTTGATGCTTGGTATAGGTTATAATGTAGTGGTACATCAAATAATGGAATACTTGAATTTGTTTTTGTTATATAGTTTTCTAATGTTTTTAAATCTCTATTCCAGTATTCTGCAACACAGTCTATAGGTTTAATCTTTCTCATATTGTGTATAAAATCTGCCATAAATCCAGATTTTATATGTTTTACAGCATCTAATCTGAATGCATCTACATTTGTGGTTTCAATATACCATTTTCCCCACTTGTTTATTTCTTCAACTACTTCTGGATTGTTAAAATCAATATCTGCTCCCATTAAATAATCAAAATTCCCATTTTCTTTATCTACATTTTGGTCCCAATGTTTGCCACTAAATCTAAAAATTCCATTTTTTCTTCCGCTTTCGTCCCAGTCTGTTCCATTAAAATGACTATAATTCCATTTGAAATCTGAATATTTATTGTTTCTTCCTTTAAAGTTGTATACTGTCCATGCTGTAATTTTTTTTGGTAGTGATGTGTCTACATTTCTATTGTTTTGCTGTTCTTCACTGGCATATACTGTTTCTGATTCATCTGCTCCTATTTTGTGATTTAATACAATGTCAGCATATACTTTTATATTATTAGCATGTAATTCTTTTATTGCATTTAAATATTCTTCTTTTGTTCCGTATTTTGTTCCTATTGTTCCTTTTTGGTAAAATTCTCCTAAGTCATATAAATCATATGCAGAATATCCTACATCATATTTTCCTCCAGCTCCTTTATATGCTGGAGGTAGCCAAATGTCTGTTATTCCTATTGCTGAAAGATATTTTGCATTTATTGCAACTTTATTCCATAATTTACTTTCTGGTTTTAAATACCATTCAAAGTATTGCATTAGTATTCTATTTTCTTTCATTTGTTCATTTCCTTTATTTTTTATATCTATAATATACTATAAAAAATAAAAAAAATCAACTTAATCCAAAAATTCCAATATGTCTGTTTTTTTGGTTATTTAAATTTCTTGAAATATATATGGATTTGAGCTCATATCATCTACAATATCTTCTAATAGTTCTCCCTTATCTTCTCTATTTTTTATGTAGTTTTCTATTTCGTAATCATCTAAATTTAGTATATAAGGATTTCCATCAAATAATATGTTTAATGTGTCAAAACCTAATTCTTCTAATTTTTTTATTAATTTTTCTATGTCTGTATTACTTCTATCTAGATATTGTGCATTACTACTTATTATATTTCTAATTTGAATTTCATCACATTTTATATTTTTTAATATTTCTATTTTTTCTAATATTTCTTTTGCTTCTAATTCTTTTATATTATGGCAAATTTCCTCCATTTGTTCTATTGTATTATCACTTATTCCTATTTTTCTTAATATTTCTTCCATTTTACACCTTCACTTTTCTTTATTTCCTTTGTTCTTTATTTCTAATTGCCTTTTGATGTTTTGCTTGTTCTTCATCTATTTCTATTCCATTATCTTTATAAAACATATATCTTGCATAACTTAATGCTGTACTTTGCATTAATTGCTTTGAATCTTTTACTGCTAATGAATGTAGTCCAATAGAATCATAAAACTTTATTTTCTGTTTTATGTGGATGTTTTAATGTTTACTAAATATATTTCTTATGAAAACAAGAACTTTTTCATACCATTTTTGTTTTTCTACATTTACTAAAGATTTGTTTTTTACTTCTTCATTATTATTATTTGTATTAAATGCGTCTAGATCATATTTTTGGCCTTCTTCTTTATCATTATTTTTCTTAAATACATCTGGATTATATTTTTTTGCTTTTTCCATTTCTATTTGTATTCTATCATTATTTTGTTTTCTTATTATTTTTTCTCTTTGCTCTGGTGTTGCCCAGTAATCTCTAAACAAAATTGCAATTATTCCTTTTGCTATTTTTGATACATTTTGTTCATCTAGTGTTTTTGTTGGATTATAGTTAAATACATAATCTTTATTTGCATTTTCTTTATATAATTCTATTTTTGATTTTGGTATTTTTTCATAATCTTCTTTCGAAATATGTTTTAGTATTTCTAAGACTTCACTATATGCTATGGAGTATTTTTCATCTAACATATTTTCTATCTCCTCTTTAATTTTTTTCTTGTGTTTTATTTTTTAGTCCTCTTTGTTGCTCTGCTTGTTGTGCTTCAATACTATCTAATAATTGAGTATCTTTTTGTTCTTCCAGCGTTTCTTCACCCAATTCTTGGGTATCTTTTTTCATTCTTAAACTTTCCATATATTCTTTATAATCATATTTTGTAAGTAATTCTTCTTTTTTTATTCCATATTGTTTTTCAAAACTTTTTTGACTTGCAAATAATTTTTTATAGTTAGTTTCATCAATACTTATTCCATTATCTTTATAAAACATATATCTTGCATAACTTAATGCTGTACTTTGCATTAAGTCTTTTGGACTTTTTGTTGCTAATGAATGTAAGTTTATAGAATCATAAAATTCTATTTTTTGTTTTAAATTTTCTGTACTAAAATCATATATTCCAGGAAAATCTATTGTCATTTTTATAACTTCTTCCTTGCTATATCCTAATTTTTTTAAATCTTCTATTTTTTGTTCCATACTTTCAATATTATATGTAAATATTACTGAAGAATTTTTTGTTATTTCTATTACTTCTTCCATACTATATCCTAGTTGTTTTATATCTTCTATTTTTTGTAAAAGAGTTTCTGTACTATAGTCATATATTGATGGTGTAGATTTTGTCATTTTTATTATTTCTTCTTTAGTATATCCTAGTTTTTTTAAGTCTTCTACTTTTTGTTTTATGTTTTCAATACTGTAACTATATAATGCTGGAGATTCTTTTGTCATTTTTATTATTTCTTCTTTAGTATATCCTAATTTTTTTAAGTCTTCTATTTTTTGTTTTATGTTTTCGATACCATATCCATATATTGAAGGTATACTTCTACCCATTTTTACGATATCTTTTTTGCTATAACCTAATTCTTCCAAATTTTTTATTTTTTGTTCTATGTTTTCTATACTATAACTAAATAATTTAGGAAAAACTTTTCGCATTTTTAGTATATCATTTTGAGTATAACCTAATGATATAAAGTAACTATTAATACTTTTTAAATCTTCCATTATTTTTCTCCCTTTACTATTTTCATTTATATAAAATCTAATTAATATTTTATCATATGATTTTTATTAAATAAATAATTAATTTGTAAATTCTTCTTTTTTATAATTAACTGATTTTTGTTGCTTTTTTTGTGCATCTTCTATACTGTCTAAAAATTCAGTATTAATTTGTTCTTTTTCTGTTTCTTCCCCTAATTCTTGGGTATTCTTCTTTTTCAAATTTTCTATGTATATTTTATAATTATATCTTAATAGTAATTCTTCTTTTTTTATACCATATTTTTGTTCAAAAGCTTTTTGACATATAAATAATTTTCTATAATTTGTTTCATTTATTTCTATTCCCTCATCTTTATAAAACATATATCTTGCATAACTTAAAGCTATGCTTTGCATTAAATCTTTTGGGGCTTTTATTGCCAATGAATGTAAATTTATAGAATTATAAAACTCTAATTTTTGTTTTAAATTTTCTATACTTAGTCCAAATATTGATGGTAAGGCTTTTGTTATATTTATTACTTCTTCTTGGGTATATCCAAATTGTTTTATATATTCAATTTTTTGCTTGATATTTTCTATGCTTAATCCAAATATTGTAGGTGTATTTTTTATAATTATTATTACTTCTTCATTACTATATCCTAGTTTTATCATCTCTTCTATTTTTTGTTCAATATTTTCTTTACTATAACTATATATTGCTGGGAAATTTTTTGTCATTTTTAAGATATCTTTTCGTTTATATCCTAGACTTTCTAAGTATGATATTTTTTCATTGATATTTTTTATATTATTTCCATATATTTGTGGAAATGTTACAGACATTTTTAAGAATTCTTCTTTTGTGTATCCAAGTTTAATCATCTCTTCTATTTTTTGTTTTATATTCTCTATATTGTAACTATATATTTGTGGTGATAGTTTTGTTATTCTGATTATCTGATCTATGTTATATCCTATGCTTTTTAAATCCTCTATTTTTTGTTTTATGCATTCTATACTGTATCCATATAATTGCGGAGATGCTTTAGTCATCTTTAGTATATCTCCTTTACTATAGCCTAAGGTCATTATATCGTTTATCTTTTTATTCAAGTTCTCTACTGTATGTCCAAATATTTGAGGACAGCTTTTTGTCATGTTTATAACGTCATTTTTGGTATATCCTAATTTTGTTATACCTTCTATTTTTTGTTTTATGTTATCAATGTTATTTCCATAAATTACCGAGAAAATTTTTGTCATATATATAACATCTTCTCGTTTATATCCCAATTTTACCATGTCATCTATTTTTTGTGTTATATTTTCCGTTTTTAAACTAAATAATGTTGGAAAAATTTTTGTCATTTTTATTATTTCTTGTTGATTGTATCCTAAAGAAATAAATAATTCATATATTGCTTTAATATTTGTTAATAGTCTTTCTTGTTTTAGTTTTAATAAAATACCATTACTTAATATTTTATTTATATCACTTTGTTCATATCCTTTTTCTTTTAAAAATTTTTCTATTTCTTCCATTTTCTTCTTTCCTTTACTACATATTGTCTTAATTACATAAAATTTACTTATATCTAACAAACATAATAATATTTTACCATATTTTTCTATCAAAATCAATTTTTATGTAAATTATTTTACAATAAAATTTTGTTTAAAATAATTAATTATTACAAATAAAAGTTTCTACAAAAAAACTCCCAAAATTTCTGATATAAATCAGTAAATTTTGAGAGCTTTCTAGTTATTATTTATTCATTTTTATGCACTCTTTAATTCTAGCCTTAATTTATCACTAATCATCGCTATAAATTCACTATTAGTTGGTTTTCCTTTGCTAGCTGAAACAGTATACCCAAAAATATTTTCAACAACATCTTGTTGTCCTCTTCCCCATGCAACTTCTATAGCATGTCTTATTGCTCTTTCAACACGGCTTGGTGTTGTATGAAATTTTCGTGCAATTTGTGGATAAAGACATTTTGTTATTTGGTTAATAACATCAATATCATTTACAACCATAATAATTGCTTCTCTTAAATATTGATATCCTTTTATATGTGCTGGTACTCCAACTTCATGTATAACATTTGTTACTAATGCTTCTAAGTTGTCTTCTTTATTAGTAGACATATTAGATATATCTATATATTGTGATTTTGCTATTCCAATTTCTCTATCTCTTGCAATAAAATTATTTGCTTGAGATGGTTTATAATTCTTTAATTCTCTAATTCTTGTTATAAGTAAGTCTATGTCGAATGGCTTTACCACATAATATTCTGCTCCTAATTCTACTGCTCTTCTTGTAATTTTGTCCTGTCCTACAGCTGATAGCATTATACAGATAGGCTTTTTGTTCAATTTAATCATATTCATTTGTTCTAGAACTCCAATGCCATCTAAATGTGGCATTATTACATCTAATAATATAATATCTGGCATTAAGCTTGATATCATATCTAGAGCCTCATTTCCGTCTTTTGCTCTTCCTACTACTACCATGTCTTCTTGATTTTTTAAATATGTTGCAAGTGTTGTGCTAAATTCTTGATTGTCATCTGCAATTAAAACTGTGATTTTTTCTCTCATGTTTTTTCCTCCTAATTTTTCAATTGTAAATTTTTTACAATTTGGATTATAATACATTATTGAGAATAATTCAATATATTTTGGTAACTTTTTCCATTTTCATCATTTATTTACGACTTTATTCACCAATTTTCTATTAATTTCGACAATCTCTATTACATTAATTTTTTTATTTTCGATATCTTTCATTAAGATTTCTTTTTTATCAGTTTCCATTTCTATTTTTATACTGATATTTTCAGCATATTCTATATTTAAAATTATTATATTATTATTTTTGCAATAATACGTAAAAGTATCTAAATTATTATATTCTAATTTCAAGGTTATTTCATATCCTTCAGTTTTACAAACTAATTTACTTTTTTGTATTACTAAATTTGTAGCTTCTGAATATGCTCTAACAAGTCCACCTGTTCCTAAAAGAATTCCTCCAAAATACCTTGTTACAACAACTACTACATTGCACAAATTATTTCCTTTTAATAAGTTTAGCATAGGAGCTCCTGCTGTTCCTGAAGGCTCTCCATTATCACTAGCCCTTTCTACTACTCTTCCTTCATCAATAATTCTATAAGCTATGCAATGATGTTTTGCATCATAATATTTTTTCTTAATCTCTTTAATTTTGTTTTCTACTTCTTGTATATTTGAAACAGGATGAATTTCTGCTATAAATTTTGACTTTTTTTCAACAATTTGTATTTGTTCTTCTTCTTGTACTGTTAGAAAATTTTCCATAAATTCTTTTTTCTCCTATTTATCAATCATTGGCATCTCCTACATGCATTCCTGCTGTATAGCCTGTTGAATATGCAATTTGTAAATTAAATCCTCCTGTATAAGAATCTACATCAATAATTTCTCCTGCAAAATATAATCCTTTTATTATTTTAGATTCCATTGTTTTGGGGTTTATTTCTTTTGTATCTATTCCTCCACTTGTTATAATTGCTTCTTCAACTGGTCTAAAATCTTTTATTGTAAGCTCAAAATCTTTTAATACACTTATTAATTTTTTTCTTTCTTCTTTTGTTATTTCATTAACTCTTTTTTCTCCATCTATTCCTGATTTTTCAATTATTACAGGAATTATTTTTTGAGGTAGTAATTTATCTAATGAATGTTTAAATTGTTTATTTTTAAATTCTTTAAAATCTCGTAAGATTCTATCATCTAATTGACTTTCTGATAGTGCTGGTTTTAAGTCTATTTGTAATTTTATTTTTCCGTCTTTTAAAAGACTTCCAATATCTTTATATCTTACTAAATGTGCTGAACCACTTAAAATTATAGGTCCTGATATACCAAAATGTGTAAATATCATTTCACCAAAATCATCATATATTATTTTTGACTTTACTAAATCTGTTATTTTAATTTTTACATTTCGTAGGCTTAACCCTTGTAATTTTTTACATTCTTCTTTTTCATGAACAACTAAAGGTACTAAAGATGGTTTTATTGGAGTAATTTTATGTCCTAAGTTTTCGGCAATAATATATCCGTCTCCTGTTGAACCTGTTAATGGATAACTTCTTCCACCTGTTGCTAAAATTACTTTATTGGTTTTTATCATTTCATTATTTGTTCTTACACTAATTACACAATTATTTTGAATTAAGATTTTTTCTACTCTTGTATTTAATAGTTTTTTTATTTTTAATTCATTTATTCTATTTTCAAAACATTTTAATACATCTATTGATTTATCTGTAACAGGAAATATTCTGTTTCCTCTTTCTTCTTTTACTTCAAGCCCTTGTCTTTTTAGAAATTCTATTATGTCTGTGTTAGTATAGTTTTGAAATGCACTATATAGAAATTGACCATTTCCAGGTGTATTTTTTATAAATTCACTCATATATAATGAACTTGTAATATTACATCTTCCTTTTCCTGTAATTAATAGTTTTTTTCCAAAAGATGAATTTTTCTCAATTATTGTTACATCATTTCCAAATTCTGCAGCAGTTATTGCTGCCATCATCCCTGCAGGGCCTCCACCTATTATTAAAACTTTCGCCATAATTTTTCTTGTTAGACAAATGTCTAACCTCCTCCGCTTTCCTATATTACATTATATATTAACAAATTTTTTATAAAAAATCAAACAAAATAGCAAAAATATCTTGACAAATCCAAAAAAAAATACTAAAATATTTAATGTGTTCACAAATGGAATAAATAATGGTGGATGTAGCGTAGTTGGTTAACGCGCCAGTTTGTGGCACTGGAGACCGTGGGTTCGAGTCCCATCTTCCACCCCATATAAATACATTTACATGGGACATTGTTTTAGTTTATACTGGGCTGTAGCCAAGCGGTAAGGCATTAGACTTTGACTCTAACATGCGCTAGTTCGAATCTAGCCAGCCCAACCATAGAAAAATACCCTGAAACAGGGTATTTTTTTTATTTTCATTGATTATTATTTTAACTCATTATATAATACATTTGTGCACTTCCACATTTCCCTTAGGGAGGTGAAAGTATGGGAAAGTGGTTAAAGTTAATCATCAAAGTCTATGTGTTAACATTGCTTTATAAAATCTTTAAAGATTTTTTCAATTAATACATATAGAAAAAGACTAGAGTTGCCGCTCTAGTCTTTTTTGTATCACTTCTTATGAGAAATGGTTAAAATTATTCATCTTAGAAATGAGTATTACCCTCATAACTGTTTATTAAACTTTAATTAGGCCCCTATTTTAATAATTTTTCTCTCTCATTTCTAAAGATATTATACTAGAGTTAATACAAAAAATCAATATTTTTTGTTTAATTTTTTTAACATTTGTGAATTTTTATTACATTTTATGTATTTATATAAATTATTATACTACATTTATGTTAATTTCACAATTTTTTTTATTACATCTTTTAAATTTTAAAAAAGTTTGCTATAATTATAAAAAAATACAAAAGTAGGAGAACTTTTATGATAGAAGATAAAAGAGTAGAAGAATTTGAAACAAAATATAGAGATGAAATTTTCGAAGCTATGTATAAAATTCGTTCTAAAGAAAAAGAAGTTATAGATTTAATGATAGAAAATTCAAAAAAATTAGGATTATCAGAATTTGACATTCCTAGAATAAGTATTACAGTAAATAACAAAATAGTTGAATTATCTCAAGAATTCAAAAATGCTGGAATTTCAATGTTCTCTTCAAAACAAGAAGAATATGATATGGTTAATTCATCTTTTATTGGAGATGCAATAATAGATGATTTATTTGAAAAATTAAATCAGGCAAATACCAAATTGGGTGATTATGGTTATACAATGAAAAATATAGCAAAGAAAAAAGAAGTACAGGTACAAGCATTAACAAATATTACTCCTGCCCAAAGAGTCTTTGCAAAAATAAAATCTTTTTTCAAGCCTGTAAAACCAATAGATTTATCATTAACTAGTGTAGAAAAAGGTGTACTTAGAATGCATGAAGATGAATATAGAAACATAGATAATATGGTATGGAAATATAATTTAAAAGATAATCTTGTTTCAAGTTTAGTTAAATTTATTCATGACAGAAAATATAGTTCTAATATTGTTCCAGGATTATTGGAAGAAGAAGTTATCCCAGACTTAAAAAAATTAGGATTAGAAAATTTAATTCCTGAGTTACAACAATCAATAGTTGATGATTATAAAAGAAGTTTACCTTTTGACAAATATTATAAAATATCTTTAAAAGATTTTGTACCTAATTTTGGTAATAGCCCTGCTCAACCAGAAACTCAAGAAAAATCAAGCCCAAAAAACACTCAACCTGCATTAGATGAAGAAAGATAATAAAAAAGACGTGATATGTTATTTATTTTCACATGTCGCGTCTTGATTTTTATTACTTAAAAAAAGCACTTTCAATTAATTTTTCAAGTAATTCTTTATATGTAATTCCTACATTTTCAAAAAGTTTTGGATACATACTTATTTTAGTAAATCCAGGCATTGTATTTATTTCATTTACATAAATTTTCCCTGTACCATTCTCAACAAAAAAATCTACTCTTGATAATCCTTTTCCATCTATTGATTTAAATGCTTTTATTGCAAGTTTTCTAATTTCTTCTATTTTTGATTTTTCAATATCTGCTGGAATTATTGTTTTTGATTCTGGAATATTATATTTTGCATCAAAACTGTAAAATTCTTCTGCAGATTTTATTTCTCCAACTGTAGAAGCTTTTATTTCACCATCTTCTAATATTGCACATTCCACTTCTCTACCATCTATCCCTTGTTCTATTAGAATTTTATCATCAAATTGTTTTGCATAATCAATTGCCATTTTTAGTTCATCTATATCTTTTGCTTTTTTAACTCCTACAGAAGATCCTGAATTCGATGGTTTTACAAACATTGGAAATTCTAATTTTTCTGTTATTTTTTCTATTTTTAATTCTTCTTCTTCAAATTTTTCATTTACTAAATAATATGCACCATCTCTTATTCTTACATAAATATATTTTGCCTGTGGTATTCCTGCTTTTTCAAATAAAATTTTTGTATAAGCCTTATCCATGCCTATTGATGATGCTAAAACTCCACATCCTACATAAGGAATTTGAAGCATTTCTAACATTCCTTGTATTGTTCCATCTTCTCCTCCTCTTCCATGTAAGACTGGAAATACTACATCTAATTCTTTAAGTGTCCATAAAAGATTATAGACTTCTTCTTTTTCCCCATTTTTTACTTCAAACCATTTTCCATATTTATTTATATATAATTCATGAATTTTGTATTTTTCCTTATCTATATTTTCAATAACTGATTTTGCAGACATAACAGATACATCATGTTCTGTTGAAATTCCCCCATATATTATTCCTAAATTTTTCATTTACTCACTCACCCTTTATATTTTTATTTCTAATTTATATTTTTTATGATTAATTATTTTCAATTTCTTCTTTTGATGTTTCACAATACATACATCTATATATTTTTTTATCTTTGTCAGTTAGCAAAAATACTTGTTCTAAGCCTTGTTCTACTGATGTTATACATCTTGGATTTTTGCATTTTATTACATTTACTATTTTTTCTGGTAATTTTACATGAAATTTTTCTACTCTTTCATCATTTTTGATTATATTTATTGTGATGTTTGGATCGATATATCCTAATATATCTAAATCTAATTTAATATCTTTATTTATTTTTATTATATCTTTTCTACCCATTTTTTGACTTTTTGCATTTGTTATTATGGCTACTGAACAATCTAATTTTTCTAATTCTAAGACTTCATAAATTTCCATTCCTTTTTTGGCTTGTATATGGTCAATTACTATTCCATTTTTTATACTATCTATATTCATTTTTTATTTTCCTTTCCTTAGTTATAGTCAAGCTATTCTATTTCTAATAATTTTAAAATTAATGCCATTCTAATATATTTTCCATATCTTACTTGTTTAAAATAACATGCTCTTGGGTCATCATCTACTTCTGTTGATATTTCATTCACACGTGGTAATGGGTGCATTATACATAAATCTTGTTTTGCTTTTTCTAGTTTGTTTTTATCTAAAATGTAATAATCTTTTAATCTTATATAATCTTCTTCATTGAAAAATCTTTCTTTTTGCACTCTTGTCATATATAAAATGTCTAATTTGTCCATATATTCTTCTATATCGTTTGTTTCTATATATTCTATATTATTTTTTTCTAATACTTCTTCTTTTATATATTCTGGAATTTTTAATTCATCTGGTGAAATTAATACAAATTTTATGTTTTCATATCTTACCATTGCTGTTATTAATGAATGTATTGTTCTTCCAAATTTTAAGTCTCCACATAGTCCTATTGTTAAATTTTCTAATCTTCCTTTTTCACATGATATTGTTAGTAAATCTGTTAATGTTTGTGTTGGATGATTATGACCTCCATCTCCTGCATTTATAATTGGTACTGTTGATTTCATTGTTGCTACTAATGGTGCTCCTTCTTTTGGATGTCTCATTGCTATTATGTCACAATAACATCCTACTGTTCTTATTGTGTCTGATACACTTTCTCCTTTTGCTGTTGAACTTGATTGGGCTGATGAAAATCCAAGTACATTTCCTCCTAATTCCATCATTGCAGATTCAAAACTTAGTCTTGTTCTTGTGCTTGGTTCAAAAAATAAAGTAGCTAATTTTTTATGCTTACATTTCTCTGAATATTTTTCAGGTGCTTGCATAATATCTTTAGCTACTTTTATTAAGTCTTCTATTTCGTTAATTGATAGTTCTTTGATATCGATTAAATTTTTCATTTTCTTCCTCCATTCTTTTTTATATTTTTATCAAAATATCACTACTTTGTCAAGATATGAAAAAAATACATTAAGTATAATACTCAATGTATTTTTTATAAAATTTTTATTTTACTCTTAGTAAATCATTTTTTATAATCGAATCTGATAAATATATTTCATCATCCATTTGCTGATAAATATTTTTTAAATCTTCATTTTCTGAAATTTCTTCCAAAGTACCTCTATCATAATAAATATCATTAATACAATAACTTGTACTTGTAACAAATCCTAAACCTTTTATAAATGAATAATCTTTATTAGAAAATATAGATTTTCCTATAGAAAACTCATCCTTAATTCTCAACAAATCTAAAATGGTTGATTTTATATCTATTTTGGCTACACTTCTATTTATTGTTTCATTATTTTCTACTCCTGGAATTTTTATTCCAAATGGTATATGTACTTCTTTAAATGAATTATCAAATTCTGTATAGTCTATTCCGTTTTCATTATAAAATTTTGCTATTTCTTCTGTATTTGATATACTTGCACCATGGTCTCCATATACAATTAATATACTGTTTTCTATTAATCCTGTTTCTTCTAATCCATTTATAAATTCTCCAAAGGCATAATCTACAAAATTACATGATAACATATAATTTTTTATAAAATAATCTTCATATTCTCTTAAATCTTCTTGTGTTAATGTTAATTTATTTTCTAAATCTGATACACCATCTAAAAGGAAAGGTATATGAGTTGTAACACTTACTAAAGTTGTACAAAATTTTTCTTCATATCTAGCCATTATTTTTACCGCTTCTTCTAAAAAGCCTTCATCTGAATAAAATCCTCCTGCTTGTTCTATATTTGGAAAACTTCTTATATCATCATATTCATCTATATTATAACCTGTATTATATACTTCTTCTCTATTCCAAAATGTACTTGTATTTGGATGCATAAATGAAGTGTAATATCCATTTTCTTTAAGTACTGTAAAAATGTCTATCCATTCATTGTCATAATATTTTTGAAATACATATCCATTTTCTAATGGATACATTGAATTTTCCATCTCAAACTCTGAATCTGCAGTACTTCCAAGACCTTGATTATACATATCACTACAATATATATTATCATTAAAAAATTTATTTAGGTTTGGTGTTATTTCTTTTCCATTAACTTTTTTTCCAATTATATATTCATTTAAACTTTCTAATTGTAAAATAATAACATTATAATCTTTTGCAATTCCTGTATAATCTGTTGTTGTTTTTTCTACATTTATATATTTATTGTATATATCTTGTAATTTTGCTTCATCTATTTCTTCTTTTTCAAATAAACTTTTAAAATAATCTTTGGCATCTTCATAGTGATAATAATAATATGTAACTAAATTTGTTTTTATTGTTTATTAGTGGACACATAATTAGTAATGCTACACAGATTGTATATTTTACTGTTTCTATTCCTATTTCTAAATTGATTTGATAATTTAGTAATAGTCCTTTATATACTAAAAGTAAAATTCCTATAATAAATATGAGGTTGTTTTATATTATATCTAATAAAATTTTCTTTTTTTTGCTTTTATAAATTATAAGTTGATTTTCATTTTTATTTTCCATTTCTTGTTTATTGCGATTTTTTAGTGCTTCCATTCTTTCTCCTACTATTTTTCTTATAATTATATCATATATTGTCAAGTTATTAATTTCTTTAGCATTTATTTATATTTATGAATATTATATAAGTGAGGTATAGATTGAAAGAAAATTCTTTTATAACTTTGTGTACCTTGGAAAGGAATGGAATTTTTTATGAAATATGCTAGAGCAAATATAACTGGAGGTAAAGAATATCCTGAAATAAAAGGATGCGTATTTTTTAAGGAAACTACAGATGGTGTGTTACTTACAGCTCAAATTAAAGGGTTACCACAGTCTAATGATAATTGTAAAGGAAGATTTTTTGGTTTTCATATACATGAGGGTTCTTCTTGTTCTGGAAATTCAGAAGATGAGTTTGCTAATGCAAAATCTCATTATAATCCTACTAATTGTGCACATCCTTTTCATGCTGGTGATTTGCCACCTTTAATTGAAAATAATGGTTATGCTTATATGAGTGTTTTGATTGATAAATTTAAAACTCAAGATATTATTGGAAAAGTTGTTATTATACATGATTCTCCTGATGATTTTACAAGTCAGCCTAGTGGAAATTCTGGAAAGAAAATTGCTTGTGGTAAAATAGAAGAATTTATTATTTTACTTTCTTATGTAGATATGTTATAATTCATTGCATAAATATTGAATTTTATAGAAAGGATTGATTAAATGTGATTGACTTACATACACATACTACCGCATCAGATGGAGAAAAAAGTCCAGAAGAATTAATTGATTTAGCTTTAAGTAAAAATCTTTCTGCAATTGCAATTACAGACCATGATACAATTTCCGGATTAAAACCTGCTTTTGAATATTCAAAAAATAAGAATATTATATTTGTACCAGGTATGGAATTAGAAGCTGATGTGGATAAAGGACAAATGCATATTTTAGGCTTATTTATTGATTTTGAGAATAAAGAGTTAAATAATGTATTAGATAGAATTAAACAAGGTAGAATACATAGAAATAATCTTTTTATTCAAGAATTTAATAAAATGGGATTTGAACTTACTTTAGAAGATTTGCAAAAAGTAAGTGGAGGAAAAATTATTGGGAAACCTCATTTTGCTAAAGTTTTTCTTCAAAAAAATTATATAAAAACCAAAAATGAAATTTTTGACAATTATTTTAATAAGCCTCCTTTAAGTGATATTAAGAAAACTCGTTATTCACCTGAATTTCTTATAAAACTGATAAAAAAAGCTAATGGTATTGCTGTTCTTGCACATCCACAATCCTTAAAATTGGATGATAAAGAATTAGAAATAAAACTTACGGAATTAATTTCATATGGTTTAGATGGTCTTGAATGTTATCATTCAAAACAAACTCCTGAACAAATGCATACATTTAAAGCTTTAGCAAAAAAATTAAATTTACTTGTTACAAAAGGTAGTGATTATCATGGCCCTATTATAAAACCAGAAGTGGAACTTGGAACTGGAAAAAATGGAAATATTGTTTCTACTGAGGAAGATGAAATATTGGAAAAGCTATTGAACTATAAAAAATTAAATTAGGAAAAATCTAAGATTTTGAGTATTAAAATTAATAGCAAGTATTTTTATATATACTTGCTATTAAAAATTATGACAAATATATTATTGTAATTTCTTCTTTTTTACCAAGCCCATCCATAATAATCTCGATCACCAATAAATCCTGGATCACACATATACATTCCATAATTATATCCTTCATTTCTTGTTTCCCACAAGGATGTAACAACAGCATCTCCAACACTCATTGTTCCCAATTTTGGAAAAAACTTCTTATCAAAAGCTATAACTGTATCATTTGCAATTTCAATATTCCAACCGACAAAACATCTTCCTGCACTTGTAGCATTAAATGCATTTGCAAAATTTTGAGTTGCTACGGACATCAAATCTTCTTGCTTTTTCAATAATAAATGCATCTTGTAAATATCCTAGATAATTATATATTGTTTTATCAGTCATTGTTGAATTTCTATCTCTTTCCTTAAAATTATTTGATAATTTTAAGGGGTTTGTTAAAGAACCTATATCAGATGCTATTATAAGACTTACCACATCTTCTTATTCCAGTAATTACCGTATACGTACTTTTTTCGTAATTAGTATATGTTACTTTTTATTATATATAACATTTACTTTCCTGCTTCGTCATAAATTTTTATGTTATTTATTCAAAGACTCTAAATATGGTAACACTTCACTAAATATTTTTCCACCAACTGGTGCTGCAACACCACCACCTTGATGTCCACCTTCTCCTGTTGGGTTGTATAATGTTATAAGTAAAACCATATAAGGTTCATCAGTTTCTGCAACTCCACAAAATGATGTTACATATTTTCCTGTATTTACACCATCTTCTGATGTTCCTGTTTTTCCTCCTATTTCATATCCTTCAACTTTTGCATTTTTTCCTGTTCCTTCTGATACTACACTATTCATCATACTTAAAACTTTTTCTGCATTTTCTTTTGAAATTATTTGTTCTCCTGTTTCTACAGGCATTTCTGTTTTTTCTCCTGTCTGACTATTTATAATACTTTTTACTATTCTTGGTTTTATATATGTTCCATCATTTGCAATTGATGAAACTGCTGTTATCATTTGTAATGGTGTTATTTCAAATCTTTGACCAAAACTTATTGTTGCTAGTTCAACAGGTCCTGCTTTTTCTTCTTTTATAAATATGCTATTAGCTTCTCCTGGAAGGTCAATTCCTGTCTTGTTAAATAATCCAAATTTACGCAAATATTCATAATATTTTGTTACTCCAATTTTTTGCCCAAGTCCTATAAATACAGGATTACATGAATTCATTAAAGCCATTCTTAAACTTTCTGAACCATGTGGTCTGTAATATCTCCAACATTTTATTCTAACTCCTGCTACTTCAATTCCTCCAGTACAAGAAAATTGCCCTTCTTGGTCAATATTTCTTACTATTCCTTCTTCAAGTGCTGCAGATGCTGTTATTGTTTTAAATACTGAACCAGGCTCATATGTGTCTGATATTGCTTTGTTTCTCCACATTTGTTGCAAGGCTGTTGTTCTGCCTGTTGAGTCTAATGTTTCCCATTCTGCTTTTTGCTCATCTGTATGTGGTTCAAATGGTGAATTTAAGTCATATGCTGGGTATGTTGCCATTGCTAATATGTCTCCATTTCTTGGGTCCATTGCAATTATACTTCCTCCATCTGTACATTCATTATCTATACATGCTTCTTCTAGATATTTTTCTACAATTGATTGAATTGTCATATCTATTGTTAATACTAAGCTATTTCCATCAATTGCAGAAATGTATTCCTCTCCTCCTAAGCTTTCTCCTGCTGCATTTGTTTCTCTTTCTATTTTTCCATTCGTACCTTTTAGTTCTTTATCATATTCTGCTTCAATTCCATCTAATCCTTGGTTATCACTTCCACAAAATCCTATTACTTGTGCAGCTAAATCTCCATATGGATAATATCTTTTTGTGTCCTCATCAATGTTTATTCCATTTTTTATTCCTGTTTGTTCCATCCAGTTTCTTAATTCATCTGTTTTGCTCTTGTCTACCTTTTTAGCTATTGTTTCAATAGAACTTCTTTTACTTACTTTTTTTAATACATCTTCATATTCTAATTCAAAAATTTTACTTAGTGCTTTTGCAACTGTTTCTTTGTCTTCTTTGGCTATATTTGTTGGATTTACAGTTACTACTTCTACACTTGAACTTACTGCTAGTACATATTTTTCAGTTGAATCATATATTGTTCCTCTTTTGGCTGTAATTGTTCTACTTTGTGATTGTTGACTTGCTGCTTTTTGGTTTAGTTCTGCTCCCCATACAAATTGTATGTAACCTAGTCTCGTTAATAGTAATGAAATTACTATTATTACTACAAATAATGCATTTCTTAATTTCTTTTTGCTTGATAATGATATTGGCATAATTTTCTCCTTTTTCTTATTTATAAAAATTTAAATATTATTATTAATAGTATGTTTTTTTGTTGTTAATAGAACAAAAAAATAGAGCTTAAGATATTTTCTTATAGGCTCTATTCTTTAAGTTTATTCGTTATTCTCTT
This sequence comes from uncultured Clostridia bacterium, assembly GCA_944386165.1. GTDB lineage: Bacteria > Bacillota > Clostridia > TANB77 > CAG-508 > CAG-269. The sequence goes on from CALXAA010000005.1 coordinate 83,381, forward strand.
TTTCTTCATTATTATTTTTACAAGCTTTTACTTTTATAATTCTCTTATCTTCATATTCTTCAATTTTGTATGTTACTTTTTCTGTTTCAATAACTGGTTTTTCTTCATCTTCTGGTATTCTACCTAGTTCTTCTTGTAAATAACCTGATAAAGTATCATAGTCTCCTTCTGGTATTTCTGAATCTAATAATTTATTTACATCATATATTGGTAAACTTCCAGATAACATATATGTGTTTTCATCTATTTTTTCATATTCATTTTCTACTTTGTCATACTCATCATATATGTCTCCTACAAGTTCTTCTAATATATCTTCCATTGTAATTAATCCAGCTGTTCCACCATATTCATCAACAATAATTGCTATTTGCATTTTATTTTTTTGTAATTCTTTAAATACTTCATTTATTAATCTATTTTGTGATATAAAATATGCTTCTTTTACAACATTTGTAACTTTAAAATTCTTTTTATTAATATTTTTTAGTACATCTTTTACATATAATATACCTTTTACTTCATCAATTGTTTCATCATAAACAGGAATTCTACTATATCTATATTCTTCTCTTGATAGTTCTCTTAATAATTCTTCATTACTTATATTAATATCTACTGCAAATATATCTTTTCTGTGTGTCATTATTTCTGAAACAGTTATATCATTAAATTCAAAAACATTATTTATTAGTTCTTTTTCTTCTTCTTTTATTGTTCCTTTTTCTTCTCCCTGATCTACCATCATTTTTATTTCTTCTTCTGTAACTGTTTCTTCTTCATTTTCTCCTACACCAAAGATTTTTGATATTCCATTTGTTACATTTGTTAGTAATTTAACAAATGGTGATGTTATTATAGAAATTCCTCTTATAACTCCTATGGTAGCAAAAGCAATCTTTTCATAGTGCTTCATTGCTAATCTTTTTGGTACGAGTTCTCCAAATACTAATGTAAAGAAAGATAATATTATTGTGATTACTATAATGGATATACTTTTCCATAACCCTAAACTAATATATGGTACTAAATTGTATAATGCTGGTGCTAACATGTCTGCAAATGTGTCTGATGCAAATGCACTTGATAAAAATCCTGCAAGTGTAATTCCTATTTGAATTGTTGCTAAAAATTTACTTGGTTCTTTTAACATTTTTTCAATTTGTTTTGCTTTTTTGTTTCCTTCTTTCGCTTGTTTTTCTATTTTGGCATCATTTAAAGATATAAATGCAATTTCACTTGCTGCAAAATATGCATTTAGTAAAATTAATATGACTAAAACTATCAGTTGTGATAACATTTATTTTCGCACTCCCTTTTTTATTATTTACTATATTCTATCAAAGTTTATATTTTTATTCAATAGTTAAAAAAATTTTTAGAAAAAAAACTACCCGTTCAACGGGTAGTTTTGACTAGCCCTATAAGGGCATGTTACTGGCATGGACTTAAGTCCCTC